>CAKUVM010000001.1 GCA_934699135.1 uncultured Bacteroidales bacterium
TGTTTAACCAACTGACTTTTAATTATTTACGCTGTCGCATAGCATTTATTTTCACATAATTCAAAACAGCTTCTAAATGTTCAATTTAAAGATTCATTACAATGAAGAAGATTCTGCTAGTAGCTGCATTGGCCTTGGTCGCAGCATTCTTGCCTGACACAGCGAAGGCAGCAGCAAGCAACCACAACGGGCTTGGCCTCAACATCGCAGCCACCAGCAGCACTTCAGTCACCGATGCCGCAAAGTGCGAGACCGTGGTCATCGTCAAGGGTGGCAACGGAGATGTGGTGATCGAAGTCCCTGACGACGTAGTTATAATTATCGTCCCCGGCAGGAGATAGGCTCGCTAATCACCTATGGCAATGGCTAGCCCGTTTGGTGGCTCGTCATTGCTCTTTTGACTTTTAACACACCCACTCTATGACACACTCAAAGACAATCTTCACCAGCCTGCTTGCAACCATGTCGGCCATAGCCGCCACCGCGCAGCCCGTGGCTCTCGACGTGCAATACGTCAACACTCTAAAGACGCCCAAGACGCTGGACCAGATTGAGGACATTGCCACAAGGCAGGCAACGATGGACTATTTTCAAAACTACAAGGAGACATTCTCGCTCTATTACAACGGCACTGACGTTACTTTTTGCAGAGGCGAGAAGACGGACACCGCAGGAGTAGACGTGGCAAAGCAGGCGAGGCACTATATGAACTTACGCACGCGGAAAACACTAGAGACGAAGAGCCTGATGGACAAAGAGTTCGTTGTGAAAGGTACTATGCTGGACATTGACTGGGACATAGACACGGAGAAAAGCAAGACCATACTCGGCAAGCTATGTTACCGCGCCACGGCGGGGCCGGACACCGCGCAAACCGTGGCATGGTTCTGCCCGGAGATAGCGGCCCCCGTGGGCCCGATGGGGACGAACGGCACGCCAGGACTAATATTAAAACTGAGCACCCCGGGGGCGGACTATGAGGCCACGCAGATTGAGGCCACGCGGCCAGACATCCCCATAAAACAGCCTAGAGAGAAAGACACGGTGACGGCAGAAGAATATAAAAAGGCGGAGAGACGATTCATGGCCAGCATAGGGGCCAAAGAGGGTGGCGGGATACAAGTGATTGAACTATAAGGAATCAGCATGACCAAACGCACAATTATGTTGGCCCTGAGCCTCGCACTGGGGCTCGGGGCCTCGGCTCAGAACGCCTTTGAGCTGCGCGGGGCCGTGACCGACGAGCGAGGCGAGCCACTGCCGTTCGCGACCATAGCCACATCGGCCGACAGCCTTGGGAAAAGCGTAGGCAGCTTCGCTGTGAGCGGGCAAGACGGAAGCTTCAAGGTGAAGATAAAAGACACGGACGCAAAGTGGTGGGTCACAGTGCGCAGCGTGGGTTACCAGACACACCGCCAGGCGTGGGGCAAAGAGACGTTTTTGCGCATAAGGATGCGCGAAGACAGCAAGACGATAGCCGACGTGACGGTAAAAGCCTCGGCCTACGGGGCAAAAGTGGGCACAGACACCGTGACGTTCACAACATCCGTCTTCCGCAACGGCAGCGAGCAGAACATGGCGGACGTGATAAAGAAACTGCCGGGCATGGCCGTGCAAGAAGACGGGAGCATGACGTTCAAGGGCCAGAAAGTGGAAAAGTTCATGGTGGACGGCAAAGACGCCCTGTCGGGCGGCAGCGCGACCAAGACACTGCCGGCCGACTTTGCCGAAAGCGTTGAACTGATAGAGAATTACTCTGACGGCAACGTGGCCGACGCCTTCAGCTCGCGGCGCAAGACGGCCATGAACATAAAGACTGACGGCACGCGCAAGACCGCCTTCTACGCCCAGGCCATGGGCGGCGCCAAGAACAAGTTCGACCTCCGCAGCTCGGCATTCTCATTCGGCTCCGCCCAGAGCGGCTCCGCCACATTCAACGTCAACAACACGGGCGAGGCCGTATTCTCCATCATGGACTACATAAACGCCTCCGGAGGCATGAGCAGCCTAAGCGAAGCGGCGCAGAAAGGAGAGGCTCTGACAATCAGCGATGAAGAGTATTCCATACTGGCCAAGGGCGAGGACGAGCACAGGAGGACGGCAGGAGTGGCGTCGGCCAACGCCACCATAACGGGCAGAAGCGGCTACACGCTGAACATTAGCGCAATAGGACACGCCACGGCCGCCAAGCGACGGAGCGAGAGCTCGGTGAAATATGTCACGGGAAACGGGCCGCTACGGCGCGCGAACGCGACAAACGATGACAAGGAAGGACGACTAGCCACAGCCCTCCTGAACCAAAAACTAGACCGAGGCGGACGACTGAGCCTACGAGCCACGACAAAACTTATGTGGACACGGAGCGACAAGACATCGGCCCACAACGAGAGCGAGACTGACGGCGCCACGACAAACCACGATGACGACACGTGGCTACGCTCGGCAGGGGTGAGCCAAACGCTTACGGCCAGCACGCTGCGCGACGGACGGATGGCATATTACGGCCTGAGCCTCACGGCGCGTCACTCCGACAGTCGGACACGGGCCACCACAGACAGGCGGTTGCCAGACGCACTGCGCACGGATGCGGGCTTTGGCCAAAAGCGCGAGACAAAAGAGCTTGGCGCAAGTTGCCACGCCGGCGTCATTGTGCCGATAGGCCTCGGAGTGGGAATAAAAGGCCAGGCGACAGCAAGCACAGGGCTGTGGAAAGCCAAAGCCGACGCAGGCCAAGGCAAAGAGAAACTGACAGACAACACACTGAGCGCGTATGCAGGACTGACCCGGGCCAAGGGGCTGTGGACATTCGACGCAGGCGTGCAGGTGGTGGCATATGGGCAAAAAGCCGACACCGGCGGGCGGGGCGAATGGTGGAAATGGGCCGTGGAACCCTCTGTGCGCATGGGGTGGGCCTTCAGCAAAGCCAGCAAACTGGCGGCCAACGCCAGCTACAAATATGCGCCGCGGAGCCTGGACGACATCTCGCGCATGACGCTGCTAACGGCCTACGACGCACTGAGGCTGCCGTCGGCAGCGGGCGCGGAGGGTTCACGGCAGCTCAAAGCCGACCTGACATATAGCCTCTTCAGCCAATTCTCACGAACAGTGGTCTATGCCACAGTCTCATACGGCAAAGAGACCGGAGCCTTGATGAAAGACTACGTAACGGACGGCTACATAAGCACCCAACAGAACCGCGAAGGCGGACGGAATGAGACGGCGAGCGTGAGAGCCTACTTGAACAAAGGAGTCGGCGGGATTCCACTCTACGTCAAGGCCTCGGCAGAGGCGGGCGGCACAAACACGCGGACATCTCGCGGCGGCGAGGCGCAAGACATGAAAGACCGGAACGCCCGTGGGACACTAGGCCTGCAGACGCGCTTCCACTCCATCCCCGTCAACGCCGAAGTGAGCGGAAACTACTCGTGGGCTCGCACCAAAATAGAGCGGCTGGACATAGAGAACACCGGCAAAAACTATGGGGCTAAAGCCGCCATCACATATTCCCGAAAGAAATTCTCCGCCACCCTCACCGGTAAGTGGAGCAAAGGCACAAACTCCAGCTACTCCGTGGTGGACCGCGACGCTGACATCGCGGCCTCATACAAGTGGAAGTTCTTAACCTTCAAAATCAGCGGAATGAACATAGGGCACCTGGACGGCCGCGACTGGGTGACGGAAAGCACCACACCCTCCGTGTGCGCAACATCGCGCTACGGCAGGATGCCTGGTCACATCATGGCCGGAGTCAGCATAAACAAATAGGCAAGCCACAGCGAACAGAAAAAGCCTTTTCGCGCCCGCGCCTTGTGTGTGCGCGGGCGCGTTGTTTTACCCGCACAGGCGACCAGGATGTTTGTTGAGGAATGGCGCAGTTTTGCGTGGAGGAGGCTCGGGTTTGGTTGAATATAGCTGCGCCGCCAGCCGATGGCGAATGGGATTCTTTCGAAATACCATACCTTTGCAAAGGCAAATTGAGGGTCACCTATAACGAACAATTGCTAGCACCGCACCCACCGCAAGGCAAATAGTTTGCAAGTCACTCACACTAAAGTTAAACCAACATAAAAATTTCTGTTTTAATGACACATACGAGGATTACCTTTGCGGTATTTTCTCTAGCATCTTTTAGAAAAAACATTTTCATCGTTGTCATTTCTCTGTTTTCCTCTTTGGCGAACGCCCAGTGGCGACTTGACGGTGGCGTGCGAATGGGACGCAGCAACCTGAGGTTTATGCAAGATGAGGACAGATGCAAGAGTTATTTGCCAATGACATTTCACGCTTCTTTCTCCTGGGGAGCGGATGCCAATGCAGGCTACGAGTTCAAGTATGGCTTGGGACTCTACTCCGGCGCGCTGTATGACCACATCCGCACATATGGCGCACTGCGCGGCTACCGAGATGTGCATGGAGTGGAGCATAAGATGCCGCTGCACAAGCACTCTTTTGACTTTGTGACAGTCCCGCTAAAACTTGAATACAGAACCTTGCGCGATATCGTAAGGCCGTATGTGGGGCTGGGAGCCTCGTTTCTAGTGCATAAAGGGATAAATTTCACACAAAAAAACATGGGAGCGGTGATCTTAGTTCTCTTTGTCGGGGCACTTTTAAATATCACGCCGTGACGCCAACGTTCCTTTTCGGCCTTAACTTGGAGTTCAAGCGGTTCATTGCGGGCATAGCGGTGCGGCGCGACTTGAACGACTTTTGGGAGGATGACACACAAAGCATGAGCTCATTTCGCGTCAGGCAGGTGACTGGCAAGATTGGCTACAGGATTTTCTGAACTTTTGACCAAGAGACGTGAAGACACGGAGCTTTTGGGGGATGCTGACAGGGACTATTATATATGGATGCAACCCTTACCGCCGAACCTATCCAAAACATTGACCAAAACCACATACGCAATTTGCGTATTCATTCAGAATATTATAAATTTGCGCCAACAATTGAGCTGCACTTATAACGAACAACAGCTTGCACCGCACCCACCGCGACGCAGCACATTTTATAAGTTCTGCCCGACCAAGTTAAACCTACACGAAATTCTTAATTACATGACACTTAGAAAAGTGACACTTTGGGCATTGCCATTGGCTGTCACAACCATCGCTTGCTGCGATGAGAGCCTCACACCAAGCGACAAAGCCACCTTCGCAACCGCCCAAGAACTAACCGTGGAGCAAGACGCCCTGCACTTCGCAACATCCGATGACTACTTCCGCATTGGAGTGGAGTTGGCCAATATGGACCCAGACGAGCGGAAGGCCTGGGAGACGAGCCAGGGGTTCAGCTCGCTGCTGACGTACACCGATGAAGTGATGGACAACTTCGAGCTACGGCTAGGGGAAGCCATGGGAAGAGCCGACATCTTCAGCGTCTCAGCGGACAGCATGATTGACACAGACATCCCGCTAATGCTGGCCGCCGTGGCAAACAAGGAGGGTTATTTCTACATTGGAAACACCATTTGCAAGGTGGACAACCAAAGCATGGCCTCCGTGGAGAGCGGAACTGAGTCAGACGTTGACGCAGCCCTGCGCACGGGCGTAGTTCCCAATGGCTTACCGGGCAATGTTCTAAATCACAGAGCGGGAGGAAACCTCAAAGCCACCACTACTGAAAAGAGAATCACCAGATTAAGCGGCAAGACAAGAAACCAGCACCACTGGATGGATTACTCAATTTGTGTAGAGTTGGTGCAAGACGGTAAAACACCAATTGAGCATGCGCAGATACAAATTGAGCAAAGGTCTAAGAACTTCGAAAAGAAGAGGCGCAGATGGAGAGAGCACCGGTGTTCAAATGTCTACCGGGGTGTTATGGCCAGAGTTCACCACCCGTCTCTGCCAGAGATAAGGGGCTTGCACTGTGAAGAGTTATATCCCGGCGACTACTATGGCAAGTCGAACCGAGTAAACCACAGTCACATTGTGCCAGTAAAAGACTTATACAGGGGGCGGGCTTTTGAGATAAGTCCAGAAGCACCATATTTCCTTAGTCTTTTGGGTTCTATCTCTTCCGAAGAGATGAATACCATTGGCTCCACCGACATATCCCTATATAATCTCTTCGAAGAAGAGTACAGAAAATAGTTATGAAAACAACAATTGCTCTCATCTTATTTCTACTTTCGACCTCTGTAAACGCCCAATGGCGTCTTGACGGTGGCGTGCGAGTGGGACGCAGCAACCTGAGGTTTATGCAAGATGAGGACAGGCGCAAGAGTTATTTGCCCATGACATTTCACGCTTCTTTCTCCTGGGGAGCAGACGTCAATGCAGGCTACGAGTTCAAGCATGGCTTGGGACTATACTCTGGCACACAGTATGACCATATCCGTACATATGGCGCACTGCGCGGCTACCGAGACGTTCATGGAGTGGAGCATAAGATGCCGCTGCACAAGCACTCTTTTGACTTTGTGACAGTCCCATTAAAACTTGAATACAGAACCTTGCGAAATGTCGTGAGGCCGTACGTGGGGCTGGGAGCCTCCTTCCTAGTGCACAAAGGGATAAATTTCACGCAAAAGACCTACGGGAGCGGGGATCTTAGCTCTCTTTACCGAGGCTCTTTTAAGTATCACGCCGTGACGCCAACGTTCCTTTTCGGCCTCAACTTGGAGTATAAACGGTTCATAGCTGGCATAGTAGTTCGGCGCGATCTGAACGACTTCTGGGAGGATGACACACAAAGCATGAGCTCCTTTCGCGTAAGGCAGGTGACCGGCAAGATTGGCTACCGGATTTTCTGAACCATTTATCAAGAGAAGAGACGTGAAAACACGAAGATTGGGGATGCTGACCGCGGCAGTTTTGGCGGCTGCAAGCCCTGGCGCCATTGGCCAGACGCGGACCGTGAGCGGCCACGTGGTTGACGCGCGCACGGGCGAAAGCGTGGCCTTCGCCAGCTGCGCCGACCCCGCAACGGGGCGAGGCACGACGACGAACAGCTACGGATTTTTCAGCCTACAAGCCACACCAGGCACCAGCCTGACAATATCTTGCATGGGATACGACCCAGTGGAACTCAAAGCTGCGCAATGGGCGGACAGCTCAATGGTGATCCGCCTCAAACCCAAAGACTTGACACTAGACGAGGTGACAGTGAGCGCCACAGTGCCGCAGGTGGAGATGACGCAGATGAGCAAAAGCTCGGTGCCTGTGGCTCTGGTGGGGGCCATGCCGTCGTTTTCGGGAGAGCCGGACGTGATGAAGGCCATAACGTTCTTGCCAGGCGTCTCGGCCGGGCGAGACGGGATGTCAGACATATTTGTGCGCGGCGGCGACCGGGGGCAAAACCTCATTTTGCTAGACGGGATGAAGATATACAACTCCAACCATCTGTTTGGCCTTGTATCGCTCTTCAATACGGACATTGTGAGGAACGTAGACGTCTTCAAGGGCATTTTCCCCGCCGAATATGGAGGCAGGCTGGCATCGGTGATAAACGTGCTTAGCCGAGACGGGAACACCGAGGAACGGCATCACCACCTGAGCGTGGGCATGCTATCCAGCGCGCTCTCGTCAGAAGGCCCCATTGGGGACGGGAGGCTGACATATAGCCTGGCGGCCAGGGCGGGATATAACGACTTGTTCAACATAAAGGCCAAGAGGGACTTCAATAACTTGGACTTCAACGCCCCCTCGACCTACAACTCTATGAACTCCAACTATGTGAGCGACTCGTTTTATGACATAAATGGCCGCGTGCGGTGGCGAGTCTCACCCACGGCCTCGCTGACCCTCTCCGCCATCATAGGGTCGGACTTCGAGCACTGGGGCGAGGCCATCGGCATGCGCGAGGTGGCCGATCGCGAGGTGGGCCGCACGGCCATACGCAACAACGCCGCCTCGCTGGCGTTCTCGAAGAGTTTCACGCGCGTCTTCTGGCGCACGCAAGCCTCACTGACGAGTTACAGAAACACCACCCGGAGCGACACCGACACGAGAAACATGACGAACAAAGAGTTTACGCGCAGTGGCATGAGGCACGCTAGCGAACTCCAGGACCTGTCTCTCAACAGCCGTATGGAGGCGGATGCCGGCATATGTCATTTTAAAGGCGGAGGCGAGGTGAGCAGATATATCTTCAGGCCATCGAGAATGAAGTTTTATGACATTGACGCGAAAGGAGTCCGAAGAGACAGCACATCGGCGGCAGGAGGCAAGACGCGTTCCGTGGAGGCGAGCCTATATGCCGACAACGAGATGAGGCTCACGAGCCGATGGAGCCTGGACGCGGGATTGCGCGCCACGGCATATCACGTTGACGACACGACATACATGCGTCTGGAGCCTCGACTCTCAACGCGTTTCCTCATATCGCCGAGGCTTTCGGTCAAGGCCGGATATAGTTCTTCTAACCAGTTCAACCACGCCATTCTCAACTATGTGGGGGAGGTGGAGAGCGAGGCGTGGATGGCCGCCACGAAGCAGATGCCCCCACAGCACGCCGACCAATGGGCCGCGGGCCTCTTTTTTGCCGATGACGAGAGGCGCATAAACGTCTCCATGGAGGGTTTCTACAAGAAGATGAGCCACTTGCTCCACTTCCGCAGCATGAAGGTGCTGGACAGCGGTGGCAAGACGCTAGACAAGGGCGTGAACACCGATGGCGACGGGCGAGCCTACGGCCTAGAGCTGATGGCCTCGAAGGACTTTGACCACGGGGTGAGCCTCAACGCCGCCTACACCCTTCAGGTGAGTGAGCGTAAGTTCGCCAACATCAACGGCGGGCGGTGGTTCCCATTCCTCTTCGACCGCAAGCACCAGCTGACGCTCGTGGCCATGTGGAAGATAAACAGGCTGTGGGACGCCAGCGCCACGTTCAACCTGGCCTCCGGCAACCCCTTCACCATGCCCACGGCCAGGGTGAGGGGCGACATGGTCAGCGACTTCAGCTACTTGGTATACACCGACATAAACAACCGCCGCACGCCAGCCTACCACCGTCTGGATCTCAACGCCTCGCGCGAGCATACGGGCCGCCGAGGGGTGAGGATGAAGTGGACAATGAACATATATAACGCCTACGCCCACAAAAACCCCTCTAGAGTGAGATATGGCGGCCGAGACAGCAAGGCCGAAGTGGAATCGGACTACTCCATATTGCCGTCACTCAGCTACTCCATATGGTTCTGAGCCGCACGGGGCCAATTTGAAAAAGAGAGAAACAGATGAAGAAAACCAGAATATTGGCAGCGGCCATCGTCTCAGTATGGGGCATCATGGCCACGGGCTGCGACTACTTTTTGCCAGGCAATTTCGAGATGGTGTCTTATGAAGACTACTCGTCGGACTATGCGGGCGACCAGTTGGTTCTCAACGGCTACATCTCGGCCGGGCACGGCGTTTTTGCCGAGGTGCATCACAGCTTGCCGCCCGAGCGGGCCGAGGGGGCGGACAGCGTGACGGACGCCACGGTGGAGCTGCTGCGCGACGGGCAGATTGTGGCCACGCTCCATCGCAACGCGCGACGCAGGCTGAGCGCCGACGTGGCCACGCGCTTCGCCTATTACCTGCTGCCGGGCGAGGTGAACATTACCTCGGGCCGCGCCTACTCGCTGCGAGCCACCAGCCCTACCTACGGGTTGGCGGAGTCGGAACCAGAGACGGTGCCGCAGCCGCCCGCGGTTGACTCCGTATGGGCCGAGACGTACCATGACGGCAGGTACGCCAATTTTTTCGCCCGCTTCGTCACCGCCGAGCCGCGGCAGACGGCATGTTGCATCTTGCGCGCCTACCGCTATGGCTTGTGCCACGCCCCGCTGTTCTTCACGGGCGGCATGGCCACGCGCACGTCGGGCGGTGAGAGCGAGACGCTACGCGCGTACAGTTACTACCGCACGCATGCCTTGGACTCCGTCATTGTGGACGTCATGACGCTATCTGACAACACGGCGCGCCACCTGACGAGCATGACGGACTATGAAGACAGCAACGACGACTTGGCCTATGAGTACCCTCTTGCCGTCAGCCAAAACGTGAACGGGGGCTACGGCTTCGTTGGGGCCTACGCGACAGGCCAGATGACAGTGAAGGCCGACTCGGTGAACTCCACGCCGCGCTGGGACTACGGGGAAGAGGAAGATATGGATGACGAGCCGAACGTGACCCCCACAAGCCGGCTCGGCTACTTCTGACGCAGCGCGCCGAGATGCTGAAATAAAGAGCCTCGCCCCCGCCCTGGCCGCAAGGCCGGGGCGGGGGCGAGGCTTATTGCCGGCCGCGCAGCAGACTAATAGCGGTAGAAGTCCGCCTTATAGGGCCCTTCGACCTTCACGCCGATGTAGTCGGCCTGCTTCTGCGACAGGGTGGTGAGATGCACGCCGAGCTTGGCCAGGTGGAGGCGCGCCACCTCCTCGTCAAGCTCCTTTGGCAGGCGGTATACGCCCACCTTGTAGTCCTTTTGCCACAAGTCTAGCTGTGCCAGAGTCTGGTTGGTGAACGAGTTGCTCATGACGAAGCTGGCATGGCCCGTGGCGTTGCCGAGGTTTACCAGGCGGCCTCGGCTGAGCAGGATGATGCAGTGGCCGTCGGGGAATGTGAACTGATCCACCTGCGGCTTGATGTTATGCTCCTTGATGCCAGGCCACTGCTCAAGGCGGCTCACCTGAATCTCGTTGTCGAAATGGCCAATGTTGCAGACTATCGCCTGGTTCTTCATCTTGGCCATATGCTCTGCCGTGATGATGTCGCAGTTGCCTGTGCAGGTGACGAAGATGTCACCTTGCTCCACGACCTCGTCAACCGTGCGGACCTCATAGCCCTCCATGGCGGCCTGGAGAGCGCAGATGGGGTCGATCTCTGTCACGATGACGCGCGCGCCGAAGCCCCTCATGCTCTGGGCACAGCCCTTGCCCACGTCGCCGTAGCCGCACACCACGACGACCTTGCCGGCAATCATGACGTCGGTGCCTCGCTTGATGCCGTCGGCCAGGCTCTCGCGGCAGCCGTAGAGGTTGTCAAACTTGCTCTTGGTGACGGAGTCGTTGACGTTGATGGCGGGGAAGAGCAGCTCGCCGCGCTCCATCATCTGATAGAGGCGATGCACGCCCGTGGTCGTCTCCTCACTCACGCCCTTGACGCCTGCGGCAATCTTTTTCCAGTCGAACTGGCCGCGGACAGTGTGCAGCAGCTCCACGAGCTCCTGAAAGTCCTCTCCGCAGTCGGCATAGCTCTTGGAGTAGAGCTCGGGATGGTCAGTAAACTCAACGCCCTTGTGAATGAGGAGGGTCGCGTCTCCTCCGTCATCGACAATGAGGTTGGGGCCAAGGCCGTTGCCGAAGTCGAGCGCCATCTTGGTGCACCACCAGTACTCGGCCAGGCTCTCGCCCTTCCATGCGAAGACGGGCACGCCGGCCTTGGCTATGGCGGCGGCGGCGTGGTCCTGGGTGGAATAGATGTTGCAAGAGCACCAGCGAACGTCGGCCCCCAGGGCCACGAGGGTCTCAATGAGCACGGCCGTCTGCACGGTCATGTGGAGCGAGCCGGTGACGCGCGCGCCCTTGAGGGGCTTTTGCCCCTT
This sequence comes from uncultured Bacteroidales bacterium, assembly GCA_934699135.1. Taxonomy (GTDB): domain Bacteria; phylum Bacteroidota; class Bacteroidia; order Bacteroidales; family Marinilabiliaceae; genus W3P20-009. The sequence continues at coordinate 11,536 of CAKUVM010000001.1, forward strand.
ATACCTCTCGCGGAGGGCCATGAGTCCAGGCATCTCAAGCTCAGAGATTGTTATCTCGTCCCTGCCGAACTGCGCCAGGTTGATGTCTGCCACCTTATAGGTGTATTTTGTGTGGTCTACGTACTCGATCATTTTTGTGTAGAGCTAATCATTATTTCCTTATACGAGCGCAAAGGTAGTGAAGCCCCGCGACATTACGCCAAGCAAAGAGGTGAGGAGACACGCGCTAGAAAAAGAGAGGCCTGTTTTTGGGAATAATTGGCGCTGGCGCAGAAACCTAGAGTCTCCTTTTGCGTATATGAACGCGTGCTTGCGAGGAGTATGGCAAGCGCAAGACGTTCGCTAACAACAAACATAACATACACAACACAATGAAACTGAAGAATCTTATCATGATGGCCGGCCTGAGCGTCGCCGTTGTTCTTACTGGCTGCAACGCTAGCAGCGCGACTAAGGGTGGCCTCATTGGAGGCGGCGCGGGCGCGGCCGTCGGCGCGGGCGTAGGCGCCCTCGTGGCCAAGAACAACCGCAAGAAGGGCGCTCTCATTGGCGCGGCCGCGGGCGCGGCCGTAGGCACCACTGCCGGCATCATCATCGGCAAGAAGATGGACAAGAAGAAGAAAGAGCTTGAGGCCCTTCAGAACGCCCAAGTCAATGAGGTACAGGATCAGAATGGCCTGAAGGCCATCCAGGTGACCTTTGGCGAAGACGGCATCAAGTTCGCCACCGGCAAGCATAACCTGAGCGCAGCGGCCCAGGCCAACCTCAAGAACTTCGCCAAGACGCTGACCTCCGGCGAGGATGTCTCCACGGCAGACATCACCGTCGAGGGACACACTGACAGCACCGGCTCTCAGGCCACCAACGAGAAGGTTTCCGCGGCCCGCGCCAAGGCCGTGACCGACTTCCTGGTCAAGAACGGCGTGCCCGCTTCTCGCATCACCACCCGCGGTTTGGCCTCAGAGTATCCCGTGGCCGACAACAGCACCGTGGCAGGCCGCGCGCAGAACCGTCGCGTCGAGGTATACATCACGGCTAGCCAAGACATGATCAAGGCCGCGGAGAGCGAGAAATAGTCTTGCCCGACGGGCCTTCTGACAGGCACAGAGCGTCGCGCCACACGTGTGGCGAGACGCTTTTTTTTGTACCTTAGGGATCATGAAGAGAGCATTGACGGCCTTTGCGCTGGCCACACTGTGCGCCGCCACGGCGGCAGACGCGCAACGCACCGACTGGACTACAACGGGACAGACGCCCGCCGTGGGGACGCTCATTGGCACCAAGCCAGACAGCCGCAAGGCCAGGAGGCTTGACAAAGCCGTGCGCGCCAAGGCTGACAGCCTGCGCCGCTCCGTGGCGGGAGCCGAAGTGACAACCGTGAGCGACGTGAACGGCCTGACGGCCATAAGGGTTGTCTTCAGCGGGACGGGGCTTCCAGCCGAGCCAAACGTGACGGGCTACAACACGGCCACGCGCGAGGCCATAACGGCCATAGCGGCGCAACTGACGGGGCCTTGGGCCTTGGCGAACATCACCGTGGACGGGCATACGGACAACGTGGGGCCGTATGACGAGAATATGACCGTCTCTTTCCGTCGCGCCACGGCCATCGCCGGCCTGCTCACGCGCCAGGGCGTGGACTCGCTGCGCATCTCGGCCCGCGGGTTCTCATATGACTACCCGCTGGCCAATAATCACCTGATTGAGGGGAGGGAGAAGAACCGCCGTGTGGAGATGACCATCACGCTCAGCGAGGACATGATTGGGAGGATGAAGGAAATGTAGGCTTGGCGCCAACTTTCGCTCTGCGGCAAGACATGACCTCATCGTAGTGAGCGACAGCCCACGCCACAAGCGCATTGACGTGAGGCAGCAACGAGACTGACAGTGGCGTGAGGCTATACTCCACCCGCGGAGGAACCTCGGCAAACACTTTGCGCGAGACGTAGCCGTCCTCCTCAAGCGTACGCAGCGTCACGGAGAGCATCTTTTGCGAAATGTCTGGAAGGCGGCGCTGGAGCTCCTTGAAGCGCACGGGTTCTCCATTGGCCTCCTCCAATGTGTGTAGGGCCAGAATGGACCATTTGTCGCCAATGCGCGACAAGATGTTCCTCACCGGGCAGTCAGGAAAGAGCGGGTCTACTAGAGTGTTGCGATCCATAGCTCATTTATTTTTCAAAAAAAATCTTCATCGTAATGCGCTGTTAAGCAGCAAAGGTTACGCAGGCGTAACCTTTTGAGTTTCACGTGCCTACTTGCACAACAGAGTACAGATTGTCATATTTGCATCGTGAGACAAGAACAGCAAGTTTCACAAAGGTAGCAATATTGACAATCAAACTCATAGGACAATGAAGAAAACATTGGGCGTAGCCATTGCGGCCATTTCGGCCTCAGCCGCGGCGCAGCAGAAAGGCAGCGTGCAGACCTTTGACTTTGAGGATTTCAAAGTCCACGTGTACAACACCAACGACGCCCTAGGCGACGCCAGCTTCATCATTGAGGGGGCGGACGCGGTGGTGACAATGGAAGAGCCGCTTTTCAAGGACAATGCGGCCGAGTTCGACCAGCTGCTCCAAACGATAGGCAAACCGGTGGCCAACGTCATAAGTGACTATCATGTGGGCAGCCAGCGCACAGGCGTTGTCATGCCAAAGGGTATGCACGCCTTCACCAAGGGGCCAATTTACAGCGGCATGATGGCCGGATTTGCCAAGACGTTTGGCGCGGCCATTGTGCCTCTCAGAGACGTCACCCCCACAGAGGTCGGCTTTGACCGCATGAAGACGCTCGCAGGCGTAGACTTCTTGTTCCGTCACGGCGCGGCCTCCGACTTCCCCGCGGCCAGCATAATCATCGGCGGCAAGGTATATTACACCCACTGGGCCCCGGCGAAGGCCCATGTCAGCCCGCTACAGATAGGCTCCAGGGCGGCTGTTGACGCTGAGATTGAGGAGACGAGGCGCGAGCTGGAATCGGGCGCAGAGCTTTTCGTCGGCGGACACGGTGGAGTGTCCAGCCGCGAGGCCGTGGAGTTCAAGCTGACATATCTCGGCACGGTCAAGAGTCTTCTGGACGAGCAGAAGACTGCCAGCGGCTTCGCATCGGCCCTCAAGGACGCTTTCCCCGCGTTGGCAGGGGAAGAGGGCGTCGGCGCACTTGCAGGCGCGCTGTACAAGGAGTAGAAGAGAAATATATAGATGGATATTTCCCGACTGGCCGCGGCATGCGCCAGTCGGGAAATGTTTTTACTGGTTGTTATCCTTCAAATAGGCGTTTATGGCATTCCCCACAAATTTCGCCAAGTTAACGGGGACAGCATTACCTATCATCTGTTCAACTTCTGTTCTGCTTCCAAAGAACTCAAAGCTCTCAGGGAATGTCTGAATTGAGGCTCTCTCGCGGGTGGATAGAGGCCGCACGCCATCCAAAGAGTTTGCAGCGTCATTTGCGTGTATCTGATAGCCTGTCGGGATTGGCCTGTTAACACCCCTGATGGTAGGAGAAGGCTCATTTACGCTAAAAATTCCCCTGCGCGCATAACTTCTTGGATGTCTATAATAGGCCTTTATATCTAGCTTATCGCCAAAATAATCGGCCACTGTCATTGGCCTTTCGGATAGTCCGTTTTTAAAATAAGTATCAAAGAAGCCGTCTTGAACACCTTTCTTCCCGACCATTATGAACCTCTTCCGCTTCTGGGGCACTCCACAAAAAGAAGCGTCAAGGACAGTGAAAGAGATTCCATAGCCGCAATGTTTCAGAATGGCAATGGCATCGTACACCATTTTGTACTTACCAATATTGTGAACATTCTCCATAACAAACCACTCTGGAGATATGCGGCTCACAATCTTGGCAAACTTTACGGTAAGTATGGCGCGCCCACCGTCTTCATTCCTCTTGCCAGCTGAACTATAATCCTGACAAGGAGGGCCACCGACTATCATATCTGGCTTGAATTCTGCTATTTTTAAGCTAACGTCCTCATCATCCATTAAGTCTGCCCGAAAAGCAGGGTGCAAGAAGTTGTATCTGTATGTAGCGACGGCTTTGTCCCAATTGTCAAAAGCGGCTACTACGTCAAAACCAGCATTCTGAAGCCCTAGACTCAAGCCACCACATCCCGCAAAAAGATCTACTACTCTCATCTTTCAATCAAATATTTCTGGACTGTTAACAAGAACGGCATCAAAACGCCTTTCTGGGCTGAGCAAGTTTTGGCCACCCCCAAGAATTATATTTTTTATCTCGTTTTTACCAATCCTCGGATGCGCCAACTCATCACACCGCATAAAAGGAAGACTGATTGCCCCACTGACAGCAAAGGCTTTGTCGTTGGCGTAGGTATAAGAGTGTCCCCGCGGCTGTCCAAAAAGACCTGGTAACTCCATCCGTTTTGCCATAAATCCAACTTTTAGACATCCAAAGATATGTAATATTTCACTTTAGCGCCGCTCAACAAACCATAGCGAGCTTCTGCGGGAGACTATAACGCCGGTAAAGGAAAGTAAAAAAACAGGCCGCAAGACGCACGTCAGGTCTTACGGTCTGATTTTTACTTGTAATCGCAAACTATCTCTCCTCCAGCACTTCGCCGAACGCGGCGAGGAACTGATCTGCCTGCGCGGTGGTGAGGCAGAGCGGCGGCAGGATGCGCACCATGTTTTGACCAGCCACGCCAGTGAAGATATGCTTGTCATAAAGGAGCTTCTGGCGGATGGGGCTTACGGGCTCGTTGAACTCGATGCCAATCATAAGTCCGCGCCCGCGCACCTCCTTGATTCTCGCGCTCTTGGGCATATTGTCTAAAAGATACTTGCCCACGCGCGCCGAGTTCTCCTCCAGCCTCTCGTCACGATATATGTCCGCCACGGCGATGGCGGCCGCCATGCCGAGGTAGTTGCCGCCGAAGGTGGTGCCGAGCATACCCTTCACGGCCTTGAACTCAGGGCTAATCAGCACCGCGCCCACGGGGAACCCGTTGGCAATGCCTTTGGCCATGGAGATGAGGTCGGGCTTGATGCCGGCATACTGATGGGCGAAGAACTTGCCCGAACGGCCGTAGCCGCTCTGGATCTCATCGACAATGAGGACCGTGCCGTGGGCGTGGCACAGATTGAGCAAGTCTTTGAGGAATTGCTCCGAGGGGATGTGGATGCCACCGCAGCCCTGTATGCCCTCAATGATCACCGCCGCCACATCGTCTTTCTCCACATGGAGTGCCACGGAGGCCAAGTCGTTGAGGTCGGCCCACAGCACCACGTGCTGCATGTTGAACGGCGAGTTAATCTTGGGGTTGTCCGTCACGGCCACAGCGCCGCTCGTGCGCCCATGGAAACTGCGGCGGAAAGCCACCACCTTGCTGCGGCCAGTGTGGAACGATGCCAGTTTCAGACAGTTCTCATTGGCCTCGGCCCCGCTGTTGCAGACGAAGAGGCTATAGTCCGCCAGCCCGCTCAGCTCACCAATCTTTTGCGCCAAGACCGACTGGAGTGGGTTGATGACGCTGTTGGAGTAGAAAGCTATCTTGTTGAGCTGTTCGGTTATGGCCTGGACGTAGCGCGGGTGGCTGTGCCCCACGGATATGACGGCGTGCCCGCCATAGAGGTCGAGATATTCGTTGCCTTTGTCGTCCCACACGTGGCAACCCTTGCCGCGCACGGGCACAACGTCGAAGAGAGTGTAGACGTCGAAAAGGTTCATATGTTCTGTTTTTTGCTGTCGCCAGGCTCAGAAGCCGGACGGCTTGAGGTTGAGGCCAGTATTCTCCGGCAGGCCGAAGAGGAGGTTCATGTTCTCCACGGCCTGACCGGCCGCGCCCTTCACCAAGTTGTCTATGAAAGACAAGACGTGGAGCTTCTGGCCATATTTCTTGACGTAGAGGACGCATTTATTGGTGTTGACCACCATCTTGAGGTCGGGGTTGAAGTCCACCACGTTGACGAAAGGCTCGTCTTTATAATAAGACTTGTAGACCTCGACGGCGTCGGCCTCGTCAAGGTCGCAGTCGAAGTAGACCGACGTCATGATGCCGCGCGTGTGGCAACCTCTCACGGGCACGAAGTTGAGTGCGCCCTTGTAGTGCGGGGCCAGCCGTGCGAGCGTCTCATTGACCTCGCCCAAGTGCTGGTGAGTGAAGGCCTTGTAGACCGACAGGTTGCCCTCGCGCCAACTGAAGTGAGTGGTCTCAGACGGTTTCTGACCCGCGCCCGTGGAGCCTGTTATGCCGGTCACGTGGATCTCCCCGAGCTTGTCTAGCTTGGCCATTGGCAGCAGGGCTAGCTGGATGCTGGTAGCGAAGCAGCCGGGGTTGGCGATGCGGTCGGCGGCCTTGATCTCGCGGCGGAAGGCCTCGGGCAGGCCATAGACAAAGCCGTCGGCGGCGTCTTGGAGGCGGAAGTCGTTGGAGAGGTCAATGATCTTGCCGTTGAAATCCTTGGGCAGTTTCTCAACATAGCCGCGGCTCTTGCCGTGACCCATGCAGAGGAAGATGACGTCGGCCGTGTTGACGGGGGCGTCGGCCGAGAATGTGAGCGTCGTCTCGCCAATGAGGTCGCGGTGCGCCGTCCAAACAGGCTCTCCCGCGTGGCTCTCGCTCTGCGCGAAGAGGATGTTGGCCCAGGGGTGATTTATGAGGATGCGGATCAGCTCACCGCCGGTGTAGCCGGCCGCACCAATTATTCCTACTTGAATCATTTAGAGTGTGTGGGGCAGAGGGCCGCAAGGCGCAGGGCTTTGGCCCTGGCGGCTTGCGCCGTCTCTTGTTTTGAATTCCTAGAGTTCCTCCTCAAGCTTCGCGGCCTCGTCTTTGTGGTTGGAGTAGTAGGCGCGCAGCGGGGTGGAGAGGACCTTGATGAAGCCCTTGGCGTCTTCACTGGTCCAGCCTTTCTGCATCTCGCCGTATTCGCCGAACTTATTCTTGACAAGGTCGTTGGGCGAGTCTACGCCCACTGTGGCGAAAGTGCGCGGCATGAGCTTCATGATGGCCGTGCCGGTCACGTTTCGCTGGCTCTCCTCGAGCATGGCCTCGATGTCTCGCATGACCGGCTCAAGGTATTGGCTCTCGTGGAGGAACATGCCGTACCAGTTTGCCACCTGGTCTTTCCAATATTGCTGCCACTTCGAGAGCGTGTATTTCTCCAAGAACCTGTGAGCGGCGATGATGAGCATGGGCGCGGCGGCCTCGAAGCCGACCCTGCCCTTGATGCCGATGATGGTGTCTCCCACGTGCATGTCTCGGCCGATGCCATAAGGCGCGGCGATGGACTCTATCTTCTGGATGGCCTTGACCTTGTCGGAGAATTTCTCGCCGTTGACGGCCACAATCTCGCCTTTCTCAAACTCAATCTTGATCTCCTCCTCGCCGTCTTTCTCCACCTGCTTGAGGTAGGCCGTCTCTGGCAGGCCTTGGGCGCTGTCAAGGATCTCGCCTCCGCAGATGCTGGTGCCCCAGATGCCGACGTTGTAGGAGTATTTGAGTTTTGTGAAGTCGGCCTTGAAGCCGTGGTTGTTGAGGTAGTCGACCTCATATTGGCGCGTCAGGGCCATGTCTCGCGTCAGGGTGATGATCTCCATCTCTGGGGCCATGACGAGGAACGTCATGTCAAAGCGCACCTGATCGTTGCCGGCGCCCGTGGAGCCGTGGGCTATGGCCTGGGCGCCAATCTGCTTGGCATAGCGCGCTATGGCCATGCCCTGGAAGATGCGCTCGGAGCTGACGGAGATGGGGTATGTGTTGTTTCGGAGGACGTTTCCGAAAATCATGTATCGGATGCTCTTGGAATAGTATTCGCGAGTCACGTCTAGCGTGACGTACTCTTTGGCCCCCAGTTTGTAGGCGTTCTCCTCATTGGCTTTGAGCTGCTCGGGGCTGAAGCCGCCGGTGTTGGCGCAGGCGGCATAGACCTCATACCCTTTCTCCTTGGCCAAATACATGACCGTGAACGATGTGTCGAGACCGCCACTGAAGGCCACTACGACTTTTTTCTTAACATCCATATATTGTAGATATTTTCTTTTTCGTTGTACTTTTTCGCAAATATACCCATTTATGCCGCGCGATGGGCCTCGCGCCGGCTAATCTTCCTTAGGGAAGCCGTTTGGGAAAGCCTCCATTATGCGATCTACCACGCCGGGGTCCTTGGCCAGCTCCTCGTCCGCGTCGCGGACGCTGCGGGGGCGTTCGGGGTCGTAGAGCATCCCGGTGCAGACGCAGTAGCGGCGGCCCGTGCGGACGAGGATATCGTGGTTGATGCACCCCTCGCAGCCGTGCCAAAAGGTCTCATCGTCCGTCAGTTGGGCGAATGTGACGGGCACGTAGCCGTGGTCGGTGTTTAGTTTCATGACCGCGGCCCCGCTTGTGAGGCTGAAGATCTTGGCTTGCGGCCAGCGCAGGCGCGCCAGGGTGAACGTCATGTGCTTGATGCGTCGGGAGAGGCCGCAGCCGCGGTACTCGTCTCGAACAATGAGGCCGGATGTGGTGACGTAGTGCTTGCCGCCCCACGTCTCAATGTAGCTGAAGCCGGCGAATGTCTCGCCATCGAGGGCTATGACCGCCTTGCCCTCGCGCATCTTCTGCTTCACGTAGCCTGGGTTGCGCTTGGCAATGCCCGTGCCGCGCACTTTGGCGGCGGCCGTGATGGTCTGCAGAATCTCGTCGACGTATTTGAGGTGCTCCTCTGTGGCCACAACCACCTTCAGGTTGGGGAACCTATCGTCAGACTTGCTCATCTCGTTCTTTTGTGTATGATGTTATTTTTCTTTCCCCTGAGGCAGGCGGGCCGGCTCAGATGGCCTTGGCGCGCGCGTCGGGCATGATGGTGCAGAGTTCCGACATGAAGGCCTCGGCGTCGGCCCCCGCCCTCAGGATCACCAGCACCGTGTCGTCTCCCGCCACGGTGCCCATCACGTTGGTGAGTCTCGTATCGTCTATGTTGGCGGCCATGAAGCTGGCGTAGCCCGGGCGGGTGCGCAAGACGGCCATTTGTCCAGACACCTCCACGCTCACCAGCCCCGACAGTTGGGAGCGTTTGTTGTCATCGTCGGGGTGAGGCATGTAGCGGTATCCGCCATCGCCGTCAGGAACCTTGACAATCTTCAGCTCGGCGAAGTCTCGCGAGAGAGTGGCCTGCGTCACGGCATAGCCCCTGTCTCCCAACAGTCGGAGCATTGTCTCTTGGCTGTCTACGCGGACAAACCGCACTATATTCAGAATGGCCTCCAGACGGCGGGCCTTGGCGCCGTTCTTTACTTGTTGCATTTTTATTCAATCGTCTTGCAAAAATATGCAATATACGCGAGACTTGTCAACCTTGGAAGCACTAAAATGCACATTTTTATTAGCGGCCGCACCGCCACTCGCAGTCTGTAAGACGCGTCATGCAAGGCGGAGAGGATGGGTCTGGCACAGAAAAGGCGCGCACGGCACATGATGCCAATGCGCGCCTCTTATTCATTAGCCAATTGCCTAGATGACCCTCACGAGGCCGTCCGCCATGAGCCTGGGCACGGCAGGCATGCTGCCATCGTGGCGCAGGCAGACTTCGACATCTGCCGCATAGCCCTTGGCAATCAGCCGGTTGTAGTGGCGAGAGTTGGCGAACCAGCTCAGCCCGTCCCTCTCATAGGCGTCGGCCATCATGCGGACGCAGATGGCGTAGTCCGACGCGTAGGTCACGTCTCGTCCCGAGCCCTCAACGCCTTTGGCCAGCAAGGCGGCGCAGAGGCAGTCTTCCAAAGTTGGCAGGCCATAATTGCCAGAGCACACAATGACGACGCGCGCGCCGCCCGCGGCATTGGCCAATCGCCTCACCACGGCTTGGCGATTGAGCATAGAGGCCACAATGACTACGTCGGCACCGGCCGCGTTTCGCATGGCCAGCGTGCCATTTGTGGTGGTCAGGATCACCGTCTTGCCGCCCACTCGGGCGGGAGTGTAGTCCTGCGGCGAATTGCCGAGGTCGAACCCCTCGATGCGGTCGGCGTTGCGCTCACCGCCCAAGACGGACGCTCCTCTACCCAGCCTCTCGGCCGACGCGAAGGCCTCCTCAACAGACGTGACGGGCAAGACTGCCTCCGCCCCGTTGGCCAGAGCCATTGTCATGACGCTCGTGGCGCGCAAGACGTCGATCACCACGGCCTCACAGCCCTTGAAATCGTAGGTTTCGGCGGCTTGCGCCGTTGGCAAGATGTCTATCTGCATAAGAAGTCCCTAAAACCTCAGCGCCAGCCTGGCGCCAAACTCACGCGACGCGGGGGCTAGCGCCGGGCTCCAGTTGAGGGAGAGGTCGTCGCTCACGTCGAAATTGAAGAAATGCGCGTCTACGCAAGCATCGACAATCTGCAGGGCGTAGAGGCCTACCATGCCGAAAATGGAGAGGTCGCGGTATCGGCGGTAATAGTCCTTCTTGTTTTTGAGGGAAGTCTGAAACCACTGCTTATATGTGCCTTGCACCAGCTCCTCCGTAAGATGGGCTCGCTCAACGAAATACATGTAGCTTTTGTTGTTCGGGTCTCCTAGGAGGAAGTCTCGGTACGCGCTGCTGTATTTCTTATAATACTTGTTGTTGAAATGAATGGCGTAGATGAGCGCGGCCGCGCCGCCATAGAGTAGCGGCAGTTTCCAGTATTTCCGGTTGTATATCTGCCCCAGGCCCGGCAAGATGGCCGCATACATGGTGGCCGTGTGGGGCGAGTGCCCAAGCCCCCCGATATGCACCGACCGGATGAGGCGTACCGTCTCTCCATCCACCATGATGAGCGAGTCGGGAATGACCTCCAAGACAGGCTCCCGCGGGTCTATGGCCACGCTCTCAGTCCGGGAGTCTATTATGTTGGGGTCACCCTCCACGTTGGCCGTGTCTTTTTGCGCCCAAAGTCCCCCGCAGACGGCCATGGCCGTCAGGGAGAGCGTAAGCCTCAGCATGCGGAGTGGGAGCCTAGGCATCGGCTGGTCGCTGTCTGGTGGAGTCTAGAATCTCCATGATTCTCTCCAAGTCATCGGCCGAGGAGAATGGGATGGTGATCTTGCCTTTGCCATCGGCAGAGCAGGCCAGTTTGACGTTGGCGTGGAAATAGGATGAGAGGTGATCTCCCAAGGCCCTATATTCCTCTGGCGTCTGCGCCTTTGCCTTGGGTTTCTTTGGGGCCTCTTTCTCCTCTTGCGCCGCGCCGGCCTGTGGGTCGTTATATTCGCGGACCATCTCCTCGATGCGGCGCACGGAGTAGCCCTGCTCCACCGTCTCGTGGAAGAGCATGAGCTGCGTCTCCTCGTCCTCTACGCCCATGATGGCGCGGGCGTGCCCCATAGAGATGACTTTGTCTCGCAGGCCGTCGCGAATCTCCTCGGGGAGTTTGAGCAGTCGGAGGTAGTTGGTCACCGTGGAGCGTTTTTTGCCCACCTGGTCGGCCAGAGTCTCTTGCGTGAGGTTGCACTCGTCAATGAGCCTCTGGTAGCTTAGCGCCTCCTCGATGGGGTTGAGGTTAGACCTCTGGATGTTCTCAATGAGGGCCACTGCCAGCATCTTGTCATCAGACACCTCTCGGACGTAGGCCGGCACTGTGGCCAGGCCCACCATCTTCGCGGCGCGGAAACGCCTCTCGCCCGCTATTATCTGATACCTCCCGGTCTCCTCAATCTTTCGCAGAGTGAGCGGCTGGATGATGCCGACGCTCCTGATGGATGAGGCCAGCTCTTCCAGGTCGTCCTGGCTGAAATCTGTCCGCGGTTGCCACGGGTTGGCGTCAATGAGTCCTACGGCGATCTCGTCTAGCGCCGATTGCGCCTGAGCGTCGTCATTAGCCTCGCGCCCGAGCAGGGCCTCCAGCCCCATGCCGCCGCCTTTGCCAAGTCCAAAACTTTTTGCCATTTGTCTTCGCCTCCCTTACTTTTTCTCGTTGCGCTCCAGCAGCTCGCGGGCCAGGTTGAGATAGTTTTGCGCGCCTTTGCTCGTGGCGTCGTAGCTTATGGCCGCCTGGCCGTGGCTTGGGGCCTCGGAGAGGCGGACGTTGCGGGCAATCAGGGTCTGGAAGACCATGTTTTGGAAGTGGCGGCGCACCTCGTCAAGCACCTGGTTGGAGAGGTTGTTTCGCGAGTCGTACATGGTGAGCAGGAAACCCTCAATCTCGAGCGACGGGTTGAGCCTCTTCTGGATGATTCGGATGGTGTGAAGCAGCTTGCCAAGACCCTCCAGCGCGAAATATTCGCACTGGACGGGGACGATGACGGAGTCCGACGCGGTGAGGGCGTTCACCGTGATGAGGCCGAGCGAGGGGCAGCAGTCGATGAGGATGTAGTCGAACTGATCGCGCATCTTGTCCACCATGCGTTTCATGATGGTCTCGCGGTCAGTCATCTTGAGCATCTCGATCTCGGCGCCGACAAGGTCGATGTGTGACGGCATTATGTAGAGGTTGTCAATCTCGCACTTCAAGACTGCGCTCTTGGGATCGACGTCTCCCACCATGCACTCATAGATGGTGGGTTTCACCTCGTTGACGTTGAAGCCGAGACCAGATGTTGAGTTGGCCTGGGCGTCGGCGTCTATTATGAGCACTTTCTTCTCGAGCACCGCGAGGCTCGCGCCAAGGTTGATCGCGGTGGTAGTCTTGCCCACTCCGCCCTTCTGGTTGGCTATTGATATGACTCTTGCCATTATTGTGGTCTATTATGTTTCTTTACTTTATGACTTGACAAAGATACTCTTTATTTGTCACAACCAAACAGTGTTCCACGGGGCGGCGGCTTCATTGGTTAATGGCTTACTAATTATACCACAACAACTTACCGTTGCCAGCTTGGACCTTTTGCCACGTTCCACGACTTATTGACAAATTACTACTGACACCTGTTGATAATCACCTCCGCCGCTAAATGCCATAGGCTCAAAGCGATATGGCACGGAGCGCGTAAAGCCGCAGCCGGCAATTGACATATTTACTGACAGGCCATGACAAGAAGCCCGCGCAAGAGACGAAAAAAAGCCCCGCCGCTCCGAGAACGGAGCGCGGGGCTATGCTAGGCCGTGCCTCGCTGCCAAAGGGCGGCAGCAAAGACAGAGGCTCTTTTAGCTTTTACACCAGAGCGAGGCGAATCATGCTGACAGGCTTGAGGGTCTTGCTGACGGTGGCGAGGTACTGGCCAACGGAGAGCTTGCTCTCATCGCCGTCGCCGGCAAAGAAGGCCTGCTCCATAAGGGTGTTCTCCTTGAAGAATTTGCCAAGGCGGCCCTGAGCGATCTTCTCAATCATGGCCTCCGGCTTTTTCTCATTGCGGGCCTGCTCCTTGCCCACCTCGAGCTCATGGTCAATGACCTCCTGGGGAACCTGGGTCTTGTCTACGGCCACAGGGCTCATGGTGGCAACCTGCATGGCGACCTTCTTGCCCACCTCGGCGTCTACAGCCTCGTTGAAGCCGACTACGGCCGCAATCTTCTTGTTGTGGACGTAGATGGCCACCTGCTCAGCGTCGATCTGCTGATATGCAGAGAGGTCAATCTTCTCGCCGATGACGCCGGTGAGCTCATTGACATTCTCAGCCACGGTGTGACCGTTGAGAGAGAGAGCCTTGAGGGCCTCGAGGTCAGCTGGGCGAGCCTCGACCGCGAGGTCGAGGATGGCGTTGGCGAGGTTGAGGAACTTCTCATTCTCGGCCACGAAGTCGGTCTCGGCGTTGAGGATGATGGCGGCTGCGTGAGTGCCGTCGGCGGAAGCCTTGGCGAGGGCCACTCCGTCTTTTGCCTCGCGGTCAGCGCGCTTTGCGGCTACGAGCTGGCCACGCTCGCGGAGGATGTCGCGGGCGCGGTCAAAATCGCCATTGGCCTCGGTGAGAGCTTTCTTGCAGTCCATCATGCCGGCGTTTGTCAGGTCGCGCAGCTTCTTGACGTCTTGTGCGGTAATTGCCATAATTGTTGGGTATAATTTTTATGGGTTAATCAGAAAAGTGGAAAGACGCCCACGCTGGCCGAGCCGAGGCAGGGCGGAGGCGCGGGCGTCTGTATCTGACTGGCGACTTGCGGCCGCCATATTATTAATGTTTATTACTCGGCGGCAGGAGTCTCCGCGGCAGGAGCCTCGCCGGCAGCGGCCTCGGGCTTGCGAGCCTTGCGGGCGCCTGTCTTTGGGGCCTGCTTCCTCTCCTTGGGCTGCTCCTCGTCATCGAGCTTCTCTGCCTTGCGCTCCTCGAGACCCTCGCGGATGGCCTGCGTCATGACGTCGACGACGAGGTCGATGGACTTGGAGGCGTCGTCGTTTGCGGGGATGACGTAGTCAACGTCGGATGGGTTGGAGTTGGTGTCTACCATGGCGAAGACCGGGATGCAGAGACGGTTTGCCTCCTTGACGGCGATGTGCTCCTTGGTGACGTCGACGACGAACATTGCGGCCGGGAGTCGGTTGAGGTCGGCGATGGAGCCGAGGTTCTTGTTCAGCTTCTCGCGCTGGCGGTTGATCTGGAGCCTCTCCCTCTTAGAAAGACTGTTGAAAACGGGATCGGCGATGAGCTTGTCTAGCGAGCCCATCTTCTTGACGGTCTTGCGGATGGTAGGGAAGTTGGTGAGCATACCACCCGGCCAGCGCTCCACGACGAAAGGCATGCCGACAGCGCCAACCTTCTCGGCGACGATGTCGCGGGCCTGCCTCTTGGTGGCTACGAAGAGCACCTTGCGACCGGACTTAGCGATTTGCTTGAGGGCCTCAGCGGCCTCGTCAATCTTAGCTACAGTCTTATGCAGATCGAGGATGTGGATTCCGTTCTTCTCCATGAAGATGTACGGCTTCATGGCGGGATTCCACTTGCGCTTCAGGTGGCCGAAGTGCACACCTGCGTCCAAAAGCTGATCGAAACTAGTTCTTGACATTTTGTCTTGTTTTCTGGGGTTGTTTACCTTCTGTTTCATCAACCGGATGGTAGGCTAGGCGGCCGTCGCTACTTGGCGCGGCCATGACGTCTGGCATCCCTCCGATTTAGATACTAAACACTCGCTTCCGTTCGGGCTGGCGGTATTAACGCTTGCTGAACTGGAATTTCTTGCGCGCCTTGGGCTGACCGGGCTTTTTACGCTCTACGACGCGAGAGTCTCGCGTCATGAAGCCCTGCGCCTTGAGGGCGGGCTTGTCCTCGGCATTGATCTTGACGAGAGCGCGCGCGATGGCGAGGCGGAGAGCCTCGGCCTGACCCTTGATGCCGCCACCGTCGAGGTTGGCCTTGATGTCGTAGCTCTCGGTGACGCCGAGGGTCGCGAGGGGCTGCTTGACGATGAACTGGAGGTTCTTGTCAGGGAAATAGTTCTCAATGTCCCTGCTGTTGATGGAGATGACGCCCTTACCTGCGGTGAGGTAGACGCGTGCTACTGCTGCCTTTCTTCTGCCTAAGGCGTTGGTTACTTCTGCGCTCATTACAATATGTCGTTAACGTCAATCTTTTTAGGCTGCTGCGCCTCCTGGTTGTGCTCTGCTCCGGAGTAGACGTAGAGGTTTCTGAAGAGCTGCGCCCCGAGGCGGTTCTTTGGGAGCATGCCCTTGACGGCGTGCTCGATGAGCTTGCGCGGGTCCTTTGCCATGATCTCGGCGGGGGTCTTGTCATGACGGCCACCAGGATATCCGGAGTAGGAGTAGAGGACCCTGTCCTGCATCTTGTTGCCGGTCATTTTAACCTTTGCGGCATTGATGATGACGACGTTGTCGCCGCAGTCTACATGAGGCGTGAAGTTGGGCTTGTTCTTGCCCCTGAGTGCCTTGGCGACCCTAGAAGCCAGGCGGCCAAGAATCTGATCCGTAGCGTCGATGAGCAGCCACTGCTTATCGACGGTGGCCTTGTTGGCCGACACGGTCTTGTAACTTAATGTGTCCACAGTCTTTGTTTTGTAAATGTGATAGACTTAATTATTAACTAATTGCGTGGGGCTGCCGCCCGCGGGAGTTGCATCCGAGCCTTGGCGCGCGCCTTTTGACCAACTTCAACTGCGCAGGCTCACACCCGAGTGCGCAACTTGCCCCCACTTAGTCGGATAATAATCGGGTGCGAAGTTAAGGAAAAAATCGCCCCGCGCAACCGCAAGGCGGCCGTAAATGTCATAAAATGAGCAAAAACGCGTCTTTAGACCACTCGCGAGGCTATGCCCAGCGAGAGCGCCGCGGCCACGTTGATGTCGGAGTCGTCATAGAAGCAGGCGCGCGTGGAGTCGACGCCCATTTGGCGAAGCACCAGCTGCCAGGCGCGAGTGTCGGGTTTGCTCATGCCAATCTCATGGGAGAAGAAGACGCCGTCGAAAAGGCCGTCGAACGACCCGGGGCCGGGGTATTGCGCCCGGCAGACCTGTGCGTGGAGGTCGTTGCAGTTGCTCAGAAGAGCCACTTTTCGCCCGCTTTGGCGGAGGCCGCGGACGGCGTCCAGGGCGCCCGGGCGGAAGCCTATCAGCATGGCGTCCCACGCCTGGCGGATGTCTTGGTCGGTGGCGTCGGGGATGAGGCACGCGCGCCTCACGCCGTCATAGAACTCCTCGGTGGTCACTTTTCCGTCGCAATAGAGGCTGAACACGCCGCCCGCCGCGTGGCTGTTGCTCACCTTGATGTCTTGATGAGGCATGCCGAGGGCCTCAAAGGCCGCGAAGGTGAGGCGGGCGTCAACGGAGTAGAGGACGTTGCCGAGGTCGAATATGTGGAGGTCCTTATCCTCGAATATTTCCAGTGCCATATGGGGGGCGTTGATTTTTTACATTTCGTCGGTTGCGAGGCGAGCTAGGTAGTCATAATGCTCGCCTTCGGCCACAAGAGTGAAGGACAGGCCATTGCGCTCAGCGGCATCGGCCAGCGAGGCCTGATCTACGAACACCCAGGGGAACGTTTCGGAACGCGCGCCTCGGAACTTGTAGACGTATTCCAGCTCGCCGTAGTATCGGCCTCCGATTGGCAGCGCGTAGCTGCCGTCTTCCTCCTCGTAGAGGTATATGAGGTCTGACGAATCCAGCAGTATCTGCCCGCCGGGGGCCAAGAGGGTCTTGGCCTTTGCAAGCAAGCGGTCAAGCCCTCTGATCGTGCCGGCGAGCCCCGCCCCGTTCATGAGCATAAGCAGGGTGTCATATCGCTTGGCCGTCTCAAAGGTGTAGAAATCGGCCGTCGTCACCTTTTTCACGCCACGGTCCCGGATGACGTTGGCCGCCGATGGCGAGATCTCCACAGCCTCGACATCCACGCCATGCCGCTGAAGCCAGAGGGAGTGGCTTCCCGACCCCGCGCCAACGTCTAGCACGCGCCCCGAGGCCAGGCTCATGGCCCTTTTCTCAAGCTGTCCCATGGTGTCCCAATTATGGAAAAACTCGCTCACGGGCCACTCGTCGGTCTCGGCCAAGTCACTTTCCACTGTGAGGGTCGCGGCCGTGTCGCCCTCATAATATGCCTTTATGGCCTCGCCGTAGGGGTCTGTCATGTGCGCTTGTGTAGATTGCTTAGCCTTCACTCGGGTCACAAAAAAAGCCTCGTCACACGCAGGTTGACGAGGCTCAACTAATCATTTGTGAGGGTGGGCCCACTTGGGCTTGAACCAAGGACCCTCTGATTATGAGTCAGATGCTACTAACCAACTGAGCTATAGGCCCGAATTTCAATCAAAAGATTAGAAATTGCCCTAGGGGTCTTCCCCGAAAGGCAGTGCAAATATATGACCTTTTGCCGAGACCGCAAAATGGTTGGCGCAAAAAGTCGGCTTATGTCGCACGCTTACCGTCTGGGGGGGGGGGGAGCGGACGCCACATATGGCTCGCGGGAGGGGCAAGCCCCCGCCCCGGCAGCCTTGGCTAGCGGGACGGGGGCTCATATTTTTCCCTCCGTTTTAGGAGACGGCGGGCTACTCCGAGTAGTGGCTGGCGGCGAACTCGCGAAGGTTGTAGCGCGAGCTCATCACCTCGCCGTAGGCCCCGGCGGAGCGGATGGCGATGAGGTCGCCGCGGCTTGTGGCCGGGAGCACGACTTCCTTGCCAAAGCAGTCTGACGACTCGCACACGGGGCCCACCACGTCATATTTCTCCGTCGCGGCGGAGCTGCTGATGTTCTCTATCTTATGAAACGCGTGATAGAGGGCGGGGCGGATGAGGTCGTTCATGCCGGCGTCCACAATGGCGAACTGCTTCTTTTGGCCTTTCTTGACATATAGGACGCGCGTGATGAGCGAGCCGCACTGGGCCACGAGGCTTCGACCCAGCTCAAAATGGACTTTCTGGCCCTCGCGGAGTTCCAGGTGCTTGGCAAAGGTGTTGAAATACTCCTCGAAATCTGGCACGGGGACCTCGTCAGGGTGCTCGTAGTCAACGCCAAGGCCGCCGCCCACGTTTATGACGGAGAGGCGGACCTTGTTTTGCTCGAACTGCCTCTGGATCTCGTTGACGCGGGTGCAGAGAGCCTGGAAGGCCCCCATGTCGGTGATCTGCGAGCCTATGTGGAAGTGCAGGCCCACCAGGTTTATGTTGCTCAGCTCAATGGCCTTGCGCGTCGCGGCCTCGACCTCCCACAGCCCGATGCCGAACTTGTTCTCTTCGAGGCCCGTGGTGATGTATTGGTGGGTGTGCGCGTCAACGTTAGGGTTTACGCGGAGGGCCACGTCGGCCACCTTGCCTTTGCGGCAGGCCAGCTCATTGATGACCTCCATCTCGGGGACTGACTCGACGTTGAAGCACTCAATGCCCGCGTCTAGCGCGAGGTTGATCTCCCAGTCGGCCTTGCCCACGCCGGCGTAGACGATCTTTTTGCTGTCGAAGCCATGCTCGAGGGCGCAGCGCACCTCGTTGCCGCTGACGCAATCGATGCCCAGACCGAAATTCCGCACCTCGTCGAGGATGCGGGGGTTGGCATTGGCCTTTACCGCGAAATGGACGGCGAAGTCGCGCCTCCCGGCGAGCCTTGTCACCGTCTGAAGGGTTTGGCGGAGGAGGCTGATGTCATAGTAATAGAACGGCGTCGCCATCTGGGCGAAGCGGTCTAGTGGAAACCGTGTGGCCATTGGCTCCTCTTTTTATTAGTTGAAGAGGTTTGCGCTCAGGCCGCGGAGGGCTGCGACCTTGTCTGTGGCGGCCACAAGGATGGAGACGTTGTGTGAGGAGCCGCCGTAAGAGATCATACGCACAGGCACTTCTCTCAGGGCGTCGAAGATCTTTGAGGCATAGCCCTTCTTGCCCGCGCTGAAGTCTCCGGCAATGCAGATGATGCACTGATCCTTATCCACCTCGACGGTGCCATATTTCTTGAGGTCGTCGATGATGTCGTAGAGGTGGCGGTCATTGTCTATGGTGACGGAGACTCCGACCTCAGAGGTGGTGATCATGTCGATAGGCGTCTTGTAGCTCTCGAAGATCTCGAAGACCTTTCGCATGAAGCCGTAGGCCAGGAGCATGCGGCTGCTCTTGATTCGGAGGGCGGTGATGTTGTCCTTTGCCGCGATGGCGGCCACGCGGTCGGGGCACTGGTGGCCGCTGATGAGGGTGCCGTGGGCCTTGGGGTCCATGGTGTTGAGCAGTCGGACGGGGATGTTGTTCACCTTGGCGGGCAAGACGCATGTGGGGTGGAGGATCTTGGCCCCGAAGTAGGCCAGCTCGGCTGCCTCGTCAAAGGAGAGTTCGCTGACGGGCTTAGTGTTCTCCACGAAGCGCGGGTCGTTATTGTGCATGCCGTCGATGTCTGTCCAAATCTGGATCTCGTCGGCAAGGATGGCCGCGCCGATGAGCGAGGCGGTGTAGTCTGAGCCGCCGCGCTGCAGGTTGTCCACCTCTCCAAAAGAGTTGCGGCAGATGTAGCCCTGGGTGATGTATATGTCGAAGCCGGCGTTCTTCTCGAGGAGGGCCTTGAGGTTCTCGCGGATGTATGCCGTGTCGGGCTCGTTGTTCTTGTCTATGCGCATATAGTCGAGCGCGGGCAAGAGGCATGACTTGACGCCTTGCTCAAGGAGGTAGAGATTGAACATTCCCGTGGAGATAAGCTCGCCCTGAGACAAGATCTCTTTCTCCTCGAAGACAGTGAAGACGTTGTTGGTGAATGACTTGATGTAGTTGAACCTCTCTCTGATGAGAGCCAGCCCTTTCTCCTTGTACTCGTCAGAGGAGTATAGCTCCGCCACGTGCAGCGCATATTTGGCCTCGAGCTTGCTGATGACCTCGTTCGCGCCGTCGGCATTCTTCTTGTAGAGATAGTTTGATATTTCCACAAGGCTGTTTGTGGTGCCGGACATTGCGGAGAGGACGACAATCTTGACCTGTCCGTCTTCGAGCACGAGTTTTGCCACATCCTTCATGCGCGCGGCCGAACCGACCGACGTGCCGCCGAACTTCAGTACCTTCATTGATCTATGGTTTTAATATCTTAACATCATTGGTATAATACAAACGCAAAGTTATCCCTTTCGGGGCAATTGCCAACACATTGCAGGGGGAATATTGCGCCGAGAGTGAAAAATTTGGCGCTGCCGGCAGAGACAGAATCAGAGCCTGCGCGCCAAGAGGGTCATCTTGTCTGGCGAGAGCGAACCCAGGCGCACGCCGACAACAGAGTTCACCTCTGCGACACTGGCGGGCACCTCCACCCTTATGTAATTCTCAGTGAAACCCACATGGAAGCCGTCCCTCACGCTGGCCTCGACAAGCACCCGCGCCTCACGCCCCTCGTGCGCCTTGTAGAAGTCTACCCTTTTCCGCTCCGAGATTTGATGCAAGACAGCGTTCCTCTCGTGCCTTTCGGCCACCGACACCACAGGCTTAATGTCCAACGCCCTGGTCCCAGGACGCTCAGAATATGTGAAGACGTGGAGCTGCGTGACGGGCAGAGCCTCAATGAAGGCGCGGGTCTGCTCAAAAAGGTCGGCCGTCTCGCCGTTGACGCCCACAATGACATCCGCTCCAATGAAAGCGTCGGGGATAAGGCCGCGCACTTTTTCTATTTTGTCCGCATAGTGGGCCGTGTCGTAGCGTCGGCGCATGAGCCGCAACATATGGTCCGAGCCAGACTGGAGGGGGATGTGGAAGTGAGGCATGAACTTTGCGGATTGCGCGCAGTGGGCAATGACATCGTCAGTGAGGAGGTTGGGTTCAATGGACGAAATCCTATACCTCTCAACACCCTCAACGCCCTCCAACGCTCTGACAAGGTCAAGAAACGACTCTCCTTGATGCCGGCCAAAGTCACCTATGTTGACGCCCGTGAGCACAATCTCTTTGGCTCCATCGGCCGCCGCCTTGCGGGCCAAATCAACAGTCTGCGCCACTGAGGCACTGCGGCTAAGCCCCCTGGCCATGGGAATGGTGCAATAGGAACAGAAATAGTCGCAACCGTCTTGCACTTTCAGGAACGACCGGGTACGGTCTCCGCTGGAGTAGCTCCCGATGAAGGCGCGGTCGCGGAGAATGTCGGTCGTCACCACTTTGGCCACGTCCCTCTGTCTGAGGCCATCCTCGACCAACGCGACGAGCCTGTCTTTGGTATTGCTTCCCAAGACCAGCGACACGCCATCCATCTTGGCAATCATGTCTGCCTGGAGCTGGGCGAAGCAGCCCGTCACAACCACAAAGGCGTCAGGATTGTGACGCATGCAGCGGCCAATCGTCTGACGGCATTTTTTGTTAGCCTCCTCGGTCACCGTGCATGTGTTGATGACGTATATGTCCGCCACCCCGTCAAAGTCCACCCTCTCGAAGCCTGCTTGCGCCATGCGTCTGGCCATATCGCTCGTCTCACTAAAATTGAGCTTGCACCCGAGGGTGTGGAAGGCCACTCTGCGCGGGGCGAAACTGGCAGTGTCTATCATATTATGGTAAATATGTTCAAGGAACGGGAAAACGAAGGCGACCCGCGCTGCCTGGGCAGCGCGGGTCGCTAAACTCATGAGTTCAATGCGCCATTGCCGTGCGGATTCGCCGGCAAGATAGCCGCCGAGCACCCGCCGTGCTCCTATGCGCCCAAAGTTTGTGCAACTCTTTGCACACGCTCACGAGAAACTAGGGCGAGAAGATTACTTCTTCCTGTTCTCGAAGCGCTTGCCGTAACGGTTCATGAACTTATCGACGCGGCCGGCCGTGTCGACGAGCTTCATCTTACCGGTGTAGAACGGGTGAGAGCTGCTGGAGATTTCGAGCTTAACCTGCGGATAGGTCACGCCATCGATCTCAATGGAGTCTTTCGTGGTGGCGCAAGAGCGGACAACGAAAGTCTCGTTGTTGGACATATCCGTGAAGGCTACGAGCCTGTAGTTCTCCGGATGGATGTTCTTTTTCATTGGTTGATTATTTATATAGTTTCGAAACTTCCAGTGTAGAACGATACGTGGAGTCTTTTCAAGGCGCGAATTTAGGCATAAGGCATTTAATTTGCAATGAGAAGTGGCTGTATGCCAACAAAAAAAGGCGAGGGGAGGCATTAAGCCAACCCTCGCC
Organism: uncultured Bacteroidales bacterium; assembly: GCA_934699135.1. Lineage (GTDB taxonomy): Bacteria > Bacteroidota > Bacteroidia > Bacteroidales > Marinilabiliaceae > W3P20-009. Next base: position 33,942 of record CAKUVM010000001.1, read on the forward strand.
ATAAATTTTCAAGAGGCACTGATTTAGCGCACCTGGCTGCGTCCTTTCTGCTCCGGCGAGCCCACGTGCACCATGGCACAGCGGAAGCCGATGTCATCGCGGCTCTCGCGCTCGTCGAGAGCTCGACGGGTGCCGGGGCTGAGCCAGTAGGCGCGGTCGCGCCATCCGCCTCCCTTGTAGACTCGCATCTTATCAGAAATCAGGTTTCCGAGCTGTTTGCCCACCTCGTTATACTTGGAGGCCTCTCCATCCTCTCCTATAGACGGCATGCCGCCGTACATGGTGTTGGTGTTCTTGCCGGAGGCCCAGTCCTCGGAGTTCATATTGATGTTTGAGGCGTTATCACCATCAAGGTAGTTGATGGCGTCGGCAGTGCGATAGTTCCAACGGTCGCTGATGTCCTCGGCGTTCTCCGGCACACGGATGAGGCGGCCGATGGAGTCCTTCTCAACAAGGTTTCCGGAGTCATCGACCTTGAGACGTTCAAAGACGTTGCCGCGGAAGGGGTTGAGCTCATCGGCATCATCGAAGGTGAGTGGACGATAGACGTCGCGCACCCACTCGTTGACGTTGCCGGCCATACAATATAGGCCGTAGTCGTTGGCCCAGTAGGAGTCTACGCGCACGGTGATGTCGCCCTTATCGTTGAGGTAGCCGGCGGTACCCATATAGTCGCCATTGCCACGGACGAAGTTGGCCATCATCTGGCCGCGGTAGCGATCCTCTGCATTACGGACCACGTGGGAGTTCCACGGGTAAATCTTTCGATCGGCCATGCGCTCATCCACAGTGTTGCCTATGAGGCCGAGGGCGGCGAACTCCCACTGCGCCTCGGTGGGCAGCTCATATTTGGGCAGGAGTATGCCGTCGTCTTGACGGACGCGCCTCGTCTGGCCCTCGTTGGCCAGGTCTTGGACGGGCTTGGGGCCGTCGGTCACGGCATATTGGCCGTAGAGGTAGGCGTCGGTGTTGAAGTTGTTCTCCTCTGCCTGGTCATTGACGTTGAGCTCTATAATGCCTCGCTCGTAGAGGATGTTCTCGTTGACGCGGTCTGTACGCCAGGCGCAATATTTGTTGGCCTGAATCCAGCTCACGCCGACAACGGGATAGTCAGCATAGGCCGGGTGGCGCAAGTAGTTCTCTACATAGGGCTCGTTATACGCCAGCGGCCTGCGCCACACGAGGGTGTCGGGCAGCGCATCGCGGTATACCTCTTTGTTCTCCTTGAAAACCAAGTTGATCCAATAGAGCCACTCGCGGTAGTTGGCGTTGCTGACCTCGTACTGGTCCATATAGAACGAAGTGACGGTGGCCCGGCGCGGCGTGGCGTTGTTGTATGACATCACGTCTTGCTCCACACGACCCATGATGAAAGTGCCTCCCTCGATAAACACGAGGCCCGGGCCCGTCTCCTGCTCATAGCCGGAGGTGTACTCAAAGCCGCCGTACTGAGGGTCGTTATAGGCCCATCCGGTTGCCGTGGAGACCTCACCACCTCGGCTGCCGCTCTTCCCGCCGAAGATGCTGCATGACGAGAAGAGCGCCATTGTTGCCAGTGTGGCAGCCGCGCACACGGCCACACCTTTGACTTTCCTTATCATATCTTATCCTCTTGATTCTATTACGAGTGCCTGCCAGGGCGCGGAAAACGCACCGAGCAGTCGCAAAGTTAAAAATTCGCTCGCACTTCTCTACGCAAAAAGCGCGATAACTGTTGCCCGCCAGGCTAATCTTTTTCAACAAGGGCTACGGCATAGGCCGCCCCGCCCTCTTCACGGCCCTCGAAACCTAGCTTTTCGGTGGTCGTGGCCTTGACCGACACGCAGTCCGCTTCCACACCCATGGCTTGCGCCATGGCCTGGCTCATGAGAGGTATTAGCGGCATGAGTTTGGGACGTTGGAGGGCGATGGTGCAATCTACGTTTACAACCTTGTAGCCCTTTGTGGCAATTATGTCTATAACTTTGGCCAACAATATCTTGCTGTCAATGCCAGCATATTCTCCACTGTTGTCGGGGAAGTGAAACCCTATGTCGCGCATATTGGCGGCCCCGAGCAGCGCGTCGCATACGGCGTGGATGAGCACGTCTCCATCGGAATGAGCCACCCAGCCACGCTCGTGGGGGACGCTCACGCCGCCTATCGTCATAGGCAGTCCGCCTTGCAGGCGGTGAACGTCATAGCCAAATCCGACCCTGATGTTAGTCATATGCGCCTTATTTCAAGAATTTGCCAATATCGAAACCCAGTGAGATTCTCACCGTGTTGGCCAAAGCCGAGTTGCTGTTGGCGTTGCCTACGGGGAATATGTAGCTAGCGGCCACCTCTATCATCTGATACTTGACCCCGAGGCCTGCCGAGGCGTACTTCAGATTGCCCTTGTTCTCGGGATTGTTGTGATAGCCGACGCGGGCTGAGAACATATTGTTATATGTGTACTCAATGCCGCCGCAGATGTCAATCTCCTCAAGCTCCTCCTTGCCGCCGCGGGGGGCGTCTGTAAAGCTGGAGAATATGGACGCTATTACCGACTTGTCATAATATTTTTGGCGCTTCTCGTACATTGCCTCGTCGTCATCGGCGTTGCGATAGTCCGGCGTCGGGACAAGGAGTTTGTTGAAATCTACCGTGGCCCCAATCTTGTTGTAGTTGTCTATCTCATACCAGAAGCCCACGCCGAGCCGGAGGTTGGCGGGCAAGTACTCGTTGGTGACCCCGTTATCGTATGTTATCTTAGTGCCTATGTTCGTGATGTTGAGGCCCACCATGAGGTCGGCCTTCGCGCCAGCCACGGAGACGGGTTTCTTGTAATAGAACGCTATGTCGGCAGCCACGGCGTTTCCTTTGGAATAGCCGTCATCGTCCACCTGGAAACCGAGGTCGGAATGTATGAAACGGAGGGCTATGGCGCCGGAGAGTGTCTTGGAGAGGGCCAATGAATATGCGGCGTCTATGCTGAACTCGTTTGGCTTATAGTCTCCCTGGAGGTCGCCGTTGTCATTATAGAACTCCAGTTTGCCGAGAGAAAAGTAGCGGACGCTCGCGCTCACGGCGTTTCTCTCGTTGATTTTGTAATAGCCCATCATATTGAACAAATTAATGTCTGATATGATGTTGCGCAGCCAAGGCGTGACGGATATGGCCGCCCCCGCCCGGCTCTCCATGCGCACGTATTTGGCCGGATTCCAATACTGTGAGTTGATGTCTGGGGTGGAAGCCACGCCGGCATCGCCCATAGACGTGCCTCTCGCCTCCGGGGCGATGTTGAGCATCTGCACGCTTGTGGGGATGGGGTTATAGTCGTTGGAGACGGTCGTGGAGAAATCATCATCCTGCGCCGAGAGACTGACGGGGACTGTGAGCAGGCCTAAGAGCAGAAACGCTTTGGTTTTCATTAGTTGGTAAACTTTCTCGTTGGGCTAAGATAGCAATATATGGCGAGACGCGCCGCCATTTGTCAACATCACATCAATATTCTTTTTGAAATTTCGGCCTTACGCCCGTTGCCGCTCACCTGACAGCGCACCACGTAGACGCCGCGCCGCGTAAGTTGCGGACGCAGGCTGACTGAGACTTTCTGCGAACCGTTGCGCTGCGGCATGACCTGGTCTGTCATGCCCACAAGCACGCCGCCCAGGGTGTAGACGCAAGTCTTGACGCGCACATGCTCCCCGAAAGCGTCGGACATGAAACTGAGACGCAGCTCGTCATCTAGGGAAAGGGACTCTTGCTCCAATGTCACCCTACGTGAAGATGGGTCGAGATTTACCTTGAAAGTGACGGACGACGAATTGTTCAGATTGTCCCAAGCCTTGATGGTGAGAGTGTGAGTGCTGAGGCTCACCCCGTTGAGAGGGTAAGTGAGGAGGCCGGACGTGGAGCTGCCGTTGACGTAGACGAAATAGTCGTTGAGAGAGATGGCCCCAACCCTGTCTGCATCTATGACGAGGCTGAGATCGTGGCCTACGCCCATGCCGGAGACGTTGACTCCCTGGGCGTCAGAAATCTCAGCATAGAGAACCGGTGTGGAGCCGATCGCATGGCCTTGCGCGTCGCGCTTAAAGTCAACCCACGCGTTTATGACCGGCCCTACGGTGTCGGAGAGCAGGGCGTCGGAGACTCCGCCAATAAGGACGGCATCCGTCGCGCCCATGGCATCGCGCCCGCATTCGGCCGAGGCGTACATGTGGAGCCTGCCGAAGCCGACAGAAAGATCCAGCTCCTTTGACAAGATGAACGACGCGGAGAAACGCCCGCGCTCCACAGCCACCTTGCCGGAGAAGAGCCGTGCGCTGTATTCGCTATAAGCATAAGGGGCACCGCTCTTTACGCCAGACGTGGCGCGATTCTGCCGCTTATCGTAGAGGGAAAGAATGGCCGTGCCGGTGAAAGTCGTGTCGATATCGCCAGCCGCGTCGCGGACGGAGCCGCATATTGACGACGGCTCGAGTGCGCGTATGGGGTCCAGCTGCTCGCCCGCCGGCACGCCATTTATGGAGTCTAGCTCAAGGTGCGGCTCCAAAGGCGCGCAGATGACAAGTGCGGGGTCTCCAAGGAAACAATATTTCACGGAGTTGACGGAGCGGTTGGCGTAGACTTTTGCCTTTTGGGTGGCCTCGCCCATGGTGACGCGCCTAGCGCCATCGGCACTGAGGGAGTAGAGGTGCTTGACGAACTGGCGGGTGACGTTATAGTTGCCGTTGCCATAGACGTCTCGCGTGGCGGCGAAGACGCCGATGAAGCCGCCATCGGGGTTATAGAGCCCCCTTGTGCCGAGGCAGCCGGTATTGTGGTCGAACGGCACAATGTCACAAGATGCCGAGACGAAGACAAAGGGGCGAGAGAAATTGGTCAGTCGCGAGGCCAGCTCCGTCGTCAGATAATTCTCGGCTATGGCGCGGGGACTGCTGTGGCCAGTGTAGTGGAAGAGCGAGACTCCGCTCTCCAGAAGATTGTGGAGCGTGGACACGGCGAGCGGGAAAGAGACTCCCGTGGATGTCTTCTGGGCCGGATAGGCCTCGGAGAAAACCCTTATCGTCTCCATATCTGGGTTCTCTTCTTCGAAAGCCGAGGCCTGCATGTCGGCATACTGCGTATGCTCATTGGCGTCTCCGGATATGCCCACAAAGACAGCTTTAGAACGCCACGCGCCTTGCTCGGGAGCGGACATATAGGCCTTCACCTTAGCCAGGTAGGCCTCAGCCTCGGCCAGAGTGGAGGCTGGGAGCCTGCCAATGCCCACATCGACAGCCCCGCGCGTGTCGGTCGCGCCCTCGCCCTTGTCCATCCAGCCATAGAAGTCGTCCGAGGCGTAGCTCGTAATGGTGCCACTGGAGTTCTCGCTCTCATAGGCGGGGATGACATTTTCGGGGCGGGAGCGGTCGAAATTGTCATAAGAGCCGGAGCCGAGCAGGAAGACGCACGTCAGCTTGTCTTGCGAGCCTTTGCCGCGGTCATAGAGCATCTTGATGTAGTTGCGGATGGCGGGGGCCTCAGGCCGTCCCGCCGCGAACTCGTCGTATATGTCGTCTACCATGACGACGCGCGATGAGAGGCCTTGCGCCTGGGCATGGACGGCACAGAACTCATCCGCCACGCCCGCGAAGAGCGGCGAGGTGACAACGAGATAGTTGACGGACTTATGGGCGTGGAGGTCATGGCAAGCCACAGAACCCTCGTCGGTAGGAGACGGAAGGACGGACGACGGGCCGAACGCCACATACTCGCGCACTCTCCCGCCCTCGGCCTTGAAAGAGGCGCGGACACCGGAGCCCCTCTCCAGACTCTCCTGACGCGGCGACGCGGCGTCGGTGACATCCCACACCACGGTGGCGTCGTCAACCCCGCCGATTGAGAACGCGACGAGGCCGTCGCTGCCCGCTTGCTCCGAGGCGCGGAATGCAAGAGAACCGCCAGACGGCAAAGAGAGCGGGGCCCGAGAGGCAACCGTGACGTATGAGATCCAAACGCAATCACTGGAGCCAGGCAGCGAGGCGCGGACACGCAAAGAGGAGAGCGAGGAGGACGGCGCTGGGAAAGACGCCGCCCCCTGGCTGACGGTGAACACCGTGGTGAGCGCAGTGGCGGCACCAAATGAAGGCTCGGCAAACTTGTTTCCGTCAATGTCAATGGAACACCCGCCTTGCGAGGCGAGATGAGCCACAAGCCTATAACGCACCCTGACGTCGGCGCCCTGCGACACCGTCATGGACAGAGGCACTGAGAGCGAAGGCTTGACGGGGTCGGACACCCACTCGCGGCCCGTCTGCCCCACGTTGACCTGCTGCGGGGCGTAGAGGCACACATTGTCATACTCACTGAGCGTGACGGCGGGGACACCGTCGCTGGCCTCGCGGCAAATGATGGCGTCAGACACATTGGCGGCCGAGGTGAGATAGTAATATGCCTTGCGGGAATAGGCGTTGAGAGACGGGGCGTAGTAGCCATCGGCTTGAGCCACGACTCCATTGGGGCCCTGGGCGTAGAATATCACGCCGTCTGACGTGTGCAGCGCGGGCAGCAGTTTCAAGTCGTCTCGCCCGTCGGCGCCCACCGTGTGGCTCAGCTGCGCCCCACCCGCGCCATAGACGCGAACTTGAGACGGGTCAGAAAAACCCATCTGGCGGAGCATGGCCGCAGAGACGCGGTAAACGCCACTCTCGGAGACCGACACCTTGCGCCACACACCCGCTGACAAGACGGACGACGCGGCGAATTCTTGAGCCTCAACATGCGGCGCGGCGGGAAGAGACGCTAGCCCAGCCAAGAGGACAAACAGCAAACGAACGCGCATAAGTAATAAGGTCGTGGGGGGCAACTACCAGAGAGCCAAATAAGCAGAAGACAGACTCGGGTCTCAACCCCTATCGCGCCTGCTCGACTATGGCCTTATATTGCCTAACAGTCTCACGAAGCCCCATATAGAGGGCGTCGCAGATGAGCTGATGGCCAATGGAGACCTCCTTGACGAAGGGGATCTTATTGAGGAAGAAGCCCAGATTGACCAGACTGAGGTCATGTCCGGCATTTACTTGGAGACCCAGCCTCTTGGCCTCCTTGGCGGCCTCGACAAACGGGGCTATGGCGGCCTCCGGGCCCGCGGCGTAGGCCGAGGCGTAGGGTTCCGTGTAGAGTTCCACCCTGTCAGTCCCGGCCTGGGCCGCGAAATCGACCATGACGGGGTCGGGGTCTACAAAGATGGAGGTGCGGATGCCGGCCTCCTTGAGGGTTGAGACAATGTCTGTGAGATCATGGAGATGGGCGCGGGTGTCCCATCCGGCGCTGCTGGTGATGGCGTCGGGGGCGTCGGGCACGAGCGTCACTTGCGTCGGCCGTACGCTCATGACCAAGTCCATAAAACGCTTAGACGGGTTGCCCTCAATGTTGAACTCTGTGCGCAGCACGCGCTTGAGGTCGGTCACGTCAGCGTAGCGTATGTGCCTCTCATCTGGGCGGGGATGCACGGTGATTCCATCGGCACCGAAATCCTCTATATCCAAAGCCGCCTTGACCACATCGGGGGCGTTGCCTCCGCGAGCGTTCCTGATGGTGGCAATCTTGTTGATGTTGACACTCAGTTTAGTCATCTGCCTTATATCTGTAAATTGATTATCTTCGCCAAGGAAAGCAGACCGTGGCAATTCGCCTCAGAAATTATGGAGCCATCATTGCCAGCGGTTGCGTGGCAGCGAAAGACGCGCAAATATACATTTTCCGCCCGAAAGCATCAATAAAAAAGCCTATGCCAGACACAGACAGCACATATTCGGCCATTGACCCGATAGCTGGGTCAACGCCACTGGATGAGGGGCTTAGCCAACTGTCGGCCAGCGGCAGGGACATGCTACCCGTGGTGGGTCCCACCGGCCTCTATCTGGGAATGTTGGCGAGCGGCATGGCCGGAGGAAGCGGAGACTGCGCCGATGAGGCGGAGCCGCTTGAGCCATACCGGGCGGCCGACACGCCCGCCACGCTCATCCGTCTGCTGTCGGAGCAAGACACCGACACCGTGGCCGTGACCGACAACGCCGGCCACCTGCTGGGCGTGGCGGACCGACAGAGCACGCTGCGCACGTTCTCTCACCTCATCGGCTCAGACGAACCCGGGGCGACGATTGCAGTCAGGATGCCCAACGAGGACTTTGAGATTGGCCGACTGACGCAAGCGGCGGAGCTTGCCGGCGGCAAAGTCATCAGCGTCTTGACAGACAGGGGCGCGGAGCGCACAGTAGCCTACGTGAAACTGTCGCAAGAAGACCCATATCCGGTGGTGGAGAGCCTGGAGAGGCACGGCTACACGGTGGCAGCACTGACAGGCACAAAGGTCGCCGATGACACGGCCAGCCGCAACTACGCCGCGTTGATGAAATATATGAGCATTTGACAAACGAAAAAAAAATTGAACATGGCAAAAAAGATTGGCTGCGTGGCGGCTCTCGTCATCCTGCTCGCTGGGTTCGGATTCTTCTTCTTCAGATACTACTGGGTGTTTGGGGAGGGGGTGAAGGCCGGCGAGCTCAACTTCATAACTTATAAGGGCTACATTTTCAAGACTTACGAAGGCCGCCTCATCCAGACGGGCTTCCGCGGCGGGCTGAAAGGGAGCGGGCAGGCCGCCATCGTGTCCAACGAATTTGACTTCTCGGTGGAGCGGAAAGACATTGCCGACTCCCTGATGCGCTGCTCGGGCAAAGCCGTGGAGCTGCACTACAAAGAGTATAAGGGCGCGCTGATATGGCGCGGCATGAGCGAGTTCGTGGTGGACAGCATCATTTCCGTGACCTCGGCGAGGGGCGTAGGCTTTGAGTAGCTGCAAGGATTGCGCCCTGCTGCGACCCCAGAATATGCCGCCGCGGGTGTGGGCCGCATTCTCGGCAGCCGACTGGTCGGGCAGGGAGGGGGCGCGGCCGCGCACGTCCCTATACGGGGCTTTGGGCGCGCCACGCGGACTGTTGACGCTGTGCGAGCAGACGCACGGCGACGGCGTGGCCGTGGTGACGCGACAGACGGCCGGCATGGGGGCGGACGACAATGCGGGGCGAATAAGATCCGCGGACGCCTTGGTGACGGACACGCCCGGCGCGGCCCTGTGCATACTGACGGCAGACTGCGTGCCAGTACTTCTCGCCGACACCGCACACGGGGCCATTGGAGCCATCCACTCGGGGTGGCGCGGGACGGCGGCGGACATTGTGGGGCGGACACTGGAGGCCATGGCGGAAGCGTTTGGCTCGCGCCCGGCCGACGTGGTGGCGGCCATTGGCCCGCACATTGGCCCAAGGGCCTACGCCGTGGGAGAGGACGTGACCCGCGCCATAGGCCGCGAGTTCGCCTCTGTGGAATCTGACGGGCTGTGGCACATGGACTTAGGCAGAGCCGTGGCGGCGCAACTGAGGCGAAGAGGCGTGGCGGCGGTTGAGGATTGCGGCGTCTGCACATTCGAAGACGAGCGTTTTCCGTCGTACAGGCGCGACAAGACCACGCGCCGCATTGGCAGCGTAATCGCCCTAAATTGAAGAAAAAAGCGTAATTTAGCGGCCGCGCCGCGGTCAACTCATAAGAGGGCGCGGACTGTGGCGGCGAGAGAATCAAGATGTATCTAGACCTTCAGGACATATACGGAATACTCTACTCCGACAAGCGAATAGAGCTGCCCGATGGAGACATGGCCCAGGTGACAGCCTGCCATGAGTTTCTGGAAAAATTCAAGCAAGACAAAGTAATTTACGGCATAAACACAGGCTTCGGCCCCATGGCCCAATACAGGGTGGGGGACGGCGACCTGGTTGCCTTGCAATATAACATTGTGCGTAGCCACTCGTGCGGCGCGGGCGAGCCTATGCCCCTGCTGGCCGTGCGCGCCGCCATGGTGTCGAGGCTCATGACGTTCATGCAGTGCCGCTCAGGCATAAGCCCGGAGGTGGTAAGGCTATTGGCGGAGTTCATAAACCGCAAGATACACCCCTACATACCTCAGCACGGGAGCGTCGGCGCAAGCGGAGACCTGGTGCAGCTGGCCCACATGGCCCTGACGCTCATTGGGGAGGGCAAAGTCCACTACAATGGCGAGTGGAGGCACTCGGCCGACGTGATGGCCGAACTTGGGCTAAAGCCGCTGCGCCTGAAGGGACGAGACGGCCTCTCGGTGGTTAACGGCACGAGCATGATGACCGGCGTGTCGATAACCAACATACACGACGCGCAGCGGCTCATAGACTGGTGCGTGGCCGCGTCGGTGATGCTCAACGAGGTGGTGGAGTCTTATGACGACATGATGGACGAGCGTCTCAACGCCCCGCGGCGACAAGAGGGGCAGCAGGCCGTGGCGCGGCAGATGCGCCAATATGCCCGGGGCAGCCTGTTGCTGCGCAAACGCGACGCGGAGCTGTATCATGACACCGACCACACCAATGCGCACTTCGGCCACAAGGTGCAGCCATTCTACAGCCTACGATGCATTCCCCAGATTGTGGGCCCAATAGCGGAGACGGCGGCCAACATGGCCAGAGTGGTGGAAAACGAGGTGAACTCCGCCGATGACAACCCAATTGTGGACCCTGAGGCGAACAACATATTCCACGGCGGAAACTTCCACGGAGACTACATATCTCTTGAAAACGACAAGCTGAAAATGGCCATAACCCGCCTGGCCATGCTGGCCGAGAGGCAGACCAACTATATGCTCCACGACAAGGTCAACGAGCTTCTGCCGCCTTTCGTCAACCTGGGGCGCCTGGGACTGGACTACGGCATGCAGGCATGCCAATTCACGGCCACAAGCACCACGGCCGAATGCCAGACGCTGAGTAACCCCATGTACGTCCACTCCATCCCGTGCAACAACGACAACCAAGACATTGTCTCCATGGGCACCAACTCCGCCCTCATCTGCCGCAAGGTGATAGAGAACGCCACACAGGTGACGGCCATCAACCTCATGACGCTGTGTCAGGCCGTGGATTGCCGCCAGATTTATGACAAGCTTGGCGGCACGAGCCGCTGGGTATATGACACGGTGAGGAACGTCTTCCCCTCATTTGCCGAAGACCGCGAGCACTACACAGAGATCACGGCCGTGGCCGGCCTTATAGGCCAGACCCCCGTGCGCAAGCCAGAGTAGGATGGCGACATATGAAAATCATTGAATAACAAAACGAAAAAAACATATATGTACGCACTTGTGACAGGAGGCAGCCGAGGCTTGGGCCGGGCAGTCAGCGTGGCACTGGCCAAAGAGGGCTACACCATCATAATCAACTACCGCAGCGGGCAGGCCGAGGCAGAGAAGACCCTCGCCCTGGTGCGCGAGGCCGGCTCTGACGGAGAGCTTCTGCCATTCGACGTGGCCAACCGCGAAGAGGCCACCAAAGCCATTGAGGGCTGGCAGCAGGCCCATCAGGGCGAGTATATCGCCGTGGTGGTGAACAACGCCGGCATCAGGCGCGACAACCTGATGGTCTTCATGCCCTATGAAGACTGGAGCCAGGTGCTGCGCATCACCCTTGACGGGTTCTACAACGTGACGCAGCCACTGCTCCAGCCCATGCTCGTGAAGAAATGGGGCCGCATTGTCAACATGGTGTCACTCAGCGGCCAGAAGGGACTGCCCGGCCAGACCAACTACTCGGCCTCCAAGGGCGGCCTGATGGCGGCCACTAAGGCCCTGGCGCAAGAGGTGGCCCGCAAGGGCGTGACGGTCAACGCCGTGGCCCCTGGCTTCATCCACTCCGACATGACGAAAGACCTTGACGAGGCCAGCCTGAAAAAGACCATCCCCGCCAACCGTTTTGGCGAGCCGGAAGAGGTGGCCGACCTTGTCGCCTTCCTGGCGTCAAAAAAGGCCAGCTACATAACCGGCGAGGTCATCTCCATAAACGGCGGCCTCTACACCTAGGCGCACGGAGGTGACAACGACAGTGAGCGACATAGACGCGCGCCTTAGGCCCGCGCTAGCCGAGGAGTTTGAGATCGAGGCGTCCGCCATAACGGCAGACGCCTCGATTGGCGGCTCTCTGGGCATAGACAGCCTCGACATGGTGGACTTGGCCGTGGTGGTGGAGCAAACCCTCAGCGTGAAACTAACTCGCGAGGAGCTTGCGACGGCCACCACATACGGTGATCTCGTGAGGCTGATAGGGGAGCGGCTCAATGGCTGAGCACAGGCGACAGAAGTGGGACGGGCAGTCGCGCGGCGGCACATTCGGCACGTGGTGCTTCGTCATGCTCATCCGCCATTGCGGGCTTGGCGCGGCCTATGGGCTGTTGGCTCTCGTGGTGCCATATTTCGTGGCCTTCGCCCCCAAAGCCACACGTGCCACATGGCGTTTCTCGCGGCGCGTGAGGGGGTTGGGGCGTTGGCGCGCGGCGCGCGAGGTCTTGGCCACTTATTATGCCTTTGGCCAGTGCATCATAGACAAAATTGCCATTGGCCAGGGGCGCGAAGACCTCTTTAGCTTTGAGCTGGACGGCGAAGACCAGATTGCCAAGCTCTTCGGGGACGGAGACAAGGGCGAGTGCCGCGCCGCCATATTCGTGGGCGGACATGTGGGGGCATGGGAGGCCGGGGCCCCGCTTTTCGCGCGCTTTGGCAAGAAGATGAACGTCACCATCTTCGACAACGAGCATGAAGACATAAAAAGACTCCTGGAGAGGGAGCAGCGCAGGCGGACGTTCAGCCTTATCCCACTGGGGAGCGACTGGCTGGCGAGCGTGATGGAGGTGAAGAACGCCCTGGACCGGGGCGAGTTCGTCTGCTTTATGGGCGACCGCTATATGAGCGGCTCCCCCACCCGCGAGTTGGACTTCATGGGTCACAAGGCGCGCTTTACGAACGGCCCGTTTGACGTGGCCGCGGCCATGCGGGTGCCCACGGCTTTCTTCTTCGCCATGAGAGAGGCCGGGCGGAGATATCACGTCTACTTCACCGTCTTAGGCCACGAGCCTGTCACACGGCCTAAATCTGAGACCCTGCAAAAAGCGTTCGTGAAGCGGCTGGAGGAGATAGTGAGCCAATACCCGCGCCAGTGGTTCAACTTTTTCGACTATTTTGACAACTAGGAAAACAGACCTGCACAATGATACTCAACGGTAAAGAGGAGATTTGCCACTACATCCCCCAACGGGAGCCTATCGTGATGGTGGACAAGCTGTATAGCTTCGAGCCCGACCGCAGCGAGACGGGCCTGACGGTGGACGGCGGCAGCATTTTTGTGGAGAATGGCAAACTTATGGACGGCGCGTTGATTGAGCACACAGCCCAAAGCGGAGCCCTGCACATTGGCTACGACCACGTCCTCCGCGGCCAGAAAGTGCCCATCGGCCTCATTGGCTCGATAAACAAATATCAGATCTCGCGCCTCCCCAAGGTGGGCGAAGACCTGCGCACAACCATCGTCATGGAGGCCCGCGCGGGAGACGTGAGCCTGATTGGCATAACCGTGAGGGTGGGCGACGAGGTGATAGCCCAAGGCAAAATGAAGGTGGCCACTCCCGAAGAGGCATGATAACCAAGAGGATAAAGCTCCACGAGCCAGCGCTGACCGACAGGGTGGAACTCACCGTGCGGTTTAGCGAGGTGGACATGATGAAAGTGGCGTGGCACGGCAGCTACGTGGCCTACCTGGAAGACGGGCGCGAACACTTCGGCATAGCATATCCGGGCGTGGGCTACGCCGACTACTTCCGCACGGGCTACGTGGCTCCGGTGGTGAACATGAACATAGACTACCGCCAGAGCCTCAAATGCGGAGACAGAGCCATCGTGGAGACCCGATACATATATTCCGATGGGGCTAAGCTCATCTTTGAGTATGTCGTCTATCGGAAAGAGGATATGGAGATAATGGCCGTGGCGCAGACCACGCAAGTCTTCATGACGGCCGACGGTGAGATGCAGTATACCGACCCCGACTTCTTCACGGAGTGGAAAAAGAGATGGCTTAACAAGCAATGAAGATATTCATCGGCCCACACATGAGCCTCATAAGCGGCTACGGCCCAGGCCTGGACGACGCCCTGACAGCCATGGGCGGGGGGCGTTCCGCCCTGCGGCCGCAGGTGTGGGACGGCAGCTATGAGCCCGTGGAATATTACGCCCAGAGGGTTGACGGCCCGCCCACGGCCGACGGCCTGTCCTGCCTCGAGGGTATGATGGCGGCCGCCCTGACGGACTGCGCCAGAGGTAACAAGCCCCGCGGAGGCCGACGGACGGGACTGATAATATCCACCACAAAAGGCAACATAAGCGAGGCCGGCGCGGAACCGCCCGAGGCAGGCAGCCGCGTCTTCCTCCACGCCATGAGCCGCCGCGTGGCGCGAGCCGCAGGCTTGGAGGCGGAGCCGCTGATAATCTCAAACGCCTGCATATCTGGCGTGGCGGCAGTGGTGGTGGCCTCGCGCCTTATTCGCCACGGCGAGTATGACGACATCTTTGTGCTTGGGGCCGATGAGCTTAGCCGATTCGTGACGAGCGGGTTCTTGAGCTTCCGCTCCGTCAGCCGGCGCCCGTGCCTGCCCTTTGACCTGCGGCGCGACGGGCTGAGCCTTGGCGAAGCCGCAGGCTGCATCTTGCTGACCAACAATGCGGAATGCGGGGCCGAAGTGGCCATTGAGGGCGGCTCGCTGACCGACGACGCCAACCACATATCCGGCCCATCAAGGACGGGCGAGCCTCTGTCCGTCGCCATGAGACGCGCCATGGGGCAAAGCGGGCGGGACGGCCACGGGCTGGCATTTGTCAACCCACACGGCACGGGCACCGCATATAATGACGAGATGGAGGCAAAAGCCATAGGCCTGGCCGGGCTGGGCGGCGCGCCCGTCAACAGCCTGAAGACATATTTTGGCCACACGCTTGGCGCGTCGGGACTTATAGAGCTGATGGTGTGCGCCAAAGAGCTGACGGGCGGGAGGCTGCTGCCCACATTGGGCTACGACCAAGCGGGGGTGAGCGTCCCGCTGCGGGTGAGCGGGGAGGCGCAAGCCGTGACGGGAGACTACTGCCTCAAGACGGCATCGGGCTTCGGAGGCTGCAACGCCGCCGTGGTGGTGAGCAAGGTCGCGGCAGCCAAAGACGTGGAGCCGCAGAGCGGCGGAGAGTGGCGCACGGCGCGCAGCGTGGACATGTCCCGCGGCCAACTATTGGTGAACGGGCGAGCCGTGTTGCCCAACGCAGAACGGGACTTCGACACCCTGGCGCGAGAGGCGTATCACAAGCTGGAAGACCCGAACGTCAAGTTTTTCAAGATGGACGACCTGTGCAAAATGGGCTACATCGGGGCAGAGTATCTCTTGCGGGGCATAGACGCCGATGAGGACGCGCTCCGCGACGCATCCGTCTTGCTGGCCAACCGGTCAGCATCGCTAGACACAGACATCCAATACGTCCGCTCCATGGAGGCCAACGAGGCCAGCCCCGCAAAATTCGTCTACACACTCCCCAACATAGTGATAGGCGAAATGTGCATTCGCCACAAGATAATGGGCGAGACATTGTTCGTCATAACGCCACGTCGCGATATGGACGGCCTGAAGAAATTGGCGTCCGAGGCTCTGGACACCAGCCACTCCAAACTGCTCATTTGCGGTTGGTGCGAGAAATTGGCCGACGAGTATGAGCTGCACCTTGAACTGCTAACAAAAGACTGAAATGGAATCCACCCTTAAAGAGAGACTAAAGCGGCAAATAATTGACTCATTGAATCTTGAGGAAGTTGAGCCGTCGGATATAGAAGACTCGGCCCCGCTCTTTGGCGACGGCCTGGGACTAGACAGCATAGACGCCTTGGAGCTCATCCTGCTGCTTGAGCGCGAATATGGCATCCACTTGGCCACGGCTGCTGAGGCCAGGCCCATCTTCACGTCTGTCGACTCGATGGCCGAATATATTGAGCGTCACGCCAAGAAATAAATGGCAAGACGGGTGCGCATAGCCGGCATGGGGGTCGTGAGCCCCATAGGCGTAGGGGTTGATGAGACGCTCGCGTCGCTCATCGCAGGGCACGGCGGCATTGGCCTCCCGCGACACTGCGCCACGGCATTGGGAGTTCCCGTTGGCGAAGTGCGCCTGTCAAACAACGAGTTACGCACCTCCTTAGGCACACAGGCCCGCAGTCGCACCGCCCTTCTGGCATCGGCCGCCGCAAGCGAGGCCGCGGCCGACGCCAACCTCACGAAGGCGGAACTGGCTCACGCCGCCATAATCTCCGCCACCACGGTGGGCGGAATGGACCAGACTCCGAAATTCTACAACGAGTTTATAAAAGACTCAAGCCTCGGCCGGCTCCGGTACATTGCCGAACACCCGTGCGCAAGCCATACCGACACGGTGGCGAAGGCTTTGGGCATTGGCGGCTGGCGAACCACAATAAGCACGGCCTGCTCCAGCGGGGCCAACGCCATAATGACGGGGGCCCGAATGATCGAGTGCGGCATGGCGGACACCGTCATTGCCGGCGGAGCCGACTCGCTATGCGCCTTTACGCTAGGCGGCTTCAACGCCCTGAAGATTTTGAGCCGCGAGACCTGTCATCCGCTCAGCGCGGAGCGCGATGGCCTGAACCTTGGCGAAGGGGCCGCCTACCTGGTGCTTAAAGCGGATGACAACCCCGCGGGCCGCGGATGGATGGCCGGATGGCGCAACGCCAACGACGCTCACCACCAGACCGCCTTGAGCGACAACGGCCAAGGGGCGCAAGACGCAATGAGAGGCGCAATGGAGAAGGCGGGCATAGGCCCACAAGACGTGGGTTACATAAACCTTCACGGCACAGCCACGCCAAACAACGACCGCAGCGAGATTGCCGCCATAGAAGCCGTATGGGCCGGGCACGCGTTGCCGCGTTTCAGCTCCACTAAGGGCCTTACGGGGCATACGCTAGCCGCAGCGGGAGCCATTGAGGCCGTGATATGCCTCCTGGCACTGCATAACCAGACGGCGTGGCGAAACACGGGCCTGCTGACACCGATGAGCGCAGACGCGCCAATGCCAACCACGGAGAACGCACCATTTGACGCGCGATTCGCCCTGAGCAATTCGCTTGGGTTTGGCGGCAACTGCACATCGCTTATATTCCAGAAAGCATGACCTCTCCAAAGCTGCGCATAGCCTCCATCGCCACGTTTTCTGCCGACACTGACGTGAAGAGCCTCATACCAAACGCCGCGGCCCGACGGCGCATGAGCCGGCTGATAAAGATGGGCGTGGCCACAGGGCTTGAGTGCTTGGCTAAAGTCGGAGGGCTGACCCCAGACGCTGTGGAGACAGCGACGGGTCTCGGTTTCTTGGCCGACTCGGAGAAATTGCTTGCACAAATGGCTACCGAGGGCGAGGGCATGATGGCCCCGACACCGTTCATGCAGTCAACGTTCAACACCATTGGCAGCCAACTAGCCATCATGACGGGCTGCAAGGGGCAAAACATGACATTTTCGCACATGTACTGCTCCTTTGGCGCGGCGCTGACAGACTCGACAATGTTGGCCGAGAGCGGCGAAGCCCACAACATCTTAGTGGTGGCGGCTGACGAGCTGACCCCCACTCTGGACAAGACGCTGACGCGCATGGGATTGCGCAGGAGAGGCATAGAGCCGTCAGAAGGGGCCGTGGCCATGCTGCTCACGACAGACATTGCCACTCCCCGACTTGGCACTATTGAGGACGTGGAGACGACAAACACCACAACGCCCACAGAACCACAGGACTACAGATACCCCACCGCGGCGGCGGAACGCATGGCGCAAATGGTCTTGAACAAAGCGGGCGGCTTTTTTGAGGCCGCAGGTGTGCGATGCAAGCTCTCCTTCTGACACTCGCCGTCATAGGCATCATTGCGATGGCCGTATGGATATATGGGGCGGCGCGCATAGGCAGCGGCATATTCATTAAAGCGCAGTGCCACACAAAAAGCGGAAGCGGCATTCTGCTCACATTTGACGACGGCCCGGACCCGCAGACAACGCCAAAAGTTTTGGACACGCTAGACAGACATGGGGCGAAAGCCATATTTTTCGTCGTCGGCGAGAAGGCCGAGAGCCACCCCGACCTGGTGCGAGAGATTATCCGCCGCGGCCACATTGTCGGCAACCACACAATGCGCCACTCTCCATATGCCAACTTCTTGGGTCGCAAGCACTTGGAAAGTGAGATACGGCAAGCCGACGCGGCCATTGAGCATGCTTGCGGCATCCGGCCTCGGCTGTTTCGCCCGCCCTTGGGCATCAGCACTCATTTTATGGCCACGGCGTTAAGCCACACTGGTCACAGCGCAGTAGGGTGGAGCATCCGCTCGTTCGACACGCGCAATGAGCCTCGCCAGCACGTCCTGCGACGGATCTTGCGCCAACTTCGCCCTGGGGCCATCATCCTGCTGCATGACCGGAAAGAGGGGGCTGAATGGTTGGCGGACGAGGTGCTAAAAGCTATGGAAGAGAGAGGTTGGAAAGCCGAGAAAATATGAGGTTCGGCAACTTCGGCCATACGTGCGCTTTAAGCGCGATTTTGGAGTTTGGGAGGAAGCACCATTCGGCTCACATCATGAGAAAACAGAAACGCCCACCCGCGAAGCCTCGCGGATGGACGCCATATTTTTTCGCTTTTTGCCTAAGCCATAGGTTTCAGGTCGGGAGTGCGGGAAGAGAGCGACTGCTGCCACAAGGCATAAATGTCATGGGAAGCATTGCGGGCGTTGCCCTCTGTCATGACGAGCTTACTCCTGCGCGCCACGATGACGCTCACCGGACTTTCCCCATCAGCGGCCGAGATGGCGAAATCGACCCCGGAATCTTCAATGGAGGTCATATCCATATCATCGGCCGACGTGTCAACAATCAGGCCGCGACCATTGCGATGAGCCAAGCGCGCCAAGGCCTTGACCGTCTGAGTGTCGCACTGCGAGGAGCAGAGGATGTGGGAGATGCAAGGGTTGACCTTCATAAGCGTCTCCGTCGCGGCAATGATGTCGGCCGAGGAGGCGTCGATGGCGGACACCCTTATGCGCAGCTCCGCACAGATGGCCCTCCACAAGGCGCAATGCTCATCGCCACCCACAACAAGGAGCTCACCCTCCATCGGCACGGCCGAGGAAATGATGGAACGAGTGAGGTCGGCATGGTTGAGAGCCACGCAAAGACCCTCGTAGCCAGAAAGATAGAAACGATCCATAAAGCTCTTGTCGGATGCGAGAACCGACATGACGTTCATAGCCGGCATTGCCGCAAGGGCCTCGGTGTTACCCCTGAGCTGGTCAAATGACATTGCTTTCATGGCGATATGGTGTTGAGTTTTCTTTTTTCCCGTGAGCGGGACTCTTCTTGTCCCTCCACGCACATAAGACAACTCAACGGTGCGGAACACGTAGGCCAACGCGAACTTTTTTCCTCCTCCGCCACTTTTTTCGGCTCACCTCCCCCAAGTCTCTCGATCTAGCGAGCGGTGTTGTATGGCCTCGGCCACGTGCATGGCCAGCACGGCGTCGCGCTATTTCCCCAGCGCTTTTTTAATGAGACCTACTCCAGCACGTCCCGCAATGTCTTTAACTACATCTTTTACAACTCCTTTAATCTTTTCCTTGGGGTCAACACGCAAGTTCAAAACTTTTTCCAACGCAGCACTTTCACTCTCAGTCTCTGTAAACACTTCGAAGAGAACTGGCTTGTCGCCTATCTTAGGGTCGAGGAACCTATCCACAACAGATAAAAACTCGTCCTTATTGCTAGCGGAGAGGTACTCGTAGCCCAAGTCTGAAGCGTAATCTTTAATTAGCCTGCTAGACTTGTTGCCATAATGCCCAGCCGCTGCAACATATTTATCTGCTTCCTCTCCCAAGAAATAACACGGGTGACCGTAGTTGCGGAATTCATTACCTTTACCATTATTTATAAGCAGAATGCGCACATTGGGACCAACATGGCGATTGCCAACAACATTCATATCATAGAAGAACGCCAGATCGCCGAACACGCCAAAAAACAACTTGTCTTGACGAGCTAACGATGCTCCAATCATAGTTGAGATACATCCGTCTATCCCGAAACCGCCCACATTGCATTTAGCGAAGACCCCTTTGGGCAGCTTAAAGAAATTCCAAGATCTCAAGCTATGCAAGATTCCCAAATGTAGTTCACTGCTTGAGGGCAGCTTATCCGCCATATTCTTAGCGATCCAGATGTTACTGAACGGCAACTCTGGAAGACTTTTGCTTATGTCATAAATCTCCTTGCTCAAACTATCCCTATACCCAGTCTTGCTTGCACCATCCTCCGCATAATGCTTAAAGAACTCAATTTCCGGCATCATGAAGACACGGCGCAACGTGCCAAACGTATCTCGCAGGGCACCATCGGGACTTACGCGCCACGAATGACTGGCTTTAACGCAGCATTGGTCCCCTGACACCTCACCAATATGGATGCACAGGTTTGCGTAGCTCAGAGGCGAATGCCATTGTCTCTGTCCAAAAACCAATTGACCATGAATCTCGTAGTCACCCCGATACCCGCTGGTATGGTCACAACAAACAACAGCATCGTATGTCGCACAGAAAGCATCAACAGCCTTTGTCAATTCGTCAGAGAAGTTAGTATGAGCACCGACGCGTACCACAATCTTGCCGTTTCGCGGAATTTCTGGCCATTTATTATCAAAGGCCGTATGACGGTAAATTGCATTTACTTGAGGAATCTCACTCACGCTAAAGTCGTGGGAATAGCTTGTGTACATATTGATATGTGAAGGGCCTCCGCCATTCAACCACAATGCTAGAATTGCCTTATTAGCCTCGACCTCACAATAGCGCTCATCGGCTTTATCTTTAACCATCGGGATAGTCACACTCTCGACAGCAATATCGTTCGGCAAGTTGCGACGATCTATTTGCTGATCAATCAAATTGCCAAGCATATGGTTGCCACGAGTCGACGTTATCGCCAAGACTGGCAATTTGCGGTAAAAAGCCTCAGTAAGACCAGGCATATAATTGCGGGACGCAGTCGCTCCTGTACAGCTAATGGCCACAGGCTCTCCTGTCTCCGCCGCCATCCCGCAAGCGAGGTAAGCTGCACTACGCTCGTCAACAGAAGACCAGATCTGAAACCAAGGGTCATTCTCTATGCTCACCACAAAGGTCATATTTGTTGTTCCGGGAGACGCGATAACACGATGAATGCCGTGAGCCTTCAACAGGGCAATCACTATCTGGACGTTGCGCTCATTAGTATACAAGAACTTGGATTTCATTGCTTTAAAGAAATATAACTCTTAAAACCACTAAATCGGAAAGCTTCAACTTTGGCAGGCAACAGCATAGCCAGAAAATTTTTGGGCTATGAGTTAGTCTTGCCAACGCCTGTTACCTCCATCTCGCATTTATAGTCTTTCCCTCATTGCACACCAAAATTTGTCCGTTAAGACAATTAGAAGCGTCGGACAACAAGAAACACGAAACTTCGGCCACCTCATCGGGAAGATAGTAGCGGTTTGTGATATTTCCGTACCGCAAATTGCCGTTAATATCTCCACCGACCATATCGGAAACTGTCACACCAGGAGCAACAGCATTGATGCGATAGCCCTCATTTACATAACGATAAGCTAAGCCCTGGACGAGACTATTAACGGCTGCTTTCGTTAACCCGTATGGACGTTCGTCTACCGTCACACTTGTCTCAGAAGACGTGAAAAGCACATTCTTGATGCCTTCCGCCTTCCTCCCATTACACTTCCTAATAAACGCCTGAGTCAAAAAGAAACAGCCCTTTAGATTAGTATCCACTTGCGCATCAAATTGGCATGGCGAAACATCTAAGAAACCGCGCTCGTGCAAAGATATACCGGCATTATTCACTAGGCAGTTCACTCCACCCAAAATTTCATCCGCTTCGCCAATGAAAGCCTCGAAAGAAGATACATCCTGCACATCTAATCGCAAATATTTGCATCCGATTTTCTCCGCACTATCTTTCAGCGTTTCCTCATTCCTTCCCGCAATCAGCACCTCGGCCCCCTCTGCAACAAATTTCCTCGCCATGGCATAGCCCAAGCCACGCCCCCCTCCAGTTATTATAATTCTTTTGCCACCCAACTGGTTATTCGGCGACAAATAGCTAATCTTCGCATAGATTGGCTTTGGCTCGCCGTGAAGGAGGAATGAAACAGCATGTTTCAATTTTGATTTCAAACCCATATAATATTATCTCCTAAACATTTGTCACCACAGGCTAGCGAATGGCAAGCCTCATGACGGAAGAAAATTTCGATTGCGCCAGAATTACCTATGTGCAAGGCAACGTGGAGAGAACTGCAATATTATTTAAAATCAACAGGGAATACAAGATGTACAGCCCCAAATAAATTCTTTTCTCCAAAATCAATTTTTACCTCTAAAAACTCGCAAAGACCTAATTTTACTCAAAATGAACTGACGTTCATTGCCACTCAAACCAATACAAAATTCAGCAACAGATGTAATCACTACGCTCAACACACACACCGACAACAATCTCGCCCATCCTGCCTCCATGGCGAAAATTAGCACACTAGTCACCAAGAATGAAATGATTATTACGGGGATCACCTTCCATAACACTTCGCGCACATACATAATGGTTGGCAACTTCACCATACCCTTGAGCAGGTGCAAACGAACACCAAGAAGGACGCTATACACCACAAAATATATTGCGTAGCCCACATATGGCGGCATCCCCACCGCAAATGCCACCCAAGTCAGCGGAAACACCAAACCTCCTATAATAGTTACAGTTATCTGATACCTCTTGATTTTGCCTGTCGCAAACATAGAGGTGACTAACGAGTTCGCTAAAACCGAATCAACGAAGGAGGATATTATAATCCACCGTAAAAAAGTGGCAGTGTATTCGGGCACGTTTTTCAACCATATCCTCAGTACAGTATCTGATTCCAAAATGAGGGGGACTGCAAAGAAAAGCATAAGGAACGCCGAAAACTTAGCACTTCGGCATACCAGTTTGTGCATATACTCCAAATCTCCTTGTGCGAAAGATTTAGTTATCTGAGGATTAACCGCAGTCGTAAAGTTTGCCACAAACTGCTTTACTGCCGCATCCACTTGAGTAGCGACACCACGAGCCGCATTTATGGCAACACCGAAATACATATTCATCAATATGTTGACTCCCTGTGTATTGAGCAAGAAAGCACCATTGCCGAGTAAATTCCATCCCGCAAAAGCTGTCATTTCCTTCAGAATAGGCCGATCAATGATTAAGCGGTATGTACACTCCTCAAAGTTTCGCTTGCAATAGATGCCATATATGAGCCGTATCACAGCACTTACGCAAAGCAGGAGCACCGCATACGTTTTCAAACGATCAAACGGGGAGAGAGCCAACATATATACAATTACAAGTTTGAGCGTAACCTCGATAACACTGATGTAAGCGAATGCTGACATTTTTTCATGAGCTATTATCGCAGCATTGTATGGGACGCTCAAAAGCCCCAATACGAAAGTCAGTATGGCGCACTGGAATACCCAGTTAGCAGCCTCCAATCTGTCAGCGGGAATATTCATCTTCGCATTTAGGAACCAAATGCCAAATGCTTCTGCAACGACCACAACCACCACGGACATTCCTATTTGGATATTCACGCCGGTAGAGAACACTGTTTTAAGCTTCTGCATGTCGCCCTTTCCCAGCTCGAAAGTAATAAATCTGCTTATGGCGGTAGAAAGCGATCCACTGAGCATTGAAAACATCGTGACGAGACCTCCCACTACATTCTGGATACCGAAGTCCTCAACTCCCAGAGTATTAAGTATCACTCGTGAAGTGAAGAATGTCACGACCATCGTGAACAGCATCCTGAAATAGAGCATCAATGTATTCTTTGCTATACGCTTATTATTATCAACAGTTTGGCTCACAATTATGTCGTTTAATCTTATTGTCTAGTCGAGTTCAAAGGCTCGCGAAAACAATTTTTAAGCAGCGGTATGCGATCTCACCTCCCCCACGTCTCTCGGTCTAGCGAGCGGTATTGGATGGCCTCGGCCACGTGTTTGGCCAGCACTGCGTCGCTTTTGTCCAAGTCCGCTATGGTGCGGGCCACCTTCAGAATCCTGTCATAGGCTCGGGCCGAGAGGTGGAGCTGGCTCATGGCCATTTTGAGGACGGCCTGCCCTTGCTCGTCGGGGCGGGCGTACGCGCTGAGCATCCTTGGCGTCATCTGAGCGTTGCAGTGAACGCCCTTGGAGCGCGCGAAACGACGGCTTTGCACGGCGCGCGCCTCTATGACCCTCTGGCGTATGGCCGAGCTGGGTTCGCCCGGCGCGGCGTCATTGAGCTTGCCAACGGGCACGGGGACAACCTCGATATGCAGGTCGATCCTGTCTAGCAGGGGGCCGGATATTCGCCCAAGGTATTTGCGCACCTGCCCCTCGCCACAGGTGCAATGCCTGTCGGGGTGGTTATAATAGCCGCAGGGGCAAGGGTTCATTGAGGCCACGAGCATGAATGAGGCGGGATATTCAACACTGAAGCGCGAGCGGGAGATGACGATTTTGCGATCCTCAAGCGGTTGGCGCATCACCTCCAAGACTGTCCTCTTGAACTCCGGCAGCTCATCGAGAAAGAGGACGCCGTTATGAGCCAGGCTTATCTCGCCTGGCTGAGGGTAAGAGCCTCCGCCCACGAGGGCCACGTCGGATATGGTGTGGTGGGGGCTGCGAAACGGGCGTACGGTCATGAGGCCGCCATCGGCCCTTATGTTTCCCGCCACGGAGTGTATCTTGGTGGCTTCGAGGGCCTCGTCCATAGTGAGGGGCGGCATGATGCTTGGCAATCGTTTGGCCATCATGCTCTTGCCAGATCCCGGGGAGCCTATGAGCAACACGTTGTGGCCGCCCGCAGCGGCAATCTCCAGCGCCCTCTTGACGTTCTCCTGCCCCTTGACGTCGGCAAAGTCCAGCAAGTTGTCGGCCTCGGCGCGTTCAAACTCAGCTTTCACGTCCACCACCGCGGGGCGCAAGACGGACTCATCTGCCAAGAATTCCACAACCTCTTTAAGATTGTCCGCCCCAAAGACTTTGAGACCATCCACCACCGCGGCCTCTTTGGCGTTTCCTTTGGGCAATATGAACCCCTCAAAACCCTCTTCCTTGGCCTTGAGAGCCATGGGCAGCACTCCCTTGACGGGCCTGAGCACACCGTCGAGCTGCAGCTCGCCCATCATGACGTAGCGCTGCAGCCGCTCCGTGGAGCATTGGCCAGAGGCTGCCAATATTCCCACGGCGAGCGGCAAGTCATAGGCCGAGCCTTCCTTGCGGATGTCGGCCGGAGCCATGTTGATGACAATGCGCTGCTGCGGGTAACGCCAACCATTTTCGTGTATGGCGCTCTCGACGCGTTGCTCGCTCTCCTTGACGGCGCTGTCTGGCAGGCCGACAATGAAAAAGCGTATTCCGGGCGTTATGTTCACCTCCATTGTGACTGTGAAGGCGTCGATGCCGCTCACTGCGGAGCCGTAGGTCTTGACGAGCATATGCGGTGTCTGGGAGTTTATTGTTTGTCTTCAGTTTGCGCGGCCGTCGCCGGCCTCAAGGTTGGGCGTGACGGGGCCGTGGGGTGTAGGCACCACGTGCTCCACCTCCTTAAAAGTATATTCCCTCCTCTCGCCACCATCCGTCTCAAGCGTCAAACGGCCATCGGAAGCCACGGAGACTATGCGGGCAAGGAAACGGCCGCGGGTGTCGGCAAAGGGGTGGAGTGTGCCATCGGCATTGTAGAGCCTGGCCATATACTCTCTCGCCAAGTCGGCCTCACGGCCATCGGCAAGCGACTCCATGCGCAGTCTCAGGCTGCGCAGAAAGGTGCGGGCCAAGGTCATGACATCTGTGTCTTCGCCCTTTATGTTTTTTACGGACAACGGGTTTGGGGCATTGGAGCGGAAAACGGTCTGGTTGACGTTCACACCCGCGCCCACTATGACGTCGGCTATCTCACGCCCTCGGAGACGGTTCTCCACCAATATGCCAACCATCTTACCGTGAGCCACGTAGATGTCGTTGGGCCACTTGATTTTGAGCAACGGGAGAGCTTCGGCCGGCAACACGGTGGCCAGGGCATCGGTCACGGCCAAAGATACGGCCATAGACAGCAAAAATTGGCGTGACACGTCAATCCCTTTGGGACGCAAAATGGTGGAGAGCAGCAGGTTTTGCCCCGCCTCGCTCTCCCAGTGGTTCCTCACCTGCCCGCGGCCTGCCGTCTGAAAGTCGGCAATGACGGTGGTGAAGTCGTCCGGTGCCTCGCCACGGTCCGCCATGCGGCGCAACTCGTCACTTGTTGACGCGGTCTCCGTCAGGTGTATGACGCGGGCGAATGAAGTCTCTGTCATTCCTCTTGCATCGCTACAACGCGCCCTTGGTGCTGGGCAGCTGAAAGTTCTCAATGTCTCGGGCTTTGGCCATCTTGATGGAGCGCGCCAAGGCCTTGAATATTCCCTCAATCTTATGATGCTCATTTTGCCCTTCCGCCTTGACGTTGAGGTTCATCATGGCCGCGTCTGACAAACTCTTGAAGAAGTGGAGGAACATCTCAGTGGGCATTTCTCCAATTTTCTCGCGGTGGAACTCAGCGTCGAAGACCAGCCATGGCCGGCCGCCGAAATCTATGGCCACTTGGCACAGGCAGTCGTCCATGGGCAGGCAGAAGCCGTAGCGGGCAATGCCTCGCTTGTCTCCCAGCGCCTTGCGGATGGCCTCGCCAAGGGCCAGGGCCGTGTCCTCTATCGTGTGATGCTCATCCACGTTAAGGTCCCCCCTCACATGGACCGTGAGGTCGGAGCTTGAATGTTTGCCAATCTGCTCCAGCATATGGTCAAAGAAACCAAGGCCGGTGGATATGTCGCAACGTCCCGTGCCGTCAAGGTCGAGCCTCACGTATATGTCGGTCTCTTTCGTGGTTCGCCTCACTTCGGTCAGGCGGCGGCCGGCGTAGAGCAGCTCGGCCACTTGATCCCAAGACGAGACGTAGGCCACCCTGTCGTCGGCGCTCTCGGCGGGTCTGGCCGAGAAACTGTTTGAGGGGTCTTTGCTCGTGAGGTCCGGGTTGGCCAATATGATGGCCTTGCAGCCGAGGTTGCGCGCCAGCTGGGCATCGGTCTCGCGGTCGCCAATGACGTAGCTTCTGTCCATGTCCGCAGAGCCGTCCTGATATCCCGTAAGCATGGCTGTGCCGGGCTTGCGGAATGGCGAATTTTCCGCCTGGGTGTGACCGTCGATGTGCTGCGCGGAGAACCTCACGCCCTCCCCCTCGAAAGTGCGGATTATGAAGTCGTGGAGCGGCTGGAAGACCTCGTTCGGGTAGGCCGGCGTGCCGAGGCCATCTTGGTTTGAGACCAGGACAAGCTCAAAGTCCGTATGTCTGGCAATGAAGCTGAGGTTTCGCAATGCCCCCGGCACGAACTCAATGTCGCCGAAAGAGCGGATCTCCTCGGTGGGCGGCTCTTTGACAAGGGTGCCGTCGCGGTCTATGAAAAGTATGTGTCTTGCCATTTTTTCTTCACTCTGCTTGTTCTGTTAGCGTCATAGTTCCCGGAGCGCGGCAAAGAGTTCCGCGTCTTCCGCTGGCGTGCCCACCGTTATGCGGATGCAGCCGCCGCAGAGACTGACCCTGTTGCGGTTTCGCGTCACGATGCCGCGGGAGAGCAGCCACTCATACGTCTTGTCCGCGTCGTCAAACTGCGCCAAGACGAAATTAGCGTCTGACGGATACACAGCCCTCACACACGGGATCTCGGCCAACGCCTTGGCCATCTCGCCCCTCGAGGCCAAGATCTCCGCCACGCGCTTGTCTTTCTCGCCCACATTGTCCAGGGCCTCTTCCACCTTTCTTTGCGTCAGGGTGTTGACATTGTAGGGATATTTGACGCTGTTGAATATGGATATTATCTCTTCTGAAGCGTAGGCCGCGCCGCACCGCAGGCCGGCCAACCCCCACGCTTTGGAGAAAGTCTGGAGGACAATCATGTTGGGGTGTTTGTCCAACTCATGGAGCCACGTGGCGTCCGGCGCGAAGTCAATATACGCCTCGTCTACCACCACAATGCCGCCAAACGTGTTGATTATCTTGGCCATTTGAGCCTTGTTCAAGACATTGGCTGTAGGGTTGTTTGGCGAGCATAGCCATATGGCCTTGGTCTGGGCGTCGACGGCCGCGAGAAGTCTGTCTGCGTCGAGCGAGAAGTCGGGGCCCAGGGTCACGGGGCGATACTCCACGCCATTGATGTCGGCCTGCACCTTATACATTCCATAGGTGGGCTCAATGGCCACCACGTTGTCAACGCTGGGGCGGCAGAAGACGCGGTAGACCAAGTCAATGGGCTCATCCGACCCGTTGCCAAGCATTATCTGCCCCGGGCGTACGCCGCGGATTTTGGCCAATTTCTCTTTTATGGAAGTTTGGAGCGGGTCGGGGTAGCGGTTATATGTGCCGTAGGGGTTCTCATTGGCGTCGATAAAGACGCGGGCCTCGCCCTTGAACTCCGACCGCGCGCAGGCGTAGGGTTTGAGTTTGAGGATGTTTGGCCTGACCGCCCAGCGCAGGTCGAACCTCTCCTTGGCAGGCTGCGCGGCCGGGGCTTTTTTCTCAACCTCTTCG
Source organism: uncultured Bacteroidales bacterium (assembly GCA_934699135.1). Classification (GTDB taxonomy): domain Bacteria; phylum Bacteroidota; class Bacteroidia; order Bacteroidales; family Marinilabiliaceae; genus W3P20-009. The sequence continues at coordinate 62,580 of CAKUVM010000001.1, forward strand.
CGGCGGAAGCGCATGGCAGCCTCGTGGGCCGTCAGTTGCTCGTTGTGCGCCATGATCTCTACCGTCCGGGCTATATTCCTGACGCCCTCGGCCGAAATCTCCTGATAGGTCATCTTCTTGCGGAAGCTGTCCAGGTTCACGCCATTGTAGGCGTGGGCATAGCCGCTTGTTGGCAGCGTGTGGTTGGTGCCGCTGGCGTAGTCTCCCGCGCTCTCGGGCGTGAAGTGACCAAGGAAAAGAGACCCGGCGTTGCGGATCTGGTCGGCTATGGCGCGAGGGTTGGCTGTCTGTATTATAAGGTGCTCCGGGGCATACTCGTTGGTGAGGTCAATCACCTCCTCAAAGTCGCGCACCACAATTATCTTGGAGTGCGCGAGGCTCTTGGCCGTCAGTTCCCGACGGCTCAACTCGTCGAGCTGCCTCTCGACCTCGTCATTCACCTTCTCGGCCAGCTCAGGGCTAGACGTTATGAGCAGGGCCTGACTGTCGGCCCCATGCTCGGCCTGGCTGAGCAGGTCGGCGGCCACGAAGCGCGGGTTGGCCGTCTCGTCAGCAATGACCTCCACCTCTGAGGGGCCTGCCGGCATGTCTATGGCCACCTGATGGAGGCTCACCATCTGTTTGGCCGCGGTGACGTATTGGTTTCCCGGGCCAAAAATCTTGTAGACCCGCGGGACTGATTCCGTGCCATAGGCCATGGCCGCGATGGCCTGCACACCGCCCACTTTGAAGAGGCGCGACACGCCTGCCACTTTGGCGGCCACGGCCACCACGGGGTTCACGGTGCCGTCTGGCCTTGGCGGCGTGCACATGACAATCTCTGGGCACCCGGCAATCTTGGCGGGCAGGGCTAGCATGAGCACGGTTGAGAAGAGCGGAGCCGTGCCGCCAGGGATGTAGAGCCCCACGCGGTCAATGGGCACTGCGCGCTGCCAGCAGCGCACGCCCCTCATGGTCTCGACGCTTGGCAGCGGGGTGTCTTGCGCCGAGTGGAAGAGGGCAATGTTGTGCGCCGCAGTCATGATGGCGGAGCGAAGCTCGGGATCTACCTCCGCCTCGGCGCGCTCAAACTCCTCATCGGTCACCTGGAGGGCGTCGAGCCGAGCGTGGTCAAATTTGGCCTCATATTCCTTCACGGCCTCGTCTCCGCGGGCGCGTACCTGGTCAATGACCGCCGTCACGGTCTGCGTCAGGCTGCTGTTGTCAATGTGCGGGCGGCTTAAAATTTCGGCCCAACGGGCCTTATCGGGATAACGGACAATTTCCATGGCTCTCTGCGTCTTACAAAATCATCTTCTCAATGGGCATCACCAATATGCCCTCGGCGCCCAAGTGCTTGAGCTTGCCTATTATCTCCCAGAAGTGCTTCTCTTCAATGACTGACGCCACGGAGCTCCAGCCATCGGTCTCCAAGGCCGTGATGGTTGGGGCCTTGAGGCCTGGCAGCAGCTTGGCCACCTCCGGCAACTTCTCTGTGCGGATGTTCAAGACGATATATTTCTTGCCTTCCGCGTTTTTATACGAGTCGAAGCGGAAGAGCAGCTCGTTGAGGATCTCGCGTTTCTCAATGGAGAGGCCCTTGTTGCCGATCAGCACGGCCTCGGACTGCATCACCACCTCAACCTCCACAAGGTTGTTGCTCACCAGCGTGGAGCCTGAGCTCACGATGTCGAAAATGGAGTCGGCCAGCCCGATACCCGGGGCGATCTCGACAGAGCCGGTGATGACGTGCACGTCCGCCTTGATGTCGTTGCTGGCCAAGAAACGCTTCAGGATGCCCGGGTATGATGTGGCGATCTTCTTGCCGTCGAACCACTTGAGGCCGCGCGCGCGATATTCAGCCTCTTGCGCCTTGGGGATGGCGAGCGAGAGGCGGCACTTGCTGAAGTCTAGCCGACGGACAATGACGGCGTCCTCCTGCCTCTCCTCAAACTCATTCTCCCCCACAATGCCCACGTCGGCAATGCCGCTCGCCACGGCCTGCGGGATGTCGTCATCGCGGAGGTAGAGAATCTCCACGGGGAAGTTCTTGGCCGGGATGAGGAGTGTGCGCTTGCTCTGCTCAATCTTGATGCTGCTCTCGGAGAGCATGGTCATGGTCTCCTCAAAAAGGCGTCCTTTTGTCTGGACTGCTATGCGTAGTGTGGTCATGGTTATGAAATAGCCTTTGTTTATTTCTTTGTGTAGTCGCCTGGCGGCAAAGACAAAAGAGGCTCACCCTGCGCTTGGCGGGGTGAGCCTCGTGAAGTCTTTCCTTATCTGAAGTTTGAAACCCTTGTCGCTTTCTCGCTTCCCAGACTTGGCACTAGAGCCGCTCCCCCGCCTTCACCCGGTGGTGATGGTGGTGGTGAAGGTGTGCCACATGGTGGGGTGCTGAGCAGACGGTCTTCATTATGGTGTTTATAACTCGATGTTCAAAGTTACACGATTGTTTTTTCAAATGCAACACGGCAGAGCCAATTAACGGCCAGCAGAGCCAACCGGGTCACAAAGGGATATCGCCTGCGGCGCGGCTTATGGGAAATAACTGTCGTGCCATCTTAACTTTCCCGCAACTTAATCACGTCACGGCTTTTTTTTTAACAAGATGTTCTCTATATTTGCGCTCGTCAAACGAAGCAATGGATGACCAAAGCGTTCAACATATCTCTTCTCCGAGTGATTTTTATTCTTCTTCTCGTGCTACGGACATGAGGAGCGGTGAGGAGTGTGGCAATGGCGCATGGCACTGTAGCATAAAAGCCCTTCTCACCGCGAGAGGGGCTCTTTTTTTATCCTGAGACACAAAACACCAAAGCATAAACCATGGCAGACGAAAGCAACTACAAGATCAAGCTCCGCAGCGCGGCCACCACAGAGGGCCGCCGCATGGCTGGGGCCAGGGCCCTATGGGTGGCCAACGGCATGAAGAGAGAGATGATGGGCAAGCCCGTCATTGCCATCGTGAACAGCTTCACGCAGTTCGTGCCGGGCCACACCCACCTGCACGAGATCGGCCAGTACGTGAAGTCTGAGATTGAGAAGCGCGGGTGCTACGCCGCGGAGTTCAACACCATCGCCGTGGACGACGGCATTGCCATGGGCCATGACGGCATGCTATACTCGCTGCCGTCTCGAGACGTCATAGCCGACAGCGTCGAGTATATGGTCAACGCCCACAAGGCCGACGCCATGATATGCATCTCGAACTGCGACAAGATAACGCCAGGCATGCTCATCGCCGCCATGAGACTCAACATCCCCACCGTCTTCTGCTCCGGCGGCCCCATGGAGGCCGGCGTCTTGGGCCAGGCCAAGCTCGACCTCATCGACGCCATGATAAAGAGCGCCGACCCCACGCTCTCTGACGCAGAAGTGGCCGACGTGGAGAACCACGCCTGCCCGACGTGCGGGTCATGCTCCGGAATGTTCACGGCCAACTCCATGAACTGCCTCACGGAGGCCATTGGCCTCTCACTGCCCGGCAACGGCACCATCGTGGCCACGCACGAGAAGCGCAAGCAGCTCTTCGCCGACGCCGCGAAACTGCTGGTGGACAACACGTATAAGTATTACCGCGACGGGGACGACTCCGTGCTGCCGCGCAGCATTGCCACCCGCCAGGCCTTCCTCAACGCCATGACGCTAGACATCGCCATGGGCGGCTCCACCAACACGGTGCTGCACCTCCTGGCCGTGGCCTTCGAGGGCGGGGTGGACTTCAAGATGGCGGATATTGACAAGCTCAGCCGCAAGGTGCCGTGCATATGCAAGGTGGCGCCCAACACCCAGAAATATCACATTCAAGACGTCAACCGCGCCGGCGGCGTGGTGGGCATCATGGCGGAGCTGGCCAAAGGCGGGTTGGTGGACACCAGCCTCAAGCGCGTGGACGGCCTGACGCTGAAGCAAGAGATTGAGCAATACTGCATCCTCAGCCCCAAGGCCACGGTGACGGCCAAGACCAAATATAAGGCCGCGCCCGGCGGCAAGTTCTGCATACAGCTGGGCGCGCAAAACACATATTATGACACGCTGGACACCGACCGCGCCGAGGGCTGCATCCGCGACCTGGAGCACGCCTACACCAAAGACGGCGGCCTGGGAGTCCTCTTCGGCAACATCGCCCAAGACGGCTGCGTCATCAAGACGGCCGGCGTTGACGAGAAGATATGGAAATTCTCCGGCCCCGCCAAAGTGTTCGACTCACAGGAGGCCGCGTGCGAGGGCATCTTGGGCGGCAAGATCAAGAGCGGCGACGTGGTGGTCATCGCCTACGAGGGCCCGCGCGGAGGCCCCGGAATGCAAGAGATGCTCTACCCCACGTCATACATCAAGAGCATGCACCTGGGCAAAGAGTGCGCCCTCATCACCGACGGCCGCTTCTCCGGGGGCACGTCGGGCCTCTCCATTGGCCACATATCGCCAGAGGCGGCCGCGGGCGGCAACATTGGCCTGGTGCGGGATGGCGACATCATCGAGATAGACATCCCCAACCGCTCCATCAACGTGCGCCTCACCGATGAAGAACTCGAGAGACGCCGCGAGGAAGAGATGAAGCGCGGCAAGAAAGCCTTCACCCCGCCCGTGCGCCAGCGCGAGGTGTCCAAGGCCCTGCGCGCCTACGCCGCTATGGTAAGCTCGGCAGACAAGGGAGCGGCTCGCGTCATAGACTAACGACGGGTCCCCCCGCACAGATGTTTTTTTGAAACAAGACATTGAAGAAACCAGATGGCAGAAGAACAGCATAACATCGGGCAGAGCATCCCGGGGTCGGAGATCCTGATCCGCTCGCTGATGGCCGAGGGGGTCGAGACCATCTTCGGCTATCCCGGCGGGGCCATCATGCCCGTCTATGACACGCTATATGATTTTCAAGACCGCCTGCGCCACGTCCTTGTGAGGCATGAGCAGGGGGCCGTCCATGCCGCGCAGGGCTACGCACGCGTGAGCGGCAAGACGGGCGTAGTCTTCGTCACGTCGGGTCCTGGCGCCACGAACGCCATCACGGGCATTGCCGACGCCATGATGGACTCCACTCCGCTCGTGGTCATAAGCGGCCAGGTGGGAGCGTCGCTCCTTGGCACCGACGCCTTCCAGGAGACCGACGTCTTGGGCGTCACGCTGCCCATATCCAAGTGGAGCTACCAGATCCGCAGGCCGGAAGACGTGGCTTGGGCGGTGGCCAGGGCTTTCTTCATAGCCCGCACGGGCAGGCCCGGCCCCGTGGTGCTGGACTTCGCCAAAAACGCCCAGGTGGGCAAGGCCGTCTTTAACTACAAGCCCGTCAACTTCATCCGCAGCTACGTGCCGAAACCCGACATCGTGGACGAGAAAGTCCGCGAGGCCGCCCGCATAATCAACGAGGCCAAGAGGCCCATGGTCGTCTACGGCCAAGGCGTCATCCTCTCCCACGCCGAGCAAGAGCTGGCCGAGTTCCTTGACAAGACCGGCACGCCCGCCGCGTCGACCCTGCTGGGCCTCAGCGCGCTAGACAGCGCGAACCCGCACTACAAGGGCATGGTGGGCATGCACGGCAACATAGGCCCCAACGTCAAGACCAACGAGTGTGACGTGCTGCTGGCCGTGGGAATGAGGTTTGACGACCGCGTCACGGGCGTCGTCAGCACCTACGCCCGCCAGGCGCGCGTCATACACATTGACATCGACCGCGCCGAGCTGGGCAAAATAATACCCGTGGAGATCGGCATCGAGGGCGACGCCCGCGAAGTGCTGACGCTCCTGACCGGCATGGTGGACAAGGCCAGCCATGACGAGTGGGAGGCCAGCTTTGACAAGTGCAACGCCGACGAGCGAAAGCTCGTGAGCGACGCCGAGACCAACCCCGGCGCGGGCAACATCAAGATGGGCGAGGCCATCAGCGCCGTGAGCCGCATTGGCAAGAGCGAGGCCATCATCGTCACCGACGTGGGGCAAAACCAGATGATGGGAGCGCGCTACTCCACGTTCTGCCACTCGCGCAGCCTCCTCACGTCGGGCGGCCTCGGCACCATGGGCTTCGGCCTGCCGGCCGCCGTGGGCGCCAAAGTGGCCGCGCCGGGGCGCAACGTATGCGTCTTCTGCGGCGACGGAGGCCTGCAGATGACCGAGCAAGAGCTTGGCACCATCATGCAGGAGCATCTGGGCGTCAAGGTGGTGCTGCTCAACAACAACTGGCTCGGCAACGTCCGCCAGTGGCAGCAGCTCTTCTTCGGCTCGCGCTACTCTTTCACGCGCCTGGCCAACCCCGACTTCATGGCCCTGGCCTCGGCCTACGGCATAAAGCACCGCAGGGTGGAGGCCCGCGCGGAGCTGGACGAGGCCGTGGCCGAGATGCTGGCCGACCCGTCAGAGCCCTATTTGCTAGAGGTGCACGTGGAGGAGCAAGACAACGTCTTCCCCATGATACCGCCCGGCAAGGGCGTGACGGACATAATGCTCAACGCCACGAGCTGGTATGAGTATGAGCCCCTTGCCAAGAGATAAAACCCATCTTTAAAAGTGAGCCATATGCCAGAGCAGAAAGAAAACACACTTTACACGGTCACGGTCTATACCGAGAACCAGGTGGGCATCCTCAACCAGATTTCCATTATCTTCACGAGGCGCAACCTCAACATCTGGAGCCTCTCCGTCTCGTCTTCGGCCATAGAGGGGGTCCACAAGTTCACCATAGCCTGCCGGACCGACCACAAGACCATAGAGGCCGTGGTGCGCCAGATTGAGAAGCGCATCGACGTGCTGAAAGCGTTCTATTATACCGACGACGAGATAATATATCAAGAGGTGGCTCTATACAAGGTTCAGACAGACAGCATCTTGGAGAGTCCCGACTTTGAGGAGCTCGTGCGCCGCAACAACGCCCAGATCCTGGAGATAAACCGCACATACACGGTGCTGCAGAAGACGGGGCATTGCGATGAGACCCGCCGCCTCTATGACGAGCTTGCGCCCTACGGTGTGCTGCAGTTTGTACGTTCGGGGCGCGTGGCCATAACCAAGTCCACCGTCGAGCGCGTGTCTCGCTTCATTGAGCTGCAGGAGCGCAGGGCTGAGAAGGCCCGCAGCGAGGGCGCCCTTTGACCCGTCCGCCCACTCCCCCAGGCCACACAGACTTTTTTTGAAACAACCTAAAACACTTTAAAGTAATAAAATGGCAAAGATGAATTTTGGCGGCGTCATTGAGGAAGTCATGACCCGCGAGGAGTTCCCTCTTGAGAAGGCGCGTGAGATCCTGAAGAACGAGACCATCGCCGTCATCGGCTACGGCGTGCAGGGCCCGGGTCAGTCTCTCAACCTGCGCGACAACGGCTTCAACGTCATCGTGGGCCAGCGTCAGGGCAAGACTTTCGAGAAGGCCGTGGCCGACGGCTGGAAGCCGGGCGAGACCCTCTTCTCCATCGAGGAGGCCGTCAAGAAAGGCACCGTCATCATGTGCCTCCTCTCAGACGCCGCCGTCCTCTCCGTATGGCCCACCATCAAGGCCGCCCTCACCCCGGGCAAGACCCTCTACTTCTCCCACGGCTTCGCCATCACTTGGAACGACCGCACCAAGTGCGTGCCTCCCGCTGACGTAGACGTCATCATGGTCGCCCCGAAGGGCTCCGGCACGTCGCTCCGCAGCATGTTCCTCCAGGGCCGCGGCCTCAACTCTTCTTACGCCGTCTATCAAGACGCCTCCGGCAAGGCCCTCGACAAGGCTCTGGCCCTCGGCATCGGCATCGGCTCCGGCTACCTCTTCGAGACCACGTTCCAGCGCGAGGCCACCTCTGACCTCACCGGCGAGCGCGGCTCTCTGATGGGTGCCATCCAGGGCCTCCTCCTCGCGCAGTACGAGGTGCTCCGCGAGAACGGCCACACCCCCTCCGAGGCTTTCAACGAGACCGTGGAGGAGCTCACCCAGAGCCTCATGCCCCTCTTCGCAGAGAAAGGCATGGACTGGATGTACGCCAACTGCTCCACCACCGCTCAGCGCGGCGCGCTGGACTGGTACCCCCGTTTCCACGACGCCATCAAGCCCATCATGCAGTGGCTCTATATGAGCGTCAAGCTCGGCAACGAGGCTCAGATCTCCATGGACTCCAACTCTAAGCCCGACTATCGCGTGGGCCTCGAGAAGGAGCTCAAGGCCCTCCGCGACAGCGAGATGTGGCAGACGGCCGTAACCGTCCGCAAGCTCCGCCCGGAGAACAACTAAGAGACGGGAAAGGCCCGCGCGCCGCGCGGGCCAAGACACAAGGCGCGGGGCCACGGGTGGTCTCCCGCACACAATGGGGCATGGCCAGGCCCCGCGCCTTTTTCACCATCACGCCCCCGCGGCGGGCGACAACGACAAGCCGCGACACAAAAACAAAACGCAGGCACCCGCAGGTCTTACCTTATGACGACGCGGCCGGCGGGGCCTCACTCCTACTCTCACAAACACGAGGCGTCGCCGACAAAACAAAACGACTTCAGAAGCATGGACAACAGAGTCTACATCTTTGACACCACGCTGCGCGACGGCGAGCAGGTGCCGGGCTGCCAGCTCAACACGGTTGAGAAAATACAGGTCGCCAAGGCGCTAGAGTCCCTTGGCGTCGATGTCATCGAGGCGGGTTTCCCCATCTCCAGCCCGGGAGACTTCAACTCGGTCATCGAGATCTCCAAGGCCGTCACGTGGCCCACCATATGCGCCCTGACCAGGGCGGTGGAGAAAGACATTGACGTGGCCGCCGATGCACTGCGTTTTGCAAAACACAAACGGATTCACACGGGTATCGGCACGTCCGACTCCCACATTAAATACAAGTTCAACTCCTCCCGCGAAGAGATCATCGAGCGCGCCGTCAGGGCTGTCAAGTACGCCCGCAAATATGTAGACGACGTGGAGTTCTACGCCGAAGACGCCGGCCGCACGGACAATGAATACCTGGCCCGCGTGGTGGAGGCCGTCATCAAGGCCGGGGCCACGGTCGTCAACATCCCCGACACCACCGGCTACTGCCTGCCGCAAGAGTATGGCGCCAAGATAAAATATCTCGTCGACCACGTCGACGGCATCGAGAACGCCATCATCTCCACCCACTGCCACAACGACTTGGGAATGGCCACGGCCAACACCATGGCCGGCGTGCTCAACGGCGCCAGGCAGACCGAGGTGACCATCAACGGCATTGGCGAGAGGGCCGGCAACACTGCCCTGGAGGAGGTGGCCATGATCTTGAAATGCCACAAGGGACTGGGGCTAGACACCAACATCAACACCAAGCAGATCTACCCCATCAGCCGCATGGTCTCCAGCCTCATGAACATGCCCGTGCAGCCCAACAAGGCCATTGTGGGCCGCAACGCCTTCGCGCACTCCAGCGGCATCCACCAAGACGGCGTGCTGAAAAACCTCTCGACCTACGAGATCATGGATCCGCACGATGTGGGCATTGACGACAACTCAATCGTCCTCACCGCCCGCAGCGGGCGCGCCGCGCTGCGCCACCGCCTGAGCGAGCTGGGGATCAACGTGGAGGGCGAGAAACTGGACCAGACCTACGAGCAGTTCCTCAAACTGGCGGACAAGAAGAAAGAGATAAACGACGACGACCTGCTGATGCTCGTCGGGGCCGACGTGGCGCAGACCAACCACGTCAAGATAGACTTCATGCAAGTCACCAGCGGCGTGGGCGTCAAGCCAATGGCCAGCATCGGGCTTGACATTGCCGGCGAGAAGTTCACGGCGGCCGCCACGGGCAACGGCCCCGTCGACGCCGCCATCAACGCCCTCAAAAACATAATCCACCGGACCATGATTCTCAAGGAACTGACCATACAGAGCATCAGCAAGGGGTCTGACGACACCTGCAAGGTGCACGTCCAGGTGGAGAACGACGGCCACGTCTACTACGGCTTCGCCGCGAACACCGACATTGTGTGCGCCACGGTCGAGGCCTACGTCGACTGCATCAACAGGTTCCACGCCGGGACTAACGCCTAAGCGGCTCTCAACAAGGCAAAAAAACAACGACAAAAAGACCATAACAATTCCCGAAGAATGAACACCCTGTTTGACAAGATATGGGACTCGCACGTGGTGCAGATTGTGCCCGACGGCCCAACGCAACTCTACATTGACCGCCTCTACTGCCACGAGGTCACCAGTCCGCAGGCTTTCGAGGGCATGCGCAAGCGCGGCATCAAGTGCTTCCGCCCCGAGAAGATATTCTGCATGCCAGATCACAACACGCCCACCCACGACCAAGACAAGCCTATTGAGGACCCCGTCAGCCGCACGCAGGTGGACACCCTGGCCAAGAACTGCAAAGAGTTCGGCCTCACGCATTTCGGCATGAACACCGACCACAACGGCATCATCCACGTGGTGGGGCCGGAGCGCGGCCTCTCGCTGCCGGGCATGACGCTCGTGTGCGGAGACTCGCACACCTCGACCCACGGGGCCATGGGCGCGGTGGCCTTTGGCATCGGCACCAGCGAGGTGGAGATGGTCATGGCCTCGGAGTGCATCTTGCAGCAGAAGCCCAAGTCGATGCGCATCAGCGTCGAGGGCAAGCTCCAGAAGGGCGTCACGGCCAAAGACGTGGCCCTCTACCTAATGAGCAAGCTCACCACGTCCGGCGCCACGGGCTACTTCGTGGAGTACGCGGGCTCGGCCGTCAAGAGCCTCTCTATGGAGGGCCGCCTCACGCTCTGCAACCTCTCCATAGAGATGGGCGCGCGCGGTGGCTTCATTGCCCCGGACGAAGTCACTTTCGAGTATATCAAAGGTCGCGAATACGCCCCGAAGGGCGAAGAGTGGGACAAGGCCGTGGCCTACTGGAAGACCCTGAAGAGCGGCGACGACGCCGTGTTCGACAAGGAACTGACATTCAAGGCCGAGGACATCGCCCCCATGATCACCTACGGCACCAACCCCGGCATGGGGATGGCCATAACGGACAGCATCCCGACCATAGACAGCATTGACGAGGCCGGCCGCGCATCGTTCCTCAAATCAATGGCCTACATGGGCTTTGAGCCGGGGCAGAAGCTGCTGGGCAAGAAGATAGACTACGTCTTCCTCGGAGCCTGCACCAACGGCCGCATAGAGGACTTCCGCGCCTTCGCCTCGATCGTCAAGGGGCGCAAGAAGGCCGACGGCGTGGTGGCATGGCTGGTGCCGGGCTCATGGATGGCGGACAAGCAGATACGCGAAGAGGGGCTTGACAAAGTGTTGGCGGAGGCCGGCTTCGCCATCCGCCAACCGGGTTGCTCTGCCTGCCTGGCCATGAACGATGACAAGGTGCCGGCCGGCAAATATGCCGTCTCGACGAGCAACCGCAACTTCGAGGGCCGCCAGGGACCCGGCTCGCGCACACTGCTGGCCAGCCCGCTCGTGGCCGCCGCCGCGGCCGTAACCGGAGTCATAACAGACCCCCGCACACTGCTCTAAACCCGTCTTCCCAAAACTCTTAGACTTCCATACCAAATGAAGCAGAAATTCAACATCATAGAGAGCACCTGCGTGCCGCTCCCGCTTGAGAATGTAGACACCGACCAGATCATCCCGGCCCGATTCCTCAAGGCCACGACAAGAGAGGAGAAGTTCTTTGGCGAGAACCTCTTCCGCGACTGGCGATATAACCCCGACGGCAGCCTGAACAAGAGCTTCGTCCTCAACGACCCCACCTACGGTGGCGAGATCCTGGTGGCGGGCAAGAACTTCGGCTCCGGCTCCAGCCGCGAGCACGCCGCTTGGGCCATTGCCGGCTACGGCTTCCGAGTGGTCGTCTCCAGCTTCTTTGCAGACATCCATAAAAACAACGAGTTAAACAACTTCGTCTTGCCAGTGGTTGTGAGCGAGGAGTTCCTGGCCGAGCTTTTCGCCTCCATCAAGGCAAACCCCAAGACCAAGGTCAGGGTGGATCTCCCGGCGCAAACCATCACCAACGAGGCCACCGGCAAGAGCGAGAAGTTCGAGATCAACGGCTACAAGAAGCACTGCCTCATGAACGGCCTCGACGACATTGACTACCTCCTGACCAACAAGGAGAAGACCGAGGCCTATGAGCGGACTGCCGCAAAATACTAAAGCCTCACACCCTGCCACGCGATGCTAGAGATTCTAGACACCACACTGCGCGACGGCGAGCAGACGGCCGGCGTCTCGTTCAACCACGGCGAGAAGCTCTCCATTGCCAAGATGCTCTTGGAGGAGGCCCTCGTGGATCGCATCGAGATAGCCTCCGCGAGGGTCTCGGCGGGCGAGCTGGAGGCCGCGACCGACATTTGCCAGTGGGCCAAGAAAAACGGCCACCTGGGCAAGGTGGAGGTGCTTGGCTTCGTGGACGGAGGGGCGTCTATCGACTGGATATGCCGCGCTGGCGGCAAAGTGCTGAACCTGCTGGCCAAAGGCTCGCTCCACCATGTCTCGGAGCAGCTGCGCAAGACGCCAGAGGAGCATGCCGATGACATTGTGGCCAACATTGGCATGGCCGCCAAGAGGGGACTCAGGGTCAACCTCTACCTTGAGGACTGGAGCAACGGCATGCGCGACTCCAAGGACTACGTCTTCTACATAGTGGACAGGCTGCGGCATGAGCCCATTGAGCGTTTCATGCTGCCAGACACCTTGGGAATCTTGAACCCCGACGAGACCTTCGCCCTCTGCAAAGAGATGACGGCGCGCTACCCCGGCCTACGCTTCGACTTCCACGCCCACAATGACTATGACATGGCCGTGGCCAACGTCTTGGAAGCCGTGAGAGGCGGAGTGACGGGCCTGCACACCACCGTCAACGGACTGGGAGAGAGGGCCGGCAACGCCCCGCTGGCAAGCGTGGTGGCCGTGCTGAACGACATGCTGATGATGCCAAACTCCATCAACGAGAAGAGGCTCACGCACGTGTGCCACATGGTGGAGAGCCTCTCCGGCGTGCGGATTCCGGACAACAAGCCCGTGGTGGGAGACTCCGTATTTACGCAGACGGCCGGCGTCCACGCCGACGGCGACAACAAGGGAAACCTGTATTGCAACCCGTTGCTGCCGGAGCGTTTTGGCCGAGTGCGCCGCTACGCCCTTGGCAAGCTGTCTGGCAAGGCCAACATTGCCAAAAACCTGCAAGAGCTGGGCATGAACCTCTCCGCCGAGCAGATCAAGCTCGTCACGCAGCGCGTCATTGAGCTGGGAGACAAGAAGGAGAGCCTGTCTGCTGACGATTTGCCGTTCATCGTGGCGGACGTCTTGCGAGGCTCGCTGCCATCATCGGCGCGGCAAAAGCCAGACGTCATCAAGGTGGTGAACTACTGCCTGAGCCTCACGCGCGGCCTCAAGCCCGTGGCCACAGTGCGCCTGTCAATCGGCGGGCAGGAGTATGAAGACACCAGCCGCGGAGACGGACAGTATGACGCCTTTATGAAGGCCCTGTGGAAGATATATGACCGGCTGGGACGCGACCACCCGAGGCTTGTGGACTATAAGGTCTCCATCCCCCCGGGCGGCAAGACCGACGCGCTGGTCGAGACCGTAATCGTATGGTCCGATGGCGACAACGAGATCCGCACCCGCGGCCTCGACGCCGACCAGACGGAGGCCGCCATAAAGGCCACAGTCAAGATGCTCAACATCATTGAGAACAGAAACAACTAAAAGAAAAAATATCAGAAGATGAAATTCAACATCGCACTTCTGCCTGGCGACGGCATCGGCCCCGAGGTCGTTGAGCAGGCCGTAAAGGCTGTCAACGCCGTCTGCAAGAAATTTGGCCACGAGGCCACATTCACCAAGGGCCTTGTCGGCGCGTGCGCCATCGACGCCACGGGCGACCCGTTTCCGGAAGAGACGTTCCAAATTTGCCTGAAGAGCGACGCCGTCCTCTTCGGCGCCGTCGGCGACCCTCGGTATGACAACAACCCGACGGCCAAAGTGCGCCCCGAGAACGGCCTCCTGGCCATGCGGAAGAAGCTCGGCCTCTATGCCAACCTCCGCCCCATGGAGACATATAAAAGCCTCATTGACAAGAGCCCGCTCAAACGCGAGCTGGTCGAGGGCGCGGAGTTCCTTTGCGTGCGCGAACTCACGGGCGGCATGTATTTTGGAGAGAAAGGCCGCCGAGACAATGGCGACACGGCTTTCGACACCAACCTCTACCACCGTTTTGAGGTGGAGCGAATCTTGAAGCTCGCCTTCGAGTATGCCCAGCTCCGCCGCAAGCACCTCACGGTGGTTGACAAGGCCAACGTCCTTGAGTCGTCCAGGCTCTGGCGCGAGGTGGCGCAGGAGATGGCACCCAACTACCCCGATGTGACGACCGACTACATGTTTGTGGACAACGCGGCCATGAAGATTGTCACCTGCCCCAAGTTCTTCGACGTCCTCGTGACGGAGAACACTTTCGGCGACATCTTGACCGACGAGGCCAGCGTCATTGCCGGCTCCATGGGGCTTTTGGCCTCGGCCTCCATTGGCGAGCACACCAGCCTCTTTGAGCCCATCCACGGCTCATATCCGCAGGCCGCGGGGAAGAACATTGCCAACCCGCTGGCCACCATCCTCTCCGCCGCCATGATGTTTGAGTACGCCTTCAAGCTCAAGGCCGAGGGCAAGGCCATCCGCGACGCCGTCACGGCCAGCATTGAGCAGGGCTACGTGACGGAAGACCTTGCCGCCGATGGCGAGAAGCACTCCACGAGCGAGGTAGGCGACTGGGTTGCCGCTCACATCTAGCACGCTCCACACTTCCCCATCGCAAAACGGGGGAAAGAAACGGCACAGCCCCCCACATGGCCTCACAAGTCCACGCGGGGGGCTGTCTTTTTGGAAAATTATTCCGTCCTGAAGCCCCAAAGGACGTCTTTTCAGAAAACCCTTCGCCACGAAAGCCCCCCCTTTGGGCTAACTTTGCGACCGTAAGACCACAAAATCATATTTCCCAATGCAGTCAGTCGCCGAAATCTTGCGCAATCGCGCCACCACCGGCTTCTCCATAGAGATTCTTCCGCCGCTCAAAGGCAAGGGCATCAGCAAGGTCTACGCCGACCTGGACAAACTGATGCGCTTCTCGCCCCTCTTTGTCAACATTACCACCCATCACTCAGAGCCTGTCTATCAGCCCGTGGAGGGTGGCAACCTGCGCAAGGTCTTCGTCCGCAAAAGGCCAGGCACAGTGGCTGTGGCTGCGGCCATACAGCACAGGTACGGCATTCCCACGGTGCCACACATCATTTGCCGCGGATTCTCGCCCGAGGAGACGGAATACGTGCTCATAGACCTCAACTTTCTGGGCATACGCGACCTCTTTCTCCTCCGGGGGGACGTGGACAAAGAAGTCCTGGTGCCCACAGAGGAGAGCCATAAGCACGCCACAGAGCTCATCGCGCAGGTCAATGACTTCAACCGCGGCGTTTCAATTGACGGCACGCGGGCCGAGGCCCCGGAGCTGCCTTTCTCATTCGGCGTGGCGGGCTATCCAGAAAAACATGCCGAGGCCCCAAACATGGAGACCGACATGGAATGGCTGAAGCGCAAGGTGGACATGGGCGCGCAATACGTCATCACGCAGTTGTTCTATGACAACAGCCACTTCTTCCGTTTTGTAGACTCAGCCCGCGCCGCAGGCATCGAGGTGCCCATCATCCCGGGCCTCAAGCCGCTCAGCCGCAAGGCGCAGCTCAACGTCTTGCCACGCGTCTTCAACACAGAGATTCCGCAGGGGTTGGTGTCGAGGGTGGAGGCCGCCGCCGATGCCGATGTCAAGGCCATTGGGCGAGATTGGCTCCTCTCCCAAGCGGCGGAGCTGAAGGAGCATGGCGTGCCGTGCGTACATTTCTACACCATTGGCGCGGTGGACACCATTTGTTCCGTGGCGGAGCAAATATTCACAAAAGATTAACCGGGAGGGATGCCCTAATCTGTAAGCGTCTCTTGGCGCGACACCTTACGGAAATCTCGCGGCGACATCTTATAAACCTCGGCAAAGGCGCGGGCAAAAGTGGAGCGGCTGTTAAAGCCCGCCTGCTCTCCCACCTCCGCTATGGGGCTGTCTGTGGCAGAGAGCAGATAGGCGGCCTCGCGGAGTCGATATTTGTTGATGAACGCCCCCACGGTGATGCCGCCGGCGCAGAGGCGTATGGCGTTGGCCACATACTGATAATTTGAGCCCACGTGCGCGGCCAGCGCCTCGCGGCTCATTGCGGGGTCGGTAAAAAGCCTGTCTTGCGTCATGGCGGCGCAGAGGCGCAAATAAAGCCTCTCGTCGGCCGTTTGCTCCGCCTCCGGCTTTGAGGCAATGGAGGCGTCGGCCTGCTCACTCGCTTTCTCGCTCTCACTCACAAGCCGGTATAGCCGCCGGTTCTTTCGGGCAAGGAAGATGTTGTGCGCCACGAGCGCGCAAAGGGCCAAAGCGAGAGCCGCGCCCGCCCATTTGGCGGCCCGCATGGCGGCCCTGCCCAGTTCGGCCTCGGCTCGATGATGGTCTGTCATGGCCATTTGGCGGGATATGGTCTCGTGCGCCACGCTGTCATTATAGAGCATCTGCGAGTCTTTGAGGGCGAAAGCCTCACTCGCCTTGCCGAGCATCAGCAGGGCGCGCGTCTTCTCGTCCATCATGCTGAAGTAGCCTCTCGTGTCGCCCCTGTGGCGAGCCACCGCCATGGCGCTGTCTATGAGGCTGAGGGCCGCGGCGGCGTCGCCGTCGGCCAAGGCGACCTCGGTGGCCACGCGGCGCAAATAGTTGGCGCCCAGCTCACCGGGCGGCAAGGAGGCGCGCCCCTGCTCCAGGCAGATGTGGGCGGAGTCCGGCATCCGCATGGCGTTGTAGGCGCGGGTGAGGGCCATAAGGGAGTAGAAGATGTCGTTTTGGAAGAAAGCGTCGTTGCTGGCGCCGCGCGGGCCGAATTTCTTTCGCCCCTCCTCAGACTGGCGGAGCCAAGACAAGGCCACGTCGCGGAGCTTGGGATAGTCGCCATTGGCCTCAATCACAGAAACGTAGGAATCGGTTATTGAGCTGCGCAGCTCAATGATGTCTTCCTCATCGGTCTCGTTATCATTGTCTAGCATTTTGAGCGCGGCCTCATAATGTTTTTGCGCCCGCTTTGCGTCATCGAGGGTGTAGAAGATGTCTCCGCGCACTTCTTGCGCATTGGCCATACCATACTGGTCTTCTCGCCTCTTGGCGTGAGTGTAGAGGGTGTCTGCGTAGCTGAGGGCCGAGGCTATGTCGTTTTGCTCCAATTTTTTTCGGATCCGCATAGCCCCGATGCGGTAATACGTCTCATAGCGGCCATTCCTCTCCATAAAGGCCATGAAGCCATCCACGAGTGGGAAGTAGCGCGCCCAGTCATGGCGCGAGGCCAACGTTACAAGCAAGTCGTGGCGGGCGTAGCACCCGTGCGTGGCGTCGGAGGCCGCGTCGGAGGCCGCTATGTAATCGTCATATACCGCCAGGGCGTCGTCTTTAGCAGGAAGCCTGTCCGCTGTGTCGGCCATCAGGGCCAGGCGAGCCACCCGCTCAGCCGCCGGCAGCCGCCGCAGCGAGCGCAGCGTGGAGTCTGCCCACGCCGACGGGCGCAAGCCGCCCAACAAGCCCGCCGCCCAAACTGAGGCGCACGCCGCGAGCTGCAACACTATGAGCAAGAACGACCTTTTCCCCATTGTCTCTTCAAATTTATGCAGTTCATTGCAAAAATGAAGCCATACGTAACCACGATTTTTCAGAATTGGAAATATATGAATTTTTGGAGGTCGGCGGTGACGAACTGATATATGATCAGCACGGCCACGATGACGGCCAAGGCCATGACCGGAAGCGGCAGCGAGGCGAAGACGACGCGATAGCGCCTTTTGAGTCTGTCGGGGAGCCAATGGACAACCATCCCCACCACAAAGAGAATGAAGACGGAGGAGTAGGCCGCGAGGATGTCCGGGACCTGCGCCAGGTTCCACGGCGAGCCAATCTGTCCGACCATCTGCGTGGCTGTCTCCCACGCCACTTGGTTGGCCTCGGCGGGATTGAGGTTAGAGCCGGCGCGGAAAAAGAGCCTTGTGAAAGATATGTAGACAAAGGTCTGCGCTATGGCCCAAGCCCTCTCCAGCCACGCCATCTGCCACGGGCCTCCCATGGCGTTGTAGGCGCTGCGCGCCACGCTGCACGCCGCTATGACGCCCATCCACACCGCGGCCATGTTCATGACAGGCCACCCGCCCCAAGCCGCCCACGCGGCGAAGATGGCGAAGATGGCCGTGGAGATGGCAGCGCGACCGTGAACGCCAATGCCGCTCCACCATCGCCAAATGAGGATGCCGATGCCATTGAGACCGCCCCAAATCATAAAATTCCAGCTAGCTCCGTGCCATAGGCCACCCAAGAGCATGGTGTTCATGCGGTTGACGTTGCTGGTGATGCCCTTGCGCTTGTCCGGCCTCAAGATGGCCTCCACCACGCACCAGCCCGCCACGGCCACCACGGCCACGGCCACCCACACCGAGCCGGACAATATGGTGCCGACGACGGCGATGGTGAAAATGACCGCATAGGTGCCAAACGAGGCCGTGCGGTTGCCTCCCATGGAGATGTAGAGATAGTCTTGCAGCCACTTGGAGAGCGATATGTGCCACCTTTTCCAGAACCCGCCGCAATTGGTGGCCTTATAGGGCGAGTTGAAGTTGATGGGCAAATAGAAACCCATGATGAGGGCCACGCCTATGGCGATGTCGGTGTAGCCGGAGAAATCGGCGTAGACCTGGAGCGAATAGACAAAGAGGGCCGAGAAATTCTCAAAACCGCCATACATGGTGGGGTTTGAGAATACGCGGTCGGCAAAGTTAACAGCCAAAAAGTCTGCCAAGATAATCTTCTTGGCAAGGCCGTTTATGATCCAGAAGACTGCTATGCCGAACCACCTGCGAGACAAGAAATAGGGCTTGGAGATCTGCCCCACGAACTCGTTGGCGCGGACAATGGGGCCGGCCACGAGCTGCGGAAAGAAGCTGACGTAGAAGCCGTAGTTGATGAAGCTGCGCAGCGGCTCAATGCGGCGGCGGTAGATGTCCATCAAATAGCTGATGCACTGAAAAGTGTAGAAAGAGATGCCGACAGGCAGCCAAATGTAGTCTACACTAAAGCGCCCCTCGCCAAAGATGGCGTTCCCAAGCTCTGCCACATAGTCATGCACCTCAAAACTGGTGCCCGCGATCTGGTTGACCATGTCCACCGCCAGGTAGGCATATTTGAAGTAGCACAGCACCAGCAGGTTAATCACCACCCCGGCCCCCACCCACAACTTGGCGCGCCGCGGGGCGGGACTGCCGGCCGGAACCTTGGCCACAGCATTGCCCACGCGCAGGCCCACGAGATAGGAGAGAGCCGTGGCCGTGATGAGGAGCAAGGTGAAGTCTCCCGACGTCTTGTAATAAAAAAACACGGAGACGAAAAAGAGGAACGCGTTGCGCAGCAAGACCCTGCTCCGGCCTATGGCGGCCAGAGCCAGCAGCACGATGGCAAAAAAAGCCCAAAAATAGAACTGCGTGAAGAGCAGCGGGTGCTGGTCGTCAAAAGCGAAGACGTTGTGCAGCACGGCCCGCGCCGCCTCGGCGGCAGAGTGAGCCGGGGCGGCCACTGTGTCGTTAATCATTATCATCTGTGGCTTCTTGGTCGAGATAGAAATTGAGGAAAGCGTCGTAGAACATGGCTCCGACCACCTTATAGCCGGCACGCGTGAAGTGGACATTGTCCTTTTGCGCCAAGCCTGCCTTTTGCCACTGCGCCATGCTGCCCAGGCCGCCCATGATGCCGAAGAGGTCCCACAGGCCGCCTTGCCACTTCTCCGCCATGCTCACGAAAGCCTCGCGCGCCACTGGGCCGTTAGCGTTGACAACCCTGCGCCGTCGGCGCGCGCGGCGCTTCGAGTCGTTGTTCGTCACGAAGATGAAGGCGCACCGCGGGTTCACCCTGCGGAAGGTGGCCAAAAGTCTGTCATAGCCCTCGCGGAAGGCGTCGGCCGAGAAATTGGGCCCAGAGGCGTCGTTTATGCCGATGCTCAGGATGACAAGGTCCGGTCGCAACGCTGCCAACTGACGCTCAAAGAGCTCGCAGCGCAAATAGGCGGGCACGGAGGCCCCGTTGACGCCTATGGTGTGGAACGTTATGCCGTCATCGTCAGCGCCGGGGATTATGCCATCGACGAAAAATGTGTCGGCTCGCGCGTCCGCCGCCGTGTCGGTCTCAAAACGCAGCTCAAAGCGAGACACTGGCCTGGGCAGACGGAAGACGTAGCCAAGGCTATCGGTCAAGGATGGTCGCAGCGAGGTGTCTCCCAAGGCAATGACCGGCATCAACCAACCCGTGCGAGAGCGGGCCAAGAGGCGCAACGACGATGACTGCCAACGGCCCGCGCTGTCGGGGTCGGTATCGACAGAGAACCATGCGGCGGGGCTGCCAGTGAACACCGTGATGCCGCTCACTCCAAGGGCCGGTCGGGGCTTGCGCACGGAGCATCGGGCCATTTGCCACTCGCCCCCGCGGCGCACCTTATAGCCCGGCGGGTTGTTGGTCTTGGCCACGCTGAACGGGAAGATGAAGCCGCGGGCCGGCCTCAGGCCGCCGTTGAGGGAGTCCAGCCGCTGACGGAAGACCTCGGTATACATGTCGGCCTGGATGTGCGAGCCCCCTATCTGGAGTATGCTCACGCGTCCGCGTCCCAAGAGGAGTACGGAGTCCATTTTGTCTATGAAGAGGCTCATGGCCTCAGACTTCCCTCCGGGCAAGGTGATGAAGTTGGAATCGGGCCTCGCGCACGGCGGCAAAAGAGCCTCCAGGCCGCCAAGTGGGAGCGGAAGCGTATCCGCCGGGGCGGCGGACATAAGCGTCTGCACGGCGTCCACCTCGTCCACCTCAGCCTCTGGTTGCGGCTGCGCCAGGCTGCCCGCGTTCACGGTCAGGCAGAGAGTCACGGCCGCGAAGCGTAATGATGTTTTCTTAGTCATTGTTTTGGTTGTCAGCTTTTTGTCTTCCAACCATCAGCATATAGTCATAGCTCATGCGGATGGCTCGCCACAGCACTTCCGCAATCTTATTGGCCCCGCGGGTGGTGAAGTGGACGTAGTCCGTGCCAGCCAAGGGCGGCTGATGCTCCACCCACGCCAACATAGAGTTGCGCCCGCCCATGACGTCATACATATCCCAAAAAGCCACGCCGCGGGTGTCGCACACCGCCTCCAGAGCCTCGGTGAGGTAGGGCAGCATAGGGTGGGTCTGCAGCTCACCGTCCACCTTGACCGACATGTCTGCAGGGCCAATGAAAATGATTCGGGCCGCGGGGCATATGGCCTTCATCTTGTCAATTTGTTGGCCAATGGCGGCCGAATATCGCTCCACGCCGGCCGAATCGGAGAGCATAGGCAGGGCGTTGCCGCCAAACTCCATCAAGACCAGGCGGGTGTTGAGGCTCCGCATCATCGCGGCCATGAGCGTGGCGTCGGCCCGCCCCAGGAAGAGACCGTCTGCCCCGCGCATTGGCACATTGGTGACGCTCACGCCACGACCCGCAGAGACATCGACGCCGTAGACGTCGGCGCGGCCGCAGAGCCTCAGCCTGAAGGCCGAGCACGAGGGCAACTGCCACTTGACAACCCGCAGGCCGTCAGAAGGCGGCACCATGCGCACGAGTGTGTCAATGGACATTGTGAGAGTGTCTTCCACATTGCCCACAAAAGCCGTCACCTGACGGTAGCCCCCGCGGCCGCGCCCCTCAACGGAGAGCGTCACGTCTTGCCCCCTCAGCTCCGCCATCTGCGCCAAGGCTCCGTAGCGGTTGTGCGAGGCCCGGCGCCCCATCATGCCCGCGGCGTAGAACGTGGCCACGCTGTCTGACAGGCTTTGGCTCACAGTGCGCGACGGTATGGGCTGCCACAGCGGCAACACTCCGGGCCCTTTGCCGCCAAAGAGCGCCTGGAGGCTGTCTCGCACCAGGTGCGTGATGCGGTCGCCCTCAATCTGCGAGTCGCCATAGTGGAAGACGCTCACGGCCTCTCCGCCGCGCATGGCGCGGAAGACTGGGAAAAGGTATGAAAAATCGCCCTTTGGGAAACGTAGCGAGCCTGCGCTGCTCCGGAAGATGTCTTCGGTCCTCGCCACGCTGTCGGCCCTGGCTTCTCGAGCCGACCGCGCCGCGCTGTCGGCCTTGAGCCGCATGGCGTTTTCAACGGCATCTAGCTGATCCTCAACAGAAATCAACGTCCCCGCGGCAGTCCCTATGACCGACGAAGCCTGCGGCAGGCGCACCGTAAGCCCCGCCACGTTCACCGCTGGCGGGCACAGCGCGGCAACGACGCCCAGCGCGGCAATGACACCCCAAAAGAAAGCCACGCCAACCCAGAGGCTCACGCCCCTCTTGCCTCCTCTAGTCTTGCTCATTTCTCACTGACAGACATGACAATGTCTCCCTCCGTGGCATCCACCATCTTCATGACCTTGGGGCCGAGCTCCACGCTGTAGCTGTTTGACGGCAGGGTGACGTCGATGCGCTTGTTGCGGTCTATGATGTGGAAGCGCACCGGCACAATGGGCGGCATGTCCGGCCGCGGGTTCACCGGCTTGTTCTTGTTGGCTATGAGGACTTCGGACAAGACGTCTATCATCGGCATTGTCAGTTTGTCTAGGTTTATGGAGAATGTGACGTTTTTTATCATACCGTGCTTGAGCACGTCGGAGAGGAACTCCACTTTGGCAATTCTGCGGAAGACCCTGGCGTCTGGCCTCTCATATTTGGGAGGCTCAAACTTCATGGTGATGCACACGAATGAGCTTGGCGTCATGAAATAGGGCGAGTAGCTCACGTAGTCGTCACCGAAAAGCGGAATCTCGCCCACGCCGCTTGTGTCCTCCACCTTGGCGATGAGGTAGGGGTTGTTCTTGGCGCGCGTCAGCCCCGTCTTTATCTCCTTGACAACGCCGGCGCAGACGATGGTCTTGCCCAGGAACGATTGGAAATTCTCCTCCTTCATGTTGGCCATCGGGGTGTTGACAATGTAGCGGAAGACGAAGGCGTAGGAGTCTAGCGGGTGGGCGGAGAGATATATGCCCACCATCTCCTTCTCGCGGTTGAGTCTCTCAAGGTCGCTCCACGAGTTGATCACGTCGGGCAACGACGGCTTGGCAATGGCCACGTCGAGGATATCCCCGAAGAGCGAGGCCTGGCCGCTGCGCTTGTCATTTTGGAAGTCGGTGCCATAGCGCAACAAAATCTCGCTGCCAGAGAGGCCCTCCTTGTTTTGGCAGAAGAACTGCTCTCGGCGCACGTCTCCAAGGTTGTCAAAAGCCCCCGCCAGGGCCAGGCTCTCAATGGTCTTGCGGTTGCAGGCCGTCAGGTCCACCCTCTCCACGAAGTCGTATATCGAGGCGTAGGGGCCGTTTTTCTCCCTCTCGGAGACAATGGCCTCCACGGCGCCGTTGCCCACGCCCTTGACGCCGCCTAGGCCAAAGACCACGGCCCCATCGTGGCTCACGCCAAAGTTGAGGACGGAGTTATTGACATCGGGTCCCATCACCTTGAGGCCCATGCGCTTGCACTCGTCCATATATTTAGACACCTCTGAGATGGTGTCTTTGCAGCTTGTGAGCAGCGCGGCCATATATTCGGCCGGGTAGTGCGTCTTGAGATACGCCGTCTGGTAAGACACCCACGAATAGCACGTGGCGTGAGACTTATTGAAGGCGTAGGAGGCGAATTTCTCCCAGTCGGCCCATATTTTCTCCAGCTTGTCGGCCGGGTGTCCGTTGCCCATGCCCTGGTTGATGAACTTGGGCTTGAGCTCGTTCAGCACGGCAATCTGTTTCTTGCCCATGGCCTTACGCAGCTTGTCGCTCTCGCCGCGTGTGAAGTTGGCAAGGAGGCGGCTCAGGAGCATCACCTGCTCTTGATATACCGTGACGCCGTATGTGTCTTTGAGATACTTCTCCATACACGGCAAGTCGTAGGTGATGGGCTCCCGCCCCTGCTTGCGGTTGATGAACTGCGGGATGTAGTCCATTGGGCCCGGGCGGTAGAGCGCGTTCATGGCAATGAGGTCTTCAAAGACCGTCGGCTGCAGCTCTTTGAGATATTTCTGCATTCCGGGGCTCTCGAACTGGAAGATGCCCATGGTGCGGCCCTCGGCGTAGAGCTTGTAGACCTCGGGGTCGTCAATTGGCACCTTGAAGATGTCGACATCCTCTCCCGTATGGGCCTTGATGTTTTTCACCGCATCTTTCATGATGCGGAGGTTGATGAGGCCGAGGAAGTCCATCTTGATGAGGCCGACGCTCTCAACGTAGTGGCCGTCATATTGCGTCGCCTGCATCTTGAAGCCCGTGGTCTTGTCTTCAACCACGGTTATGGGCGCGAATTTTTTGAGGTCGTCGGCGCCGATGATGATGCCGCAGGCGTGCACGCCCGTCTGGCGCACGGTGCCCTCAAGCTCGCCGGCGTAGCGCAGCATGGAGGCCACGCCCTCGTCGGGGCCATTGAGAGCTTGCTGCATGGCGGGGATGAGCTTGAAGCAGTTTTTGAGATTGACCTTGGGGACTTTTTTTGTCTTGGGGTCGGCCATGTCATCGGAGAACTTGTCCGGGATGAGGCTCGTCATCTCCCTGACCATCTGCAGGGGGATGTTTTGCACTCGGCCTACGTCAGACACCGACGACTTGGTGGCCATGGTGCCGAAGGTGATGATGTGGGCCACGGCCTCGCCGCCATATTTCTGCGTGACCCACTCAATGACCCTCTGGCGGCCGTCATCGGCAAAGTCGGTATCAATATCGGGGAGTGAGATACGGTCTGGGTTGAGGAAACGCTCGAAAAGGAGGTCATATTTCATCGGGTCGATGTCCGTGATGCCCAGGCAATAAGCCACCACGGAGCCCGCGGCCGAGCCACGCCCGGGCCCCACCCAGACGTCTAGCTCCTCGCGGGCGGCGCGTATGAAGTCCATCACAATGAGGAAGTAGCCAGGGAAACCCATGGTCTTCATGATGTGGAGCTCAAAGGTTATCTGGTCCACCTGCGCTTGCGTCAGCTCCTGGCCATAGCGCTTGTGTGCCCCCTCCCAAGTGAGCTTGGCCAGATAGTCGGCCTCCAGCTTAACGCGGTAGAGCTTGTCGTAGCCCCCGAGTTTCTTTATTTTCTTCTCGGCATCCTCTTGGCTCAAGACCACCTGGTGCTTCTCGTCTTGCGTAAACTCGTCGAAGAGGTCTTTCTCCGTGAGTTTCTGGCGATATTGCTCCTCCGTCCCAAAGTCTTCGGGGATGGGGAATTTTGGCATGATGGGGTCGGAGTTGAGGTTGATCTCCTCCACTTTGTCGGCCACCTCCATGGTGTTGGCCAGTGCCTCCGGCACGTCGGAGAAGAGAGCCTCCATCTCCTCCGGCGTCTTGAGCCACTCCTGCTTGGTGTAGAAGAGGCGGCTGGGGTCGTTCATCTGCTTGCCCGTGGAGAGGCACAGGAGTCTCTCGTGGGCCTCGGCGTGCTCTTTGTTGAGGAAGTGCGAGTCGTTGGTGCAAATCACTTTCACGCCCGTCTTCTCGGCCAGATCCAAGATGAAGGGATTGACCTCCTGCTGCCTCTCCCACACGTCTCGGGCGGGGTTGTCTCCGAGGCACGGGTGACGCTGGATCTCAAGGTAATAGTCTTCTCCGAACACGCCTTTGAACCACCTCACGCTGCGCTCCGCCTCATCGAACTTGCGGGCCATGATGAGTTGCGGGATCTCGCCGCCCAGGCAGGCCGAGGAGCATATGACCCCCTCGTGATACTTCTCCAGCAACTCCTTGTCTATTCGGGGCTTACCATAGAAACCGTCAATCCACGAGACGGAGACCATGCGGCAGAGGTTGAGGTAGCCCGTCTTGTTTTTGGCCAAGAGGATCAGGTGCCAGCCGCTGCGGTCCAAGACGCTCTCTTTGCCGCTCTCGGGGTCGGTTGCCTTGATGGTCTTGTCTTTGTCGTGCAGAGAGCGGCGCGCGCAGTAGGCCTCAACGCCGAATATTGGCTTGAAAATCTTTGTCTTGAGGTCTTCGGCCTTGGCTTTGGCCTCGGCGCGCTCTTCAGGGGTGCGGCTCTCATCGGCCGCTATGGCCTCCTGCTCCTTGATGGCGCCGCGCGTCTTGCCGTTGACTTTGGCGGCGTAGTCATGAAACTCCTTGATGCCGTACATGACGCCGTGGTCGGTCAGGGCCACGGAATACATGCCGTTGGCCATACACTTGTCCACAATGCCAGGCACGGTGCTCATGCCGTCCAGGATAGAGTAGTGCGAGTGCACATGAAGGTGAGTGAAGCGCGCCATTGTCCTTTGCCTCGTTATTTCTGATTTTCAGTTGCGAAGGTAGTGCCTAATGGACTGAAAATTAAATTGGATAAGTGCAATATTTTTCATAGCTAGGGTTAGGCACAGAAATTCACGCCTTGGCCAAGCTCTCCCGCTTTGACGCGCCGACTTTTCTGACGACATTTGCCACAAAATATGTTTTTTATGAAGACATTGACACGGAGCATATTGTTCGTATGCCTCGGCAACATCTGCCGCTCACCGGCCGCCGACGCGATAATGAGGGCCAAAGCCGCGGCCGCGGGGCTGGACGTGGAGGTGGACTCGGCGGGCATCGGGGCGTGGCACGCGGGACAGCTGCCAGACATCCGCATGAGGCGGTGCGGCGACAAGCACGGCTACGACATACGCCACCGCGCAAGGCAGGTGACGGCGGAAGACTTTGACCGCTTCGACATCGTGATGGGCATGGACGCGCAAAACGTGAGCGACCTGCGAGCCTTGGCCGCGACCGACAGACAAAAAGCAAAAGTGCGCCTCATGGCCGACTACCTGACCCGCCACCCGGAACAAAGGTCAATCCCAGACCCATATTATGGAGACGAGGGCGACTTTGAGCTGGCGGTGGAGCTGATTGAGGACGCGGTGGAAAACATTGTGAAACTGATTAAAGAAGACAAGATATGGATATGACAGAATGGGAAAAAATGCTGGCCGGGAAGCATTATGACGCCATGGACCCTTGCTTCCCTGAAAGACTGAACGACACAAAGCTCAAGATCTATGAGCTCAACAACCTGAGGCCGGACGACACCGAGTCGCAAACAAAACTGCTCCGCAGCCTGTTGGGCGGCACCGGCGAGAGGCTGATAGTCAACCAGCCATTTCGCTGCGACTACGGGTGCAACATCTTCGTGGGCGAGGATTTCTTCGCCAACTTCAACCTGACCATACTCGACGAGGCTCGCGTGACGATAGGCAACAACGTCTTCATCGGCCCCAACGTGGGGATATACACCGCATGCCACCCGCTAGACCCCGCGGAGCGCGCCAGATGGGTGCAATGGGCCAAGCCCGTCACCATTGGCAACGACGTGTGGATTGGCGGAGGGGTGACGATATGCCCCGGCGTGACCATTGGAGACGGAGCCTCCATCGGGGCCGGCAGCGTGGTGGTGAAAGACGTCCCGCCGCGCTGCGTGGCGGTGGGCAACCCCGCAAGGGTGGTGAAAAGGGTGGAGTAGGAGAGGTTTCTCTCAAAGAAACATAATATATGTTACGTGTTATAAACAAAAGCGCTAACTTAGCGATGAAATCTTTAATACACGCCAACTATGGAAATTTTCTTTCAAGAAGAGGGTATACAGCCAATGGCTGCTTCTAACTCTGGTATTCTGCCAGTCTATGCGTCTGGTTCTGTGCAGTACAATTTCCCGCTTTCCAGTTCCTACGCCACCCCTCTCGTGACATCCTACAGCTACGGTATGGTGGATGCCTCATGGCTGCGCGGTTGCCAAGTGAAGCTCATCACGCAAGCTGAGAATTCAGGAGAACTTTTTAGCGAGACATCCAACTATGTGATTCTTCGTTTGAAACTGTCCTCCCTTGCCGGGTTCAAGTCTTCAAGTTTTAGGCTTGAGGCAGTCAAAACATTCCGCATTCCATCAGGCAACAGCGTGCAAAAGAACTCCCAGCAGTTCTACTCGTACGCGGTGTTCGGCAATGCCACCGAGGGCGGATGCCGCACTCTTGACATCCTCATACCGCGCAAGGACATCTACGGAGCCGACCTCAAATCAGACGCAAACAGACTAACTCTTTACTTTACCGTCCGTGTGCAAGAACAGTCTTAGCGCCCTCCCGTCAGTCCTTTTGCTGTGCCTCCCATCGGTCTGCGTGGCCGAGTCCATACCGACCACGGTGGAGTCGCCGGGCAAGACGCTGTCCCTCACGGTCAGTCCGTCATCCGATGGCGGGCTGGCCTTTTCTGTGGCCTACCGCGGCCGCGAGGTGACGTCCGCCTCCCAAATGGGCATCTCCCTGGCCAGCGGGGCGAGCCTGACAGGCAACGGCGTGGAAGAGGCCAATGTAGAGACGCACAACGGGACAATGACCACCTGCCTGGGTGAATGGGCGGAACACACCGACAACTATCAGGCACTGACTGTGAGGTTGAAGCAAGGGAGCAACACCATCTGCGTGGACTTCAGAGCCTATGACGAGGGCTTCGCCTACCGCTACAGATGCTCGCTGACGGCGGCCGACAGACTGACGGCGGATATGGCCAATCTGAAACTTCCTGGCGGGCTGACGTGCTACACAGAGAGCGGGGCCGAGAGCGGCTACACGGAAAGGCCTTCCACCTCCACGTTCTCATCGTTATGCCCGCTGCTGGCCACCTCTTCGTCACTCTCTGTGTGCGTGGCCGAGGCGGGCAACGAGGCCATCGCGGCCCAAGCCAAGCTGAGCTCCAGTGGCGGGTATCTAACGTTCCTGCAGTCCACGTCATTCTCCTCCAAGTCCATCATAACGCCATGGAGAGCCATGATGATGGGACGCACCCCCTTGGAGCTTATGGACGCCAAATACATCATGCGCTCGCTCTGTCCCGAGACGGCCGATGACACCGACTGGATAAAGCCCGGCAAGGTGTTCAGGTCTCTAGAAGCCGGCACGAACGACTTCCACACCGACTCGGTGATGGCGGCGATAGACTTCGCCCGCAAGACGGGGTTCTCCTACGTCTTGCTAGACGCCGGCTGGTATGGCCTGGGCTACAGCGAGGAGCGCAACCCCGGCTCCGTACCGACCAAGCCGCGCCCCACTCTGGACATTGAGCAAGTCATAGGCCACGCCAAAGACAACGGGATTGGCATCTTGCTCTACGTCAACCGCGTGGGGTGGGTCAACTATGACGTCGAGAACACTCTGGACACCTATGCGTCTTGGGGCGCGAGCGGGGTCAAGATGGGGTTTGTCGACGGGCTGTCGCAATCGGGCATGAGCGTGGTGTATCGCGTAATCAGCGAGGCCGCCAAGCGGCACATGGTGGTCAACGTGCATGACAACTACCGCCCCACAGGCACTGAGCGCACGCTGCCCAACCTGCTGACGGTGGAGGGAATCCGCGGCGACGAGCATAACCCAGCAGCCGACCACGCAATGCGACTGCCATTCTCGCGCTTCATGTGCGGGCCGGCCGACTTCACCTTCGTCTTCAACAGGCCGGGAACGGAGACAAACCGCAAGCGCACGCGCGGCCAGCAGCTAGGGCTAATGGTGGTCTTTTTCAGCCCATTGCAACACGTGCTTTGGTATGGCAAGCATTGGCAATATGAGGGCAGGGAGAGCCAGTTGGAGTTCATCTCAAAAGTCCCGACCGTGTGGGACGAGACCCGCCCCTTGGCAGGCGAGGTGGGCGAATACGTGGCCATGGCTCGGCGCAAGGGCGACACATGGTACGTGGGGGCGGCCACCAACTCGGCCCGCAGCCTGCGCCTACGCCTCGACTTCCTAGAGAGCGGCAAGAAATATGACGTGACGACCTACGAAGACGACAGGCAAGAGGGCATCTGCCGCACCGTTCGCACGTGCACGGGGCAGAAAGCCGAGCTGGAACTCGACCTCTTGGCATCGGGCGGAGCGGCGGCCATAATAACGCCCTCTTCGGGCGACACGGCCCTGCCCGAACTCAGCGTGCGAGACCACATTGACATGAGGCGAGACGGTGGCCGCGTCATCATCTCGTCCACCACGTCTGCGCTCATAAGGGCCAGGGCGTTCACCCTTGGCGGCGTAGTGGCGGCCGAGGCCGAGGCAAATGGCGGCACGGTGACGCTTAATGTCGGGAGCCACCGCGGGCTGCTGATTGTGGAGGTTGAGCGGGCTGACGGACGCAGGTCGCGCCTCTCGCTCAGTAACTAGCTGACAAACGAAAACAGAAGGAGCCGCGTCAACCTCGGGAGGTTGACGCGGCTCCTTTTTTGCCATTGGGCTAGCCCAACAGCGAGCAGGCTATCGTGAGGCCCGCCATAACCACAGAGACCATAGACATGAGCTTGATGAGGATGTTGAGAGAAGGGCCGGAGGTGTCCTTAAAGGGGTCGCCCACGGTGTCTCCCACCACGGCGGCCTTATGACAGTCTCCACCCTTGCCGCCATAGTTTCCTTTCTCGATATACTTCTTGGCATTGTCCCACGCGCCGCCGGCATTGTTGAGCATCACGGCCAATGTGAAACCCGCCGTGAGGCCGCCGGCCAGGAGGCCGATGACGCCGGCCACGCCAAACAGCAGGCCGACAGCCACCGGCACAATTATGGCCAGCAGAGACGGCAGCACCATCTCACGCTGCGCCCCTTTGGTGGATATCTCAACGCAGCGGGCATAGTCTGGCGTGCCACCGCCATCCAATATTCCGGCAATCTCGCGAAACTGGCGGCGCACCTCGTCAACCATCTTGGAGGCGGCGCGGCCCACGGCCTTCATGCTCATGGCGCAGAAGAGGAAAGCCATCATGGCGCCAACGAAAAGGCCCGCGAGCAGCATGGGGTTGAACACAGACAAGTCATAGGCCGAGACAAAATCTCTCATGGTGGCCGAGGCCAGCGCCACGGCGTTCACGCCATCGGGCAGTCCCTCTGGAGGAGTTTGACCCACGTAGAAGGCCGTATCGCCCACCAGCCGGAAGCCGTCGCCTCCGGCCGCCATACGCGACAGCCACATCCTGACCTCCTCCATATATGCCGCCAAGAGCGCCATGGCGGTGAGCGCCGCAGAGCCTATGGCGAAACCTTTGCCTGTGGCGGCCGTGGTGTTGCCAAGCCCATCGAGCGCGTCGGTGCGCTCCCTCACTTCGGCCGGCAGACCGCTCATCTCGGCGTTGCCGCCGGCGTTGTCGGCAATGGGGCCGAAGGCGTCGGTGGCCAAGGTCACGCCGAGAGTGGAGAGCATCCCGACGGCCGCGAAGCCTATGCCGTAGACGCCCATGGCATAGTTGCCAAAACCGCCGGCCGAGCCAAAGGCCGATATGATGGCGGCGGCCACGACGACGACGGGCAGCCACGTGGACTGCATGCCGACGGCTATGCCCTCAATGATGGTGGTGGCAGGGCCCTGCTGAGTCTGGGCCGCGATGCCGCGCGTGGGCCTGTACTCGTCAGACGTGAAGTATTCGGTGCCCTGCCCAATGACCACGCCCGCCAACAGACCGGCTATGACAGAGCCGAAAAGCCCCCAGCTGATCCACTCCAGCGAGGCCATGACGGCCACCGCCACAAGGATGAGGGCCGAGGCTCCGCCCGTGCCCAGGAGCAGGGCGTGGAGCAGGTTTTTCTGAGACGCCCCCTCGCGGGTGCGCACGGCGTAGACTCCCAAGATGGAGAGCAACGTGCCGATGGCGGCCACGACCATGGGGGCTATGATGAGCTGCAGCTGCTTATCGTCACTCACGGCGGGGATGGCGGCCCCAAGGGCCGCCGTGGAGAGGATGGAGCCGCAATAGCTCTCATAGAGGTCGGCCCCCATGCCAGCCACGTCTCCCACGTTGTCACCCACATTGTCGGCGATGGTGGCGGGGTTGCGCGGGTCGTCTTCCGGGATTCCCGCCTCTACTTTGCCCACGAGGTCGGCCCCCACGTCGGCCGCCTTGGTGTATATGCCGCCACCCACGCGGGCAAAGAGAGCCTGCGTGGAGGCTCCCATGCCAAAGGTCAGCATGGTGGCCGTGATCTCGATCATCTTGGCGTGGGAGTCGGTGCCGGGGTGGACAAACGTCAGGCCGCAGAAATCCAGGCCGTTGGCCATATGCTCTGGGGTGAAGACCAGATCGTTGAGGATGTAGAACCACGCCGCGATGTCCAGCAAGCCGAAGCCCACGACCACAAGCCCCATGACAGCGCCTGAGCGAAACGCCACGCGGAGGCCCTTGTTGAGGCTCTCCCTGGCCCCGTTGGCCGTGCGGGCCGAGGCGTTGGTGGCCGTCTTCATGCCCAAATAGCCGCACAGGCCGGAGAAAAAGCCGCCCGTGAGGAACGCCACTGGCACAAAGGGGTTCTGCACGCCGAGATAGGCCAGCACGCCAAGCAGCAAAGCCATGATGACGAACACTTTTAGCACCACGCCATATTGGCGTCGCAAATAGGCCATGGCACCCTCGCGCACATAGCCAGCAATCTCGGCCATGCGCGTGGTGCCCTCGCTGTTTCTCATCATGCCGCGATAGAACAGCCAGGCGAAGAGCAACGCCACGGCGGAACTGAGCGGCACAATCCAAAAGATTGAGCTGGACATATTTCCTGAATTTTTAGTTGTTAATATACGTGGTTAATTTTTGCCTTTCTCGGCTCGTTGGCATTGGGCGTGGGGGCCGGAAGCCGTAAGCACACGATGCCGCACATGGTAAATATATGCAAATAAATATTTATCTCACACGGAAGCTCGCCCCATATTCTTAGCTTCGCGTGATTTTGGTTTCCGTCCGCGACGCATTCCAGCCCAAGACGTGGGCGACCGCGACGGGATTAAAAGGGAACCGAGTGAGAATCTCGGACAGTCCCGCTGCTGTGTGCCAACGGCCCGCCACGCCACGCAAGGCGCGACGCCCGGGCCACGCCACAGGGCAACAGCCATTGCGCTATGCCGCCCCACCCCAATGGGGAGAGCGCGGCGAAGACGCGCGAGAAGGCGCCCTTGGTGAGATTGGCGAGCCAGAAGACCTGCCAAATTCTTTCGTGTCCTCTCTTTTTGCCGGCCCACAAGCCACACCCGCCCAACGCAGACGGGAATGTGACGAGGGCGGCGCGGCAAGAGTCAGGGGAGAGCGGAGCCGTCCTCGCGGATTGGGACTTGCGCCGTGGCCATAGCCGCCAGCAGCCCGGGGGTGTCAGCACGCCCCGGGCGCGCTTGTCGTCGGCAGCCTCAGCCATTCCCACCGCCACACACTCCCCCTCACTCCCACATTCTTAGCCCCAACAAAAAGAGACAAGACGCCACCCCACACGGCCGGCGAGAGACTCCCGCGCCCCATTTTGAAGAGAAAACCGAAACATAAACTATCAGA
This sequence comes from uncultured Bacteroidales bacterium, assembly GCA_934699135.1. Classification (GTDB taxonomy): domain Bacteria; phylum Bacteroidota; class Bacteroidia; order Bacteroidales; family Marinilabiliaceae; genus W3P20-009. The sequence goes on from CAKUVM010000001.1 coordinate 95,886, forward strand.
AAACATGAAGAAGCAACTTCTTTTCGCGCTCGGCCTCTGTGCCACGGCGGCAGTCTTCACGTCTTGTGACGATGATGACAACGACCCCGAATGGACCGACCTAGTGACCTTTGAAGACGTGGAGCTGGGCAAAAGTGGCTACGTGGACACCACGACCTACGTCTACGACGGCGTCGTCGCATTCAAGAACAGCCACAGCACCTGGGGCAGCTATTTCGGCATCAGCCTGAAGACCGACACCGTGACGGCCGGCTATCTTAACGATGCCAGCGTCTTCGGCACAGGCGGCAACAACGGCTCGCGCCAGTTCGGCTATTGCTACTACTCAGAGTATTCCGGCGAAGGCGCGATTATTGAACTTGCCGAGAATGACAAAAAAGTGACCTCTTTCAGCCCGAACAAGGTCTACCTGTCACTCAACACCTACGCAGCCCTCGCCCTCCGCGACGGCAATGACGGCGGCATGTATGGCGACGCCGTGAAACTGAAGCAGGGAGGCTTCTTCAGCGTGACTTTCACGGGCTACAACGGAGAGGAGAAGGCCGGCAGCGTGACCGCATACCCGGGCGACTGGCGCGGCGCGAGCCGATGCCTGATGACCACATGGACGGCCGTGGATCTCAAGCAGCTCGGCGAGGTGACCAAGATTGAGGTGACATTTGACGGGAGCGAGGATCTCCGCGGCGCCTATGGCCTGAACGTCCCGGCCTACATTGCCCTTGACGACCTCTCCTTCACCCGCAACGTGACCAAATAGCCCGCGTCGGCGACAGCGTGAGAACGACTCCATTTCACCACACCTTGGGCCGCGCCCTGTACTGCCGTCTGGCATGGGTCGCGGCCCTTCCTCTCTTGGCGGCCAATGGCGCGGCGCAGACGGCCTTGACCGACTCCGTCCACAGCATTGCCGAGGTGACAGTGGCGGCGCCCCCCAGTTTCCAAGAGACCATACCCAGCCAAAAACTGCAGGGCGAGGAGCTGACGCGCCTCAACAGCCGCACCGTGGCCGACGCCCTCCGTTTTTTCGCCGGTGTCCAAATCAAGGACTATGGCGGCGTCGGCGGCATCAAGACCATCAACATCCGCTCAATGGGCACGAACCACGTGGGTGTATTCTATGACGGCGTGCAGCTCAGCAATGCGCAAAACGGGCAGGTGGACCTGGGGATGTTCTCGTTGGACAACATATCGTCCATCTCCGTCCACAACGGCCAGAAAAGCGACATTTTCCAAAGCGCGAGAGACTTCAACACGGCCGGCACGGTGTATTTGTGGTCGCGCCGCCCTGAGTTCGCCCCCGGCAAGCAGGCCGCGGTGAGGCTCACGTTCAAGACAGGCTCGTTTGACCTCATCAACCCGGCCGCCACGGCCGACGTGAAGCTGTCCGGCCGCGTGGCGGCGTCGTTCTCGGCCGAGCACCTGCGCAGCAGCGGCGAATACACATTCCGATACCGCCGCCAAAACCCGCAGACGGGAGCCACGGTATACGACACCACGGCAGTCCGCCACAACGGAGACATAAACGCCACGAGAGTGGAGGCGGCGCTATATGGGCGCACGGGAGCGGCGGAGTGGAGCGCGAGGCTATACAACTACACGTCGGACCGCGGCGTGCCGGGCGCCATTGTCAACAACGTGTGGCGGCGCGGCGAGAGGATTGAAGACAACAACAGCTTCGCGCAAGGCACGCTGACGCTGACGCCCAAGGGGCGCTACGCCCTGCGCGCCCTGGCCAAATACGCATCATATCGCACTCACTACGAGAACCGCGACACCTCCGTCGTGACCATAGACAACCACTACTACCAGCAGGAGGCCTACCTCTCCGCCGCCAACCTTGTCAGCATCTGCCCCACGTGGGCCGCGAGCCTCTCTGCCGACGCGCAGTGGAACACAATGACGGCCGACCTCTACGGGTTCGCAGAGCCGACGCGGTGGACCGTGATGGCGTCCGCAGCCACAAGCCTGAGCGTCGGCGACTTTAGGGCGCAGGCCAGCGCGGTGCTGACCTACGTGACCGACCACACAGTCCGCACCGCCGCGCCGGCCGACAAGAGGGTGCTGACGCCCGCCGCCGCACTGTCTTACAGGCCGGCGGCAGGCCCAGTGACGCTAAGGGCGTTTGCCAAGAAGAGCTTCAGGATGCCCACGTTCAACGACCTCTACTATGCCGACATAGGGAACTCGAAGCTCAACCCCGAGAGCACCATCCAATATGACGCCGGGGCCGTCCTCTCCCACAAGACCGGCTCTTGGCTGCAAGCCCTGGAAATTAAGGCCGACGCATATTACAACATTGTGAAAGACAAGATTGTGGCCTACCCCAAAGGGGCACAGTTCCGATGGACGATGATTAACCTGGGGCGCGTGGAGATTAAGGGGCTAGACGTCTCGGCCTCCGCCACGCTCAGCCCCGCCGGGCGGCTGACACTGACCGCCAAGGCGCAATATACATTCCAGCAGGCCCTGGACGTGACGAGCCGCGACGACAGCTTCTATCGCGACCAAATACCATATGTGGCTCGCCACAGCGGCTCCGCCGCGCTCCTCTCACAGTGGGGGGAGTGGGGGTTGGACTGCTCATTCATCTACACGGGCGAGAGATATTGCCAGCAAGAGAACATTGTCTACAACTACGTCCAGCCGTGGTACACGACAGACATCTCCGCCCTGCGCGACATAACCCTGCCCCGCGGGGCGGGCGTCATCCGCCTGCAAGTGGAGGTCAACAACCTGCTGGACCAAGACTACGACGTGATAATCAACTACCCAATGCCGGGGCGCAACGTCCGCGTCACAGCCCGATACACACTCTGAGAGCATGAAAACACCACAAAGGGCGACAGCCCTCCGCCACGCGGCCGCGGCGCTTACGGCTGCGACCCTCTTGGTGTCGCAGCCCTCATGCCGCGACGTGGACTACATTGTGCCAACCATCGAGGAGGAGACGGAAGACACCACAGGAGTGGTGGCCGACGTCTGCGGCCTATACCTGCTCAACGAGGGCAACATGGGCAGCAACAAGAGCTCGCTGGACTATCTGGACTTCGCCTCCGGCACATATTTCCGCAACATATACGCGGAGCGCAACCCAAACGTGGTGAAAGAGTTGGGCGACGTGGGCAACGACATCCAGATATACGGCTCGCGCCTCTACTTGGTAATAAACTGCTCAAACAAAGTGGAGGTGCTGGACGCCCGCACGGGGGCGCGCATTGGGCAAGTGAACATCCCAAACTGCCGATACGTCCGCTTCGCGGACGGCAAGGCCTACGTCTCCAGCTACGTGGGCCCGGTCTCGCTCAACAAAGGAGACGCCGTGAAAGGCGCAGTGTATCAGGTGGACACGGCCTCGCTCCAGGTAGAGGCCACATGCGGCGTAGGCTATCAGCCAGACGAGCTTGAGATTATGGACGACGGCAACATATACGTGGCCAACTCCGGCGGGTATATGGTGCCGGACTATGAGCGCACCGTGTCGGTGATAGACCGGGCCACGATGACGGAGGTGAGGCGAATAGACGTGGGCATAAACCTGCATCGGCTCAAAAAAGACAGCCACGGGCGACTGTGGGTCTCGTCTCGCGGCAATTATGAAGACGTGGCGTCGAACCTCTACACTTTGGAGCGAGGCGCCGACGGGCAGATGCGGCTGGCCGACACCATGAACATAGCCTGCTCCAACATGACGATATGCGGAGACTCCCTCTACCTCTACAGCGTGGAGTGGAGCAACTATGAGCAGCGCAACACGGTGACATACGGCATCATAGACACCCGCACCAAGCGCATTGTGTCTCGCAACTTCATAACAGACGGCACAGAGGCCGACATCGAGATCCCGTACGGCATCGCCGTCCATCCCGTGAGCGGAGACATCTACGTCACCGACGCCAAGAACTACGTCTCGAGCGGCTGGCTGATATGCTATGACCGACACGGCAAGCGCAAATGGCGCGTCCGCACGGGAGACATCCCGGCCCATATGGCCTTCTTGCGCACGCGCCCCTCTTTTGACATCACACCCCCCACGCCGCCGCAAGACACGACAACCACAACCCCCGACACGCCCCCCGACACGGCGGGCGCCGACGCCACACTCAGCTCCCCGCGCCTGCAAAAAGCCCTTGTCGACGCCGGGTGCGCGGCGCGCGCCTACCTGTGGGAGAAAGAGGGGGCAGACGGCACGTATGAGGAAGTGTCGCGTGGGCGGACGTGCATTGTGGTGCCATCGGCCGTGGGCGAGGTGACTCGCCTACGCCTGAGCCTGACGGCATTGGACGGGCGACAACAGGTCAAGACCTTTGCCGTGGTCGGCACGGGCGAGGCCGAGGCATACAGCCCCACCACGGCCATCTGCTACGAGTATAGGCCCGCGCCGGGGCAGTTCGTCAACATGCTGCCCCGATATGACGAGGGCGACACGGGAGCCGACATGGCCGCCAAGGCCGGCGAGTGCATGGCGAACGACGAGATAATAACCCTCGGAGCCTATGGCGGCTACGTCACGTTCGGGTTCGACCACACCGTGGCCAACCGCCACGGACAGAAAGACTTCCGCATAAACGGCAACGCTTTCTACTCCGACCGACCCGAATATGGGGCCAAACTGGGCGGGAGTTGCGAGCCGGGCATTGTCATGGTGTCACTAGACGCAAACATGAACGGGTTGCCGGACGACCCATGGTATGAACTGGCCGGCAGCGCATACTCACACCCCGACAGCTGCCTCCACGGCTACAAGATAACGTACCACAGGCCCACAGACCACACACCCGAGCCAGACAAGCAGGCCTACGTGACCGACTCCAAATATATCCGCTGGACGGACAACCAGGGCGGCGAGGGCTACGTCAGGAAAAACTCATACCACGCCCAAGACTACTACCCGGCCTGGATAGCGGAAGACGAGATGTCCTTCTCCGGCTCAAAGCTCCTCTCCACAGCCGTGGACGAAAGCGGCGTGGGGCGCTACTACGTCCTTTACTCTTTCGGGTGGGGGTACGTTGACAACCACCCCAACACGAAAAAAGACCTCTGCAGCTTCGACATCGACTGGGCCGTGGACTCTGAGGGTAACAGCGTCAGCCTCCCCGGCGTGGATTTCATAAGGGTCTACACGGGACAGAACCAAGACTGCGGCTGGCTCGGCGAGACCAGCACAGAGGTGGGCTCCGCATTTGACCTGTCACTGACAGACTAAGAACAATCTACTTTTATAACTACCTTTAAAACAATATTTTGATGAAGCAAAAAGTTACTGCTCTTTTGAGCGTACTGTGCCTTGTCGGGAGCGCTGCGGCGCAAGACATTCCCGACTTTACCGACGGGTGCCTCATTGTCAACGAAGACTGGTTTGGCCACAATAACAGCACGGTCAACCACCTGTCGTCAGACGGCACGTTCACCTACCGCGTCATTCAAGCCGTCAACGGCAGCGACATTCAACTTGGCTGCACCGCCCCGATTGGCGTGATCTACGGAGACCGATTCTACGTGACCAGCAAGCAACCCAAAGACGGCGGCGCGGACGTGACGGGCGGGCGGCTCTCTGTGTTCCACTGGCCTTCTCTCAAAATATTGAACAAATTTGAGGAGCTGCCCGGCGGCGGCGACGGGCGCAGCTTCGTGGGCGTGAATGAGCACAAGGGCTACGTCTCCACCTCTAACGGCATCTGCGTGCTGAACCTGGACAATATGGCGTTCGAGAAAGTCATCGAGGGGACAGAGAACCCCAACACAGACGACTACGGCAGACTGTACTACGGACAGAGCGGCGCCATGCTCCGCACGGAAAGCGCCGTCTTGGCCTGCCACCAGTCTGAGGGAATCCTGGTCATAGACCCCGCCACGGACAGGATCGTAAAGACCATCAAGCCGAGCACCTACGACACCGAAGGAATGCTGCCTAGCACCTTGTGCCAAAGCAAGGACGGCTACATCTGGGCCAACGTGGCCTCCACTGAGTTCATGGGAGCGACGGCGCAGACCTTGCTGAAAATAAACCCGCGCACATTCGACTTTGAGGAGATTGACCTGCCAGTGAGCGGCCCCAGCCAATCATGGGGGGCATGGACGCCAGACGGCCTCTGCGCCAGCGCACGGAACAATGTGATATACTGGATCGTCACAGAGTTCTTTCAAAGCAGCCAGATTTACAAATACGACATCGACACAGGCGTGACGGAGCTTTTCCTCGACTTCAGCTCCGAAGGCTGGCAAATTTACGGGGCCAGCTTCAGGGTGGACCCCGTGTCTGACGACGCCTACGTCTCGCTCTTCCAAGACTTCGTCAGCACGAGCTACGAGGTGCGCCGCTACACCAGCAGCGGCGAGCTTGTGGGTGAATATCCCATGGAGGAACACTACTGGTTCCCGTCCGTCTTCGTGTTCCCAGACAACGCGTCGCCAGAGGCTCAGCCAGTGGAGCCGCAGAGCGTGACGGCCGGTGGCGAGACGGCCATAGACCTGACGGGCATTGCCTACGACCCCGACAATTCAGGCTTCTCCATGGTCAAGACCGTGGCGGACATAAGGCCGGAAGGCGTGGTGGAGGCCACCGTGGCCGGAGGCATGCTCCACGTTCGCGGCATTGCCACGGGCGAGGCCACGGTCACCATCAGCGTGTGTTCCAATGGCCGCACTGTGGACGTGCCCATCACCATCAACGTGGAGAAGGCCACGGCCATCAGGGAGCCGGAGGCCGATGGAGACGCTCCCGCGCGGCTCTACGACCTTGCGGGCCGCCCCGTGGGCGGAGACTTGCGCTCGCTGCCGCGCGGCATATACGTGGGCGGGGGGAAGAGGCTTGTGAAATAGGCGCCAGACCCGCGCGAGACAGCCGCTTGCCGCCAGGCAGGGAGTGTGTAAGACTCCCCCGCCTGGCGGCTTCCTATGTGGCAAAATGATGGGCAAACCGGCGTAGCGAGACTCATTTGTGGCACGAACTCCCTATCTTTGCCGCTCCAGAAGAAAAAACAACCATCTTCACGATGAAGCACAGATACCAGCTCATACGCCCGCTCCTGCGCGACCGCATCCTGCTCCTCGATGGCGCAATGGGCAGCCTAATTCAAAAAGTAGGGCTCTCCGAGGCCGACTTCCGGGGCTCGCTCTTTGCCAATCACCCGTGCCCGCTCAAGGGGGACAACGACGTGCTGTCCCTCACGAGGCCAGACGTGATAAAAGACATCCACCGACAATATCTGGAGGCCGGGGCGGACATCATAGAGACCAACTCATTCAACGCCACCTCCATCTCTCAGGCCGACTATCAGCTCGAGGCCGCCGTCTATGACATCAACGCGGCAGCAGCCCGCAACGCCAAAGAGATGGCCCTCCAATTCTCGACCGACGAGAAGCCCCGCTTCGTGGCCGGCTCCATGGGCCCGACCAACAAGACGGCCTCCATGTCCCCCGACGTCAACAACCCGGGGTTCCGCGCCATCACGTTCGACCAGCTCGTCACAGCCTACACGGAGCAGGCCCGCGGCCTGCTGGACGGCGGCGTGGACATATTCCTCGTCGAGACCATATTCGACGGACTTAACGCCAAGGCCGCCCTCTACGCCATTGAGCAGGAGCTCAAAGCCCGCGGCCTGGAGAGCTTCCCCGTCATGGTCTCGGCCACCGTGGCGGACAAGAGCGGGCGAATCCTCTCCGGCCAGACACTAGACGCGTTCCTATATTCAGTCTCACACATCGACCTCCTCACTTTCGGCCTCAACTGCTCGTTTGGCGCGCATGACATGATGCCCTACCTCACAGAGATTGGCCGCAAGAGCCCGTTCTACGTGAGCGCCTACCCCAACGCGGGCTTGCCCAACCAGTTCGGCGAATATGACGAGACTCCAGACGTCATGGCCGCCAAGGTGCAAGACTTCCTGGACCAAGGCATAGTCAACATCCTCGGCGGATGCTGCGGCACCACGCCCGCCCACATAGCGGCAATGGCGGCCCGCCTGAAAAACTATAAAGTACACCGACCCGCGCCGCCCGACCACGAGATGCGCCTCTCGGGCATAGACGGCGAGGTGGTGTCAAAGAGCGTCAAGCCGTTCTACAAAGTGGGCGAGCGCACCAACGTGGCCGGCTCGCGCAAGTTCCTGCGCCTCATAAACGAGAAGAAATATGACGAGGCCCTGGACATCGCCCGCTCCGAGGTGGAGGCCGGCGCGGACATAATAGACGTCAATATGGACGACGCCATGCTTGACGCCGCCGCCGAGATGACCACGTTTCTCAACCTCATGGCGGCGGAGCCCGACGTGGCGCGGCTGCCGGTCATGATAGACTCTTCAAAGTGGGAGGTCATAGAGGCCGGACTCAAATGCCTCCAAGGCAAAGCCATAGTGAACTCGATAAGCCTCAAGAAGGGTGAGGAGGAGTTCCTCCGCGAGGCGGCCATAATCCAGAGCTACGGCGCGGCGGTCGTCGTGATGGCGTTCGACGAGGTGGGGCAGGCCACGTGCTTCGAGCGCCGCACGGAGATATGCTCCCGCGCCTACAAACTGCTGACCGAGAGGCTCAACTTCGAGCCGGCGGACATAATCTTCGACCCCAACGTCTTGGCCATAGCCACAGGCCTGCCGGAGCATGACGGCTACGCCGTGGACTTCATCCGCACCGTGGAGTGGATCAAGGCTAACCTGCCCCACGCCAAGATAAGCGGAGGCATATCCAACCTCTCCTTCTCATTTCGCGGAAACACCCACGTGAGGGAGAGCATGCACTCCGTCTTCCTGCACTACGCCGTGGCCAAGGGCATGGACATGGGCATCGTGAACCCGGCCGCCATGATTGCCTATGAAGACATTGAGCCAGACTTGCGAGACAAGATAGAAGACCTGGTGCTCAACCGCCGTCCCGACGCCACGGACATTATGCTCTCCGCGGCCGAGCAGTTCAAGGCCGGCAAGGGCGGTCCCGCTCACGCGGCAAATGACGAGTGGCGCAAGCTGCCTGTGGCGGAGAGGCTGCAATATGCACTGCGGAAAGGCGTCACGGAGCATCTGGAAGAAGACCTGGCCGAGGCGCGCCCCCTCTACCCCCGCGCCCTGGACATAATTGAGAAACCACTGATGGACGGCATGAACCAGGTGGGGGAGCTCTTCGGGCAGGGCAAGATGTTCCTGCCACAGGTGGTCAAGACGGCGCGCGTCATGAAACGTGCGGTGGAAATTCTCCAGCCCATCATTCAAGAGGAAAAACGCGCGGCAGGGCAGGAGGGCACGTCGGCCGGGCGCGTCATTATGGCCACGGTGAAAGGCGACGTCCACGACATTGGCAAAAACATTGTGTGCGTGGTCCTTGCGTGCAACAATTTTGAGATCATAGACCTTGGCGTGATGGTTGAGACCGACAAGATTGTGGAGGCGGCCATAAGCGAACACGCCGACGCCATAGGCCTCAGCGGGCTCATCACGCCATCCCTAGACGAGATGATAGCCGTGGTAAAGGCCCTCGAGGCCAAAGGTCTCAAGATACCCGTCATGATAGGCGGGGCCACCACATCGGCCGTCCACACGGCAGTAAAGATAGCACCATGTTACAGTGGGCCAGTCATATACGTCAAAGACGCGTCTCAAAACGCCTACGTCCTCAACGCCATCTTGTCGCACGATGAGAGATACCTTGCGGGGCTAAAAGCCGACCAGGAGCGGCTACGCAAAGAAAACGCGGCAGCCAAACCAGAGACATTGACCCTTGCCGAGGCGCGCAGCCGCACCTTCAAGGCCGACTGGGCGTCAACGTCATTCACCAAGCCGTCCGCCCCTGGCATATCGGTCTTGCACAAGGTGCCTCTGGCGGAGCTGACCCCGTTTGTCAACTGGCGTATGTTCTTCAACGCATGGAAGATAGGAGGGCAATACGCCGAGGCGGCCACGCTGACGTCTAAAGAAGAGCGCAAGAGGTGGCTTAGAGGCTTCTCCACAGAAGATGAGGCGAAAGCGGAAGAGGCTTTGCGCCTTGCCGCCGACGCTCGGGAGCATCTCAAGAGACTAATTGACGCGCACATGACAGAGGCGCACGCCATCGTTGGCCTGTTCCCCGCCAACAGCGTCGGAGAAGACACCGTGGCCATCTACGCCGACGAAGAGCGAGGCCGAGAGTTTGCCCGATTCCAATTTATGCGCCAACTGTCCGTCAATGCCGATGGCTGCACGCTCTCCTTGGCCGACTACATAGCCCCAGCCGGCTACACCGACCATCTTGGGCTCTTCGCCGCGACATCGGGAGTCGGACTCAAGGAGCGGACGGATAAGCTGAAAGCCGAAGGCGACGACTACTCAGCCATCATGTATCAGCTCTTGGCGGACCGCCTGGTGGAAGCACTTTCAGAATGGTTGCACTACAAGGTGCGGACACGGATGTGGGGCTATGCGCCAGATGAGAAATGCGACCCTGCGGAAATTCTCAAAGGCCACTACCAAGGCATACGCCCAGCCATCGGCTACCCCATCTCGCCCGATCACGGCCATAAACGCGTCCTCTTCGACGTGATGGGCGTTGAGGACAGCATTCCCATGCGTTTGAACAAAGAGCTTATGATGGAACCCGCGTCATCCGTCTGTGGCTTCTACTTCTCGCACCCGTTCACGAGCTATTTCTCCGTGGGGCGAGGCGCGCCTCAAGAAGTCTAATTTGGGCAAAAAGCAGGCGCGGCGTCAATGATCCTATGCCATTGACGCCGCGCTTTTTCGTTATTGAGGAATTATACCCCTTTAAACGCCTTCACCGCCTCCCTGTCCATTCCAGTATAGGCCATGACCTTCTCCACGGTCTCGCCGGCCTCAAGCATCATTCTGGCGATGCTCGCCTTGGCGCTTGCCTCACCCTCTTCTTTGCCCTCTTTTATTCCTTCCGCCTTGCCCTCTTTTATTCCTTCCGCCTTGCCCTCGGCCTTGCCCTCTTCATAGCCACGGCGGCTGCCGATTTGGGTGGCCTCGGAGATGAGGGTGCGCTCCGAGCGGACGGCATCCCAGAAGTCGTCATAGGCCAGGAGCTCGCCCTTGGAGAACGAGGCCATACGAACCACGCCAAGAGCCTTGCTTATCAGAGGGTTGCGTTCCAGCTCCACCGGAGCCTCGGACGTGTCTTCGTCTATCTCCGTCAGGAAACGAAGCCAAAGGACGGCCATACGCTTCTCCGTGGAGCTCGAGGGGTGGAACTTGGGCAGCTCCACGAACGTCATATGGATGCCGTCAAGACGCTTGTCTGAATGGCGCTCGTGGGAGATGCTGTAGTTGTGTATGCACTCGTCTGGCAGGTCGGGGAGGAAGACGCCGTCCACCAGGCAGAGGGCGTAGACGGGCTGGAGGACGTTGTACTCGTAGCTCCTGTCCAACTGACGGACAAAAGCCTTCGACGTGTTGAACAGCACGCGTTTCATAAAGGCGGGAGTCCACACCGTCTGCATCTCCACCAGGAACTGGCGTCCGGCCTTATCCGCGCAACGGACGTCCACGATGCTGTTCCGCGCCAGCGGGATGTCAGGCACGAGCTCCGGGGTCAGGTACTCAACGCTCGCGACCTCGCAACCGGCGGGCAGAGGCACCAGGGCGTTTATCAGGCTTATGACCAAGTCTTTATGCTCGCCGAATATGCGCTTGAACGTCAAGTCCGCTTTCGGGTCCAGGTATCTCTCTTTCATATGAATGTGGCGTTTGAGACAAATATAGCTATTTTCATATTGTTGGCGATGTTCGCCCCGCGCTTGCCGCCTAAAGCGCCCCAGCCGCATAGAAGCGAATTAAATTAGGATTTCGCAATAATTGAATTATATTTGCAAGCGCAGCCCTATGCACGCCTGCCGCGCGTCTCTTGCGCCATGGCAATAGCCGCCAACGCCACACGCCATGCCGCGGTGGGCTGCGTCTAGAGTATTAATTTCTCATGGATCAATACATCAAGAAGCTGCTCTCGGCAGAGCCGAGGGTCATAATCCCGAGATTTGGCAGCATTCAGGCCCTGCGGGAAGACACAGTGTCGCTCTCTTTCAACCAACACCTCAATTTCGACGATGGCAAGCTCGCGGCGGAGATTCAAAAAGACGCGGGCGTAAGCGAGGAGGAGGCTCAACGGATGATCCGCGACGCGGTGGACTCGTACAACAACCAGCTGCAAGACGGCCAGACCGTCACCATGTCAGGAATAGGCACGTTCCACAGCGACGGGGAAGGCCACGTGGTCTTTGAGCAAGACCCTAACTACACGGATGACGCGCCCGCCGAGCCGCTTGCCGAGTCAACAGCCCCGCGGCCCATCGCAGAAGAGCCGGCCGAGTCCCCGTTCCCTACGCCAGAGTCCGAGGCTGCCCCCCCCCAGGAGAAGAAGAAAAGCCACAAAGGCCTGTGGGTCACGATGGCCATTGCGCTTCTGCTCATTATAATATGGCTGCTACTCTTCGTCTTGTTCAAGGACAACGCGGTATACAAGTTCTTCTGCGGGCCCAAGGCCCCGGCCACGGAACAAGTGCAGCCGGCCCCTGCTCCGGCCAAGGCCGACCCCGCCGCCGAGCGCAAGCCGGAGACCAAGGCAAATGCGGACGTTGAGAAGGCCAAACCCGCCGTCAAGGCGCAACCCTCCGCGGCGCAGCCTCTTAAGAAGAGATACAACATCATAGTGGGCAGCTACAAAGACGAGCAAGCTGCCCTGAGGCGCGTGGAAGACCTGAAGGGCAAAGGTTTCTCCGAAGCCTTTGTGGGAATCCGCAAAGACCACTTCGTGGCGGTTCTTGCCGACTTCGGCAGCATATCCGAGGCCGAGAGAGTGCAAGAGCAGATAGTGGACGGGCCATACCACATTGAGAGCTGGATAACCAACTCCGGCGAATACGGCCGGTAAAGCCGACACCACGCACACTCAACACAGAGAGCCGCCCGCCAGTCCCAATGGCGAAGGCGGCTCTTCCTCATTTCCGCATTGGCGGCAATACGGCCATGATTTCGCCACTCATAAAAGAACAGATAATAGAGACGGCCAATGACAACATAGTGAGTGTCATTGGAGACTACGTCAAGCTGACCAAGCGCGGCAGCAGCTACGTGGGTTGCTGCCCTTTCCACAGCGAGAAGACCCCTTCGTTCAGCGTGTCGCAGGCCAAGGGGTTCTACCACTGCTTCGGCTGCCATAAGAGCGGCAACGCCGTGGGCTTCGTAATGGAGCTTGAGAAGATGTCTTTCCCCGACGCGCTGCGCTACCTGGGCAAAAGGTTTGGCATAAGCGTGCCAGACGAGGAGGCCACGCCAGAAGAGACGCGAGCCGCCAGGGAGAGAGACGCTCTCTTCGCCGTGATGGAATACGCCACGCGGCGGTTCGAGTCCAACCTGCGAGACTCCGAAGAGGGCCAGGCCCTTGGCATGACCTACTGGCGAAGCCGCGGATTCCGCGACGACACCATTGCCACCTTTCGGCTAGGCTACTCGCTCAACCAGCGCGACGGCCTGATGGCCAAAGCCTTGGCAGACGGGTATAAGGAAGAGGCACTGATAAAGACGGGACTCATATCGGCAAAGGCGGAGACGGGCTACAAGCATGACTATTTCCGCGGCCGGGTCATGTTCCCGATTCAAAACACGTCGGGCAAGGTCATAGGCTTCGGAGGCCGAGTGCTGGATGCCGCGACAAAGGGCGTCAGCATGAAATATCTCAACACGCCCGAGACGGAACTCTACAACAAACGCGACACGCTCTACGGCATATACCAAGCCAGGTCCGAGATCGGCAGGCAAGACAAATGCTACCTTGTGGAGGGATATACAGACGTCATAGCCATGCACCAGAGCGGCATAGCGAATGTGGTGGCATCATCGGGCACCGCGCTGACGTCTAGCCAGATAAGGCTCATAAAGAGGTATACCGACAACGTCACCGTGCTCTATGACGGAGACTCGGCCGGAATCCACGCCTCGCTCCGCGGCATAGACATGATCCTTCACGAGGGCATGAACGTCAGAGTCTTGCTGCTGCCGGACGGAGACGACCCCGACTCCTTCTCCCGAAAACACTCCGCCGATGATTTCATCGCCTATGTCAAGGATCACGAGGTGGACTTCATCACCTACGAGGCGCAAACGCTCATGACCAATGCGGGAGGCGACCCGCTGAAAAAGGCAGAGGCCACGCACACCATCATCGCCTCCATCGCCGAGGTGCAGGATCAGATAAAGCGCGAGTTTTTCGTCAAGGAGTGCTCTCGCTCCATGGGCGTGAGCGAGGCCACGCTATACGGCGCGCTCCAGAAACGCCTGGTGGACAACGCCACGCGGGTGCGAGACAGAGACGTGGCCGAGCAACGCCGCCGACAATATGCCGAGCAACTGGCAGCCGAGAGGGCGGCCAGACAGCCAGACGCCGACCTGCCGCCCGACTTGTCTCCCTCTGAGGTGGCTATGCTCCAAAGCCGAGGCCTGGCCACAACGACTCCACTGGCCCAGCCGCAGCCAAAACCCGAAACAGCCCAGCCGCAGGAGACGGAGATGAGGGAGGTGATGCGCTTTTTCGTCACCTACACTCAGTGTAAAATGGAAGAGACGGAGGGCAAGCCGACCGTGGCGCAATATATCATTGAGGCATTAGATGCCGACCAAATAACGGCCCAAGACCCGATATTGCGCAAGATAATTGACGAGTACCGCAACGCGGACGACCCATCGGCCATCAATGAGAGGCACTACATTGACATGGACGATGCCGGCGTGGCCAGCTTCGTGGCCAGCGCGGTGGGCGGCAGACAGCATCTGAGCAAGATCCACAGCAAATATTCAGTCGTGAAAGACGAGGGCGAGATGCTTGACACTCTGGTGCCCAGGGCCGTTGACGAGTTGCGCATGCGCGTCTTGACGCAGATGATAGACGCGCTGATGGCGAAGCTCAACGCCTCGGTGGAGGCTGGCGCGCCAGAAGAGGAGATTGAGGACGAGATGAGGCAACTGGCCGACCTCAATGAAGTCAAGCGATCCTTCTCCATCGACCGGCTTGGCGAGCGCGCAATCATCAAATGAGCGCATCCGTCATTTTTTGTGCCGCGGCGTTGGCACTCATGCTCTCACCCTATGTCATCATCATAGGCTTGTGCGCTGTGGCCGTTAGCCGACGCAGTGAGCGTGGCGAAGAAGTCCGGTGCGGAGACCGCGCGGCCACCGTCTCGGTCATCGTGTGCGTCAGCCATGAGGATGAGGCGGAGTTGAGCAAGTGCGTTGGCACTCTGAGCCTCGCCTTACGAGACGGCGACGAGGCGATCTTTGTGGCAGACCACGCCAAGCCGGAGACCGTCCGATGGCTCAAGGAGACGATATCGGCGCGCAAAGGGGTCCGCTTGGTGGAGAATGAGGGACGCAAAGGCAAGAAAATGGCACAGGCGCAAGGCGTGGCGTTGGCCAAGTCGCGCATTGTCTTGTGCGCCGATGCCGATTGCGCCTTTGGCGGCGGGTGTGTAGACGCCGTGCGGCGGGCCGCCCCGGCGAAAGGAGGCTTCCTGCTCTTGCTGCCCGTGATGATGGAGGGGAATGGCGGGCTTTGGGGCGCGATGGTGGAGATGGAGTTCGTGTGCCTCCAAGTCGTCACGGCCGGCTCGGCCATTATGGGAATGCCCACCATGGCCAATGGGGCCGGCATGGCGTTTGACCGAGACCTGTTCGCCTCCCATGACTCCAAAGGCGGCTACGCCTCGGGCGATGACATGTTCCTCCTCCTCCACGCCATTCACGCCGGGGCGGACATTCGCTTCCTATGCCGCCGCGACGCCCTGATACGCACCTCCGGCCCGCGCGGCGTCGGGGCGTATATCCGCCAACGCACGCGATGGTTGGCCAAGGCGGGAGGGTATTCCTCCGCGGGAGGCTCGGCCGTGGCCACACTGGCCATCATCGTTTTCGCGGCGGTCATGGCGTGGCCCGTCATGGCCATGTTGGCGGTCGCGGGTATGGCCCCGTGGTGGCTGACGGCCGTGGCCTTTGCCGTCAAACTTTTTGTGGACTCGGCCACTTTTGCCGCCGGGCGGGGGCTGTGGCCATCGCGCGCATCCGTGGCCGCGGCGCTGCCGTTGGAGGCCATCTACCCGCTCATGACCATTGTTGTGGCCATCCGCGCGGTCTTGGCCGATAAAAAAAGATGGTAGCGAGGCTTGTCCCCGCCACCATCATATCTTTTTTGCGTCCGTTGTCTCCCGCCTGTCAGTGCCTCAACCCTGTCGCCTTGGTCAACTCGCAGACAAAGGAGCCCACCGTCATGTCAAATTGAATCTTTACCGGCAACCTGTTAGCGTCGGCCGTGATCCAAAGGTGCATATCGTCTTTGTTCTTGAACGATCTCCCCACCTCCGTCACGGGCGTGAACTTGTAACACCGCTTCTCGCCCATCACCGTGTTCAGGGTCTCAATGCCGTCATACCTTATGTTGAGCGGGTATATCTCGTCAGAGAAAAACGTCTGGTAGAAGACTGTGTCCCCGGGCGTCAACCGGCTGTCGAAAGCATTGTTGCGGGCGTGATAGAAAGCCCCGACTATGTCTACGAGCCTGTCCGGCATGGTCACTCTGCTCGTCTCCTCGGGCTTGTCTCGCCTCTTCACCACTTTGAGCATCTGGCCATTGCGGCGGTCATAGACCACTTTGTCACAATATCTGTAGCGCCCCTCCCTGATGTTTCTTTTGCTCATGAGGGGCAACTGCGTCTGCCGGTCCATATAGCTCTCGTAGCTGTCCCTGACTTTATAGAACACGTCCGCCACTCCCGTCGTCCGTCCGCCACACACCACGTGGTTCACGTGTCGTCCGCCTATCACTGTGTCGCGCACCGTGAAACGGCCCTCACCCCCTTTTATGAAGCCGTATCGAACCGTGTAGGTCAAATCCTCTCCGGGCCCGAAAGACTCAGACACCACGCCCGAATATTGCGGACGGTGGGTTGTTTGGGCGCTCACAGGCGCAAAAGCCGCCACAAGGGCGGCCATAAAGGTCACATATCTGCTCATGATGGTTGACTTCTTTTCGTCCTCAACCACCGAGGCAGGCAAAGAAGCCTCCTGAGTGTCAGTAGTTGAGGACTTTGTTTTTGGGCGTGGTGGCCACGAACTCCTTGAGGTAGAACGGCTCAAAATACGCCACGCTCTCCACCTGGCCTGCCACGAGCCTGTCATGCGCCAAGGCGGCCATGTCTCTGGCCAATGGCTTTACGCCCGCAACGAAGTGGGCGTTAGGGCTCTTAATCACGGCCCGGCACTTGTCAGCGCCATTGCCACCAAACGTTATCTCGTTGTGGGCAAGTTCCGTGCCAAAGCTGGCCTCATCAACCACCACTGCCGCCGTGGGGCTGAAAATCTGGCCGTCGCGGCCTATTATGGCCGCATACACCTCCATTCGGCGCGCGTCTATCATGGGGCAGGCCATGCGGCAGTCGGGGTCGGCCTCAAACATGGCGTGGGCCATTATGCTGAGCGTGGGCACGGCAATGAGCTTTATGCCGGCGGCGTAGGCAATGCCCTTTGCCGTCGAGGCCCCTATGCGGAGCCCCGTGTAAGAGCCGGGGCCGGAGCTTACGGCCACGGCGTCGAGATCCCTGTAGTTGAGGCTGGCCCCGCTCATAAGGTCGGCTATCATCGGGGCCAGGCGCGAAGCGTGCTGCGGAATCCCGGTATACTCCATGCTCTTGAGGGTACGACCCTCGTCACTCAGGGCCACCGAGCAAACGTCGGTGGATGTCTCGATGCTAAGAATCATTGCTCTTACGATATTCTACTCCGAAATCTTCAGCTCCGGCCAAGGCGTCATCCCCGCCCGAAGCGAGTGCGAATATAGCTAAGACGAGCCGAAGAAAAAACTATATATTTTCACCCCGGCCTATGCGACCACCACTTTGACTATGCATCCTATGGCAACGCTGACACATTAAATGTCAACACATTACTCTTCATCAAACCGCCCATCTCTCTTTCTTTCATCTCGCATTTGCGATGACTTGCGTAGGCCACGAAGCCTAGTGTTTTCGGCACAAGAAAAAATTTCGTCCCGCACAAATGTTAAAGCCGAGGAGCGTTGCTCGGCATGATGCCGGGAACAGAAAAAATGGTATATTCGCGCCCGTGCCACGTGATGGCACCAAGTTAGGTATCAACAACAAAACAAAAACAAAAAAATGGCAGTTAAAATCCGTCTGGCTCGTCATGGCCGCAAAGGCTACGCTTTCTACCACATCGTGGTAGCCGACGTAAGAGCGCCACGTGATGGCAAGTTCATCGAGCGCATCGGTTCTTACAACCCTAACACCAACCCCGCCACCATCGACGTGAACGCCGAGGCTGCCCTCCGTTGGCTCGCCAATGGCGCGCAGCCCACAGACACGGTGCGCAGCATCCTCTCCCGCGAGGGCGTCATGCTCCAGAAGCACCTCAACGTAGGCGTCAAGAAGGGCGCACTGACCCAGGAGCAGGCCGACGCCAAGCTCGCGGCTTGGAAAGAGGAGAAGGCCAAGAAGCTCGCGGCCATCGCAAACAAGGCGGCCGACACCAAGGCAGCCAGCGCGAAGGCGCTGCAAGAGCAGGAGGCTAAAGTCAACGCCGAGCGCGCTGAGGCCATTGCTAAGAAGAAGGCAGAGGCCGAGGAGGCAAAGGCAGCTGAAGCAGCTGCAAAGGCCGCCGAGGAGGCGGCAAAGGCTGAGGAGGCGGCAGCCCCCGAGGCTCCCGCTGCCGAGTAAAAAACGGCTAGCCCGACACAAACAAGATGCGGCGCACGAGGGTCACGGCCCTATGCGCCGCATCTTTTTTGTCTTATCTTCGCGCCAAAGACAACGAAATGAACATCGCGGTAGTGAAATATAACGCCGGCAACATCCGCTCCGTACTCAACGCCTTGGAGCGGCTAGGCGTGACGGCGAACCTCACGGACAACCCTGACGAGCTCCGAAACGCCGACAAGGTGATCTTCCCGGGTCAAGGCGAGGCCTCAACCACCATGGCGCACCTGCGGCAAACGGGACTGGCGCAGGTGATAAGGTCGCTGCGCAACCCCGTCTTGGGCATCTGCGTGGGGATGCAGCTCCTCTGCGCGCACTCCGAGGAGGGCGACGTGGACTGCCTCGGAGTGTTCGACGCGCCCGTGAAGAGATTCCCGATACCGCAGCCCAACCCGCTCAACCTGAAAGTGCCGCAAATGGGGTGGAACAGCATCCACGACATCAGGCAACCACTCTTCTCCGCAGACATGGAGGGCGCCTATGTCTACTGCATCCACAGCTTCTACGTCCCCGTGTGCCAACACACCATAGCCACATCGACGCACACTGTGCAATATAGCAACGCCCTGCGGCGCGACAACTTCTTCGCCACGCAGTTCCACCCCGAGAAGAGCGGGTCGGTGGGCGAGAAAATATTGCGCAATTTCATTGAATTATAAGACACCCGCCATATGGAGATTATTCCGGCCATCGACGTCATAGACGGCAAGTGCGTACGCCTGAGCAAAGGAGACTACGACACCAAGAAAGTGTATAACGAAGACCCGCTCGAGGTGGCGCGCCTTTTTGAGGATTGGGGCGTGAGCCGCCTCCACGTGGTGGACCTGGACGGAGCCAAGGCAGGCCACATCGTCAACCATCGGGTGCTGGACAAGATATGCGGCCACACGGGCCTCACCGTGGACTTTGGCGGCGGGCTGAAGACAAGTGACGACCTGCGGATTGCCTTTGAGTGCGGCGCGGCCATGGTGACAGGCGGCAGCATAGCCGTCAAGAACCCTGACGAGTTCCGAGGGTGGATTGAAAAATACGGGCCCGAAAAGATAATACTCGGGGCCGACGCCAAAGACCGCAAGATTGCCGTGAGCGGATGGACGGAGACATCGGGCCAAGACCTCATCCCGTTTGTGAGCGAATATCGCAAAAAGGGCATAAGCAAGGTGATTTGCACCGACATCAGCCGCGACGGCATGCTGCAAGGCCCGGCCACGGAACTATATAAAGAGATGATGGCCGCGGTGGACGGCCTCTACGTCATAGCCAGCGGGGGCGTGGGGTCGGCCGCCGACATCGTGTCCCTCGCCGAGGCCGGCGTGCCGGCCGTGATTGTGGGCAAGGCCATATATGAGAAAAAAATATCGCGCGAAGACGTTGAGCGACTGAACAAGTAGCCGCTTCTGCCAGTTTTTTTTGCAAACAAGTTGCAAAACTGGCGAGATAACTTTGCGAACGACATGAAAGGGGGCAAGGCAAAAACACTGTTTATCATGATGGCCGTGGCGGTGCTGTCGCTGCTCACGGCCTCGGCGACCCCTCACCACCACCATCATGGCGCGGCCTGCGCCGTGGTGGCCCACTGCCTTGCCGACAATGAGGACAACGACGAGCACACGGGTCACAAAGGCGACCAGACAACTTGCATTGAGAAAGAGGCTTTCGTGACCTCGCGGGGCGCAGGCGCGCCATGGGCGCACTTCTTCCAGACGTCGGCCACCCACGCCAGAGTGGCCGCACCGCTCACCCCGTCAAGCGTAAGGGACAAAAAGCCGCAGGCGGAGCCGCAGTCCGCCACACCGCGCAAGGGGTGGGAGGCCCATGCGCAAAGGAGGGGGCCGCCCTCACGGCCGCAAATCTGACGGGAGGCCGCCAATCAGCGTGGCACCCGCATTCTCCGAGACTAACGTTTTTTTTCATATTCTGCCCCAGACCCGCGCCACAAAGGAGCGGGGCGCGTGGCGCGTAATTACGCGCCTTTCCCTCAACTCATCTCGGAGGGAGAGGCGGGGGGGGCGAAATGAAAACTCTCAATCAAAAAAATCATGACCAAGATATTGACACTTGCCGCGGGATTACTTGCCGCGGCGCTTTGCGCAAGTTGCCACCCGCAAGGCGGGCGTGAGGAACACGACCACGCCAAACACCACGATGGCGAGGAACGGCCCGAAGCGCACAACCCAGACGAGATACACATGGACGAGCACCAAGCGCGGAACGCAGGTTTGCGCACGGAGCGAGTCTCGCCCGCGCCTTTCGCCGCCACCTTGCGAGTGGGGGGGACGATAGAGTCCGCCCCCGGCGCGGCCATTGCCATTGTGGCCCCGCAGGCGGGCCTGGTGAGCATGGCGGGAGACGGGCTGGCCGAGGGCATGTTTGTGGAGGCCGGGCAGACGTTGGCCACCATATCGGGCAAGGCTCTGCAAGAGGGCGACGCGGCGCAGCGCGCGAAACTGGACTATGAGGCCGCCCGGAAAGAGTTGGCCAGGGCCAAGGAGCTGGTGAAAGACAACATCATATCCGCCAAAGAATTTGAGCAGGCCGAGCTTCGCCACGCCACGGCCAAGGCCGCCTATGACGCCACAGCCTCGCGGCAGACAGCGGGCGGCGTCGCCGTCAAAGCCGGCACCAGTGGCCACATTGTGCGCCGGGCCGTGGAACAAGGGCAATACGCCGGGGTGGGGCAGACGCTCTTTGTCATTGAGCACTGCGGGCGCAAGAGGCTGCGGGCCGACGTGCCGGAGCGGCACTACGGCGACTTGGGCAAAGTGGCGTCGGCCAACTTCAGCGTGGCATCTTCACAAACCGTGCAGAGGCTGGACCAGATGGGCGGCAAGCTCGTCTCGTTTGGCAAAGCCATGGAGGCCGGCACGCCCTACATCCCCGTCACTTTCGAATTTTCCGACCCGCGCGAGGACTTCATCGCCGGCCAATATGCCGACGTGACCCTCACGCTTAACTGTGGCAAGGAGGCCTTAAGCGTGCCGACGGAGGCCGTCATTGAGAGCCAAGGGCTCAACTTCGTCTATGTCAAGAACCCCGGCGAGGCAGGGTCATACCTGCGCCGCGAGGTCAGACTCGGCTCGACAGACGGCATCAGGGTCGAAGTATTGAGCGGCCTCACGGCCGGAGAAGAGGTGGTGACGGCGGGCGCGCGCAGACTCCATTTGGCCGGAGCGTCGGCCGCGATCCCGGCGCACACACATAACCACTAAGGCCATGCTGGACAGGATCATACGTTTCTCTCTAGAGAACAGGTTGGCCATAGCCATATCGGCCATTCTCATTTTCCTGGCGGGCCTCTACGCGTCCACCACCATGGACGTCGACGTGTTCCCCGACCTCAACGCCCCCACCGTCGTCGTCATGACCGAGGCGCGCGGCATGGCCGCCGAGGAGGTGGAGCAGCTCGTAACGTTCCCTCTTGAGACGTCCGTCAACGGGGCCGCGGGCGTGCGCCGCGTGCGCTCATCATCCACCACGGGTTTTTCCGTCGTGTGGGTGGAGTTTGAGTGGGGCGCCGACGTCTATCTGGCGCGGCAGATTGTGTCAGAGAAAATAGCCGCCGCGCGCGGCCTGCTGCCCAAGACCGTGGGCGACCCCACACTAGGGCCACAGTCGTCAATCTTGGGCGAGATCATGTTTGTGTCCCTCACGGCAGACAGCACGTCGGCCCGCGACTTGCGCACCATTGCCGACTGGGTCATACGCCCCAGGCTCTTGGCAACGGGCGGCGTGGCTCAGGTGTCGGTGCTTGGCGGCGACGTGATGGAATATCAGATTCGCGCGGACTTGGGGCGGATGCGATCACTTGGCGTGACGCTCGCCGACTTGCGCGAGGCCGTGGACGGCATGAACCTCAACGCCGCCGGCGGCACGCTCTATGAGTATGGCAATGAATACATCATCCGCGGCATGACGGCCACGACAGACACCATTGAGATGGCCAAAGCAGCCGGGAGGACGGCAGACGGGAGGTCCCTGGCTCTGGCCGACGTGGCCACCGTGGGCGCGGGGGCCAAGGAGCCCCGCACCGGGGTGGCCTCGCATGACGGACGCCCGGCCGTGTTCCTCACCGTGAGCAAACAGCCAGCGGCCAGCACTCTGGACCTGACGGCGGAGCTAGACAACACGCTGGACGCCATAAGGCCCGAGCTGCCGCCCGACGTGAAGATGAGCACAGACATATATCGGCAAGAGAGGTTTATCAACAGCTCGATAGACAATGTGAAAGAGGCCCTCGCGGAGGGCGGCGTCTTTGTGGCCCTGGTGCTATTCATCTTCCTGATGAACGCGCGGACCACCGTCATATCGCTCGTCACCATACCGCTGTCTCTCCTCATGAGCATCCTGACGCTCAAGGTCATGGGCCTCACCATCAACACCATGAGCCTGGGAGGCATGGCCATAGCCATAGGCTCGCTGGTAGATGACGCCATTGTTGACGTGGAGAACGTCTTCAAGCGGCTGCGCGAAAACGCCGCCTTGCCGGCCGCCGAGCGCAAGCCCAAGCTGACGGTGGTCTTTGAGGCGTCGCGAGAGGTGCGCCTGCCCATTCTCAACTCAACCCTCATCATCATTGTCAGCTTCGCGCCGCTCTTCTTCCTCTCTGGCATAGAGGGCAGAATGCTGGCTCCGCTCGGCGCGGCTTTCATCACCTCGCTCGTGGCGTCAACCATCGTGGCGCTCACGCTCACACCCGTCTTGAGCAGCTGGCTCCTGGGAGGCGAGGGGCGCGACACCCGCGAGCCCATTGTGGAGCGGAAGTTGAAAGGGCTGTATTCCCGCGCGCTGGCGGGGGCCATGCGCCGCTGGCGTGGAGTCTTGGCCGGCACGGCCGCGGCGTTGGCGGGGGCGTTGGTCGTCTTCTCGTTCCTTGGCGCCAGCTTCCTGCCGCCGTTCAACGAGGGCTCATTCACCATCAACGTCAGCACATTGCCCGGAGTGTCGCTCGCAGAGTCAGACTCCATAGGCCTCCAGGCCGAACGCGCGCTGCTGTCAATCCCAGAAATCAAGACGGTGGGCCGCAAGACGGGGCGCGCCGAGCTAGACGAGCACGCGCTGGGCGTCAACGTGTCAGAGCTAGAGGCCCCTTATGAGCTGGGAGAACGCGGCAAAGACGAGCTTATGGCCGACATCCGGCGCAGGCTGGGCGAGATAGGCGGCGTGAGCGTAGAGGTGGGCTCGCCCATATCGCACAGGATAGACGCCATGCTCTCCGGCTCGCGCGCAGGCTTGGCCATCAAACTCTTCGGCACAGACCTGAACAAGATGTTTCAGCTTGGCAATCAGATAAAGGAGGCCATCTCCGGCATCGATGGCCTGGCAGACCTCAATGTGGAGCAGCAAGTGGAGCGGCCTCAGTTGCAAATAGTGCCGCGCCGCGACATGCTTGTCAAATATGGCGTCACGCTGCCAGACTTCGCCAGGGCTGTGGGCGTGCTGCTGGCGGGCGAGACCGTCTCTACCGTCTATGAGGGCGAGAGGGCCTTTGACCTCACCCTGAAAGTCGATGCCGACAGCCGCTCCACGGCCGACCGCATCGCCGACCTGATGGTTGACGGGGCGGCGGGCAAAGTGCCGATGGCCTGCCTGGCAGACATCCGCTCGGCCTTGGGTCCCAACACCATCAACCGCGAGAACGTGGCCCGCAAGATTGTCATCTCGGCCAACGTGGCCGGGCGCGACCTCGTCAGCGTGGTGGACGATGTGCGACAGGCCGTGGCGAGTGGCGTGAAGCTGCCCGAGGGCTACCACGTGGAGTATGGCGGACAGTTTGAGAGCGAGCAGTCTGCCGCGCGCACGCTGCTGGTGGCGTCTGCCCTGTCCATACTGGTCATATTCTTGCTGCTCTACAACCAGTTTAAAGACAGCGTCCAGGCCGCCGTGGTGCTTGTCAACCTGCCCCTGGCGCTCATTGGCGGCGTGATGGCCATCCGGCTCACGGGCGGCGTGGTCAGCATCCCTGCCATCATAGGCTTCATCTCGCTCTTCGGCATAGCCACGCGAAACGGAATGCTGCTCATAGCCCGTTACAACGAGCTGCGAGCCGAGGGGCGCACGCTCGATGACAGCGTGGCCACAGGCTCCGCCGACCGCCTCAACCCCATTCTCATGACGGCGCTGACATCAGCCCTGGCCATGGTGCCACTGGTGGCGGGCGGAGACCTGCCAGGCAATGAGATCCAGAGCCCTATGGCCAAAGTGATTTTGGGCGGGTTGGTCACGTCCACGTTGCTCAACGGCTTCATCGTGCCAATAGTCTACACCCTCATCCACAAAGAGAAATAATCATGAAAACAAAGATAATAACCGTCATCGCCACACTGCTTGGCACCGCTGCTCAAGCCCAGACCATGGAGCGCGCGCTTGAGCTTGTCGAGGCCAACAACCTTGAGCTCGCGGCCATGAGGCTAGAGGCCGACGCCGCCAAGGCTGCCAACGCGGCGGAGCGCAAAATGCCAACCCTGGAGGCCGAAGTGGCCTACTTGTGGCCAGGCAGGAAAGACGTGAGCGTGAGCCAGCCCCTCGACTGGGCCACCATGGGCGGGCAGCGACGGCGCACGGCCGCGGCCAAAGACTCCCTGGCCGACATCCGCTACGCCGCGGCCCGGCAAGAGGTGCTGCTAGAAGCCAAACTGGCCTGCATCGGGATCACGCACCTCAACCGTCTGCTGCGCAACCGACAGGAGCGGGCCGACATTGCCCGCCAAATGGCGCAGGCGGCCCGGAAAAGGCTCGCGGCGGGAGACTCCCGACAGGCCGACGTGAACAACGCCGAGCTGGCCTACGCCACCGCGCGCAACCAACTGGCCAGGGCGCAGGCCGAGGCCGACGAGACACGAGCGCGCCTGACGGCTCTCAACGGGGGCAAGCCCATTGAGATGACAGACACCGCCTACGCGCCCACGCCACTGCCCGCGCGGTTTGACGACTGGTACCCACTGGTGGAAGGGAGGCTGCCGCAACTGCTCACAGCACGGGCCGAAGCCAGCGCTGCGCGCCACAGGCAGGCCGAGACTAGGCTCGAGTCCCTGCCCAAGCTGTCGGTGGGCTTCAGGGGTGAGTTTTCGGAAGAAGAGAAATACAAGGGCGCTGCCGTGGGCATAGGGCTGCCGCTATGGTCTGGCCGAGCCAACCGACGCTCCGCGGCCTTGGCCGCCAAGGCCGCCAAGGCCAAGCAAGCGGCCTGCCGCGAGACGACGCGGGCCACCTTGGAGGCGGCTTTCGCCAAGACCCAGATGCTGGGACGGATTGCCAGTGAGCAACGCATGACGTTGGAGATGACGAGCAACGCCGCCCTGCTGCGCAAAGCCGTCCTGGCCGGCGAGATGTCCGCCACCGAGGCCCTTATGGCCATGAGCCTCTACTTCGAGGCCGCAGAGGAGGCCCTTATGGCCGAGCGCGACTATCAAGAGGCCCTGGCGCGCCTCACCGCCGCCACCCTCTAGCCCCCTAAGGGCGCAAAAGGGACTATCTTCGCGGCACATATGAACACATTCTTCCGTTTCAAGCAGTTTGTGGTCCACCAAGACCGCACGGCCATGAAAGTGGGCACCGACGGCGTCCTTCTCGGCGCCATGGCGCGGCTCGCGCCCTGCGCCCCCGACACCCCGAAGGTTTTGGACATTGGCACAGGCACGGGCCTCATTGCCATCATGCTGGCGCAGCGTTTCGGGCAAGCGAAGGTGGTGGGCGTGGAGATAGACCCCGACGCGGCGGCCCAGGCGCGACAAAACTGCGCCGACTCGCCTTTCGCCAGTCGCCTGTCCATCATCGAGGTCGACGCCAACGACCTTGCCGACGGCGCGTATGACCTCATCGTGAGCAACCCGCCATACTTCACCAGCTCGCTCCAGTGCCCCGACGGGCGGCGAAACATGGCGCGACACGCCGTGGGGCTGACACGCGGCGGGCTGATGGACATTGCCGCGAGGCTCCTGGCCCCGCAAGGCCGGCTGGCCGTGATTCTGCCCCACGAGGCAGCCCCCGACCTTATTGCCGAGGGCCGCCGCGCAGGACTGGGGCCGACCTCCGTCACCACCATATTCAGCAACAGGCGCAAACCACCGCGCAGGGCCGTGTGCCAGTTCGCATGGGCCTCATTGGGCATAGCGGCAGAGGAGAATGAGCTGACACTCCTCAACCCAGACGGCTCTATGACGGCTGATTATAAGGCGGTTGCGAGCGAGTTTTACTTAGACAAGCAATAAATGTCGCACGTGACATAACTCCGCGTCGTTTTCTGCGTATCTTCGCGATGTAACAACAAAGAACCACTGCCCGCCCGAGAGCGAGAGGCCGCAAGCCCCACTCGCGGACGGCTCAAAAAAAAGAACTACTATGGCAAAATTCATCTGCACAGTATGTGGCTTCGTCTACGAGGGCGACGAGCCACCCGCAAAATGCCCGCAGTGCGGCGTCCCAGGCTCCAAGTTCAAGCTGCTTGACGAGAGCGCCGCCCTCAACTTCGAGACCGAGCACGTGATTGGCGTGGCCAAGGGCTGCGACGAGGAGATGATCAAAGATCTCAATGCGCACTTCAACGGCGAGTGCTCCGAGGTCGGCATGTATTTGGCCATGAGCCGCCAGGCCGACCGCGAGGGCTATCCCGAGATTGCCGAGGCGTTCAAGCGATACGCATTCGAGGAGGCTGAGCACGCCGCCAAATTCGCCGAGTTGCTCGGTGACGTGGTGTGGGACACCAAGACCAACTTGGAGAAGCGCATGAACGCCGAGTCCGGCGCCTGCGCCGACAAGTTCCGCATCGCCAAGAGGGCCAAGGAGCTGGGCCTTGACGCCATCCACGACACCGTCCACGAGATGGCAAAAGACGAGGCTCGCCACGGGCAGGGCTTCTATGGCCTCTTCAACCGCTACTTCGGCAAGAAATAGACCACGCCAAGCAAAAACCAAAGCCAAGCCGCGCCGGATGCGCCCGCAAGGGAGCCATCCGGCGCGGCATTTTTGCCATCGAGCCAACGCTTGCCAGACTGATGGGCGGGGAGCGTGATGATGTTTTGCTATATTTGTACCCGCATCCCTACCAATCAAAGAGTAGACATGGCCATCAACCAAAGCATGCAGCTCAAGCTGCAGCAGAAGCTCTCCCCAATGCAGATCCAGCTCATAAAACTGCTGGAGATCCCCACCGTGCAGATGGAGCAGCGCATAAAAGAGGAGATTGAGTCAAACCCCGTCTTGGAAGTGGACGAGGAAGCCACAAGGCGCGAAGAGGAGGCCGACCCCGAGCCACAGATCAACGCCGCGCAAGACCAGCAGCCCGATGACACCACCATAGAGGGCTACCTGCTCAATGAAGACATCCCCGCCTACAAACTGCAGGCCAACAACCACAGCGACGATGACAAGCGCGACAGCGTGCCATATTCCGAGGCCTCATCATTCTACGAGCACCTAGAGGGCCAAGTTGGCCTGCACGAATTTGACGAGAGACAGCGAAAAATTGCCGGATACATAATAGGAAACATTGACGAGGACGGCTACCTGCGCCGCAGTGTGGAAAACATTGCCGACGACGCCTCCTTCGCCCTCAACGAGGAGGTGACGGACGCCGAGGTGCAGGCCGTGCTCAATGAGGTGCAGCAGATGGACCCTCCTGGCGTGGGGGCGAGAGACCTCCGCGAGTGCCTGCTGCTGCAACTCCGCAAGGCCCACGACCAGCAAGACCCCGCCGTGCAGACGTCCATAGAGGTGCTGGAGCAGTGCTTTGACGAATTCACGCGCCACCATTATGACAAGATCACGCGCAAGCTCCACATATCTGACGAACTGCTCAAAGAGGCCATCGCGCAAATTTTGCGCCTCAACCCCAAGCCAGGCAGCGCCTATGGCGGCGGAGCGGCGCGCCAGTCTCCGCACGTGACGCCAGACTTCATCATAGACTATGACAACGGCGAGCTCAGCTTCCACCTCAACCGCCGCAACGAGCCGGAACTCAAGATAAGCCGGACCTATGCCGACATGCTCCGCGAATATGCCACCAACAAGGCCAACCAGTCGCAAGAGCAGCGAGACGCCGCCACGTTCGTCAAAGAGAAGGTGAAATCCGCGCAGTGGTTCATCGACGCCATAAAGCAGAGGCGGAACACCCTCACGCTCGTCATGCAGGCCATAATGGACTATCAGGGCGACTACTTCATAGACGGCGATGAGAAGAAACTGAAACCAATGATTCTCAAAGACATTGCCGACCGCACTGGGCTTGACGTCTCAACGGTCTCGAGAGTGTCAAACAGCAAATACGTCCAGACCCCGTTCGGCATCTACCCGCTCAAATACTTCTTCTCCGAGGCCGTGCAGAACGCTGACGGCGACGACGTCTCCACCCGCGAGGTGAAGAGCATCCTCAAGGAGGCCATAGACAATGAGGACAAGCGGCAGCCGCTCACAGACGAGAGGCTGGTGGAGCTGTTGGCGCAGAAGTCATACAACATTGC
The DNA here is from genome assembly GCA_934699135.1 of uncultured Bacteroidales bacterium. Taxonomy (GTDB): domain Bacteria; phylum Bacteroidota; class Bacteroidia; order Bacteroidales; family Marinilabiliaceae; genus W3P20-009. The sequence goes on from CAKUVM010000001.1 coordinate 125,070, forward strand.
CCGGCGGACGGTGGCCAAATATAGGGAGCAGATGGGCATTGCCGTGGCCAGGCTACGCAAGCAGCTTTAAGAGTGCGGGAATGAGCATGGCGTACCGAAGGCAAATGGCCGCCGCGGCCTCAAAAGTGGTCACGGTGCTGCTCCACCCGCTGCTGATGCCCGTATACTGCACCCTGCTGACGCTCTTCGGGGCCACGCCCTATGGCGGCCTGCCGCATGACATCAACGTCAGGGTGCTGCGCGCCGTGGGCATCTTCGCGTGCGCCAACCCCCTCATGGTCATCGGCGCGTTCATCATCATGGGCAAGGTGAGCGAGCTGGAGATGCCGTCTCGCGCCGAGAGGGTGTGGCCCCTGCTGGCGTCGGGCTGCGCCATAGGGCTGTCCCTGCTGGCGCTCAACGTGCACAACACCCCGCGCCCGCTCCTTGGCATGATTCTTGGCGAGAGCCTGGCCCTGCTCCTTGCGGGCCTATGCTCCTTGCGGTGGAAGGTGAGCCTCCACGCCATAGGCTCCGGCGCTCTGCTGGCCTATGTGAGCGAGACGGGCATGGCCTATCACCTCGACTTCGCCCCTTGGGCGGCGGCGGCTTTCGTCTGCGCCGGGCTCACGGCATGGGCGCGCCTCTACGCCAACGCGCACACGTGGCGCCAGCTCTTGGGCGGATACGCCGCGGGAGTCATCGTGATGGGCGTCACAATGAACTTGGTCATGTCCCGCCCCGTGCTTTGACCCCCCGCCTTCGCGGGCGGGCGTAAAAAGAAACCTGATGGACAAGTTAGTCATAATAGTGGCGGGCGGCAGCGGATCCCGCATGGGCGCTGCCGTGCCCAAGCAGTTCCTAGATCTGGGCGGGCGTCCCGTCTTGATGCGCACGATAGACGCCTTCGCGGCCATAGAAGACATGCGGGTGGTGGTGGTCTTGCCCCGAGACCAGATGGAGGCGTGGGCCGCGCTGTGCCGCAAGCACTCTTTCGCCGCGCCGCATGACATTGCCGAGGGCGGGAGTTCGCGCCACGAGAGCGTCAAAAACGGGCTCGCCCTCTGGCGCGGCGAGGCCCTGGTGGGCGTGCACGACGGCGTGCGGCCGCTCGTGAGCCGAGAGACCATAGAGCGGTGCTACGCCGAGGCCGCCAGGTTCGGCACGGCCATCCCCGCGCTGCCGTCCGTCGAGTCGGTCAGGATTGTCTCACCGGAAGGCACGAGCCGCGCCGTGGACCGGCGCACGGTCATGATGGTGCAGACGCCGCAAGTGTTCAGAGCCGACATCTTGCGGCCCGCCTACGCGCTGCCAGACTCGCCACTGTTCACTGACGACGCCAGCGTGGTGGAGGCGGCTGGCGCGGCCATCCACCTCACCGAGGGCCAGAGAGGCAACATCAAGCTCACCACGCCAGACGACATGAGGGCCGCCCGGGCCGCCATATAAACGAAAGAGAACGCGCCTTGCTTTTAAGGCGAAATGTAATATATTTGCAAAAGTGCGGCGATTACGTATTTCGCCACGCGCGCACGCCACACAAGGCGCAGGCGCAATCATCAGGGCCACTACCCCCTAGAGCGCCAGGCGGAACGGAAGCCGCGGCGCAGGAGCGCCCCCCCCCCGTGGCGACGGCAAGAAAGCAGAATAATGATAACCAACCATAACAAGACGGCCATATGGACCGCCGAACGAGAAATCTCGTACTCCGAGATGCTCTCGCGCATAAGCGACTTCTCTTCGCGATGCCCCGTTGGCCAACACGGCAAAGTCGTCATATTTTCTGAGAACAGGCCGGCCTTCGCCTACGCCCTCTACGCCATCTGGAAAAACGGGGGCGTGGCCGTGCCGGTAGACAGCACATCGTCCGCGGCCGACCTGGCCTACGTCTTGAAAGACTGCCAGCCCGAGGCCATCTGGGCGTCAGAAAAGACCGAGGCCACGGCCCGCGAGGCCATAGAGCGGGCGGGGGGGAGTCAAAGACTCCACGTCTTCTCCCGAGCTCTTGAAGACGACCCCGTCGCGGCCCCGCCCGCCACCATCGACTATCGGGATGAAGACACCGCCCTCATCATCTACACCAGCGGCACCACAGGCAGCCCCAAGGGCGTGATGCTCTCTTTTGAGAACATATTCTTCAACGTCAACGCGGTCAGCGTGGGCGTGCCCATCTTCACGCCAGACGTCCGCACCATGGTGCTGCTGCCGTGCCACCACGTGCTGCCGCTCATGGGCAGCCTCGTGGCGCCGTTCGTCACGGGCGGCTCCGTGGCCTTCTGCCCCAGCCTAAGCGCGCCGGACCTCATGGAGACCCTCTCGCGCGGAGGGGTGGGCATTGTCATTGGCGTGCCGCGCCTCTACACCATGCTCACCAAGGCCATCAGGGGCAAGATAGAGGCCCATTGGGTCACCAAGGCTCTCTACAGACTCTGCGACAAGATCGGGAGCAGGGCGCTCTCTCGCCTCATTTTCAGCTCCGTAAGAAAGAAGATGGGCGGACGGGTGAAATATTTCGTGAGCGGCGGCGCGGCTCTGGACCCCGCGGTGGCGCAATGCATGAAAACACTGGGGCTAGACGTGCTGGAAGGCTACGGCATGACGGAGTGCGCGCCCATGATAGCCTTCACCCGCCCCGGCGACATCAAGCCGGGAGCCTCGGGACAGCCCGTGCCGGGATGCACCGTCGAGGTATGCGACGGCGAGCTGAGGGCCAAGGGCAAGAACATAATGCAGGGCTACTACAACAGGCCCGAGGAGACGGCCCAAGTGGTGCGCGACGGGTGGATATACACCGGCGACCTCGGCTATATCGATGACAAAGGCCGAGTGGTGGTGACAGGCCGACGCAAAGAGATAATAGTCCTCTCCAACGGCAAAAACGTCAACCCCGTGGAGATTGAGCAGCACCTGGAGAGCTACGCCGCCATTGTCAAAGAGGCCGCGGTGACGGAGAAAGACGACGCCCTGGTGGCCATCATCGTGCCACAGCCCGCCCTCGCATCGATGACGGACAGCGAGATTGAGCAGAAAGTGAAGTGGGAGGTCATTGACAAATATAACGCCGACGCGGCAGGATATAAGAAAATATTCAACATCAAGATATTCCGGGGAGACCTGCCGCGCACCAAGCTGGACAAGCTCCAAAGGTTTAAGCTCAAGACGCTCCTCATAGACAACGCCACAGTGGAGCCGGAGGTGGTGGAGGAGGCCCAGAGCGACGAATATAAGATCCTGAAGAAATATATTGAGAGCGAGAAAGTCTGCAAAGTCCACCCGACTGACCACATTGAGCTGGACCTGGCTTTCGACTCGCTAGACAAGGTGGGCCTCCAGGTCTTCATCAACAACAGCTTCGGCCTCAACGTCAGCACAGACCAACTGAGCCAGTTCCGCTCCGTGGCGGACATGGCGGACTATGTGGCTGAGAGCAAGACCAAGATGCAGGTGGAGAAAATAGACTGGAAAAAAATCTTGCGCGAGCACACCAGCCTCAAACTGCCGCAAACGTGGTTCACGGGGCGCATGTTCATAGCCTTGGCGCAACCTTTCTTCCGCCTCTACTTCAAGCTAACGGGCAAAGGCGCGGACCGGATTCCCGACGGCCCCGTCATCATCACTCCCAACCATCAGAGTTTCCTCGACGGCCTCTTCGTCATGTCATTCCTCAAATATCGCGACATAAAGAACACATACTTCTACGCCAAGGAGCAGCACGTCCGGCAGCCGTTCATCAAGTTCATGGCGGCCACGCACAACGTCATTGTCATGGACATGAGCAACCTCAAAGACTCCATTCAAAAGATGGGCGAGGCCTTGAAGAAGAAGAAAAACATCATCATCTTCCCCGAGGGCACGCGCACACCGGACGGCAAGCTCGGCGAGTTCAAGAAGACGTTCGCCATCCTCAGCAAAGAGCTCAACGTGCCCGTGGTGCCGGTCTCCATCAAGGGAGCGTATCAGGCAATGCCCAAAGGACGCAAGATTCCCAAGCCTCACAAGGTGCAGGTGGAATTCCTCGACCCCATCTACCCTAGGCAAGACACCTATGAGGGCCTGACGCGCGAGGTCTACAACAGCATCAAGCGAAACCAGGAGCAAGCCACCACGGCATAAGTCAGTGGTGAGATTGACCACAAAAGCGGCGGGGCGGTAAGAAAAACATTCTTACCGCCCCGCCGCTCACGCGCACCCTATATCAAATCCGCCGCCACGCTAAGGATCTCCACCTGCTTCGCCTTGGGCACCTCACAGAGCCTGCGTGCCGAGTCGGTGTAGAAAGTGAAGGAGGCCGCCCTGGCCTTGTGGTCCGTGAGCCAGGCCGAACGGGTCTTGACGTGGCCGCCGCTGGCCTGCGCCTCGCCATACATGGCCAGCAGGAGCGGGATCACGTCTTTGCGGCCATACACCTCGTTAAAGGCGTCTGAGATCACCTCCTCCACCCGCCCTTCTGGCGCCTTGCCCTGCTCCACGTGGACCGCCACGCCCCTTATGCTCTCGCAGAGGTCGTTCGTCAGGTGCATGCGGCCAAGCATAGAGTCGATATCCTTGCCGCCCGCGGAGAGACCCGCCTTGGGGAAATTGGCGTTGACGAAACAAAATATCGCCGCCACGCCGCTCACAATCACCTCATCGTCAGAGAAAGCCTCCAACGACGCCAACGTGCGCACGCGGGTCAGAAACGCATCCATGCGCGCCGAGGCGTTGGGGTGGGCGCCTCTCAGCACCGTCCGTCGCACGCCCTGCTCAAAGTCCTGAATCCTCAGCACTTGCAGCTTGCGCAGCAGCAGGGCGTTGGGCTTGTGAGGCGCGCCGGGCTGGCAATAGGCGGCCTTGAGGCCGTTGACAAAATACATGTCCACCTCGCCCTTATACTTCACGGGCATCTTGCCCCTGTATTCACAGTCGAAAAAGTCGCGGATGCGCTGATAGGTGCTCTCGCTCACGTTCACCCTGCCCGGCTCGCCACCGCTCTCCATGCGCGACGCCGTGTTCACCGTGTCGCCCCAGATGTCAAAGACCTTCTTTATGTTGCCCAGATGGCCGGAAATGACGGGCCCCGTGTTGACGCCCACCCTGATGTTCCAGAATCCCTCTTTGCTGGCCCTGCGCTCGCTCACGTAGGCAATCATCTCAAGCCCCACCAGAACCACCTCAATGGGGTTTGCGCTGTCATTGTCCGGCACGCCGCCCGCGCACATATAGGCGTCGCCTATCGTCTTGATTTTCTCAACGTTATATTTATCTACCAGCTCGTCGAAATAGATAAAGTACCGGTCTAGCTCGTCCACCAGCTTCTCCGGGTTCATATGCTCCGCAATCTTGGTGAATCCTTGGATGTCAGTGAAAAGCACAGTGGCAAAGTCATATTTCCTCGTGCGCCTCTTGCCGGCCTCGGCCTCCATCTCGCGGCCTTTTTGCTCCAAGGCCCTCCGCTGACGGCGCAAGGCGAGCCACAGGGCCAGCCCCCCGGCCGCCAAGACCGCCGCGGAGGCAGCCACCACCCACCACGCCGACGGGGGCTCGGCATAGGACACACTGACGGAGAAAGAGCGGCCCGCCGCGTCAGTCACCCGGAGCCGGGACCACCCACCCGCCGCGTCGGCCGCCACAGCGCACCAGGCCTCGCCCGTGCTGCCGCAAAAAAGGGTGTCACCGGAGCGCGAGATCAAGACGACGCCGTAGGGCGGCTCAAACTTCGCCCCGCCGTCCCACTCCACCCGCACGTTCCGATTGTTAAAGACAACAGACGTATCGCCCCCACACCGCAAGGACGAGGGGACGGAAAAAATGTCATGGCGCGCCAGAGCGCCAGACGGTAAGAGCCACAGCGCCAGGCACAAGAGAGCCGCCAGGCTCCCCCATCGGGGCTGGGCTTGCGCTATCGGAAGCATCGTGCCGCTATTTTCTTGCAATTTACTTTTTTTTCAGATAGCGAAGTAGTAATTTTAAGCAGATTTTTACCCAAAGGCCAGAAATGTTGGGCTGCAGAGCTGGCGCAAGAGGTCAGCCCGGCGCGCTCGCCAGCCCTATGGCAATGATGCATAGCTGCTTCTGCACAGCGCGAGGGCAAAGAGACAAAAGGCAAAAAACTTAAACCTAAAAAAATATATGGAGAGTTCTATGGAGAATATCATCGTCCCCTACGACTTCACAGAGAAGGCCGACTGCGCCGTCAAGCACGCCTCCCACATTGCCAGGAACATGAAGGCCGAGGTGGTCTTGCTCCACATCGTCAAGAAAGAGAGCCAGACGGCCGAGGCCGCCAACCGCCTAGACGGCCTCGTGGCCCAGATTGCGCAAGACGAGAACGTGGCCTGCCGCTACGTGGTGCGCGAGGGCAGCATCTTCACCACCATCAACGAGGTGGTGGCCGAGCAAAACAGCACGCTCGTGGTCATGGGCACCCACGGAATGAAGGGGATGCAGAAAATCACCGGCAGCTGGGCCCTCAAGGTCATAGTGGGCTGCCACGTGCCATACCTCATTGTGCAGAAAGACCCCGACTACTCGGTCCCCACAAGAGTCCTCTTCCCCGTAGACTACAAACTGGAGACCAAAGAGAAGCTCAAGTGGATGCCCATCCTCAGCTACATCAACAAACTCCACGTCACCTTCTTCGGCCAGCAAGGCAACGGCCCGATGTTCGACAACCCCACCCGCGCCAACATGAACTTCTGCAAGCACTACCTCGAGGAGCAGAACATTGACTGCGACGTGGTGTGGGCCGATGAGAAAGGCTCGTTCCTCGAGCTCTCCCTCAAATATTGCGAGGAGCACAATATGGACGTGATCATGATCACGACGACGCGAGACATAGCGTTCCACGACTACCTGCTCGGCGCCTACGAGCAGACCGTCATCTCCAACAGCGCCGGCATCCCCGTCTTCGTGGTCAACCCTAGGCAAGACGTCAAGCTGGTCTACTCCAACTTCTAGGCCTGGCCGCCACACGGCAACCAGACCCGCGGCCCGCTCGGGGGCGGCAGCGCAACGCGCCACGCCGCCCCCGAGCGGGCTTCTCTTTTGAATGGGCGAGAGCCACCGTTAGCAAAAGAATTGCGATATTTGCGCAGCATAGAGACAACCCCATGAACCACACACCACAAGAGCTGCTCTTCGCCACCCACAACAAGGGCAAGGCGGCCGAGATAGCGCGGATGGCGGGCCCGGCCTACCGCCTCCTGACGCTCGATGAGGCCGGAGTGACGACAGACATCCCCGAGACGGCGGGCACGCTAGAGGGCAACGCCCTGATCAAGGCGAGATTCCTGCACCTGCTGACGGGCAAGGCCTGCTTCGCGGACGACACGGGGCTTGAGGTGGAAGCCCTGGACGGGGAGCCGGGAGTGCGCACGGCCCGCTATGCCGGGGAGGAGTGCGACCCGCAGAAAAACATGGACAAACTGCTCCTGGCGTTGCAGGGCGCGCAGACGCGCCGCGCGCGCTTCCGCACCGTCATAGCCCTCATTGGCCAAGACGGGACGGAGACCACCTTCGAGGGCGTGTGCGAGGGCAGCATTGCCACTGAGAGGCATGGCGACGGGGGCTTCGGCTACGACCCCGTCTTCGCGCCCGACGAGTTCGGGGGGCTGACGTTCGCCCAGATGAGCCTCGACGACAAGAACAAAATAAGCCACCGCGGCAAAGCCGTCAGACAACTTGTAGACTTCATCACCAGACGATGAGAACAGCAGCCATACTAGCCGCCTCGCTCGCGACGCTGGCCCCCGGGCCTCGCGCCAAGGCGCAGTGGACGCTCCACACGTCATTCAACGGGGCCACGATGGCAGCCGTGGCGGCGGGCAAGGCGGTGGCCGGAAACAGCTACGGCCTCACCTATTACGACCCCGCCGAGGGACTGACATCGACACTGGACAAGGCCAACCATCTGTCCTCTTCCGGAATAACCGCCATAAAAGGCAACGGCGACATCCTCGTCGTGGGATATGCAGATGGAGACATCGACCTGGTGGACATGGCTCTGATGACCACCTCCAACATTCCGGAGCTACGCCTCAGCACCAAGCACAACAACAAAACAGTCAACTCCATTACGCCAGCCGGCTCACAGTATTACATCGGTTTCGGAGGTGGCGTGCTAGAGGTTGACGGGCGCAAGGCGGAAATAAAGTCGGCGTGGGGAGTCACGGCCGACGGCGCGGACGTGCGCGGAGTGGCACTGACAACCGAACACATATACGCCGCCACGGCCACAGGCATATACCGCGCGCGGCGCGACAGCCGCCTGCTGGAAGACCCCGGCCAGTGGAGCCTCCTGGCAAACCCGCAGGGCAACACCCAGAGCGTGGCGGCCATAGCCGACACCGTCTACGCCGCCGTTGGCCGCGCAGGCGGAGACGTGACACTCTGGAAGATAACGGCCGACGGCGCCGAAGCCCAAAAACGCTTCGGCTCATACCGCTCACTGAGCGCGCGCGGCGGGAAGCTGCTTGTGACGCGCGGCGGCGGCGTTGACCTGCTGGACCCAGGCTTGGCGGTGAAGGCCACAGTGACCTCCGTGGGGCGCGCCGACACCGCAGACGCCGTGGCAAAGCCACAGTTCCGCATGGCCGAGATGATAGACGGCAAGACGCTGGCCATCGCGGACAATGAAGCGTGCCTGGTGATCACAGACACTGCCGGTGCGGGCAAAGCGTATAAGCCCAACGGGCCGCTGAGCAACATATCTTCATGCATCACGGCGGCGGGAGACGACATATATGCGGGCGGACCCGGGCGCAATGGCGAGCTGAACAACCAGGGCAACCCGGCCTCGGTGAGCGTACTCCGCGACGGGGTGTGGCACAGCTCCGCCAAGACATGGGCCGACAGCCGCGAGCCATGCATGGTGGCCGCCAACCCCCGAGACCCATCAGACGTGTTCCTCTCAACGTGGGGGACGGGCATCTTCAAGATTGTCGACTGTCAGCTAGACACACAGTACACGGCCGGAAACTCGACCATCAAAGACATATTCGGCGGCAACAGATACGTCCGCTCCGACGCCATCACGTTCGACGAGGCCGGCAACCTCTACGTCTTGGCCTGCATGGTGGACAGCGGCGTCAACGTCATGACCCCCGAAGGCGAGTGGCACAGCTACCCCTACGGCCCCATGGGCGACGGCTCGACACACTCCTACGCCGCCATGGCGGCCGCGCCGAACGGCAACATCTGGGTGGCGTCTACATATATGAGCGGGACGCACACGTCGGTCTTCAACATTGGCGGCACACCAGAGAGCTGTGATGACGACCTCTATATGAGCACCCGCGGCAACGAGGCCGACAAACAATACGTTGGACGCATTGAACTGGTGGACTCCGAGACGGGCGAGGCCGTGGGCGATAGAGCCAACGCGTTCGCCATTGACGCCGACGGCAATGTGTGGGTGGGCATGTCGGCCGGCCTGCTCGTGACAAAAGACAACAAGACGATGCTCCAGACGGGCTCCGTGACGTTCAACCGAATAAAAGTGCCGCGTAACGACGGCACCAACCTGGCCGACTACCTGCTAGACGGGGCCTACATCAACGCCATTGCCGTGGACGGGGCCAACCGCAAATGGATTGGCACGGACGAAGACGGCGCATATCTGGTGAGCGCCGACGGCACCCAGACCATACGCCACTTCACGGCGGCAAACAGCCCGCTGCCAAGCGACAAAGTGGAGGGCGTGGCCATACGCCAGTCAGACGGCGAGATTTTCTTCTCAACCCCCTACGGCATCGCCTCATACAAGGGAGACGCCACAGAACCGTCGGAGACGCTCGCATCCGTCAGGATATACCCCAACCCCTTCAGCCTCAGGCACGGACCCGGGGCGGTGAGCATAGACAGGCTGATGGGCGCCACGACGCTCTTCATAACCGACGCCGCAGGAAACCGAGTGGCAAGGCTCACATCGGTGGGTGGCAAAGCCACATGGGACGGCAGACGACCCGACGGCCGACTGGCAGCCGCGGGCATATACATTGTCTGGATGACGGCGAGCAACGGAGACAGCAAAGCCGTTGGCAAACTGCTGGTGACAGACTGACATAGAAAAACAACAACAGAAAACATGACATACGAGTATCAGCCCAGCGGAGTGTGCAGCAAACTCTTCCGCATTGAAGTGGACGACAACGGCACAGTGCGCCACGCCGAGGTCATCGGCGGGTGCAGCGGCAACCTGCAAGGCCTCTGCCGCCTGATGGAGGGGCGCAAGGCCAGCGAGGTGGCCGAGACGCTAAAAGGAATCAGGTGCGGAGCCAAGCCCACCTCATGCCCCGACCAGATGAGCAAGGCACTGGGGGAAATTGCGGCAGAGACGGGGCGCGGCGCCCACACGGCATAGGGGCGAGAAGGAGGCAAAGACGACAATGGAGCGCGTATTCCTGATAGGCTACATGGGCTCAGGCAAGTCCACCATAGGCAGATATGTGGCCAAAGACATGGGGTGGAGGTTCATCGACATGGACGACTACGTGGAGCGGCGGCTCGGCTGCACCATAAGCGAGTTCTTCGCCAAGCACGGCGAGGAAGCCTTCCGCCAAGCCGAGGCCGAGGCCTTGAAAGAGCTGGCCAAGGAGCCCAAGGCCATCATCGCCACCGGCGGCGGGGCGCCGTGCCACTTTGACAATATGGATGTGATGAGGGCGGCAGGCCTGACCATATACATAAAGGTGCAGCCGGGGGAATTGGCCGCGAGGCTGAAAGGAGCCAAGGCCAAGAGACCCATAATAGCCGGCAAGACGGACGATGAGCTGCAAGACTTCATTGCCGCCCAACTGACACAGCGCGAGCCATTCTACAACAGGGCGGAGATGGCCGTAGACGGCGCGCGGCTGCCATTCTCGGCCTACAAGCCGTTCATCGAGACATTCTCCCTGATGGGAGGGGCCGAGGGCGAATAGAGGAGGCCACAGACACCACAAAACACATAAAAAACAAGCCATGGCAAGAAAAGCCGCACTCTTTGACCTGGATGGCGTGGTCCTTGACACCGAACGCCAATATGACATAATTTGGGGCAGGATAGGCCACAAATACCACCCAGAGATTCCCGACTTCGCCCGCCAGATAAAGGGGCAGACACTGACTAGCATACTCAACGCCCACTTCCACAGCGAGGCCGATCGCCGCGACGTGGAGGAGATGCTCAACAAATTCGAGGCCGAGGAGATGAAATATGACTTTGTGGACGGCGCCCGCGCCTACATCATCTCCCTCCGCGAGGCAGGCGTGCAGACGGCCGTGGTGACAAGCTCCAACAACATGAAGATGGCGGACGTGAGGAGAAACGTGGCCAACTTCGACCGTCTTTTTGACGTCATTGTGACGGCCGAGCTGACCCCGCGCTCCAAACCCGCCCCGGACTGCTTCCTCAAGGGGGCGGAGCTGCTAGGGCGCAAGCCGGAGGAGTGCGTGGTGTTTGAAGACTCGCGCAACGGCATGAAGGCGGGCCGCGCGGCAGGGATGCTCACCGTTGGCGTGGCCACCACTTTTGGCCGCGAGGTGGCCGCGGAGCTGGCCGACGTGGTGATAGACAACTTCGCGGGCATAGCCCCGTCACGTTTTTTCAACATCGGGCAAGAATAAGAGGACAAAGGCATGAAGACAAAGACAATAACCGCCACCGTGGCGGCCCTGTGGCTGACGTTGTCGCCCGCCGTGGCGGCCAACGAGACGGCGCCGGGTGCAGCGCCGCTGCCAGCGGCGGGCAGGAGGTATGACACGTTCAACGTGGGGCAGATATACGCGGGCGGGCACGTGGGCTTCGCCATCCCGACGTCAATAGGCCGCAGCAGCGCCGACCTGTCTTTTCGCGACGTGGCCAAGACGGGCTTCGTGATATTCGCCGACGTCATGCGGCAGATGAACCAGAGCGTGGGGCTGGGAGCCGAAGTGGGCTTCCGCAACTACCCGTATAACGACAAGAAGACATGGTCTAACCTGACGCGCTACGGCACTTTCGAGGCCACATACCGGGCCCTGGACTTCAACCTGACGGGCCGACTCTTCTTCTCGCGCAACACCGTGAGGCCGTTCTTCGGCATCACGGCCGGAGGCGAGGTCATAATGAACTCGGTGGACTTTACGCCCAACACCAAGTATGCCGGCGCCATGACCGCCACGACCTACTCCACAACCAACCTCTCAGCCTCACTCGGACTGATGACCGGGGCCTATTTCAAGGCGGGCAAGCGCACCCTCATGAGCTGCCAAATTAGGCTCAACATTGTCCCGCAGCTCAAGGATGACGTGATAGAGGTGGCGGACTCGGACTATGGCGACATCCAGACCGTGGCGCAAAACCCGCACGGCAACCAGACCAACATATCCGTCACCCTGGGTCTGCACATCGGCACCCAACGGAACAACAAGCATTGACAAGACAAAGGGGGACAAGGAGACGCGGCAAGCCCCGCCACACAACCGGAGAGGCGTGTGGCGGGGCTTGCCTGTTTGCGTTATCGCCGCTTACTGCTTCACTATGGTGATGGAGGTGTCGCTCTCGGCCACGAGGCTGGAGCCGCCCGCGAAGTAGACGCGGACCTCGGCATAGTCAGCCCCAAGCTGCGAGGTGTAGAACGGGAAGCTGTACGTGGCCACGCTGTCGGTGCCCACATAGGCGTTTTGAGACACCTTGTAATAGGAGTTGGAGCGGAGCGGGCGCCCCTCTTTGTTATATGGCGTGAGCCTTATGCCGTAGGACTTGACCGCCTTTTGCGCCGGCACTTTCACCTTGATGTTGGAGCCGTCATAAGAGAGCTCTGTGGGGCGGACGTCATCCAGAGTGTCTTTGCGAGCCACCTTGATGGCGATCTCGGTCGTGGCCCTCTCGCCGTCTTGCGAGGTGGCGGTGATGGTGTAGTCGCCATTGAGGCGGGCCGTGTCAGTAAACACGCAGGCGGGGTTGGAGAGCAGGGTCTCGAACCTGTAAGAGTCCTCGGTGGAGTCCACGGGCAGCTTCACGCCGTTGGAGCTGTAGATGTTGACGGACTGGAGCTTATACTTATAACTGTTGGAGGAGACCACAATGTAGGGCGAGAAAGTCCTCTGACCCTCTTGGCCACCTTGCAAGATGTAGCCGTTGACAGAGACGCCGAAAGAGACTTTTTCCGTATCGTCTTCTACGCAAGACGATGCCAAAGGCAACAGGGCCAGAAAGGCGGCCGAGAGCGAAAGATAGGTTTTGAGTGACATTTGAATGGTTTTGTGAATAATGCGCGCAAATATATGCAAAGAATGCGCCAAATCGAGGCCAAGGCGCCATTATGACGCCACTTAGGGCATAAAAAAGGCCGCGCCGGGCGCAAGGTCTCGAACCTGCCCCGCGGCGCGGCTTGGGGTTTGGCCTACGCGGCCATGAGGCGCAACCTCTTCCAGATCTCGTCCGAGACGATCTGGCCAATGGGCGCGGTGGCGGCGCAAGGGCCGTCGGCGCTCTCGGCGAGGGCGGCGAAGTCGTCCACAATCTCAATCTGGGCCTCATCGGGCTGGTCTAGGAGCATCCGCACAATGTCCAGCTCTCGCGGGGTGCTGCACACCAACCGGCCGCCGCCCACATATTTGCCGGGCAAGATGCAGCCTTTGGTGTCGGCGGCAGTGTTTCCGCGATGAATCCTTATGCCCGTCATGCCCGGGACGTCGATGAGGATGGGGAGCATCCGCCCGAACTTGGGGCTGCGCGTGAGAGCCACGTCATAGACCCCGGCAGGCACGGCCGTCTTGCCCTTGACCCTCATGCCCCAAGGGCGCACGGGCGGCTCCAGGGTGTCGCAGAGCAGGTAGTCCTCGCGCTGGTCGGGCGCCGCCGCGTCATCGGCCATGGCCACGTAGAGGCGGCCCATGCAATATGTGTCAGTATTCTCTTTTCGAAAAAGTTTAAAACGAATCATAGGGTAAATGAGAATTTAGATGTGTGTGGTTGAATTGGCGCAAGAGCGCAATGGGAAGGGCGGGGGGGGGATGGCTTCGGCCGCAACCATCGCCCCCCGCCCATCAGTGGTTAGGAGAGCTTCTGGTGGGTGGTCTGGGTGGAGACTGAGCCAGTGGCGGCGAAGAAGAGCACGTGGAGTTCATCACCGCCCTGCGCGCCGAGGACGTCGGCGGCATTGAACTGCGCGTCGGTGGCAGAGAGGCTGGCGGAGAAGTTTGCCGCCTTGTCATTCTTTGCGTTATAGACGGCCATATAGAGCTTACCGCCATAGAGCTCGTCTGCCGCGGCAGGGGCCTCCCACGAGGCGGATATGACGCCCTCGGCGTTGGAGACGGCCACGTCGAACGGCTTTGCCCCGTCTGACAGCTTCACGTCTTCTATCGGGAACACGTAGGCCCCCGTTTTCTCATCGAAAGAGACGTATTGCCTGTTGAACTTCACCGCCGCGGACCATCCTGAGGCCGCCCCGGAGCTGACGAACCCTCGTCGGATGGAGCTGAGGAAGAGTCGGAGCCGCTTGGAAGTGGCAGAGAGTTTGTTTCTGACTTCGAGCTGCGCCGCAGTTCGCGGGTTTGCCACTTTCGTAGCAAGAGAACGAATATACGCAATGCCGCGCCAAGAGCTGCCGACAACAGTTCCGACTTTGCCAGAGAATGGTCCGAGAATACCTTGCTTGTAAGTTGCCATTTCATTTGATGTGTTTGAGCGCGTCCTTTTGTGGCGAACGGGCGAGGTGGACAAGACGCGAGGCTCGGCCGCGACTCGGTTTGTTCATCATTCGCATATCGCCATACGAACGCTTTGGTTATAAAATAATTTTTTCTTATCAACAAAAACAGAAACCTCCGTTCAAAGACATCCGACAAAGCGCAACCCCAAATAACAGGACTAAAAATCCGCATTTCAATAGCTTTGCCAAGTTGTCGTCAACTTGTCGGTTTTTGTTTCGCTGACAATGCAAAGGTAGCGATGTTTTTCTTTTCAACAAGAAACACAGAAGAATATTTGAAAAATATTTTTGGCCATATTGCAAAAGTACTAATATACTGCTCTTTAAAGAGGCAATCTCATCGGTCGACTTGCGAGCTCTTAGCGGAAACAAAAAACGGCGGCGCAAAAACTTGCGCCGCCGGCATAAAAAAGACTGATGATGAGGAATGATTACTCCATCTTGTCCCGTTTTTCCTGGACAACGGCATCAATGACAGCCACGGCGGTCATATTGACTATATCGCGTACGGAGCTCTCAATGTCCAAGAAGTGGACCGGCTTACGGAGACCCATCTGGATGGGGCCCAAAATGTCTCCCACACCCATCTCCAGCAAGAGCTTAGACGCCGTGTTTGCGGAGCTTAGATTTGGGAAGACGAGGGTGTTGACGTCTTTGCCATAGAGTTTTGAGAATGGGAACTTGCGGTCGCGGAGCTCGCGGTTGAGCGCGAAGTTGACCTGCATCTCGCCGTCCACGACCATGTCGGGATATCGCTCATGGAGTGTCTCAACCACATGGTGGACGCTGGCGGGGCTTCCCTCCTTGGTGGAGCCGAAGTTGGAATAGGAGAGCATGGCCATGACGGGCATGTGGTTGAAGAACTTGACGGTGTCATAGGTGAGTTTGGCCACATCGATGAGGACGTCGGACGTCGGGTGACGGTTGATGAGGGTGTCTGCCATGAAGAATGTGCCTTTCTTGGTGTTGAGGATGTGCATGGCGCCGATGTGGCTGAGCCCCTTGCGGATTCCTATGGTGGCCTTGGCGGCCTCGACAAGATCCTCGTTCTTGGTGTAGACGCCGGCAATCATGGCGTCGGCCGCGCCCGTCTTGACCATCATGAGGCCGAAGTAGTTGCGGTCATACATCTTCTCGCAGTAGTCATCGAATGTGACGCCCTCGCGGCCTTTCTCCTCCACCATAATCTGCGCGAACCTGACTCGGCGGGCTTCCTCGCGGTCATGGCGCAGGTTGACGATCTCAATTCCGGTAAGGTCGATGTCGTTCTCGGCCGCTATCTTGGCGAGTTTCTCCTCGTTTCCGAGGAGGATGGGTTTGCAGAGGCCCTCGCTGAAAGCCTGCGCGGCCGCGCGGAGCATGTTGACGTGGTTGGCCTCGCTGAAGACGACCTTGCGGGGGTTTTGGCGAGCCATGTCATAGAAATTGCGGAGCATCTTGTTGTCCAGACCCATGAAGCTCTTCAGCTTGTCGTCATAGGCCGTCCAGTCGTCAATGGGCTTGCGGGCCACTCCGCTCTCCATGGCGGCGCGCGCCACGGCGGGCGCGACGGTGGTGAGGAGGCGCGGGTCTAGGGCCTTGGGGACTATGTAGTCCCGCCCAAAGGAGATCCTCTTCATGCCATAGGCGGCGTTGACCACGTCGGGCACGGCCTTTCTCGTGAGCTCCGCGATGGCCTTGACGGCTGCCACTTTCATCTCCTCATTTATGCATTTGGCGCGGACGTCCAGAGCCCCTCGGAATATGTATGGGAAGCCGAGGACGTTATTGATCTGGTTGGGCTGGTCAGAGCGTCCCGTGGCGTAGATTATGTCGGGGCGGCTGGCGCGGGCATCTTCGGGGCTTATCTCGGGCTGCGGGTTGGCGAGGGCGAAGACGATGGGGTCTTTGGCCATGGAGCGCACCATGTCTTGCGTCAGCACTCCCGCCACGGAGAGGCCGAGGAAGACGTCGGCGCCGACAAGGGCCTCGGCGAGTGAGGTGACGTCTCGGGTGGTGGCGAACTCGCGCTTCTGCTCTGTGAGGTTTGGCCTATCCATCCTGATGGGGCCTTTGGAATCGACCATAACGACGTTCTCGCGGCGCACCCCGAGCCTCATGTATAGGCGCGAGCAAGATATGGCGGCCGCACCCGCCCCGTTGACGACCACCTTGACATCCTCAATTTTCTTGCCCACGATCTGGAGGGCGTTGATGAGGCCGGCAGCCGAGATGATGGCCGTGCCGTGCTGGTCGTCATGCATGACGGGGATGTCAAGCTCGGCCTTGAGGCGGGTCTCTATCTCAAAACACTCCGGGGCCTTGATGTCTTCAAGGTTGATGCCGCCAAACGTGGGGGCGATGGCTTTGACCGCCTGTATGAATTTTTCGGGGTCCTTCTCGTCAACCTCAATGTCGAAGACATCTATGCCGGCAAAGATTTTGAAGAGCAAGCCTTTGCCCTCCATCACCGGCTTGCCGCTCATGGCGCCAATGTTGCCGAGGCCCAGCACGGCCGTGCCGTTGGATATGACGGCCACGAGGTTGCCCTTGTTGGTGTATTCATAGGCCGTCTCCGGGTTTTTCTGGATCTCGAGGCAAGGCTCTGCCACACCGGGGGAGTAGGCCAGGGAAAGGTCTCGCTGAGAGCTGTATGGCTTTGTGGGGACGACCTCAATTTTGCCCGGGCGCCCCTCGGAGTGATAGCGCAGCGCGTCCTCTTTCGTTATTTTCGTCATCGAATTGGTGTTTAGTTTGTCGGAGATAAAGATAGAATAATTTCAATTTAGTTGATTGTCCAAATCAACGCCGCCCTCTACAATTCCGATGGAGAAAAGCGCGAAGTCATATCGCACAGGGTCGGATGGCGAGAAGGGCCTGAGTGCGTCGGTGAGCTGGCAGGCGGCCTTCCAGTCATTAGACTTGCGCTCCAGAAGGCCGAGGGCGCGGGCGGTGCGGGCGGTGTGGACATCTAGCGGGATGACGAGATCGGCCGGGCTTATGGTCTTCCACAGGCCGAAATCGACCCCACGCGCTGAAGACCTGACCATCCACCGGAGAAACATGCAGAGCCTCTTAGCCGCCGCCCCTCGCTCCACGTTGGCCAAATGTTTGCGCGAGCGCGAAGCCATGGCGGGAACCATGAGGGAACGGAAGCGGGCTATGCCATCGCGCAACGTCTCGCCCTCGCGGGGCCGAAAAAGATCTTCGAGGCTGCCCGACGGCGAGGCCGAAAAGGCGGCGCGGAGCCCCAAGACCATTGACGGGAGGTCAGACTGCTGGAAGGTGCGGTATACGAACCGCGAAAGCGACCGCACCCGGGCGTCGGAGGCGGACATGACGAAGTCGTAGGGGTCAGCCCCGAGGAGAGACATCATTTTTTTTGCCGAGGCCACGATGGCCTTACGATTGCCCCAAGCTATGGTGGAGGCCAAGAGGCCGCTCACCTCGATGTCCTCACGGCGCGAGAAGGAGTGCGGGATGGATATGGGGTCAGGGCCTATGAAGTCTGGCCGCTCATACAGGTCAACCTTCCGGTCCAGCAACTCGCGCAGATGCTCCGTCACTGGCATATGAGGCCGTCTTTAATGGTGACCATACGGTCGCAGGTCTCGGCGAGCCGGGCATCATGGGTGACGATGACAAAGGTCTGCCCATAGCGTTGGCGGAGTGAGAAGAAGAGGCTCTGCAACTCATCGGCATTGTGAGAGTCCAGATTGCCGGAGGGCTCATCGGCAAAGACCACCGCAGGATTATTGACCAGGGCGCGGGCAATTGCGACCCTCTGCTTCTCGCCACCGCTCATTTGCGAGGGCTTGTGGCCGGCCCTGTGCGCCAGGGCCAAAAAGTCTAGCAACTCCGCGGCCCTGGCCTCGGCCTCGGCGCGGCCTTTCCCCGCGAGGAGCGCGGGCAGCATGACGTTTTCAAGCGCAGTGAACTCCGGCAGGAGTTGGTGGAACTGGAAGACGAAGCCAATCTTGGTGTTGCGGAAGCGTGCCAAGTCGGTCTGCCCGAGGCGCAAGACATCCGTCCCGTCTATCACGATGGAGCCGGACGTGGGGCGGTCCAGCGTGCCGAGGATCTGCAGGAGTGTGGTCTTTCCCGCCCCGCTGGCCCCCATGATGGAGACCACCTCGGCGCGGCCGATGTCTAGGTCTATGCCTCTAAGCACATGGAGAGAGCCGAAACTTTTGGTCAGGGCGCGCGCCGAGACCATTGGAGAGTCCTGAGAGATGGGTGTCATCGGGCTTCGTTTGCAATGTCATATATGGTGCGCGGCACCTCTGGCCGGCCGCGCTTGGTGGCAATGATGTATTGCCGTATGGCGGAGGCTATGGCCGGGCCGACGTTCTCGGCCGGCCCCGGGGCTTGCGCCATGGCTATGCACCCGTCCGGGGCTATGAGAAAATAGGTGGGCAGGGCCTTTACTTCATATTCTTCAAGAATCTTCTGGTCGGCCACAAAAGAGACGGCTCTCCAGAAGTAGCCCTTGCGCGCAAGGTAAGAATAGGCGTCGTCGGCCTTGTCGTCAGTAAAGACGCAGAGGACGTCGAGGTCGGCCCTATGGAGCCGCGCCAGATTGTCCAGCACGGGCATGGCCTTGACGCACTCATAGTTCTCGGTATGCATGAAGCACAGGTAGAGGAATCGGCCTTTGAACGTGCTTAGCGACACCTCGTTGTCAGCATTGTCTACCAAATGGAAGTCGGGGGCAGGGAGGCCGGGCTTGAGCTTGTTCTTCTTGGCGTAGACATTGGCGGCCATAAGGCGCACGCGCTTGGAGGCGCAGTGGCGCGCCGCGCTGATGAGCATGGAGTCGGCCCGGCCGTCCGTCATATCGCCAGAGTAGAAATCATCCGCCAAGTTTTTGACAATGAGGGCCTCGCGGAAGTCAACCCCTCTTGCGAAGAGAGTGTCGGCGGCCAATGCGGCCGAGAGAGCCGCCACGTTGGGCTCGCTCGCGGCCATGGCGTCTTTGAGCCTCTTGCGGACGGCAGGGATGGCGGACTGATGAATGACATCGGGCGCGAGCATGTCTATGGTCTGCCAATAGGCCGGCACGTTGAGCAAGAGCGGCCTCCCGGCGAAGAAGCGCGAGATGACGGCCCTTGGCGAGGCCAGTCGCGGCGCGGCATAGACTTGCGCCTTGCGGTAGAAGACTTGCTGACGGAAGAAGGGATTGTCGCACCCTGCGGCGCGGGCGGCGGAGTCAAGCCCCAGGATGAGCTTGTCGGCCAAGGCCCTGTCATGCCGGCGCACGAGCCGCGCGGCCACAGGATAGTAGACCCGAGCGAAAGCCTGGTCGAAATCATGCAAGGCCTTGTTGAGGCCGCTTGTGGAGGAAAGGATGGTGAGAGGCACTTGCCTGGGCTCGTAGAACGGGTTGAAACGCTCGGCGTCCGGCCTCAGGCGGAAAGGCGGGAGCGAGACCTCGTAGCGCGCCCCGGGCTCAAGGAATATGTGGGCCACGTAGAAGCTCAGGTCTACCGTCGCGCGGGTGACCTCGGTCAGCTCGACCGAGAAAGAGAAAGAGCCATCGGACGCCACCTCGACGGCTTCGATGTCTTGCGGCAGTCGGCTCACGGGGTCGGCCTCGGCGCGGAAAATGAGGGTGCGGCCCGCGTAATCCGGGGCCACGCCGCTCACGCGGACGGGAGAGGCCGAGACGGACGCGAGGGAGGCCAAGGCCGCAAGGGCAGACAGCGCAATAGACTTCATTTGACCATGTCTCTGATTCGACGGGGGAGGAAGAGTGAGGCGTCTCCGCCGTGGCGGAGGATGTCCCTCACAATGGTGCTGTTGACGGGCGTATGCTCCGGCGTGGTGAGCAGAAAGACGGTGTCAATGCCCGCCATCTGCCTATTGACCTGGGCGATGGCCCTCTCAAACTCAAAATCGGCCGAGGTGCGCAACCCCCTGATGATGTGGCCGCAGCCGATCTGCCTGGCGAAATCGACGGTCAGCCCGTCATAGGTCTGCACCGAGACCTCGGGGCGATGCTCAAAGACGGCGCGTATGAACTCTACCCTGCGCTCAACGGGGAAGAGGCAGCGTTTGTCAGAATTGACACCCACGGCCACCACAATCTCGTCAAAGACCTCGAGGCCGCGCAAGACGATGCTCTCGTGACCCACCGTGAACGGGTCAAAAGACCCGGGGAATATGGCTTTTCTCTTACCCGCCATTATCATAATGTTTTTGATGTCGCGCCCGCTTAGCGAAATCTGATTTTAAGAGCCGCGAAGGCGCTCATCTGGAGCAGCAGCAGGCCGTGGCGGAAACGAGAGATGTTGGTGGCTCCATATTTACGCTCGCGATACCTGATGGGCAGGTCCACTATGCGCAGGTTGAGCTTATGGGCCCCAAAGAGGAGGTCGAAGTCCCCAAAAGGGTCGAAGTCTCCAAAGAAAGAGCGTCCGGCGGCCAGCCGCAAGTAGTCCCTACGAAACATCACCTTGGTGCCGCACAGCGTGTCCTTGACGGGGGTCTCAAGAATCCAAGAGAAGAGGGAGCTGAAAAAGTGGTTGCCAAGTGTGTTGAGGGTGCGCATGGAGCCTTTCTCCATAGGGTAGACGAGGCGCACGCCGTTGATAAACTCTCCCTTTGATGTGGCTATTGCCTTGTAGAATTTAGGCAGGTCTTCGGGGGGGACGGTCAGGTCGGCGTCTAGGATCATGAGGATATCCCCAGTGGCGGAGGCGTAGCCCTTGCGCACGGCGTCTCCTTTGCCTCGGCCGTCTTGCCTGAGGGCCTTTATGTCTTTGCGGCCATCGAATTCGGCCTTGACCCTCAAGATCTCGTCCCAAGTGTCGTCTGTGGAGTTCCCCTCAACAAATATTATCTCGGTGTGGCAGCCCATGTCCGGCACCCTCTCGACAGCGGCGCGGATGTTGCCGCTCTCGTTTCGGGCTGGGATGACCACGGAGACCGAGTAGCGCGAGCGCCAGTCATCTGACACCGTCTCGTCTTCTGGCATGGGGCGGGCGAAGACGTAGTCATTGAGCGAGAGCGCGCCCATGAGCGGCAGATGAGACACGAAGCGATTCAGAAACGGGGCCAAGAGCGGCACGCCGAAAGGCATGAGCATGCAGCTGTTGGTTCTATAGACCTCGAAACCGGTGAGGTACAGGAGGTTGCGAAGGTCGGACTTTGAGAGCCAGTTTTGCTCTGGGCTTTTGCGCTTTATGCCGACGGACTCGGCAAGGCCGATGAACGGCTCCCAGAAGCGATTGTAGGAGGTTATGATGACCCTGGTGCGCCTATGGCACAGCCTGCGCACCTGATTGAGAACAAGCTCAATGTCATCAAGATAGCCAATGAGGTTTGACATTATGACCACATCGAACTGCTCGCCGAGCGTGATGTCTTCAGCGGCCATGGTGTGGAACTCCACCTCGGGGTGAGCCTCGCGGGCCTGGGCGATGAGCTCGTCGCAGAAATCTATGCCCACGCGGCGACGGGCCGGCACCTGCGCGATGGTCTCGCCCGTGGCGCAGCCAATCTCGATGACGGACTGGCTATCGTTCATATAGAACGAGATGAAGCGCGTTATCTGATCCCAATAATAGGCGTGGCGGCGGCGATATTGCCTCCATTTGGGTGCCACGCTGGCGAAATATTGGTGGATGTCCATTTATCGTTTATCAGTTTGCGTGGCTTGCGCCGCGACCTCGTAGTGGATCTTGAAGAGAGCCGCGGGCTCGTTTTGCTCGTTGCCGACGATGGCCACCTGCTCCAAGAAACCGGGATAGCGTTGGAGGATGGCGGCGACGTATCGGTGGATGGTGTTGATGACGCCCAGGCCGGCCTGCGCCGGGTCGCGCCTCAGACTGGCCACGATGACGTGCGTCACGCCCTTGTCTTTGAGATTTCTGACAAGCACGTCGGGGTCGTCAGAGGGTATGTTGTATATGCCGTAGAACTTCTTGCCGCCGGCATATATGCGCGCCATGTTTGGCTTGCGGCATGCCACGTAGACGTCGTCACCGGGCATCTGGCGGCCCACCTCCCTGCAGAGGGTGAGGTAGTTGTACCAGTCTGGCGTGTAGCCCGCGAGCTGGTCTGTGGTGAGGTTCTTGCGCAACGTGACGAGATCCATCACGCCGCCCGCCCTGGAAAGGAGCACGGCGGAGCACAGCCCCACGGCGCAAGCCATGATCTTGAGCATGTGGCGGCGCGAGAGGCGGCGGACGATGTCGGCCACCGCGTATAGCGCCACAATGTGCATCAGGGCCACGTAGGGGAGGATGAGCCTATACTGGTCCCAAATGACCTGGAGCGAGCAGAAAGTGAGGCCCAGCATCACGGCAGCCAACACGGCCGCCAGCATCACACCGCGGTTTTTCCTTGACGCCACCCACGCGCCCCATAGGAAGAGGGCGTAGACAATGACCGTGGCGGCGCGAGACGTCTGCCGGCTGTTCACGTCGCGAAGGCCTAGCATCTTGACGTAGTGCTTTGATATGTAGAGGTCGGAATTGCCAATGAACCTTTTGACGAAGCCCCGGGGCGTCTCCATGCCGTCGGCAGGGTCATAGGGGTCCACCTGAAGGAGGCTCTGGAGCTGCTTGCCGTCTGTCTTGACCTCTCCCCACACGGCGGAGCGCACGCCAAGCCACAAGGCGAAGCAGACGACAGACGAGGCCACCGCCGCCGCCACGGCGCGCCACTTGCGGCGCAGCGCCAAATAGACCACGGCGGATATGACAAGCCCCACGCCCGCCGTGCGGACAAGGACGGCCGCGACTGCGAAAAGGCCCACCAGCCCGCCCCAGAGGGCCACATGGCGCCACGACGCCAGACGGCTGAGGCCATCGAGGCGCAGCAAAGCCCAGACGAAGAGCCACATGACGACAATGAAGAGCGGCTCACTGTATGTGAGGCTGCCAAACTGGACGAACCACAGGTTGGAGGCCATGAGGAGCATGACGGAGAGCAGGAGGCGGCGAGAGACAACGCGGCGCAACGAGAGGTACATGGCCAGCTGGCCAAGGATGATGAGCGCGTAGGAGGTGAACTTGAGGCCAATGACGCTGACGCCGCCACCCATGAGGATGAACGGCGCGAGGAAGACGGGATAGAGAGGCCCTTGGAAGTCGGGGTAGCGGCCGGAGGTGACAAAGTCGAGCGCGCGGCAGATGTATGTGCTGTCGTCTCCACCCTCGCTCAGGCGGACGTTGAAGAGCAGCAGCGCCATGAGCGCGGTGAAGGCCACAAGGGCGTAGGCCAGCGCGTCGGCGTGAGAGTCAATGATGCGCCCCACCCACGTCTCTCCCTCCGGCATGGGGGCGGTGGCGATGGCCCCTTTCCTTCGTTTTTTCATTTCATCATCTCGTTTTTTCATTTCATCATCTCGTTTTTTCATTTCATCATCTCGGCGATGGTCGATTGCTTCTTGCGCTCAATCTTGTCTTGCGCGCGGTAGCAGGGTATGCCCCTGTCTCGCATGGCCTTGCTCGCCCCGACATCCTCGGAGCGGAACGTGCCGTTTTTGCGAAGCAATATGTTTATTGAGAGCAGCGCTAGGCCTCCGGCCAAGAGCGCGGCCACGAGCAGGAATATCTTCACCATGACGATTTCGTGAAAAGTTGGCGCACAGCGCGCCGTTTGCCGCGAAGATACAATAATTATCAAGAAGCCCCGCCGTGCGGCTAGGCGCATGGCGGGGCTTGGACGGTTAGCAAGATGGCTAGTCTATGGGATAGGTGTCCAGCTTCTTGTTTCGCTCGGGGTAGTCGAGCGTGTAGTGGAGGCCTCGGCTCTCATGGCGTTTCTGCGCCATCTTGATGATGAGGTAGCCGATGTTGATCTTGTTGCGCAGCTCGCAGAGTTTCTGGCTGATGTGGCTGTTCTGGTATAGTTCTTCCGTCTCTCGGTAAATGATCTCGAGGCGGTCGTGCGCCCTCTTGAGGCGGACGTTGCTCCTGACGATGCCCACGTAGTTCCTCATAATGGTCTCGACCTCCTGGTTGGCCTGTGTGATGAGGACCATCTCCTCGTTGTGGACGGTGCCGTCGTTGTTCCACTCGGGGAGGTCTTCGCGCCATTGCGTGTGGCGCATGACCTCGATGGAGTCTGTGGCCGCCACGTCGGCGTAGACGAGGGCCTCGAGGAGGGAGTTGGAGGCCAGCCTGTTGGCCCCGTGGAGGCCTGTGCAGCTGCACTCTCCGGCGGCGTAGAGGTGGTTGATGGACGAGCGGCCTCGGAGATCGACCTTGATGCCGCCGCAGAGGTAGTGGGCGGCTGGCGTGACGGGGATGTAGTCTTTGGTTATGTCGATGCCGAGGGAGAGGCACTTGTCATATATCATCGGGAAGTGGTGCTTTGTCTGCTCGGGGTCTTTGTGCGTGACGTCGAGGTAGACGAAGTCGTCGCCGGAGATTTTCATCTCGTTGTCTATGGCGCGGGCCACGATGTCTCTCGGGGCCAGGCTCCCGCGGCTGTCATATTTCTCCATGAAGGTGGAGCCGTCTTTGCGGCGGAGCTGGCCGCCGTAGCCTCTCATGGCCTCCGTGATGAGGAAGCTGGGCCTCTCGCCGGGGTTGTATAGGCTGGTGGGGTGGAACTGGACGAACTCCATGTTCTGTATGACGCCTTTGGCGCGGAAGACCATGGCGATGCCGTCTCCCGTGGAGATGGTGGGGTTGGTGGTGACCTGATATACGTTGCCTATGCCGCCCGTGGCCATCATGGTGACTTTGGAGAGGAAGGTGATGACCTCTCCAGTGGCCTCGTTGAGGACGTAGGCGCCGTAGCAGTCGATGTCTTTCATCCAGGGCTCGTTGTTTCGGCCGAAGTGGTGCTGGGTGAGGATATTGACGGCGAAGTGGTTCTCGAAGACGTCTATGTTGGGGTGGCTCTTGATCTGCGATATGAGAGCGCGCTGGATCTCTGCGCCTGTGCTGTCTTCGTGGTGGAGGATTCGGAACTCGGAGTGGCCGCCCTCGCGGTGGAGGTCGAACTGTCCGTCGCTCTTCTTGTCGAAGTCGGTGCCCCACTTGAGGAGCTGCTCGATTTGCGCCGGGGCGTGTGTCACGACCATGCGGACTACCTCGGGGTCGCATATGCCGGCCCCGGCTATGTGTGTGTCCACAATGTGCTTCTCAAAATCGTCTACTGAGCTGGTGACGGCCGCTATGCCACCTTGCGCCTTGCTGGTGTTGGTGACGTCTAGCGTGGTCTTGGAGATGAGCGCCACCTTGCCGTAGGGAGCCACTTTGAGGGCGTAGGTCAGACCGGCGGCGCCGGAGCCGATGACCAGGAAATCGTATCGCTTGACCATGTGTTGTTACGTGTTGCAGTCTTGTCTCCTCAAAGTTAGTGATTGTTGGCGAAAAGTGGTCGAACGGTCGCCGTCTCTAGCGGAGCAGGAGGTCTATCTCTGAAGCGAGGTTGACGCCGCCCTCACCGCCCGCGCGCCACAACCCGCGCTCGACAAGGTGCCGCTTAAGGATGAGGAGGTATGTGATGGGGAACTCCGCCGTCTGCCACTGCTGGAAATAGTTGAGCAGCCCGATTTTCTTGATGAAGGGGTCTAGGCCGCGGACGATGCACAGGACGAAATCTTCCACCCGGCATCGGCAGTTCACTAGCTCGACCTCATCGTCTCCGAAGAACTCGCAAGACTGGGTGACCCTGACGGTCAGGTTCTCGTCTTTGTCCACCACAAGAGTCCAGTTGTAGCTCTCCTGCTCGGCATACCAGACGAAAGCGGCGGAGCCCGTCCCGTCCCACAGGTGCGAGGGGGACGTGAGCATCTGCGCCAGGGCGCACAGCATGTCGCCCAGCGGGTTGCAGACGTTGGTGAGCTCGAACTCGGCCACCTCGCCATCCACGGTGTAGGTGGCGACGGCGCGCCCCGGCTCCCCCAAGGCGAAATTGAACTCCTGATGATTCACGGGCATAAAATTATTAAAATACCGTAACAAAAGGGCTGCGGTGGTGAGAAAAAAGTGGGCTGTGGTGGTGAGGCCTTATGGTGCCTGTGGCTAACTTTGCCGTCAAAATTAATGGAGGCAGAAATGAGGCTGTCGGAGTATCAAGAGAGATTCGTCAACATGTTTACCGGCAATGACCGAGCATATGTGACAAATGCAGCCGCTCTCGCGGGCGACACACACCTGCGCGGCACGGTGCCGCAAACAATTGTTGACTCATTGGAGCATGCTGTTGAGGCCGGTGGGACTGTTGATCTTAGCCAGGATGTGCCCTTCCCGCCATCTCCTGCCCCATCATTCAAATTCATCGACCTTTTTGCGGGCATAGGGGGCTTTCGCATTGCCATGCAAGAAGAAGGTGGAGAGTGCGTATTCTCTTCAGAATTCAACCCTCACGCCCAGCGCGTATATGAGCAAAACTACGGGGAGTATCCGTTTGGTGACATTAAGGGCATAGCCTCAGAGTGCATTCCCGACCATGATGTGCTGACCGCCGGTTTCCCGTGCCAACCGTTCAGCATATCAGGCAAAATGAAAGGGTTTGATGACACTCGCGGCACCCTGATCTACGAGGTGTTTCGGATCGTGAAAGTCAAACGGCCCAAAGTAATCTTTCTTGAGAATGTAAAACAGCTTGTCTACCATGACAAGGGGAACACCCTCAAGACCATCCTTGCGGGACTCTCGGCACTAGGCTACAAGTATTCGTGGAAAGTGCTTAACGCATCTGACTTCGGAGTGCCACAAAACAGAGAACGAATAATAATCATTGCGAGCAAGGAGAAAATATTTGATTTCTCAAAAGTGTCAACGCGGCCTCGCAAAACCATACGAGACGTGGCAGACAACGATGAGACAAAATTCGAATACCTTGACGAGCCCTACACTCTGCTAAGCCAAGTGCGGCAACAACCATCGGGACTGCTGTTCGTTGGCTACAGAAACAAGAACATACGCAAAAACGGCATCCGCCCGGGCACAGAACATCTCTCACGGGTTCACAAACAGCCTAACAGGATATATTCGGTTGAGGGCATCCACCCGGCGCTGCCCTCACAAGAGACTTCGGGGCGCTTTTGGGTGCTAGACCGCGGGCGTGTTCGGAAACTGACGATCAACGAGTGCTACCGCCTTATGGGCTTTCCCGACAAATTCATAAAGGACACGAGCCTGAGCGAAGAATACCGTCAGTGCGGCAATTCCGTGTGCATACCTATCTATGATTCAAGAAATTGCCAAACAGATAAAAGAACAATTGTTATGAGCGACAACGCAGGAGAGGCAGACGTTGACAAGTGGCTGGAGCAATGCTACAACGCCGCGATGAAAAAAGCCTCGGGGAAAGAGACTGCGGCGACATCCGTGCCAGAAAGCTCACAAAAGAACGTGGCAGAGGTTGTGTCAAGATCGGAATCCTGAGGGGCAAAAGAGATTCCTTAACAAAAAACTGCAGCCTCTGGAGAGCCACAACTCTGCAGACCTGCAAAGCGGACGAATCGGAGACATTGACATTACGAATGAAGACGGATCGTCATTCGAAGCAGTGGAAGTCAAATTTGACATATCCGTCGGACGAGACATTATAGACAGGGCCAAAGAGAAAATACTTCGCTCTTCCGCAAAGCGGTATTACATTCTCTCCACCGCGCATCCTCGCAAAGAGGAAAAAGAGACTATCCATGACATCATCCTTCAAGTTTCTAAAACTCATGGCTGCCAACTTGTGGTAAACGGGGTAATCCCGACCCTAAAATATTATCTACGGCTACTGGACGACACATCCCAATTCATCGAAAGGTACGCCAACTTGGTATTCACAGATTCTGCCGTTAAGTTCGAACACAGGTCAGAGTGGAACAATATGGTTTCCTCACTCTGAAAGGCAAAGCCACCCGCAATATTTCTCCCCAAAATATAAAAGCCGCCGGCCACCCCCAGAAAGAGGGGGGCGACCGGCGGCAAAACACAAGATAGAAAGATGCGGGCTTAGAGGGCGCCGCCGCCCACAGCCTGGTAGAGCGTGATGACGGCGGAGAGCTCGGCGTAGGCGTTGGCCGTCTGCGAGAGCTGGGCTGAGAGGAGCGACTGCTTGGCGGTCAGGACCTCGAGGTAGGTGGTGGAGCCGTGCTGCATCATGAGGTCTGTGGCCTCATAGGCCCTGCCGAGGGCCTCGACCTGGCTCTGGTAGAGGTCATGTTTCTCTTTGGCTGTCTGATAGGCCGTGAGGGCCTCGTTGACCTCGTTGCCGGCCGTGAGGACGGCTTTGGTCCACGCCAGCTCGGCCTGCTTCTGCTGCGCCTCGGCCACCTTGACGCGGGCGCGTATCTGCCCGTTTTGGAAGATGGGCTGCACAAGACTGGCGGCAGCCTGCCAGAAGAATTTGGCCGGGTTCATGACCATGTTGCCGACGAGGTTAGTCCAACCGGCCTGGCCGCTGAGGGTGATGGACGGGTAGTAGGCCGAGCGGCTGGCGTTGGCCGAGTAGAAGGCCACCTCAAGCTGCCTCTCTTGCGCCCGTATGTCGGGGCGGTTGCTGATGATGTCGAGAGGCAAGCCGGCGGCCAGGTCCACGTTGAGCTTCTGATCCTCAAGCCTGCCGCGGGCCACGGCCTGCGACGGCTTGGCCATGAGGAGGCAGAGCGAGTTCTGCACGGCCACGATGTTGTCCTTGATGTCGGCCACCTGGGCCACAATGGAGTAGTAGGTGCCCTCCATCTGCGCCACGGAGGCCTCGTTGGCCATGCCGGCGTCCATCATGGCGCGCATGGTCTCCACGGTCTGCTTCCACGCGTCGGCCGTGGAGTCGGCGATCTCAAGTTGACGGTCGAGCATAAGGAGCGAGAAGTAGAGCGATGCCGTGTTGGCCACAAGAGCCGTCTGGGTGGCCTGGAGCGCGTCTTCCGCGGCGCGGAGGCTGGCCCTGCCGGCCCTCTTCTGGTTGCGGAGCGAGCCGAAGGCGTCGATCTGCCACTGGAGGTTGACGGGTATGGTGTAGGTCTTGATCACCTTGGCCCCGTCCACGTCATATTTGCCCAGCGCGGCGTTTGGCGAGAAGCTGAGCGAAGGCGCGAAAGCGAGCCTTGAGGCCTTGTATGACGCCTGCGCCTGCTCTATGTTGAGCTGCGCGGTCTGGAGGTCAATGTTTTTCTCCAGCACCTCGCTTATGACGGCCTGCAGCCGGGGGTCGGTGAAGAGATCCCTCCACGCCACCTTGGCCAGCGACTGCCCGTCGGGCCGCGCCTGGACGGTGTCGGCCTGGCCGAAGAGGCCGTCCGGCACCTCATTTTTTGCCTCGTAGGTGGTGTATACGCCACAACCCGTGAGCGAGAGCGACACCGCCGCCAAAGCGGCGAGGCCTGGCATTGATATGATTCTTTTCATCAGAATGTGCTTTGTTTAGTTCTTGGCCTCGTTCTCTTTCCTTTTCTTCTCTTCGAGATATTGCTCGCGTTCCTTGGCCTCGGCTATGGTCTCGTCTTGCACCTGCCAGTCTTCCGACCTCTCCGGCTGGTTGGGCGTGAGCCTCTCTTGGAGCCACTGGAAGATGATGTAGAGGACTGGGACGAAGACGAGCAGCGCGATGGTGCCGACAATCATGCCGCCTACGACGCCCGTGCCGAGCGAACGGTTGCCATTGGCTCCGACCCCATGGGCGAAGACGAGCGGCAGGAGGCCGAAGACCATGGCCAAGACGGTCATGAGGATTGGGCGCAGACGGTCTTTGGCGGCGCTCATGGCGGACGAGATGAGGCTCATGCCGGCCTTGCGGCGCTCAACGGCGTACTCGGTGAGGAGGATGGCCGTCTTGGAGAGGAGGCCTATGAGCATGATGAGACCCGTCTGGAGATATATGTTGTTCTCAAGGCCGCACATGTTGGCGAAGAGGAACGAGCCCATGAGGCCGGCCGGCACCGCCAAGATGACGGAGAACGGGATGAGGAAGCTCTCGTAGAGGGCGGATAGGAGCAGGTATATCATGAGGATGCATATTCCGAAGATGACGCCCGTTTGGCCGCTCTGGGCGTTCTCCTCACGGCTCATGCCGCCGAAGTCGTAGCCGTAGCCCTTAGGCAAGACGCTCTCTGCCGTCTGCTTGATGGTGGCCAGGGCCTCGCCGGAGCTGAACCCGTCGGCCGGCATGACGCTGACGGCGATGGAGTTGTACATGTTGAACCTAGACAGCACCTCGGCCCCGTAGACCCTCTTCATGACCACGAACTGGCTGAGCGGGGCCATCTGGCCGTTGTTCATACGGACGAACATGGAGTTGAGCGAGGCCTCGTCTCGCCTGGCCGACGGCTCGGCCTGGAGCATGACTTTGTAGATCTTCGAGAAGCGGTTGAAGTCGGAGACATAGGAGCCGCCATAGTAGCTTCCCAAGACGCCAAGCACCGTGGCGGGCGACACGCCGGCGCGCTTGCACTTGGCAGCGTCGACGTCCACCTCCCACTGCGGGAAGTTGAGGGCGAAAGTGGTGTAGGCCATGGCGATCTCGGGCCTCTGGTTGAGGGCGCCCATGTATTGCATGGCGTGGTTGTAGAACTCGGTTATGTCTCCTCCCGTCTTATCCTGAAGGTTGAGGTCGATGCTGTTGCCCGTGCCGTAGCCCGGGATCATGCCCGGAGACATGGCGAAGACCGAGGCGTTCTTAATGTCGGCCGTGCGGGCGTAGATCTGGCCGATTATGGCCGTGGCGCTCTGCGACGGGTCTTTGCGCTCGTCCCAGTTCTTGAGGCGCACGATGTACATGCCGGCGGATGTGGACACGCCGGATATCAGGCCGTAGCCCGCCGTCTGGTTGACCGTCTCAACGCCGGGGATTTGCATAATCCGCCTGCCCACCTCGTCCACGATCTCGCTCGTGGCGTTGAGCGAGCTGCCGGAGGCCGTGGTGACGTTGACCATGACCATGCCCTGGTCCTCATTGGGGACGAGGCCCGTCTTGGTGTTTTTCATGAGCACCACGAGGCACACGATGGAGAGGAGGATGGCCACGGCGAAGGTCTTCCTGTGCTGAATGAAGAACTGGACGCTCTTCTTATACTTGTTCTGCAAGGCGTCGAAAGCCCTGTTGAAGACCTTGCCGAAGCGCCCCCAGAAACCCGTGCGGGCATCCTCGGGCTGCGGTTTGAGCATGATGGCGCAGAGGGCGGGCGTCATGGTGAGCGCCTGGAGGGCCGAGATGCCGACGGCGGCGGCCATGGTGAGGCCGAACTGACGGTAGAAGACGCCGGAAGTGCCACCCATGAACGAGACGGGGATGAAGACGGCCATGAAGACGAGCGACGACGTGATGACGGCGCCCGCTATGCCCTTGACGGCGTCGTTGGTGGCCATGTGGCTAGAGTTGTAGCCAATGTCGAACTTGGCCTGGACGGCCTCCACCACAATGATGGCGTCGTCCACCACGGTGCCGATGACCAGCACGAGGGCGAAGAGGGTGATGAGGTTGAGCGAGAAGCCCGCCGCGTACATGAAGGCGAAGGTGCCGATGAGGGAGACTATGATGCCCACGAGTGGGATGAAAGCCGCGCGGGGGCTCTGGAGGAAGATCAGCACCACTATGATGACCAGCACGATGGCCTCGAAGAGGGTCTTGACCACCTCGTGGATGGAGGCGTAGAGGAAGTCGTTGGTATCATTGATCTTATCGATCTGGATGCCTTTAGGCAGGCTGGCTTTGGCCTCGTCGAGGAACTTGTCGATGGCGTTGTTGACCTCGGTGGCGTTGGAGCCGGCCGTCTGGAAGACGAGGACAGCCACGCCCGGGTGGCCGTTGACCTTGCCCTGGTAGCTATACGAGTCCTGTCCCAGCTCAATGCGCGCCACGTCTTTGAGGCGCAGCACGCTGCCATCGGCCTTGGAGCTGATGACGATGTTCTCAAACTCCTCGGTGGTGACCTTGCGGCCCTTGTATCTCATGGTGTATTGGCGCATCTCTGGCGAGTTCTCGCCAATGGCGCCCGTCGGGGCCTCGATGTTCTGCTCGGCCAAGACTCCGGAGATGTCTGACGGCACGAGGCCGTACTGGGCCATCTTGGCGGGGTCCATCCATATTCTCATGGTGTAGGTGCCGCCGAGGACCATCAGGTCGCCGACGCCGGCGATACGTTTGATCTCGGGCTTGATGTTGATGTCCAAGTAGTTGGATATGAAGTTCTCGTCATACTCGTCCGTAGGGCTGGAGACGGCGAAGACCTGCAGCATGGACGTCTGCCTCTTTGTGGTGGTGACGCCCACCTGCGTGACGGCTGCAGGGAGCTGCGACGTCGCGGTGGCCACCTTGTTCTGCACGTTGACGGCGGCCATGTCTGGGTCGGTGCCCTGCTTGAAGTAGACGGTGATGGTGACGTAGCCGGAGTTGGAGGTCTGGCTGGTCATGTAGGTCATGTTCTCAACTCCGTTGATGGCCTCCTCTAGCGGAGCCACGACGCTCTTTTGGAGCGTCTCGGCGTTCGCTCCGTAATAAGTGGTGCGGACGGTGAC
This sequence comes from uncultured Bacteroidales bacterium, assembly GCA_934699135.1. Classification (GTDB taxonomy): domain Bacteria; phylum Bacteroidota; class Bacteroidia; order Bacteroidales; family Marinilabiliaceae; genus W3P20-009. Next base: position 158,107 of record CAKUVM010000001.1, read on the forward strand.
CGTTGGCGGCGCGATGTCTGGGAACTGCTCGACTGGCAGCGCGAACAGACCAATGATGCCCACGATGACGATGACTATGGAGATCACCGACGAAAGGATGGGGCGCTCTGTGAATGTCCTTAGATTCATTTATTTAGTGGATGACGCATGGAGGCGGGCCAGCGGGCCGCCGCCACAATGGGGTGATAAAATGTGTTGTTGCTTCGCGTGCAAAAGATCCTCGCCGACGCCTACTCGGCATGGGCCGCCGCCGGGGCCTGAGCCTGGCCTTTGGCCGCGATGGGAGTGCCCTCGCGGAGCAGGCCCACGCCCTCGGCCACGATGACGTCTCCGGCCTTGAGGCCGCTGTGGACAACGTAGTTGGCGCCGTCGTTGAGGCGCGAGACGGAGACCATATGGGCCGAGGCCTTGCCGTCCTCAATCTCGTAGACGAAGACCTTGTCTTGCACCTCGAAGGTGGCCTCTTGCGGGATGACGATGACACCCTTGGCCTCGCGGGTCAGGATGACGTTGCCGCTCGTGCCACTGAGAAGCAGCCCCTCAGGGTTGGGGAACACGGCGCGGAGCTGGGCCGTGCCGGTGGCCTGGTCAATGACTCCGCTTATGGTCTCGACGCGCCCGGTGTGGCGGTAGAGGCTGTCATCGGAGAGGCGTAGAGCAACGTCCGGCATGTTCTTGACAGCCGCGGCGGCGCTGCCATATTGGCGGGTGAGGGCCAAGACCTGGTTCTCGTTCATCGAGAAGTAGACATACATCTGGTTGTTGTCTGAGACCGTGGTGAGCGGCGTTGCCATGGAGGGGCCCACGAGGGCCCCAATGCGGTAGGGCAGCACGCCGACCACGCCGTCGGCCGGGCTCTTCACCTCGGTGTAGGAGAGGCTGTTCTGCGCGTTGGTGAGCTGCGCGCTGGCTTGCGCCAGGGCGGCCTTGGCGGAGAGGAGCGTGTTCTCGGCCGTCATGAGGTCGAACTCCGAGACCACGTTTTTCTCGCGGAGCGTCTTCTTGCTGTCGTAGGAGAGCTGCGCCTGAGCCACTTGCGCCTTGGCGGCCTCGACATTGGCCTTGGCTGTCTCGAGCGCCGCGCGGTATGGCACCTGGTCCACGACGAACATCACCTGGCCGCGGCGCACGCGGTCTCCCTCGTTGACGCGCAGCTCGGTGAGAGTGCCGCCGACCTGGGGCATGACGCTAACGTCTTGACGGCCGCGGATGGAGGCCGAGTAGGTGTCGGACACCGTCACGTCGGTGGCCCGGACGGTGATGGTGGCGTACTCTTTGACTTGCTGCTGGCGCGGGGCGTCTTGGCAGCTCGTCGCGATTGCGGCAATGGCCGTCAGGCCATAAAGTCCAATCTTCTGCATATCCTTTATCTTGTTGTTGTTATTTTTTCGGATGCAAATTTCACAAGAAAAGTGGAATGCCCAATTTGCCAAACGTTGCAGCCTTTGTGCATTTTAGGAATATGAAAGATTAATATTTGTCAAACAAATAGTAACTTTATGGCAAATTGCGAATAAAATTAAAAACTCACTGATGATAAAGAGTTTTCAGCTGCCGGCAGGCAGGAGCTTTATGGCCAAGACGGGAGTCCCTTTCGAGCCGATGGCCGAGGCGGAGAAATCTGACGACCTGTGCCTCTTCGTGTGCACGGCCGGCGCGGCCGTGGTGGAGGTGGACATGCGGACCTATGACATCAGGCCCCGGACCGAGGTTGTCATGCTCTTCGGGACGCTGCTGCGCATCATGAGCGTGTCTCCCGATTTTCGCTGCTCCATATTGGCCTACACGCACAAATTCATCAACGAGATGGGCATACGCCCCGACCTGGACTTGGAGAAACACCTGAAGCTGAACCCCGTGGTGGACATGAGCGAGGAGGATTATGAGGGCGTGGTGACACACGTCTACTCTCTGGCGGCCACGCTGAGCGGCCGCGGCCAAGACCCGCACCAAGGACAAAAAATGGCCTCTCTGCTGCGCATATATCTAGACGACATCCACGACAACTGCCGAGACAAGTGGAAAGACCAGCCACAACTGCCGACCGACAGGCAGGCCGACATATTTCGCCGTTTCCTGGACATGGTGAGGCAGGAGAGCTCCGGAAGCCGCGAGGTGGAGCACTTCGCGGACCGGCTCTCCATCACCCCGCGATACCTGAGCCAAATTTGCCAACAGCGGAACACCAGCCCAAAGCGCATTATTGATGAGAACGTGACCTTCGCGGCCAAAGAGCTGCTCCACAGCACAGACACCAGCATACAAGACATTGCCGCAGAGCTAAATTTCGCCGACCAGTCGGTCTTCACGCGCTTTTTTAGGCGCATGACGGGTCAGAGCCCGCGCGAGTGGAGAAAGAACATGACAGAATAGGCGGGGGGGGTGCTACGAAAAAAGGGGCGCTCATCCCGAGCGCCCCTCTCAGCTTGGTAGCTATGGAACTTTTCAAAGAAACGGATTGTGGTGTTTGGTCAAGATATATGATCAAAATGACGCTAGTCGATTGTCCCTTACAAAATCCCTGGCGGCAGAGAGTCCCAGGCGAGAGATGAGCGACTTGAAAGCCAACGCGCGGACCGAGTCTGAAAACTTGCGGACAAAGAGCATCCGCAGCCCTCGAGCCTCGTGCGTGAGCGTGCGGGCCATATCTGTGGAGAAGCCCAAAATGAGCTTCTGGCCCTTGGCCTCGGCTATGTAGACCCACGCCTCTGTCATCACATCTCAGATTGTGAGGTTTCCCTCTCGTTTCCGAACGCTAAATTAGACCGAGCCGGCCAAAGAGGGCGAGCAATGGCGCAAAACAATTCACCATATACGCAACCAATTGACAATCAAGATTATTTTGTCACAACACTGTAAACAGTCGGACATTTTGTCCCCCATAAATCTCCCAACCGCAGGGTCTCGGCCTGCGGGCGGAGCCGCCCGCCGAGGCATGCGCAAGGCATAAATGCATATCTTCGCGCAGCAAGGAAAGAAGAAAACGACACACAATGAGCCACATTGACATATCGCACCCCGTGGCGCGCTACGAGAGCCAGAGCCTGGGCGGCGACATTGAGCTGAGCATAGGCGAGGGCGAGAACGCCGTCATAATAGGCCCCAACGGGGCGGGAAAGTCACTCCTGGCCACATATATAGGCGGCGGGGTGAGCCTGAAAGACGGGCGCGTCAGCGTGCGCCGCGCTGACGGGACAGAGGTGCCGCGCCAAGCCATAGCCTCGCTCTCGTTTAGAGACATATATCGCCTGGGCGGCGCCTCGCAAGACAACTACTACCAGAAACGCTGGCAAGCCACAGAGAATGAAGACAGCCCGCTGGTGGCCGACGCCCTGGGGCGCGCCGCCGTGGAGCGCAACGCCGCGCTGCTAGAGGCCATCGGCGTGACGCCGCTCCTGGGAAAACGCATTCTCTTCCTCTCTAGCGGCGAGCTGCGCAAGCTGATGATTGTCCGCAGCCTCGTGGCCCGGCCTGAGGTGCTGATGGTTGACAACCCGTACATAGGCCTCGACGCCGAGAGCCGCCAGACTGTGAACAACGTGCTGGCCGGCGTGGCCCGCGAGATGGGCGTCAAGGTGCTGCTGCTCATCTCGCACCCCAAAGACCTGCCGGAGTGGGTGGACAAGGTGGTGTGCATGGCCGGCGGACGTGTGACGGCCGTGACTTCCCGGACCGACTTCTTGGCCAACGCGACCCTGCGCCACACGCTTTTCCCCGAAGAGGGGCTCACCGCGGCCACCGCGCCCGTCATTCCCGCCGAGATGCGGGCGGCGGACGATGGCGAATATTCCGAGGCCGTGGTGATGAACAGCGTGAGGGTGGCCTATGGCCCCGTGACGATACTGGACGACGTGAGCTGGACTGTGAGCCGCGGAGACAAGTGGGCGCTGCTGGGCCGCAACGGCTGCGGCAAGAGCACCCTGCTGAGCCTGGTGTGCGGAGACAACCCGCAGGGCTACGCCAACGACATCACGCTCTTCGGCCGCAAGAGAGGCACGGGCGAGAGCATCTGGGACATAAAGAGCCACATTGGCTACATATCTCCAGACATGCACACATTCTACCGCGCCGACATCCCCTGCCTCGACGTGGTGGCATCCGGTTTCTTTGACACCGTGGGCCTTTACCGCAAACCCGATGACGCGCAACGCGCCGCCGCCCTGAAGTGGATGAGGCTCTTCGGGTGCGAGGGCCTGGCCGGGCGTTCTTTCCTCCAGACGTCATACGGCGAGCAGAGGCTGGCGCTGCTCACCCGCGTCTTTGTCAAGAGGCCCAGCCTGGTGATTCTGGACGAGCCGCTGCACGGCCTCGACGCGGGCAAAAAGAATTTGGCCAAGCTGCTGATTGAGAGCTACACTGACGACCCGCGCGTGACGCTCATATATGTGACGCACTACGTGGAGGAGATCCCGCAAAGCGTGACGCAGCGCAAGACGCTGGTGAAAAAGGGATAGAGGAACGAGAAGAACAAGCAAAGAGAGCAAGACACATGAGCATCATTGGCCTGATAAACATAGTCATTGTCAACATCATAGCTTGGGTGGCATTGAGCTACTTCTGGAGTTTCTGGACACACCGCCTCTTCAAGCCGTGGCTGTGGCTTGAGCTGCACAAACGCAAGCTCATCGCGGCGAGCGTGGAACGTGGCGAGCGACGTTTTAAGGACCGCGCGCGCTACTACTCCATATTCTTCGCCATGGAGCAGGTGGAGCGCGCCGAAGTGGCGGGCTCCTTCGTCATGGCGGGCCTTGAGGAGGCCGAGATAATAAACTTGCTGCGGGCGCAATGCCCCGAGAGGGAGATATGGGCCATTGGGCCTATGGAGGCCACAAGCGCGACCCTGACGCACGAGAACTGCCAAGGGCAAGTGACGGAAGAGAGCGTGAGCGTGGACTTCGCGGCCGAGGCCGACGTGAGGCGGCTAATGCCAGAAGGGCCTAAGAACCACCTGCTTAAAGGCGGCGTGGCCTACGGCGTGGCGCAAGTGAGCGGGCCCGTGGCCTTGGGGCTGGTGGACTGTGTGGAGTATGAAGGCGTGTTGGCGTCGCTGCAAGCCATATACCCTTTGCTTCCGCCAGGCGGCGTGGTCATCATCCACAGCTACAACCACAGCTGGGGCGGCGTGCGCTCCGCCGTTGACCGTTTCTTGGCGGGAGTGCCTGAGGGCATGGTGCCGCTGCCGGACATGTATGGCAGCGTGGCCATTGTGAAAAACAAACAGCAGGCCGCAAAAAGCTGAGGCGAAGCCAGGCAAGTCACTGCCGCGCCATTGTGGCCAATGCCCACCGCGAGCATCAGACAAAAGAGCCGCGCCAACCGCATCATACGGTTGGCGCGGCTCTTTTCAATATCTTCTGACGCTGCGCGTCGCCCTCGCCCAAGGACGGGGACAGCCGAGCTATCTTCTGTTCACCGTGCAGACGGTCATGAAAAACGTGAAGCCAGGCAACTCGTCAGAGAGCTCCAAGAAACGGTAGTCTATCTTGTTGCCGCTCTTTTTAGCCACATCTATGAAACCTAGGCCCGCGCCACCGCTCTCCGATATGGTGCCCTCCTGAATCTGCTTCTTGTATGCCGCCGTAAGCTCCTCACGGGTCATGGCATTGATGGAGTCCAGCTTACCCTTCACGCGACCCACCTTCTCACTGCGAATCAGGTTGCCCGTGACGATGCTATATGCCTCTTCGCTATGACTGATGATGATGATGCCCCTCCTTATCTCTTCGGGGTCTTGCGTCACGAGGTCGGCGTGCCTGCTTATGTTTTGCATGGTCTCCACCATGACGTTGAACACTTTGCGCTGCACGGGGCTGCTCTCGGCGTGCCGCAGCAGGTTCTCCTCGGTCATAATGGTGAAGTTTCTCGTCACCTCGCTGGTGACGCCACCCACATAGACCAAGTTGACCTCCTTGGTGGGCAGGTCTTGGTATAGCTGGTAGGCATATTCAAGGAACTTATTGCTTGATAGTGTTTTAGCCATAGCCGTGAAGTGTTATAGTTCTACACCGATGAGCAGCACGTCATCCACCTGTTTGTCAGTTCCCTTCCAGTCATAGAAAGTCTTGACCAAATCTTTAGAGGTTGATGTCATGCTCTCGTCAACATTGCGCGCGAGCCACTCCTTCACGCGGCGCGTGAAGAATTTCTTGTGTTCCTCGCCGCCTAGCTGGTCGGGCAGGCCGTCAGAGAAGACGAAGAAACGGTCTCCCGTCTCATAGTCTATCACATTGTTGGCAAAGTCTTTCTCCTTCCTGCCATTGGGCAGTGGCTTGCCGCCAATGCCCTTGCGGGTGCCCTCATATTCCTGGAATCGGCAGTCGTCGCCCTCGTCAAAGGCGCCGGTCCTGTTCTTGTGGATGTAATAGAGCGGGCGATGCGCTCCCGCGAACTGAATTTGCCTGGCGGCGGGATCGACCCTGACGAGGCCAAGGTCCATACCGTCTCCGGCGTTGGCCTCGCTAGTCTTCTGCTTCAGGGCGTCTCGCACGGCCTCGTGGAGCATGCCGAGGATTTCGGCCGGATTGAGGTCGGGGTTGTTGGAGACTATGTTGCTGAGCAGCAGGTAGCCAATGATGGAGAGCAGCGCGCCCGGCACGCCATGGCCCGTGCAGTCCACGACGGCCAGGTATGTGACGTCTCCGCATGAGAAAATCCAGGGGAAGTCTCCGCTGACGATGTTCTTGGGGCGATAGAACATGAATGAGCTTGGGAAACGCTCCTGAATCTCGGCCTCCTCTGGCAAGAGTGCGAACTGGATTCTCTTGGCGTAGTTGATGGAGCTCATGACGTCTTCCCTGGCTTTTTGCGCCTCTTGCTCCAGTCGCTTGATCTCCGTCACGTCATGGATGGTGAAGAGCGTGGAGTCTACGCTGCCGTTGTCGTCGAGCTCGGGTATGGCCTTGACTTCGAGGTAGGTCTTGTCTTTCTGCCCCATCTCCAGCTCGGTGCCCTCCTGTTTCTTGGTCTTGCGGATGGATTTGAGCACCGTGGTGATGAAGTTGCGGAAGGCCTCGTCGTCCACCAAGTCCACGAGGCTCTTCTCTTTGGCCTTCTCGGCGGAGTCTATGCCCAGGAATTTGGCGGCGGCAGGGTTGGAGTAGAGAATCTTGCCCTTCATCGACGTGCGGATGATGACATCTGGGGAGTTCTCGGAGAGCGATTTCATGCGGCCTGTCTTCTTCTCCTCGTTCTCTCGCATCTTGCGCTCGGTGACGTCTCGGGTGTTGAAGATGAGGCCTCGTATGGCGGGGTCGTGGAGTAGGTTTTTGCCCTGTGTCTCCAGATATATTCGCTCGTTATTTTTCTTGAGGTAGGTGTATTCGATTTTCATCTCTCCGCCAGGCGTGGCGAGGAGGTAGTCGAACATGGCGCTGACCTTCTTGTAGCTGTTTGGCATCATCCACTCCTCGTCCATTCCGTGGACGTTCTCGTCCGGGCCGTAGCCCAAGATTCGTTTCATGGACGGGCTCTCATACTCCACCTCGCGGTCGGCATTGTAGATTGAGATGAACTCGGACGCGTTGCTGAGCATGGCGTCCTGTTTCTTTTGCGCTATCTTGATCTCGTCAATCTTGCGCGCCAGCTCTGAGTTTGTTATCTCAAGGTTCTCCTTGGCCTCGCGCATCTCTCGCGCGTTCTCGTTGAGCTGCTCCTCGTTTTTGCGGAGCGTGGCTGTCATCTGCTGCGACTCTTTGAGCAGCGTCTCGGTTCGCTCGTTAATCTTGAGGTTGTAGAGCGTGCTGCCCACCATGGTGCCGATCTCCTCGGCCAGCAGCATGTAGTGGTCCGGCAGGCTGGGCTGGAAGAATGAGACCTCAATGACGCCCTGCACCTCCTCTTCTTGCCTGAGGGGGATTATGAGGAGGGACTTGGGCTTGCTGCGGCCAATGAGGCCGGAGGTTATGGTGAAATAGTCGTCGGGGATCTCAGTCCTGTAGATGAGCTGCTTCTCGTAGGCCGCGGCGCCGATGAGGCCTCGGCCTATTTTTATCTCATCTTTCTCAAATCGCTTGCGGTCATAGGCATACTGGGTCACGGTGCGGAGCGTGTCCCCCTCCAGGATGTAGAAAGCGGCCTGCACCGCCCCGCAATATGAGATTATGCCCTCAATGGTGGCCTCGGCCAGGTCGTCTATCCTTGTGTGGACGCGGAGGATGTCGGAGATCTTCTCCTTTCCCTTGGTCACCCAGTTGAAGTTTGACTCCCTCTGGCGCGTGTCTTGCAGGCTGGCCCCGAGGTTGAGGAGCGTTTTGCCCAGCTCTGACGAGACCATGCGGCTGCGGTCTATGTCATGCCCCTCGCGGATGTCCTCGGCAATGGTGATGCTGCCCGATATGACACTCTCCAGCTTTTTTATGTCGGCCTGCAGCTCGCTGACGCGCTGCTTCTTGAAGTTGGCAAGGTAGAGCGTGGCGGCCAACAAGGAGATGATGGCGGCGTCGAAGAGCCACGCGAAGAGGTGGTGGTGGAGGTAGATAATGTTGAAAAACGAGACGTTGAAGCCCAGGAGGCCCATCATGCTGGTCCAGCCTATGAGGAGGACGGAGACGACGATGACGGCCGCGGCATACCACTGCAGCTCGGAGAAGCCTTTGGGCGAGAAATAGCCCCAATATATTTTTTTGTTTTTCTTCATCTGCCTATATAATCTCTCTCAGCTGCTCCTCTATGGCGTCCCATATGTTCACAATGGCCAGTTTGGCGAAGCACGCCACCTCCATCACAGCCGCCACCCCGTCAGATTTGGCTGACTTGAGTGGCAGGGCGTAGACGTTGAGCGACCGACTCTTGCCGAGTCCGGAGACGGCCGTGAGGTAGTCTTTGGGCACACCGGGGAGCGTCATGGGCTTGCCGTCTGCCACCACCTGGCCCAGGATGCCGTCTCCCGCGGTCACCACTCTTGTGGGCGGGTCGTCGGCCAAGGCGTATCGGCCGGCTATGGAGAACGTGTCCGCCCCCTCGGCGTCGCGGGCGAAGATGACCACCCCGCTCACATCGAAGCTCTTTGCCAAAGCGTCCACCACAAACTGATATTTCTCATCCGTCGGGGCCGCTTTCTCCTTCAGCGCCCTCGCAGCCTCCACAAAACGCTGCCCACCCTTGCGCGTGGCGGTGTTTCGCCGCTCCTTGTTACGAAGCTCAAAGATGTCGCTCTTGAGCTTGCTCAGCTCGGCGTCCCGTCTCTCAAGCTGCGCCCGCAGGTCATCGGCCTTGGCGCGGCCGTCAGCTATCATCCGCCGGGTGGCTGTGGCCATGCATGAGGTGGCCACTGTGAGGCAGGCCGCCATGATGAGGTTGACGGTGATGAACGTGGTCTGGCTGAGGTCGTAGGCGAAGAGCTGCCACAAGACGAAGACCGCCAGAAACGAGACCAGCGAGATGAGGAACTTGACCATGAGCGGCACGGCCACGAACTTGGCCACCAGCCTCCTGATCCACAGGCGCAGACGCGCCCACATGAGTGTGACACGCGCGGCAACCGCCTTGGCCGCCCCGCGCAAGGAGTGCCACACGGCGGCCACCCTCCCATGGGCTTTGGGCGAGATGGCGCGGATGGAGGTTGATATGTCTCTGACTATTAACTGTGACATCTATAGTCCCTTCAAAAAATCTATGATGCCCTGCGGCGACAGCACCGCATTGGGCTGGATGAGGCGCAGCGCGGCGCGCGGCATGGCAGGCACATCGGCCGTCTGCGGGTCTTGCACAATGGTGTAGCCGCCCCTGTCGGCAATGTCTTTGAGGCCTTCGGCGCCGTCTTTGTTGGCCCCGGTGAGGATTATGCCCACACATTTGTTTCGCCACGCCTTGGCGGCTGAAGAGAGCGTGTGGTCGATGGCCGGACGGCAGAAGAGGTGCGGGGCCTCGATGGAGAGCGAGGCGGAGCCGTCGAAATCAATGAAAAGGTGATAGTTGGCGGGGGCTATGTAGACGCGTCCGGGTTCTATGTGCTGCTTGTCATACGGCTCGCACACCTCTAGCGGGGTGCGGTCTCCCAGAGCCTCGACGAAACCGGCCCTGACGTGCTTGAGACGGTGCATGCAAATGACAATGGGCAGCGGGAACGTGGCGGGGAGAGCCGCCAAGATCCTGGACACGACAGCGTAGCTGCCGGCCGAGCCTCCTATCACGATTGCCTTGTAGTCCGCCATATCGTCTTCTTTTTTATTGTCCGCAGAGCAAGGAGTAGACCCCGTCATGGCCTTGCGGGGCGAGCCTGTCCTCGGCTCCCAACGGTCGCTCCATAACGCCGAGGCAGAGCATGGACCCGGGGCGAGACAGCGAGTCTGCCAAGTGGGTCACTGCCTGCGCGTGGAGAGTGCGGTCGTAACCCAGGAGGACGTCTCGGAAAATTATGAGGTCATACTTCTCGTCCTCAAAGTTCATGAACCAACCATTGCGGAGCGAGACTCCCCGGAAGAGGTCGGCGCGTAGCTCGGGCGCGCCCGCCCCGTTGTGGGGGAAATAGTCGTCATAAGAGTGCTGGGTCTCTAGCCTCTCGAAGTTTGAGCGGTCTTGCTGCTCGTCTTTCTTGCTCACGGCCCTAGCGTTGACAGACGCCGCTATGCGGTCGCTTATGACGTTGGCCACAATGCTGCAGTCTTTCCGCCCTGCCATATCCAGGGTCACCAGCAGGCTGAAGAGCTCATGGTAGCTGCTCAGGCAAGGGAGGTAGATATTCTTGACGCTGTCATCCGCCAGGTCTTTCTTGAGCTGCCGCCAAAACGCCGGGGCGCGGAACAGCTCAGTCTGCGGCACAGAGAGGTAGAAAGCTATTTCGTCTGCCTTGACGAGCGAGCCCAAGGCCACGCTAAGCTCCTGCACCCTGTGGAGTCCCATCTTCTCAAAGAGATAGGCCAGCCGGCGGCGGAAAAAGTCGCCGTTGAAGTGGGTGTAGTCCACCTTCAGCCTCTCGGCCAAGCCGGCCTCAATCTCCCTCAGCTCGTTGGTTGTCAAGAACATGGGTCACCTCGCTTTCTTATAGAACATACCTTGCTGCACAAATTGCGTCTTGATGGCGGAGGGCAAGTCCTCTTGCTTGCCCAAGATGAGCAGGGCGTCGTCATGCATCTTTGCCAAGACCTCGCGCATGACGCGCGCCTGGAGCGGCTCGTTGAAATATATCATGACATTCCGGAGGAAGACGGCATCGACCCGGTAGGCGAAGGGCGGCTTGTCTTTCACCAAGTCTTGCTTGAGGAATTTGGCGCGCGAGCGAAACTCCGGGCGCACCGTCATGGTGTCGGCCTCGGTGTCTATCTCGAAATATTTGTCAAACCGGGTGTCGACCCCTAGGCCGGCCATCACCGCCGCGAAGCTGTCTAGGTAGTGCCGGTTGAAGCTGAAAGGGTATGCTCCCCTCACGGCTCTCTCCAAGACGCTCGGGTTGATGTCTGTGCCAATGACGCGGGTTCGCCCGCTGAGGCCCAGCTCATTGAGCAGTATGACGTCAGAATACACCTCAAGGCCTGTGGAGCAGCCCACGTGCCACAGTGTGGACATGGCTTGCTTGGGCAGTTGGCGGGGGAGCGCCTTGCCGAGCGCCACCCACACAGGCGGGTCGCGGAAAAGCTCGGTGGTGTTCACCGTTATGTCCTCCACCACGGCGCGCACCAGCTCCTTATCCGCCACCACGCGGTCCAGGATTTGCTCAAAGCTCATCTTCATCTCGTCGCAAATCTTCTGGAGGCGGCGCGAGATGGAGTTGACCGAATAGTCGCAGAAGTCGTAGCCGCTGCGGCTGTTGAACTCTTTGAGAAACTCCTTGACGTCCATATCGTGTGGTGGGAGGGGGGCGAGGCTCTAGAAGAGCTCAACCTCAATGTTTTGAATGAAGGCCGTGAATGAGTGCTCGCCATTGACCTCAGCCTCTGAGAGAAGCACGAGGACGGGGACGCTCTCGCCGAACTTGTCTTTGATGGGCACCTCTTTGCGCTCGCCAATGATTTTGGGCATGTCTGGCGTGACGAAGGCCTTTATGAAGTCGTTTTTCTGAATGTCGTCTTCGGAGAAGAGCATGGAGACGTGGTGTCCCAAGACCTCGTCGCGGCTGTAGCTCCACAGTTTCTCCGCGGCCACGTTGAAGAACTCCACAATGCCCTCCTGGTTGGTCGTTATGATGGCGTCCAGCATGCCGTCCAGCGTCTTCTCGTTGCGGACCTTGACGGCCTCAATCTCCTTGAATTTGGCCTCGACCTCGGCCCTCGTCTCTTGCAGGCGGATGTCCAGCTCTCTCTGGCTGTCTTGCATCTCGCGCTCCAGCTTGACCTGGTCGGCCACGTTGGTCTCCAGGCTTATGACTTTCAGCACCTCTCCGTCAGAGTCTCGCACGGGGGTGTAGGTAGAGAGGAGCCAGACTTCCTCGCCCCTTTTGGAGCGCCGGCGGACTCGGCCGTTGTACGTGTCGCCTCTGCTGATGGTCTCGAGCAGCTCGTCGAGCTTGTCTTGGTCTTCCTTGAAGAAGAATATGCTCATGTTCTGGTCGGCGATCTCCTCGGCCTTGTAGCCGAAGGTGCGTAGGAAGTTGTCATTGACCTTGAGGATGGTGCCGTCTGTCGCGAACTCCATGCTTATGGAGGCGTGGTCGATGGCCGTGATGAAGCCCTTCATCTCAATCTCCTTCCTCTCATTCTCCTCCTGCGTCGCCCTCATCTCCTCAAGGTTCTGGCGCAGGGTCTCCTCCTGCTCGCGCATCTTGGCGGCCTGCTGCTGGGTCTCTTGGAGCAGGACTGCGGTCTGCATGTTGGTCTTGACGGTGGAGATGGTCATGGCTATGCTCTCAGCCGTCTTTTCCAAAAACTCAATCTCGTGGCGCAGGAGCGGCTGGAGCATGGCCATCTCGATGACGCCGTAGACGATGTCGTTAGACTTGAGCGGCACCAAGATGAGCGAGCTAGGGTCTCCCTCGCCCAGACCCGACGTGACGGTGATGTAGTGCTGCGGGAGCTCCGTCATGTATATGGTCTTCTGCTCCAGGGCGCATCGGCCCACGAGCCCCTCGCCCCACTCAATGACCTTGTCAGCATATTTGCGGCGGTCGTAGGCGATGAAAGCCGTAAGCTCGAAGAACTTCTTTCCGTTGTCTCCTTTCTCCTCGCCGGTGTGGAGGAGGAAGAAGCCGGCCTGGGTGAGGTGGACGTAGTCTACGAGGTAGCGTATGATGTTGTATGACAGCTCGCGCATATTGTCATTGTTGCGGCGCAGAATCTCGCCGAACTGCGCCACGCCGTTTGTGACCCACGTGCGCTGCTGCTCCTCGTCTCGCCTCTTTATGTCCTCCTTCTGGTTCTGCTTGAGGTTTTTCTGGAGCTGCACGAGCGATGATATGAGGTCGTCATCTTTGTCCTCGGCGTTTATCTTGACGTCTAGTTTTCCGGCGGAGAGGCCCTCGACGAACTGGAGGATTGTGTCGGACCTCACCTCCTCGGCCTTGAGGGCCTTGTTCATGCCCCTGATTATTGACGCCATACGCCACGCCACGAGGTAGCCCGCCGCGGCGCACAGGAGCGGCAGCAGGAGCATGACCCAGAAGGCGGGGAAGGCGCGGACGAAGTCGGCCATTGTCCGGTCGCTGTTGTGGTAGGCGTCGGAGTCGGCCGCGAGCAGGAAGACGATGAGCGCGATCACCAGTCCGAAGAGAAGCCCCCTCAGCGCGTAGGCCCATGTCATCCGCTTCAGTTTCTTGTTTTTCATCTATGGGGTAGATTGTTTTCCTGATACAATGGTTTTCTAGGCTTTTCCCGTCAGAAGCCTCACAAGGTGCTGGTCAATCTTGTCCAGTGGCACCACGTCGTCTACGCCCCCGGCCTTGACGGCCTCTTTGGGCATCCCGTAGACCACGCAAGACTGCTCGTCTTGGGCAATGGTGTGGGCCCCGGCGTCGTGCATCTCCTTCATGCCGCGGGCCCCGTCATTGCCCATGCCCGTGAGGATTACGCCAATGGCGTTGCTGCCGGCGTAGCGCGCCGCGGAGCGGAAGAGGACGTCTACCGACGGGCGGTGACGGTTGACGAGCGGGCCCTCCTTAATCTCGACGAAATATTCCCTGCCGACCCTCTTGAGGAGCATGTGCTTGTTTCCCGGCGCAATGAGGACTCTGCCGCGGTAGAGCTTGTCTCCGTTCTCGGCCTCCTTGACGTTGAGGCGCGAGATCTGGTTGAGGCTGTTTGAGAACGAGCGGGTGAAGCCCTCTGGCATGTGCTGCACAATGGCAATGCCCGGCATATCATCGGGCATGGCGCTGAGCAGCACCCTTATGGCCTCTGTGCCGCCCGTGGAGGAGCCCAGGACGATTATTTTCTCGGTGGGCACCACGGAGTCCGTCGCGCTGCTTTTCTCCAAGATGGCGTCCGCCGTATATTTGGGTTGGACGTGCGCGATCTGCGCCGCGGGGATGGTGGCGCTGATGCGCGGGGTGGCGATGGGCGCCGGCGCGGCGGGCCTGGTGGGGTTGACCCGCTCCTGGATGTCATCGGCCTTGACGCGCCGTATCTTGGACAAGGCCGCTGCCTTGACCGCGTCGCAGAGCATGATGTGGCTCTCTTGAAAGAAGACGTCGGGGTTCATGGCGGGCTTGCCGATGACCTCGCTCGCGCCATATTCGAGAGCCTTCATGGCGGCCTCTGTGCCGCGGGTTGTCAGTGACGAGATGACAACGACGGGTATGGGCCTTTGCGCCATTATCTTGCGCAAGAAAGTGAGGCCGTCCATGCGCGGCATCTCAATGTCGAGCGTGATGACGTCCGGCACCTCGCGCATTATCTTCTTGACGGCGATGATGGGGTCGGCGGCCGTCCCCATGACTTCAATCTCGGGGTCGGCCTCCAAAATGGCGGTGAGCGACTGGCGCACAACGGCCGAGTCGTCCACTACCAGCACTCTGATTTTATGATCCATGCCGAAGCGTCTCTTTAAAAAGTGGATGCCGCAGCCGCAACGCCCCAGAGGGCGCGCGGCTGCCGCAAGATGAAGCGTTATGACGCGAGGCCGCCATGGTCTTAGAGCTGCCTCTTGTCTAGATATTTGTGACGGACCTCGCCCGTGTCTGTGAAGAAGAGTATCTTGCGCCCCTTCTTGCCGCCGGTGCAGGAGGCCACGATGGGAATCTTATACTCATCGAGCATTATCTTGGCAATCTGAATGTTTCGCTCGCCAATCTGCGTGGCCGACGGCCCGCCGTCAATGCCCTCGAGAAGCTCGCCGCCGCCAAAGACCTTGGCCTGGAGGTCTTCAATGCGGCTGCCCATGAACCTCATTTTCTCAACAAGTTTCTCTATGGCTATGTTGCCGTATTTGGGCGAGGCCAGGTCGTTGCCCATCCACGTGGGCAGCATGTAGTGGTTGATGCCGCCGAAATGCAGAGCCTTGTCCCACAGACACACCGCCACACAAGAGCCAAGGACCGTCTTGACGATATAGGGCTCTTTGCTTGCGAAGAATGACGAGGGGTAGAGGAAGTGCTGCGAATACTCCATCCGAACGGACGCGTTAAAAGAGATCGACGTCGTCGTCGCCGTCCGTCTCGAAGAACATGCCGCCGTCGTCTCCGCCAAACGGGTCGGTGTTGACAACTTTGAGCCTGGGTATGGAGATGGTGAACGTTGAGCCCTCGCCCTTGACGCTCTTTATGTCTATCTTGCCCTCCAAGACGTCTAGCAAGGCCTTGGCTATGGCCAAGCCCAGGCCGTGGCCCTGGTTGATGGAGTTGATGCCCGTGTCCAGCCTCTTGAACCTCTCGAAGATGATGCTCTGGTTCTTCTCGGAGATGCCCGTGCCGAAGTCTTGCACCGAGACGTAGAGCAGGTCGTCGTCAATCCACACCTTGACGATGACTTTGCTGTCTTTGTAGCTATACTTGACGGCGTTGTTGAGGATGTTGCTTATTATCTGCTTGAGTTTCTCGGCGTCGGTGTTGAAGTAGTAGTCCTTCTCGCCGAAGCCGAGCTGGATCTCGTAGTCGAGCACGATGTCTATCCCCATCTTCCGCGTGACGATGGAGAAAGAGTCTATGACGGACTGGACGAGCTGCCTGATATGCACCTTCTGCACGTTTGGCAAAATCTCCCCCGCCTCGATCTTCGCGGCCGTGAAGATGTTCTTGAGCTGGAAGTCGAGGTTGAAGGCCTCATTGTGGATGAGGGCCACCATGGACACTATTTTCTTCCAGTCTTGCTTCTCAACGGAGAGTATGGCCTTGGAGAGGCCTATGATGGACGTGAAGGGGTTGACGATCTCGTTTGTGACGTTGGATATGAAGTGGCTCTTGAGTGCCTCGGAATCCTTGAGCCTCTTGCCCATGGACTGGTACTCGGCCAACAAGTCGGCATACTTTTTCTCTATTTCAGATTTCTGCTTTAGCCTCGCGGAAACTTCTTTGAGGAGCTGCCTGTCTGTGATGGTATTGTTCATATCCGAACGTTTTTAGTTTCTTTTGAAGATAGTTGGTTTGATATTCGTCAGGGGCACGTCCATGTTCGACATTGATTCTGAGTGGCCTATGAAGAGGTATCCGCCTTGCCTGAGTTTGGCGCAAAGTTTCCGGATCACTTTCTCCTGCGTCTCACGGTCGAAATATATCAGCACGTTGCGGCAGAAAATGACGTCGAACTCTTCCTTTATATCGTAAACGCCGTCCATGAGGTTTAAATATTTCAAGGAAAAGTTTCGCTGCAGCAGCGGCGCCACCCTGACCGTGGGGTTGACCCGGTCCTTGCTCCGTAGGAAATATTTCTTCTTTAGCGAGAGCGGGATCATGGCGATGGCCTTTTCGGGGTATACTCCCCTGGCGGCTTTCTCCAGCACGTTTTGCGAGATGTCCGTCCCCACAATGTTGAAAGTGAGGCCGGGGTGCTGCTCAACGTACTCGTTGAGGACCACCGCGATGGTGTATGGCTCCTCGCCGCTGGAGCAGGCCGCGCTCCATATGTTGACGTTTCGCCGACCCTCGGCCTGGAACTCCGGCAAGGCCGTGCTCTGGAGAAAGTCGAAGTGGACGGGCTCGCGGAAGAAGTCGGTCTTGTTCGTGGTGATGACGCTCAAGAAGTTGTACAGCTCGTTGCGCTGCCCCTCGGGGCTGAAGAAGTATTTCTTGTATTCCGAGTAGGACGACATCTTCAGCTCACGGATTCTCTTGAGGAGCCTGCCCTGGAGCATGATCCTCTTGATGTCCGGCATCTTGATGCCGAACTGGTCGTAGATGTAGCTGCTGAACTGACGGAAGTCGGCCTGCGACAGCTCCGCGCGGAAGCAGTCGAAGTCTTTGCCCTCTGTGACGTCTTTCAGCTCCTCATCCACCATGGCCGGACTAGTTTTATTTCGTTGCTTGTATCTTGTTGGCCTCGGCCGTTATGCTTGCCATGGAGACGACGTCGGTGTCATTGAAGACCTTGTCCGGGTCGAGGAACATGGCCAGCCCGCCGTCGGCCGGCGCAGCGAATAGCACGTAGCCGGGCTTGTAGGCCGTGTCTATCTTGAGGCGTCCGTCCTCAGGGACGTCCATGACGCCGCGCACCTCGTCGACAGCCAGGGCGACATCGAACAACTCATCGCCGTTTTTCACGGAAATGATGACGACGTAGGTCTGCTCATTCAGGTTCAGCGGCTTGAGGCCGAACTTCACGCCGCTGTCTATGCACGGCAGCACGCGGCCGCGATGCCGGATCAGCCCCAGGAGATATGGCAGCCCGCCGGGGTTGGCCTCTGGCTTCTCGTAGGCCTGGATCTCCACCACGCGCGAGACGTGGACCCCGTAGAGGCCGCCGTCTACCGCGAAGGTGAGGTATGAGTTGATTATTTCTTCTTCCATTGTTAGGACTGCTGAGACGTTTTGTGAATCCGCGCCTTAGAGCAGGGCCTGCTCCAACTCGTCTAGTTTGAGGAGATATACGAACTTGTCTCCCCCCTTGATGGTGCCGGCCACGGCCCTCTGCACTTCGGGAGCCACGTTGATGACCACCTCGTGCGAGAAAGATCCGGGTGCGGCCTCGAAGACGTCGTCCATCTCATCTACCCTGAAACCAACCATTTCCTCTTTGCCGTCGGACTCCAGGCCCACCACCACAATGCTCTGCTCCGGCAGTCCCTGGGCCTCGTCTCGCCCCAGGAGCGCGCGGAAGTCCACGACCGGGATCATGTTGCCGTGGTTGTTTATGACGCCTTTTATGAAAGGCTTGGTGAGCGGCACCCTGGTGGGCGGGACGCTGGCCAAAATGTGGCGCACGGAGGCCGTCTCCACGGCGAAATATTCGCCGCTTACCTTGAACGAGGTGACCGATTTGATCTCTTCCATATCTCCTACTGTTTCTTTTGGAACCTGAGGCGGTTATAGTAGTTGACCAACCTGCCCGGGTCGATGATGAGCGACAGCGAGCCGTCTCCCATGACGGAGGCCCCGGAGATCATGTCGACGCTGCGCAAGAAGCGTCCGAGGGGCTTGACCACGATCTGGTATTCGCCCAAGACGGCGTCTACCACCATGCCGACCCTCTTGTCTCCCTGCCCGACGATGAGCACCTTGGAGTTTGCCACGTCGGTGGGCGCGCCGTTGAAGACCTTGTTGAGGTCGATGAAGATCATCTGGGCGCCATCGTAGGTGAAGAAGTCACCCATGCCGCTCTGGCTCACGCTCACCTCGGACGGCTGGAGAATCCGCTCGATGTTGGAGAACGGGAAGACGTATTGCTCGCCGCCTATGCGGGTTAGGAGGCCGTCGATGATGGAGAGCGTGAGCGGCAGCTCCATTGTGATGGTGGTGCCCTTGTCAACCTCGGAGTCTACGGACACCTCGCCGCGGATTTCTTGGATCTTGCTCTTGACGACATCCATTCCCACGCCGCGGCCAGAGACGTCGCTCACCTTGTCGGCCGTGGAGAAACCGCTGGCGAAGACGAGGTTGAGCGTGTCTTTCTTTGAGAGGTGCGCGGAGGGGTCGATGAGGCCCTTCTCGATGGCTTTTTTGCGTATCTTCTCGGGGTCCATGCCCTTGCCGTCATCTGAGACTTGGACAATGACCGAAGAGCCGGAGTAGAAGGCCTTGAGCAAGATGACTCCCGTGGGGTTCTTGCCCTTGGCCACGCGCTCTTCTGGGGACTCGATGCCATGGTCCCCGGAGTTGCGGATGATGTGGAGCAGGGGGTCTTTGAGGTGGTCGATTATGTTCTTGTCCAGCTCAATCTCTCCTCCCTCCACGACGAACTCCATCTGCTTGCCCAGTTTGTTGCACAAGTCCCTGACGAGCCTCTGGAACTGCACCAGCTCGCCTTGTAGGGGGATGAGGGATATGGAGAATGAGTTGTCTCTGAGCTGCCTGGTGATTTTCTCCATCTGCTCAGCGATGGCCGATAGTGTGGGGTCGTTATGCTTGGCGGCCATGAGGTTGAGCTGCGCCTGCATGGTGACAAGCTCGCTGACGGCGTTCACGAGGTCGTCAATCTTGTCCGCAGCCACGCGAATGCTCGCTATCTTGTTCTCTTGCTGCCTGGCGGCGGGCTTGGCCGCGGCTTTGGGCTGCTCTTTGGGTTTTGGGGCCTCCTTGAAAGGGGCGAAGTCATCGGCCTTCAGCTCCGTCTGCGTCTGCAGCGCCTTGGCGCAGATGGGGTCGAGCTTGTCTTTCGCGCCCAAGATGTCGCCATCGGGCAGCTCGGCGATGTCCATCCGGCACTCGTCTTCGACGAAGATGAAGACGTCTTTGATGTCGTTGACGTCCTGGTCGGTGTGGAGGATTGTCTGCCACTTGACGTAGAGGTTGAGCGGCTCGAACTTGTCAAGGCTCGGCACGGCCCCGTCAAAAGCCAAGGTGCGATATGAGCCGAGGGCCGTGAGGTCGTCGAGGATGAAGAGTGGGTTGGTGCCATTGTTGAGGAGCGAGACCTCCGGGGCGAAGGTCACAAGATAGTTCTTGGGCCCTTTCTTCTGCGGCTCGGGCTGTGCCGCCGCGGCCTGTTTGGCGGCGAGGGCTGCTTTCTCGGCGCTGCTGAGCGTGAGCTGCTGACCCGCCGGGAAGTATTTTGTAATCTTGGCGATATAGTCTTGCTGCCGCTTGATGTCGTCAGGGTCTGTGAGAGTGCCCTCGCCCAAGTCGAGGAGCTGGCGGATGTAGTCCAGGCTCTCGAAGGTCAGCGAGATGATGTCTTTATTGACCTGAATCTTTTCATTGCGGACCAAGTCATAGAGCGTCTCCAAATTGTGAGTGAAGTGGCTCAAGTCGTTGAAACCGAACATGGCGCCACTGCCCTTGATGGTGTGCATGGAGCGGAACAGCCTCTCGACGATTTCTTTGTCGTCTGGGCTTTTCTCCAGCTCGAACAAAGCCTCCTCGATGGCCGCGACGTTGTCTTGCGCCTCCTCTACGAACTTTTGTTGGAATTTGTCAAGCATGACTATATCAGTTTGTTATGTCGTGGTCGAGACCACTTGCGCGTGCCTGGCCGGCACGACGCCACGAGGTGGCACGGGACCGCCGCCGGGACACGCCCCACCCGCCCCTGGCACTGACTGCCAGCAGGGGAAGGCGGCGGGCGGCATGGGCCCGCCGCGTAAGCGGCCTAGCGCAAAACCTTAGAAATGGCGCTAAGGAGCTTGGCGGGCACGAATGGCTTGATGATCCAGCCCGTGGCGCCTGCCTCCTTGGCCTCCATCTTCTTCTCCGTCTGGCTCTCAGTGGTGAGGAAGAGGATGGGGATGTGCTTATAGGCATCCATCTCACGAATCTTGCGGATGAGGCCGAGACCGTCGAGGTTTGGCATGTGCAAGTCTGTGATGACGATGTCGATAGGGCGGCCGTCAAGGAACTTGAGCGCATCTTCGCCATCGACGCCCACGAGGACGTCGTAGCCCTCATTGGCGAGGGTGAAGTTGACAACCTCGCGGATGCTCTCGGAGTCGTCCACAATAAGAACTGTCTTTGCCATATTGTTTTATGCTGATTTAATGTTATCGTATTGTTTCGTTTTGCCGCGTCAAAGGCCCATATCCTTGTCAAGGCCGGCCTTGACAAGCAGCTCCTTGAGGTCGTCTTTCACCGCGGCCTTTATCTCGAACGTCTTGGAGGCCTCGGCGCAAGAGCGCCTCACGGCCAAGGCCAGTTGGATGAAAGTCATGTCGATATTGGACGGGTTGTCTAGGACTATTGCCACGTCGGCGGGTTGGGGCAGCGCGTCCTTGACCTCGGCGGCCATCTTGTCGATGTGGTTGATGATGAGGTCTCCGCCGAATTTGAGCTGCCTCTTGCCGCCCTCATCCGTCACCTCCAGGCTGTATATGCTGCTCATAGTGCAGGTTTAGAACTTCTCGTAGTTGTCCAGGTCGAACTCCTTTGAAGAGCCGAGGTTGATCTTGACCCCGCCCATGGGCTGGCCTGCTGGCTCGTGGCGCGCCGGGGCGTCGGCCTCGCGGGGCTTCTTGTCTTCGGCGGCGGGCTTGGCGTGCGCGGCATGGTCTGCCACCTCCTCGGCCTCCTTGGCCGACTTGTCATCTAGCTTGAAGTAGCCCACTGCCTGCTTGAGGTTGGTGGCCAGAGAGCTGAGAAGCACGGAACTGTTGGTCAGCTCATCGGAGCTTGACGCGTTCTCTTGCGTGATGACGTTGAGGTTTTGCATGGCCATGTTGATCTGCTCGGCCCCTGTCTTTTGCTCAATGCTAGCCGCTGAAATCTCTTTGATGAGGACCGTGGTCTTCTCGATGTCCGGCACGAGGGCCTTGGCCTTCTCGCCGGCCATCTGTGTGACCTTGAGTCCCTTATTGACTAGCGAGACTATCTCGTTGGCGGCCTGCTTGCTCCTCTCGGCCAACTTGCGGACCTCGGCCGCGACCACGGAGAAGCCTTTGCCTTGCTCACCCGCCCTGACGGCCTCGACCGCGGCGTTGAGCGCGAGGATGTTGGTCTGGAAGGCGATGTCTGAGATGATGGATATTTTCTCTGATATGGTCTTCATGGCCTCGGCGGCCTCGCCGGAATATTGGCTGGAGAGGTTGACGTTGGCCACGGTGGAGGCCGTTAGCTTCTCGGTGGCTATGGCGTTCTCGGTGTTCTGGTCAATGTTTGCCACCATCTCCTCAATGGCGGTGGAGACCTCCTCGGCCGAGGCGGCTTGCTCCGAGGCTCCCTTTGATAGCTTTTGGGACGATTCGTTGAGCTGCGCGCCAGACGTGACGAGCTCATTGGCGTTTCGCTCAATGGAGACGACCGTGTGCTTGAGGTTCTCCACCATGCCCTGGAGCGCCTTGGAGAGCTGGCCTATCTCGTCATTCTGATCAACTTGCACAGAGGCGGTCAGGTCTCCCCTGCCAATGGCCTCGGCGAAAGCCACGCCCCTCTTGAGGGGCGAGATGATGCTGACGTAGAGCAGCCTGCCGATGAAGAGCGCGGCGCCCAAGACGAGGAGGCTCATGAGGATGACAAAGACGAGCTGCACGGTGGAAGACGTGTTGATGCTGGACTTGATGGCGTCGCACTTGGCGTCGCAGATTCCGATGAGGGAGTTCATGAGACCCTGGATCTCCTTTTCCGCGATCTCTATGTCGCCATCGCTCTGCACGAGCATCTCGCTCTCCATAAGGAGGATGGGGTCGTCATATGAGTCGAAAGTGGAGAGGTTGCTCATGACGGTGCGCTCCATGTCGAAGAAAGCATGAACTTTCTCGTCCACAACGGCCAGGGTGTCGGTAAAGGCGGCATCCCAGCTAGACGTCTTGCCTTTGACCTCGCTCAAGACGACGTCAAAGTCTGTGTTGACTATGGCGGCGAGCTTGACCTTGTCTGGCGTGTTGGGCTGATGATCCACAAAGACCCAGTTGACCACCAGCCTGCGCGACTCGGTGATCTTGTTCATCATGACGTCGAGGTTCGACTTGACGGGCAGGTACTCATCGGCCTCTTTCTGTTGCAGGCTGCGCGAGTAGAAATGGATGACGATGGTGAGTATGGCATTCAGCAGGATGAAGACGCAAATGATGCCGAAGCCGCCGGTGAGCTTCTGCGCTATGTTCATCCCCGCTATTCTCCGCTTGAAGGAAAAGATCTTCATGATGATGTGGTGAGCTAAAAGAATGCTATGGTATATTCTAAAGGTTGATGGCCGCGGTCATGTCGACCAGTTTTTGTCCGAACTGGATGTTGGCCATTTGCGCGTTTTTTTTGCTCAGCTCGAAGCGCAAACGATTGTCTCTTACCACGAAGTTGATCATGGAGCCGCTCTGCGTGGCGCCCTCCTCCTCGGTCATGATCAGCGTGTCCTTGCCGACCTTGTCTAGCAGCGTTGCGGCGTTGCGGCTGAAGCTGATGTTTTTTGAGACATACAGCACCTGGCAGTCTGTGACTTCAGAAACGGACCTGAACGTCTTGACCACTACGCTTTGAAAACCGAACTTCTTGCCCTCAGACTGGCTGGTGAGCCAAGAGGCCATCTCGCGGTCGCGGAGGACACCTATGACAAAGTCTCCCTTGCGCGCCGCGTCGCTCCAACCGAGATAGCGGATGAAGCTGAGCGTGAGCAAGGCCTTGGGCTTTGCCAACTGGTCTTGCGCCATGGCCCTCTGCGAGGGCATTACGAGCGTCAGCACTAAAGCCAGCGCGAGCAATATCTTCTTAATCATAGACCTCTTGTTTTTTTGTGCGTCCGGGATAATCTCACCTTTTGTCTCCTGACACCCATCCGCCTATGCCGCAAGGCGTTGGACGAGCAATGGCGGACGAAACGTCTCCTTTCGGGTGACATTTTCACAGGTGTCTACAACAAAGTTAAACAATTGTCAACGATTTTCAAACCGTTATGTTACTATAAAGTAAGGCTCCCGTCATGCATTTCCAGCACCCTCTGGGCGGCCTCGGCGTCGAGCCTTATTTGCGCCGCCAGCGCATCGAGAGTGTCGAACTTCATCTCGTCGCGAAGCCTTGCCACAAAACAGACCTTGGCCTCGCAGCCGTAGACGTCGGAGTCGAAACCGATGAGGTGAGCCTCCAGCCTCCTGTCGCCGCCACCTACCGTGGGACGGGAGCCCACGTTGACCACCGCGGGGAGGGCGGGGCCGCCGTCTAGGCTCACCGTGGCGGCGTATACTCCGTCGGCCGGTATGAGCTTGCGGTCTTCCCCCGGCACCACATTGGCCGTGCGGAAGCCTATGGCGCGGCCTATGGCGTCGCCGTGGACCACATGGCCTCGGACTGAGTAGTGGCGACCCAGCAGCTGCGCGGCGCGCTCCACATTGCCCTCGGCCAAGGCCTTGCGGACCTCTGTGGAGCTAACCTTGACATCGCCGGGCAGGCGGAAGACGCCGGCCCTCTCGGCCTCCATACCCACTTCAGCCGCCAGGGGGACGTAGCTCTCCGGCGGCACGTCGTCGGAGCCGAAGTGGTGGTTGTAGCCAATGAGCATATAGCGGGCGCAGAACCTGTCGCGGAGCCACTCCTCAAGGAACTGGCGCGCCGTGAGGTCGGAGAACTGACGGGTGAAGGGCAGGACGGCCAACCGGTCAACCCCCGCAGCCTCGAAGAGAGCCTCCCTCTCGGTCGCCGTGGTGAGCAGCCCCACTCGGTCGTTGCCTTTGGAGAGTACTATACGTGGGTGCGGTTCAAAGGTTACGGCGAGCGAGACAAGCCCTCTGGCGCGGGCCTCGCCTGTAAGGCGGCGGAGCAGGGCCTGGTGGCCGAGGTGGAGCCCGTCAAAGACTCCCACGCACACGGCGGAGGGCAGCCCGTCATACCTGTCGTTGTGGCTTATAACTTCCATCAGGTCGGAGGGGTTCTTGGTGTGAGGCAAATTTAATAAAAATGGGGTAGAAGTGAGGAGCGGCGCGACACACAAAAGCCCGTCGCCCCGCGTTGCGGCGGGCGACGGGCCGTCTGTATCACACCACGACGCACTAAGGCATCTCGGCCTCGGAATATTGCTTCACTAGAGAGAGCACCGCACGGGCGCAGGCCTCGGAGCCGCCAGCGCAATAGACGTGGAGCTTATAGGCCCCGGTCTTGCTGCAAATGAACTGGAAAGCGGGGAATATTTTGCCGTTGGCCTGGTTGACGCCGATGAGTTTGTCGCCATCATAGATCTCCACAATGACGTTCTCGGAGTTGCTGGAGCCGTTGGCGATGTTGACCTGATAGTGCGTGCGGCTGTTTAGGACGACGGAGAACTTAACGCCGTCTTTGCTTGTGCCGGCGGGCAATTTAATATCGAAATCTTTGATATATTGGTAGTTGCCCATGGCTCCGAGCGCAGCCTTCATAAGCTCGTCTCCGCACTGCGCGCTTGCCGCGCCTGCCATTCCCGCCACTAGGGCCACGAGGGCCAGAATCTTTCTGATCATGACTAAGCCAGTATCGAATGGTTACTTTATGACGCCGTTTCTGATCTCCTTGACCTTGGCGATGATGCTGGCCACCTGCTCCTCGGTTATCTCCACGGTGGTCACCTCATTCTGCTCAATGACCAGCATGCCGTTGACCTCCTTGGTCTCGGGGGTGCCCATCTCTGTGGTGATGCGGACGCCGTCATAGATGGCCTTCAGCTCGTCTATCTGCTTGCTCAACTCCTTGAAATAGACATCGGAGCGGGCGTAGGTATGGACGACAATTTGGAGAATCTCGACAATGTTCTTCTGCTCGCCAAGGCGATCGATGAGCCCCTTGTCATGCGTCTGCTCAATGACAGAGCCCGTGATGTAGATGCCCTCTAGCCAGGTGCCCACGACAATGGCCGTGGAGACGTTGGAACGCTTCTGCTCACGGAGATATTTGTCGATGTTGTTGAAACTGGAGACGGATAGCTGCTTGAGCGAGTCGAGGTTGGTGTTGTCCTTGGCCATGCGGCTAAGGAGGGAAAAATCAAGGAACTGGCCCACGCCTATGCCGTCCGCGAGCCTCTTGATGGAGGAGAGGTAGTCAACGACGACGAGGTTCTTGCCAAATGTGTTGATGTAGCCGAGGTCTGCCGCGTAGACGCCGAGGTTGATGGCGCGCTTGAAGCTTGTCTCGTAGCCATTCTCGCGGCCTGCGGCGTTGAGCGTGCTTTGTGAGAACTGCACGCCGGAACTCTTAATCTCGTTGGCCATCTCGACGGGCGAGGAGATGTTTTGAATCATGTCTCCCACCACCTCGGCGCTGACGATGAGTGTGGTGTCGTCTTGGTCGTTGATCTTGCCGAGCTCGCCTTCGCCCTGCTGAGAGCAGGAAGAGCAGCTGTTGAGCGAGAATATGACAGCGGCGGCGGAGATGCCGCCCAGGATTTTGTTGAGTGTCATGTCCTTATGTTGTGTTTTTTATTAGCAGACTAGGGGTTATTTGGGCATCTCCGCCTCGGAATATTGCTTTACGAGGGACAGCACGGCGCGGGCGCAGGCGTCGGAGCCGCCGTTGCAGTAGACGTGGAGCTTGTAGGCCCCGGTTTTGCTGCAAATGAACTGGAAGGCCTCGAAAGTCTTGCCGTTGGCGAAATTGGTGCCGAGGAGCTTGTCCCCGTCAAAAATCTGGATGATGACCTTCTCGGCGTTGCTGGAGCCGTTGGCAATGTTGATCTGGTAGTGCGTGCGGCTGTTGAGGACAACGGAGAATTTTGTGCCGGTCTTGCTAGTCGCGGCGGGCAGCTTGATGTCAAAATCTTTGATGTATTGGTAGTTGCCCATGGCGCCGAGAGCCTGCTTCATGAGTTCGTCGCCGCACTGTGCGTTGGCCGCGGCCACCATGGCCACCATGGCTATGAGGGAGAGTAGTATGCGCTTCATTGTAAAATAGTCGTAAAAAGGTTAAGGAAAGGGATGGCTTACTGCACTATGAATTCCCTCGCGGCCTTGATCTTCTCAATGATCTGGGCCACCTGCTCATCGGTTATCTCCACGTGGGTTATCTCGTTCTGCTCAATGATGAGCATGCCGTCCACCTCTTTGGTCTGCGGCTCGCCGAACTCCGTGGTGATCCTGACGTTGTCATAGACCTTCTTGAGGTCGTCAATCTTGCTGACAAGGGTCTGGAAGTCGCTGTTTCCCTTGCTGTAGTTGTTGAGGATGATGAGCAGGATGGAGGCGATGTCTTTCTGCTCGCCCAGTCGGTTTATGAGCTCAGCGTCATGGGTTTGCTCAATGACTCGGCAGGTGATGTAGATGCCCTCGACCCAGGCGCCCGCCACGATGGCCGTGGAGACGTTGGAACGCTTCTGGTCGCGGAGATATTTGTCCATCTCGTTGAAACTGGAGACGGAGAGGAGCTTGAGCGAGTCGAGGTTGGTGCTGTTCTTTGCCAGTCGGCTCAGCGTGCTGAAGTCGAGGAACTGGCCCACGTTGAGGCCGTCGGCCAGCTCCTTGACTGCCAAGAGGTATGAGACCACGACACTGTTCTTGTTGAACGTGTTGATGTAGCCGAGGTCTGCGCTGTAGGCTCCGAGGTTGAGAGCGCGCTTGAACCCAGTGCTGTAATCCTTCATTCTCTCGGCGGAGTTGAGGACAGACTGGTCAAAACCCGCGCCGCTGTTTTTGATTTGGTTGGCCATCTCGACAGGCGAGGAGATGTTTTGAATCATGTCGTTGACGACGTTCTCCGATAGTTGGAGGGGCGCGTTTTGGAGGCTATCTGGGATGTCGTCGAAACTGTCTGCCTGTTTTGAGGCGTTGCCGGAGCAAGCGGCCAGGAGGCCGACGCAGACCGACGCGGCCGCCAGCATTATGGCAAATCTTGGTGTTGACATAACTTATGGGTATGTAGGTGTGATAAATTAATATTCAATCGTTTATGCTTTCTTGGCCGCTGCCTTTGCCTTTCGGCATGCTAGGCGATGCCAGAGCGCGGCCAAGGGGGCGAGCCTCCTCTTGAAGTGGATGTCGGCAAGTTTCTCGAAGCCTTTTCGGGCGAGGTCGTAGTATAGCACGGCATACAGCACAGCCGTTATGACC
Source organism: uncultured Bacteroidales bacterium (assembly GCA_934699135.1). Classification (GTDB taxonomy): domain Bacteria; phylum Bacteroidota; class Bacteroidia; order Bacteroidales; family Marinilabiliaceae; genus W3P20-009. The sequence goes on from CAKUVM010000001.1 coordinate 185,980, forward strand.
CACACGGCCAAGACATTGAACCACAGCGTCTCGATGTAGAAACCGAAGAAATATTTCTTTGGCGAGAAGAAGTGGCTGCGGAAGCGGAGTATGCCTTCGGGCTCCGGGATCTGATAGATCGGGTCCTTTATTTGTATGAGGCGGTCGCCGTCTCGCAAGATCTTGTTCTTGTCAAACGTCTTTGTGACGACGTCGGACACGGCCTCGTTGTAATACTCGTTCTTGAGGGCGTTGTAGGTGTCTCGCTGATGCTCAAGGTAGTAGCTTATCTTGCGCTCGCGGGCTGAGTTGGCCTTCATAAACTGCGCCTGGTAGAGGTCATTGAGCGCGTCGATATATTCGGCCGTCTGGGCGTAGACCTCGTCGTTGAAGCCTTCGGCGTTGAGCTTGGCGAGGCAGTCGAACTTCACCTGCGGCTGCCGGCGCGTCTCTTTGCCCAATTCGTTGGCCAGCAGGGCGAGGTCTGTGAGATATTGCGGGTTGTCAGTCTTGCGCTCTTTGCGAGCCGACTGGACGGCCTCGAGCACGTCCTTGATCTTGGGGAGGTAGTATACGGTCTTGAAGTCGGCTTGCCTCTCGGCGAGTTCGTCATCAAAGAACGCCTTCTCGAACTTATTGTTCTTGTATTGGTATACGATCAGGCCCTCATAGGCATAGCGCGCTGGGATGACCTCCGCCACGAGCGGCACCTTGTCTACGGCGGATATGTCCTTGTTGAGCTTGTCGAAGGTGAACATGGCCCCGCCCAGCACCATTTGGGGGATCATGATGAGCGGGATCATGATGTAGATGGTGACGATGGAGTTGAACGTGGACGAGATGATGAGGCCCAAGACGTTGCTGGAGACGGCCACGGAGAAGAGCATGAGCCAGAACTCGGGGTTCATGCCTCGGAAAGAGATCTCGAGGTTGCCGACCACTATGAAGAGCAGCATCTGTATGGCCGAGAGGCCCATGAGGATGAAGATCTTGGACATGAGGTAGGCGGAGCGGCTCAGATTGAGGAACCGCTCCCTCTTGAGAATCTTGGCGTCTTTGAATATCTCCTCAGCGCTGACTATGAGGCCAAAGAAGATGGCCACGACAGTGCCCATGAAGATGTAGATGGGGATGTTGGCATTCTCGCGGAAGATGTAGACGTCGGAGTCCGGGTCTACAATGTAGCGGATGAGATATGCCAAGACGAAGCCGAGGATGGGCGCCTCGAGGATGTTGAGGGCGATGTATTGCGTGTTGCTGATCTTGGCCCAGAAATCGCGCTGGGTGTAGATCCAGAACTGCTTGAACCAGCCGGGGATGTCGAGGCTCTTTGGCGGCTTCTCGGTCACGGTCTTGACGCGCGGCACCTTGGGCAAGACTTTCTCTTGGTATATCTTGTTCCAGTCCTCGGCGCTCTTCTTGCGCCGGCTGGTGGTGTTGCCATACTCATCTTTCTCGCTGGCGTCCAAGATGTTGAACACTAGCTCGGGGTTGACGTTGCCGCAGGTTGGGCATTGGCCCACGTCGGCGTTGGTCTGGTTGTCCTCGGTTTTGAAGTGGATGATGCTCTCGGTGGGGTTGCCGTAGTAGACAGGGTATCCGCCGGTGTCGAGAATGAACATCTTGTCGAACATCTTGTATATGTCCGACGACGGCTGATGGATGACGACGAAGACGAGCTTGCCCTTGAGCGACAGCTCACGGAGCAGGTTCATGACGTTCTCGGAGTCGCGGCTTGAGAGGCCGGACGTGGGTTCGTCTACAAAGAGGATGCCGGGCTCGCGGATTAGCTCGAGCGCGATGTTGAGCCTCTTCCGCTGTCCGCCGCTGATCATCTTATTGAGCGGCGAGCCCACCTGAAGGTCTTTGCGCTCGTAGAGGCCGAGGTCTTTGAGCGTCTTTTCCACCTTGGCGTCTATCTCGGCCTCGGAGAGACCTTTGAAGCATAGTTTGGCGCTGTAGTAGAGGTTTTGGTAGACCGTGAGTTCCTCAATGAGGAGGTCGTCTTGCGGGATGAGGCCGATGACGCCCTCCAGCTCCTCCTTTTGGGTGTGGAGGTTGAGGCCATTGATGAGGACTTCACCCTCTGAGGGCGCCTCGTTGCCGCACAAGACGTTGAGAAGAGTGGTCTTGCCTGCCCCGGACGCGCCCATGATGCCGACGAGCTTACCCTGCTCCTCATACATGTTAATGTCTCGGAGGCCGATGCCGCCCGTCTTGAAGCGGAACCAGAGGTGGTTGACCTCGAAAGATATTTTTTGGACGTTGGTCTCTTTGGAGAGGCGCGCGGCAATGTCGGTGTAGTAAAGGAGGCCCTTGGGGGTCTTGACAAAGCTGCCGCTCGGGAGGGGGTATATGGTGCCCGGGCTGACGGTCAGTCCGTTTATGGAGACGTCTTTGGGGCCGTCATATTTGAGGAAGAAGAGGTTGGCGCTGCCGATGCGGAGTATGGCGAGGTAGCCGTCCAGAGTGGAGTCCACAATGTGGCAGGCCTGCGCGTAGGAGTCGTCTGGCGAGGCGTCGGCCACGAGGAAGTCTGCCTTGTCTAGCGACTTTTGCGGCCCATTGGCCGCCTCGGCGTTGCAGAAGAGCTTGATGTTGTCTATCTCGTCTTTGGCGAGGGTGAAAGTCTCGCCCGCCGTCTTGACCACCTCCTCACGGAGCTTGATGATGGTGTCTGCGTTCTCTTCCACATCGAGTTCCTCGGCCTCTTTGCGGCTCTTGCCTTTCCAGGCCTTGACGCAGACTTTGCGCCCGGCGTTGGCGGTGTCATAGACCTTCTCCATCTCGAAGAGCCTAACCAGGACGACCACTTTCTGCTCCTTGCTGAGCGCCTTGTTGGCGGCTCGGCATATTTTGAGCGTCCTCATGGAGTCCTTCATGTCCACCACGATGCGTCCTGCCGTCTCGTCGAACTGGGCTCTCTCGCTGGCTTTCTCTTTGAACTTTTCGAGATACTCCTCCACCTTGGCGGACGCTATCTGGTCGTTGAGGAACTTCCGGATGAAGTTAATCTCAACGTCGCTGGCTCCGCCTCCCTGCTTGGCCAGAATGCCGAACAGGTTCATCAGGTGCTCTAGAATCTCTTCACTCATCTCGAAAAAAGGTCTATGGTGTGTGGGGTCTCGGCCGTGAGGCCGCGTTTGGCGGCGGAGGCTGCGCCTCCCGCCGCCCTTTTCGCCAAAAAACGCGAAGCGGGCGGACTGATTGCCGCCGCTCCGCTTAATCTATCTTGAAGCCACCGCGCTGGCGCGGGTGGCCAATCTTGTCGTTAACTAGTACTTGATGAACTCGAAGGGGACCTCGACAATGTCCTCATACTCCTTGCCTGAGTCCTCAATGTCCTCCTCGTCTTCGTGGGAGTACCACTTGACGGTGACCTTGTCCGCGATGGGTTCAAACTTCAAGAGTATGTCTAGCAGCATTTTGGAAGACGCCGTGTTGAAATACTCGAGTTTGAAGCAGACATCTATGTGGTCGTTGGGGGCCGCGACATACTCGTCTATCCACTCCATCACGGGCTTGTAGAACTCGGCCACGTTCTCGGGGAGTGAGCGCCCGGAGAACTCTATGATGTTGGCGTCTTTGTCCATTCTGACGGTTGGGGTGTCGTCGGTTCCCTTAATCTCTAATACGTCCATATTGTGTTGGTCTAATGTGTGTTGGTCTGAAGAATCGTGTCCTGGCCCGCCTATCCTCTCGAGATGGTGGTGATGATGATGAAGAAGCAGAACTCGTCATTGAGTTCCTTGAACTGATAGTCGATCTTGTTGCCGCTCTTCTTGGCTATGTCGATGAAGCCGAGGCCGGCTCCGCCTTTCTCTGAGATTTTGCCGCCAAGGATCTGCTGCTTGTAGAGCGCGGAGAGGCCCTCCTTGTCCAAACTGTTGATGTGCTGGAGCGTGGCCTCCAGCGCGGCCCTCTTCTCCGCTTTGATGACGTTTCCGGTGATGACGTTGTAACTCGTCTCGCCGTGGCTGACAAGGACAATGCCCCTGCGCTCTTCATCTTCCTGACCGGTCATGGGGTCGGCGTGCTTGCTGATGTTTTGCAGGCACTCTACCATGACGTTGAAGACCTTGCGCTGCACCTGGCTGGTCTCTTCGTTTTTGACCATGTTCTTCTCGGTAAGCGCCGTGAAGGTTTTGGTAATCTCCTGAGTGACCACGCCCTCGTAGACCAGGTTTATCTCGTTGGCCTGCATGGTGTGGTACAGCTGGTATGCAAACTCCAGGAAGTCCTGGTTGGCTCCAATCTTGGTCATAGGTACATCTTCTAAATAGTCGTAAAGATACTAATTAATTTCTTTTTAGGCTCCGCGCCTGTTCGCTTCTACGCAATTCGCCCGCAGTTGTTCACCTTATTTGATTATTTCGCCGCACGGCTGGGTCGGGGGGGGGAAAGCGAAGGGGGCGGCGCACCGGTGCGTGCGCCGCCCCCTATGGGTAAGCTCATATCGTTTTCGCGTCGTCTGACGCGCCCTGATCGTCTTCAGCGCGCGTCAGGTTGTCTGTCTACTTGGACGCTCTAACGCATTCTCCATGTCTATGATTTATGCCTTTGCGCCTGTCGCGAGTATGTCGCGGCGTGAAGCGCGCTGCTCCTTTGCCAAATATCGGGTGGGAGGGGGGTGAGCGGGAACCGCCGTCACCAACCGCGTGCGGGTGAGGGGCGGCCACGTTTTCCGATTGTTTCCGCTTTTGGCACTGGGTCGGGACGCCCGTCGGGAGGGGCGTCCCTGCGCCATATGTGGGTTAGTCAGCTTGCTGTTCAACGGCAAATGTAGCATCCGTGCCACAAGCCGTCACAACGCTCAAGCCCCTTTTTGACAGGGCGCCCCAAATCTTTGACGAAACGCGAATCGGGGCGAAAGAATCAGTGTTAATTCAGTGACGAAACGCGCCATGACGTTCCC
>CAKUVM010000002.1 GCA_934699135.1 uncultured Bacteroidales bacterium
GTGTTAGGCCTGTCGCTAGCGTTCATCCTGAGCCAGGATCAAACTCTTCGTTGTATGACTTGCTTGTTTGTCTCTTTTGAGCCTTCAAGTTCCTGCGCCTCCCTCGCGGGAGACGCCCCTCTTTGCTTGGTGCTATTCAATATTTCAAAGGTCTTGCGCCTGCGTGCCGCCGTTTTTGCGGCGGCGTGACGAGGTGTGAATTTAGGGCGTTTGCCCGAATCCGCAAAATTTTTCAGCGTTTTTCTTCGACTTTTCGTCTCCGAAGCCCCGTCCTTTCCGAAAGCGAGTGCAAAGATAGGGCGTTTTTCCGTATCTGCAAGAGGGCTAAGAAAAGTTTTTGCGGACTTTTGCCAAACAACAGCCTTAACTACTATGATTATTAGTGTATTGATATAATTGTTAAAAATTTACGGCAAAATATTTCACGCACGAGACACCCCTCTTCGGGCGTATTTCTTACTTTCGTCCGACACAAGAATAAAACACAATAATAATGATGAGGACCTTTGCCATTGCGACCCTCCTGACTGCCATTCCCGCCATGGCATGGGCGCAAGACAGGCTGACGGCGGAGGAAGATTATGCGCTGCGGCAGGCCGTGGAAGCCTCGGACAACGGGCGCGAAGACGAGGCTGTGGAGTCCCTACTCCTTCTGCGCAAGGCTCACCCCGATGACTATGCGATAAATTATGAGTTGGGATACGCCTTGATGATGAAGAAGGACTATGCAGGAGCGGTAAGGACATTCCGCGCATTACAAAGCCGCAAGGAGGCTGACGACCTTACGTATGTGATGGAAGGTAACGCCCTGGATTACATGGGCAAACGCGGAGACGCACTGAGGGCATATATGAAGGGGCTTGGCAGATTTCCGAATTCCGGCCGGCTCATGATGGAGGTGGGCAACATAAAACTGTCTGATGAACAGTATGAGGCGGCCTTGGAATGGTATGTGAGAGGTATGGAGGCGGAGCCTCGATTCCCCTCAAACTATTTCAGGGCGGCGGCTTTGCTCCTGAACAGCAGCGACACGGATGGCGGGCTATCTGCCGGAGAGGCTTTTATGATGTTGAGTCCCATCGGGGACAGGTCGCGGACGATGAGCAAGATGCTGAGCGACGCTTACGGCACGCTGCTGGCGGCAGACACCGCCGAAGTGAAAGAGCAGACAGAATTGAGGAGAGTGACGGAGAAAAAGAGCAGACTGCTGGACAGGGCCCGCGGAGAGTCTGCCAGCTACGCGGTGGGGCAACGGGTGCGAGCCGTGGAGGAGGCGATAAGGGCGGCGGGACACTGGACAGCCTACTGCGCATGGCTGACACGCATGGGTGACGAGGCTATATTTAGAGGTTGGATGGGGTTTCACGAAAACGACCTCGAGCGCTTCGCGGAATGGTTTGGCAGCGAGGGCGAAAAGTTGATTGACAGAGAGTTTGGCCGATAGGCTCGGACTGCGGGGACAGGCGGCTTACTCTGCGTCGGCACGGAGCGTCACGACACGATACTCATGACCCGCGGCGGGCACGAACTTATCTATAAGGTCGGCGAAGCGCAGCCTGACCGTGGCGGTGTTGACACACGGGTGGCAACCGAAAAATTCTGACGTCAGAATGTCCCGGTCGACGACGAGCAACACTTTGCGCCCGGCATCGTGGACAAGCCCCATTGGAGACACGGCCCCGGGGTGAAGGCCGAGCAGCGCGGCCATATGCGTCTCATCGGCAAATGAGAGCCTGGCGCACCCTAGTTCCGCTGACAAATATTTGGTTTTGAAATGCTTGCTTGCGGGCAACATAAGGAGATAGAATTGAGTCTGCTGCCTGTTGCATAAGAAAAGGTTTTTGCAGACGGGAGCCCCGAGCCTAAGCTCCACATTGCGGCACTCCTCCATAGTGTAGGCCACCGGGTGACAGAGGGTTTGGTATGGTATGGACAAAGAGTCTAGAAAATCGTAGACCCTCATCTCGGCCTCGCCACGCCCCTCGGCACACGCGGGACGCCCCGTTGACATTTCAGACATCGTTTTGCCACCTATTAAGTCGTTCAAAGATAGGAATATTTTATGGCAGCGCAACTGGCCCCGGCTCGCCATAGGAGTTGGCCGCGCCAGCAGACAGCCATAGGTCCCCACGCAGATTCAACTTTTTCATATCTTTGCAGTTGCAATATATTGGGGAGAAAACAACATATCCAATGGCAGAAGAGACAAAGAAATTTAAGCGGACGCTGGTAACCACGGCGCTCCCCTACGCCAACGGGCCTGTTCACATAGGTCACTTGGCTGGCGTCTACGTACCGGCAGACATATATGTGCGCTACCTGCGCGATAAAGGCGAGGACGTGCTGATGATAGGCGGCTCTGACGAGCACGGAGTGCCAATCACCATCAGGGCCCGCAAAGAGGGCGTGACCCCGCAGGACATTGTGGACCGATACCACTCTCTGATAAAGAAATCGTTCGAAGATTTTGGCATCTCGATGGACATATATGGCCGCACGACGAGCAAAATTCATGAGAAAGTGGCCTCGGACTTCTTCCGCACGCTCTACGACAAGGGCGAGTTTGTGCAGAAGACGAGCAAACAATATTATGACGAGGAGGCGCACCAGTTTCTGGCGGACAGGTACATAACCGGCACGTGCCCCCACTGCGGCAACGAGCACGCCTATGGCGACCAGTGCGAAGCCTGCGGCACGAGCCTCTCGGCGCTGGACCTGATAAACCCCAAATCTGCCATAAGCGGCTCAAAGCCAGTGCTTAAGGAGACAACACACTGGTATCTGCCGCTGGACAAGCACGAGGCGTGGCTGCGCAAATGGATCTTGGAGGATCACAAAGAGTGGCGACCCAACGTGTATGGCCAGTGCAAGAGCTGGCTGGACATGGGCCTGCAGCCCCGCGCCGTGAGCCGCGACCTGGACTGGGGAATCCCCGTGCCTGTGGAGGGCGCCGTGGGCAAGGTGCTCTACGTGTGGTTCGACGCGCCGATAGGTTACATATCCAACACCAAAGAACTTCGCCCCGACGACTGGGAGAAGTGGTGGAAAGACCCTGAGACGCGTCTGATCCACTTCATTGGCAAAGACAACATTGTGTTCCACTGCATAGTGTTTCCCGCCATGCTCAAAGCCCACGGCGGCTACAACCTGCCAGACAACGTGCCGGCCAACGAGTTTATGAACCTTGAGGGCGACAAGATCTCCACGTCGCGCAACTGGGCCATCTGGCTGCACGAGTATCTGGCAGACTTCCCCGGCAAGCAGGACGTGCTGCGCTACGTGCTGACGGCCAACGCGCCAGAGACGAAAGACAACGACTTCACCTGGAAAGACTTCCAGGCGCGCAACAACAACGAGCTGGTGGCCATATTGGGCAACTTCGTGAACCGCGTGGTGGTCTTGACCCACAAATATTTCGGAGGCAAAGTGCCAGAGGCCGGCGCACTGGAGGACATTGACCGCGAGGCCATCGAGGCCTTCAGGGCCGAGCGCAAAGAGGTGGAGACGCTGCTGGACGGCTTCCGCTTCCGCGACGCGCAGAAAGAGGCCATGAACATGGCGCGCATAGGCAACAAGTATCTGGCCGACACGGAGCCCTGGAAACTGGCCAAGACCGACATGGCACGCGTGGGCACCATTTTGAACATAGGCCTGCAGATAACGGCCAACCTGGCCACCGTGATGGAGCCATTCTTGCCATTTACGGCCGCCAAGATGCTGAAACAGCTCAAGCTGGAGAAGCAGCCGTGGAGCAGCATAGGCAACATGGACATATTGCCGGCAGGCCACGAGATTGGCGAGGCCGAGCTTCTATTTGAGAAGATAGACGACAGCGTGGTGGAGACGCAGCTGGAGAAACTGGCCAAGACAAAAGAGGCTAACAAGGCCAACGAATGGAAGCCCGCCCCCGTGGCCGAGACGATAGACTTCAGCGCCTTTGAGAAGCTGGACATCCGCGTGGGCCTGGTGACGGAGTGCGCCAAGGTGCCCAAGGCCGACAAGCTGCTACAGTTCAAGATTGACGACGGCATGGGCGGCCGCACCATAGTGAGCGGCATTGCAAAATATTACAAGCCTGAAGACCTTGTGGGCAAGCGCGTCTGCTTCGTGGCCAACCTGGCCCCGCGCAAACTCAAAGGCATTGAGAGCCAAGGCATGATCCTCTCCGCAGAGGACGCCGACGGCAACCTGTCCGTCATCTCGCCCAGCCAAGACGTGAAGCCAGGCTGCCAAGTGAAATAGGCGCGGAGGGGATGAGGCACAACCGAGCGCAAAGCCCCCGCGAATAGAGCAATGAAAAAGCGCGGGGCCGACACAGCGTCACCAGGCCGCAAGGCAGACGTGGCGCAAGTCGGCCCCGTTTTTTTGCGCCATGACCCACACACCATGTGTGATATGGAAGAGAAAAGAGACAAGACGGCAAACGTGACCCTCAAAGCCTGCATGCCGGCCGACGAGATGCCCCGCGAGCGATTTCGCCGACTTGGGCCGCGGAGCGTGACGGACGTGGAGCTGATTGCCATAATGCTGCGGACAGGGACGCAGGGCATGAACGTGATGGAGATGGCGCGACTGATATATGACACGTATGGCGGCGACATTGCCCGCATGGGCGAAGCCACGCTAGACGAACTGCAAAAGGGCGTGAAGGGCATGGGCGAGGCTAAAGCCATAGCCTTCGCGGCCGCCCTGGAGCTGGGGCGCAGGAGGCAATACCAAGAGGTGAGCCGCAAAGCGTTTACAAACTCGGAAGACGCGTACCGATTTTTCCGCTCCACAATATCCGCCGCCACGGTGGAAGAGTTTCACGTGGCCGTGCTAGACGCCGCAGCGCACGTGATACACACCGAGAGAGTGTCGCAGGGCGGGCTGGTGACCGCGCCCGTGGACGTGCGCGTGGTGATGCAGGTGGTGATAAGGTGGGGCGGGCCGCAATTTATGGTGGCGCACAACCACCCTGCTGGATCGACGCAGCCAAGCCGCGCGGACCGCGAACTGACGGCGCGCATCGCGGCGGCAGCCAAGGTGCTGGGCGTGAAACTGGTGGACCACATCATAGTGGCGCAGGGGCGAGGCGAGAACGGGTATTACAGCTTCTGCGACAACAACGAGCTGTGACGGCGCCGCGACATCACACTAAGAAAAGAGACACATAACCCGAACAAAACGGACAATAAGATGGAGATAAACATCATAGAGAAACAAAACAGCATAATCAACCGCTACGTGGCGGAGATGCGCGACGTGGCCAAACAGCGCGACAGGATGCGCTTTCGGCGCAACATTGAGCGCATTGGCGAGCTGATGGCCTATGAGGTGAGCAAGAGACTGGCCTACGAGGCCGAACTCGTCAGGACTCCTCTGGGCGAGTCCACCGTCATGACCCCAAAAGACAAAGTGGTGGTGGGAACGATATTGCGCGCCGGGCTGCCCATGCACCAGGGCGTGCTGAACGTCTTTGACGACGCGGAGAACTGCTTCGTCTCGGCCTACCGCGCCTATGACGACAGCCACAACGTGGAGATTCACCTGGGCTACGCCGCCACGGCAAGCCTGGAGGGCAAGACCCTCATCCTGGCCGACCCCATGCTGGCCACGGGCTTCAGCATGACTCAGACCCTCAGGCAGCTGGAGAGATATGGCACGCCGGCTCACGTCCACATCCTGAGCATCATAGGCGCGCAAGCCGGCGTGGACTACATGGCAGCCCACGCCCCAAAGAACACCACGCTATGGGTGGCGGCGGTGGACCCCACCCTCAACGCCGACAGTTACATTGTGCCGGGGCTGGGCGACGCCGGCGACCTGGCATACGGCACTAAAGAGTAGGCGGCATGGCGGCAAAGACGAAGACCGTCTACGTCTGCTCCGAATGCGGAGCCGAGAGCCCGAAATGGATCGGGCGATGCCCGCAATGCGGGGAGTGGAACACGTATCAGGAGGAGCACATCTCGGCGGGCCGTCAAAACGCTGGCGAGGGTGCGGGCCTCTTGACGGAGGCTCGCGCCGTGCCGCTGAGCAGCGTGGAACAAAAAGACGTGACGCGGATGACCACGGGCAACGGCGAGCTGGACCGTGTGCTGGGCGGCGGAATTGTGCCCGGGGCGCTGATCTTGATAGGCGGCGAGCCAGGCATTGGGAAATCGACGCTTGTGTTACAGATGGCCATGCAGCTGCCACGGAGAGTCCTGTATGTGTCGGGAGAGGAGAGCGTGCAGCAAATTAAGCTCCGCGCCGACCGAATAAGCCGCGCCACGGCGGACAACTGCATGGTGGTGAGCGACACGCGGATGGACGCGCTTCAACAGCACATTGACCAGACGCGGCCCGACATTGTGGTGGTGGACTCGATCCAGACCATGCAGACGGAGCGCACCGACTCGCTGCCAGGCTCAATAAGCCAGATTAAAGAGTGCACCGCCGTGCTGATGCGCACGGCCAAGACACGGAACCTGCCCATAATACTCATTGGCCACATTAACAAAGACGGCCAACTGGCGGGGCCTAAGGTGCTGGAACACATGGTGGACGTGGTGCTTCAGTTTGAGGGCGACCGCAACCATCTGTACCGGATATTGCGCTCCATAAAGAACAGGTTCGGCTCCACGAACGAGATTGGCATTTTCGAGATGATGGGGGACGGGCTTCGCGAAGTGACCAACCCGAGCGAGATGCTGCTTAGCGAGTATGCCGGCGACTTGAGCGGCGTGGCCATCGCCGCGGCCATGGAAGGCGCGCGCCCGTTCCTCATAGAGACGCAGTCACTCGTCTCCACGGCCGCCTACGGCACCCCGCAGCGGTCCACCATGGGGTTTGACGTGAGGCGTATGAACATGCTGCTGGCGGTGCTGGAGAAACGCGCAGGCTTCAAGATTGCCTCGAAGGACGTGTTTTTGAACCTTGCCGGCGGCATCAAGGTGACAGACACCGCGTTAGACTTGCCCGTGGCGGCGGCCGTGCTGTCTTCCAGCGCAGACATGGCCATAGCCCGCGGCACGTGCATGGCCGGCGAGATAGGCCTCTCCGGCGAGTTGCGCCCCGTGGCTCGCACGGAGCAACGCGTGAGCGAGGCCGCCAAGCTGGGCATGAGGCGCATCATAATCCCGCAGGGCACTCGCATGGGCGCGGCGGGCAAAGACATTGAGGTGTGCCGCGTAGGACGACTGAGCGAGGCTTTCCGCCTCTTGTTCCAATAAGCACAAAGAGAGACCGATGAAGAAGTTTTTCCCCATCTACGACATCAAGGCCATTGACCAACGGACTGTTGAGCTGCAAGGCATAGAGTACATCCAGCTCATTGACCGCGCGGCGCGCGCGCTTTGCGACTGGGTGACGGACCACTACACGCGGCGCAAGGTGGTGGTGCTGGCAGGTCCCGGCAACAACGGGGCCGACGGCATAGCCCTTGGCATCTTGCTGCGCGAGAAAGAGTGGCTTGTGGACGTGCACACCTACACGGGCTACAAGGGTCGGCGGGGCGAGTGCAACGAGGAGTATATCAGGCAACTGGGCAACACGGACATTGAGTATGACGAGAATGAGGCCGAGCCTGACATAACGCCAGGCTGCCTGGTGGTAGACGCCCTGTTCGGCACCGGGCTTAAACGCGACCTTGACGGGCCCGCGGCCGACGTGACTCGCTACATCAACGAGCACCATTGCGACGTGTTGAGCATAGACATCCCCTCTGGCCTTGGCAACGAGGACAGCTACTTGGAGGCGCGGGGGAGGCAGATTGTGCGGGCGTCACACACGGTGACATTCCAGTTCCCCAAGATGGCGTTTTTCTTGCCGGAGCTGTCGGGCTACATTGGTCGTTGGCACGTGCTGGACATCCGCCTAGACCCCAAGGCCATAGAGGAGGCCCCGACATTTATGTATTACTCCACCAATGCCGAGGCGTCGCACCTGATACGCCCGCGCGACCGCTTCGCCCACAAGGGGTCGATGGGCCACGCCCTGCTCTTTGCCGGCTCCGAGGGCATGAGCGGCGCGGCCATCCTGTGCTCGCGCGCCTGCCTGCGCAGCGGCGCCGGCCTCATTACCACGGTGAGCGCGCGCCAGTGCTACGCGCCGCTCCAGACGGCCGTGCCAGAGGCCATGACTATGACCAGCCAGGGCGCGCGTGACGACATTGCGGAGTGGGACGCCCGCTTTGAGCGCGAGCACATTGCCGCCGTGGGCATAGGGCCGGGACTTGGGCGGGCCGCGGAGAGCAAAGAGCTGCTTCGCAACGTGATCAGGGCATATGGAGGCAAGGCCTCAATGGTGATAGACGCCGACGGCCTCTACGCCCTGCGCCAGCTGCTGGACGAGGGGATGGAGCTGCCCCGCGGCATCATTTTGACCCCCCACCCTCTGGAACTGGACAGGCTCACAGAACCGCACAAAGAGATGGTGGAGCGCATTGACGCCGCCTGCCTGATGGCCATACGCCACCAGGCAGTGGTGGTGCTGAAAGGGGCGTTCACCATGACGGCCTTGCCAGACGGTCGCAGAGTGTTCAACACCACCGGCAACAGCGGCATGGCCACGGCGGGGGCTGGCGACGTCTTGACCGGCATCATCTTGGGCCTGTTGGCGCAAGGCTACACGCCTGAACGCGCCGCCCTGCTGGGAGTGGCCCTTCACGCCGCCGCCGGCGACACTGCCGCGGAAGAACTTACGGAGGAGGCCATGACGGCGGCGGACATAGCCAGCCACATTGGCGCAGCGTACAAGGCTCTGAAGGGCAAGGCGTAGGCCGACAAGACCCGCGGTGACCGCACTGGCATAAAAGAGGCTTCAAAAATTTGTGGTTCTTAGCGGTTTGCATTATCTTTGCACCGCTAAAATGCAAAGGGGCGGCCCGTTCGTCTATCGGTTAGGACGAGAGATTTTCATTCTCTAAAGAGGAGTTCGACTCTCCTACGGGCTACGAAAAGGACTATGCTAGCTGCGCTTGCCACAGTGGCGTAGGCCCTGAAACTCAAGAAGATATAAACGAAAATATAAATTTCAACAAACTAAAGCAATGGCAAATCATCAGTCTGCGATAAAGAGGACCCGCCAGATTGCCGCTCGCCGTGAGCACAATCGCTACTACGCAAAGACCACCCGCAACGCCGTCAAGGCCCTGCGTCTCGCAACGAACAAGGACGAGGCCGCGGCAATGCTGCCCAAGGTGTCTTCTTTGCTCGACAAGCTGGCCAAGGTACACATCATCCACAAGAACAAGGCAGCCAACATCAAGAGCAAGCTCGCAAAGCACGTGAACAAGCTCGCCCAGGCCTAAAGGCTTGGGACATACGCAGCGCATGGGCTGACGGCGAAGAGCGGGAGGCTCGATTATAAGATGGCCCGTTCGTCTATCGGTTAGGACGAGAGATTTTCATTCTCTAAAGAGGAGTTCGACTCTCCTACGGGCTACGGCTTGGGCCGGTCACTTGAAGAAGTGACCGGCCCAAGTCGGTTTATATACCTTGGCCCAAGGCTCAAGGCTGTGCGAAATCTTGCGCAACGTGGCTGAAGAGGAGGTAAGGGACAAGATGGCCTCCATCATCACAGAAGGTGACGAGGAGTGGCAAGACTACTGGGACGCTCTGCTCGGCCACGAGCTTACGAAGCGGACTGACGCGGCACTCTACCTGTCCTCGGTGCTTAATTACGTAAGGGCGACAGGCCGCTAGGCTCGGAGTTGCAGCAATATTGTTATATTAGGGTCATGGAAACGGAGCGCGTAACTTTGACGGGCGGGGCGAAAGCCCTGCTGCGAGCCTTGGGCGATGACGCGTCGCACTTCGGGACGGATATGCTGCGAGCGCGGGAGTCGGCAGTCTTGGAGTTGGAGCGGAAAGGCCTCGTCCGATGCGCCCGCGCGGAGGGCGGGGATGTCGAGGCCGTCAGATTGACAAGGTACGGCATCTGTTACCTGTGGGACAACCCGAGCCTCAAGAACCCTCCGGACTGGGGGCGGCGCGCGGCGTGGCTCGCCGCCCTGTCCATTGTGGCCTGCTCCGCATTGATAAAATAAAAACAAGGCAATGGACTTAGACGAGAGAATGTCAAGGATAAGGCTCACGGCGGATGAGCGCGCGGCCTTGCGCATAGTCAAGGACGGCGGTGAGCCACCGCCAGCTTTCGGGCATGTAAGATACGTCGCGGCCTTAATGACGCTCGAACAGAAAGGGCTCGTGCGGTGCGCATGGGTGGAGGGGCATAAGGACGCTGATGCCGCGCGGCTGACACTCGCCGGCGACTATCTGCTCACCGTCAACCCGTCTCTGCGACAACCCATTGTATGGCAGATAGTGGAGGTGTTGCTCGCTATAATAAAGAGGCTGATTGTCATCATTGCCTTGGCGGTGCTGCTCGCCCATTACAAGCTGGTGTAGAACAGAGTTTTTAACTCATAACTTTAAAATCAATCTATTATGAGCAGTGAGTACGTGATGAACGAGGAGGAGAAGAAAGCCTTGCGGTTCGCTCAAATTGAAAGACCTAAGAAAGATATGTCTCAAGTATATTGCCGTATAGGCAAGAAGAATTTCTTTAGAATTTGGTGTTCAACGCAGCATGGTTTTGCTGGCCCTCAACGTTTTGTGGCAGAGAAAGATGGAAAGTATTGGTGGATAGACGATGATGAGGAGTATGTTATGCGTAAGTTTATTAGTGAGATGGAGAAAGGAGAGAATGACACAGGTCTTCATTAATTAGCAATTTATCAATCCGCAAAAGCTCTAAGCCGTGCGATTTATCCATCTTTTTAAGGACTAAAGACAACGACGGATAAGAGTCGTTTAACGGATCGTATAAGACCAAGTTCTCTTCAGATACTCGCTCCGCAAAAAATATGTGTCCGTCCGACCCTTGCCCGTTTTCAGGTTTGTTGTTGTATGCAATTGAATATCGCCCTCCTTTACCGAAAGTCAGCTCTTTAAGTGTCGCACGCAGTAATTTTTCTTGCTCCTCGTCGGAGGCGTCCGACTTAATCTTGACGATGTTGCATTGTGGAATTTTGCCATTTTTCACCCACCCGTTGTAAGGGTGTTCTGCGAGAAACTCATTAAACTGGCTATTCGCAGTCACGTTAAGTCCTCTGCGGCGAGCCTCGAACGCATAAACACTATTAACGCAGACATCATCCGCTTTTGATGTGTTCGCACTCCCAGAATCTGCGTCTACAAAGCGCATAGGTTTAGGCTCTTGAATCTTTAATCCTAAGGCTCTTTGAATATTTTTAATATTTTCTTGTTGCTCTGACGAGAGCTTGGCTAACTCATACTTCTTTCTGTATTCATTATCCCTCAGCGCGCCCTCGGCTTCTTTTTTTGCCTGACCGCTGTCTATCCCGCCGCGCCCCGCGAGCGTCCCCACTCCTTTCTTTCCCACTGGCAGCGACGCGTTCGCCCCTCGCAGCACGCCCCGTATCAGCTCCACCTCCCTGTCATAGCGCGCCTCCCGCACCGCCTCGCTCCAAGTCGCCGCGTTGTCTTTCAGAAAGTATGGCAGCGTCCCGCGCCCTCGCGCCCGCTCGATGCCCTCTGCGTTGCGCTTGACCCATTCCCTGTAGTTGTCAGGCACGTCCCTAACCTCCGCCTTGCTGCCTTGGGCGGTCTCATCGTCAGAGCGGAAGATTGGCACGGCGTAGCAGTGGCACATGGGATGCCACCCCACCCATTTGAACGTCTTCGGGTATTTGCCTTGCAGCACGTCGCACACGTCCGCGTCCTTGTGTGACGACTCCCTCGTCTTGACCTCGTAGCCGACGATGTCGTCAATCGCCCTCCACCGCTCCTGCTCCGCCGTGCGGTAGGCCATATTAATCTCGGTGTACGCCAGGCGGTAGGCGGCGTAATGGCAGTCCTTGGCCTTGCGGGCCGTGCCGAACCGGCGTTTGTAGTCTGCGTTGAGTTTGTCGTAGTCTCGAAGATACCGGACCACCTTGTGCGACAACGCAACAGGCCCCTGGCCTTTCTTCAGAGCCACGGAGATTGCGTCCTCTATCGCCGCCCTGTATTCGGGCGTGAGGTTCCACACCCTCTTGGAGAGGTTCATTCCGTTTGGGTCTTTGCGCCGCAGGAACGCTTTCAGAGCGTCATCTTTCGTGGAGTAGTACGTGGGGACTTTGTATGGCGACTTGGGGTTGTAATGGCTAAGTATGTCCTCCTTGCCGGCCGGCGGAATCCGACAAAAGCATAATCCGTGGCGATGTTTCAATCCACGCACCCGCACGGGGTGCGACAGTACATCACAAGTCCGTTATCTTGCAATGGGTTTAGGGAATGTTTATGCGAACCCGCGGATTCTGCATCTCAAGTCATTTCCCGCAAACGCCTTGGGTGTGATAACTCATTGATTATATGAGATGGCGAACCCAAGGGCTGCCTGTGAACTGCCGGACGTTCGCAGACGCTAAGTTACGGAGTTTGGTTCAGACGATGAGGTCGCCAGACAGGTTGATGGATGTCTCGCGGCCAATGTGGTCTATTTTCCGCTCCCATTTGTTGCCAAGCGAATAGAATCGTATGCTGTCCGCCTCGATGTCTATCAGTTCTTGCAGCTTGGCTTTTAGTGTTATATATTGGCTCTCGTCAACGAGGCATTCGAAGACGGAGTTCTGCACCCGCTGCCCGTAATTTTGGCACAGCTTCGCAACGTTGCGCAGGCGGCGTGCGCCTGATGGCGATGAAGTCTCGACATCGTATGTGACCAGAATGTACATGATGGCATAACGTTTAGCAACAAAACGCGGGGTAGTCGTCAAGGTCTCCACGGAGGTGCCTAGCCAGCAGCATCTCGAACCCCGTGCCGTCCGTCCTCTTGAGGATCGTCAAGGTCTCCACGGAGGTGCCTAGCCAGCAGCATGGCCTGCGCATATGGCAACAGGCCAATGGGGATTTTCTCGCCCATAAACGGGTGCGTCACCTGATCTTGCTTGCGCAGCTGCCATGCTTTTATAAAAGCTTTCCTGGCCAAGTCAGTCATGGTCACGCCGTCGTCTCGCACCGTGAACCCTCCGCCGTCAATCTGCCGTCGGTTGATGATGGACAATACGAATCTGTCCGCGACATAGGCTCTAAGCTCTTCCATTACGTCCAATGCCAATGACTTGCGACCTGGGCGCACCGTATGCAGGAAGCCGACGCAGGGGTCGAGGCCAACCGTCTCCAGCGCGGCCGACACGTCTGATGCCAAAAGAGCGTAGGCGAATGACAGCATGGCGTTGACGGGGTCTCGCGGCGGACGCCTGTTGCGCCCGTCAAAGGAGAAGCAGCCTTTCTGCTGGACGATGAGGTGGTCAAACACGCCAAAGTAGGCGTTTGCGGCCTCTCCCTCATAGCCTCTCAACTCGTCAGCATTGACAGCCGTCAGCGCATGCCTCTTGCTGGCAGCCATAGCGCATATGGAGGCCTCAACATCGGGGTCGGGCCCGTGGTCGCGCATGCGGCGTTGGAGGACGGATCGGCCGTTCTTGATCTTTGCGGCTGTCATTATCCTCGCAAGGCGCAGTGCGGCCACGGCGTCGCCGGCCACACGATATTGCTCGCGCCTCAGCAAGACGTTTCCGCGCGTGGGACCAGACAATGAGGCGATGAAACGTCCGCTCGGAGTTAGGAAAGACAGAGCCACGCCATGGTCTACGCACAGTTTCATCACGCCTGGCGAGGCCCCCATGTAGCCAAAGGTGACTATGCCCTCCAAGTTTATTATGGGGACGCGCAGACGCTCCTCCTTGTCTACCGAGACGACCACATTGTCCCCGTCTCTGCTGACGTAGGCCTCGGGCGTGGTGACATACAGTGTGTTAAGCATCTTCCGCATATAGTGTCCTCCTCAAGTATGTTTTGGCTGACAAACCCGCCGTCTCTTTGGGCATGCACACGTCGGCCAGTGAGCATCGTCCGCATCGCGTCGTCTTTGTGGGCGGTGGCGTGCGCCCCTCGGCCATAAGTTTGCGCATTTGCGCAGCCAGGTTCTCTGTCTTGGCTCTCAGAGAGTCCGTCATGTCCACATATACTCGTTTTCTCGTCTGCCAATAGAAGATGGCCCCGCGCGCCACCCGCACGCCCTTCATCTCCTCAATGGCCATGCATTGCGCGCACAGCTGCACATCGTCAGTCTCATCGGCTTTTTCGCGGCCGTGCTTATACTCCACGGGCATGACGCTCCACCACCCCCCCGCCCGTGAAAGCGGGTGGCCCCTTGCTCGCCCTCCGCCACGGCGCGGCACTCCACTGCATCGCTGAGCCCCGACAGCCCGAGACGGCGAGATATGAGCGGCATGCGCCGTAGCGTCAGCACCCCATTGTTAAGCTGCCGCGCCAGGGGGTCGTCCACCCTCTGGTGCAGCAGCTGCCCCTCTGTGGTGAGGGCGTTATCGGCCCATTGCTGCTCAATGTGGATGAGCGCCCACTGTCGCGGGCAATACATAAAGTGCTGTATGCCCGAAAGCATGAGCAGATCGTCATCCATAGGGAGGGTCAGATGAGGTTATCCACAGTCACGCCGTCAGGAGCCTGACCCATGCTTACCTCATAGTCTCCAAAGCCGCGGGCGGGGGCGTTCGGGTCTTTACGCCTAATGGAGACCAGGTCGAAAAGTTTGCCGGCGGGGGCGTTGCCCAACATGCTGTCATGGCGGAAGACTATGAGCTTCTGCGCTGACATCAGCCCGCGCGCCGCGGAGTGGTCTTGATCGAACATGTTTTTGAGAGCCTCGAAGAAGAGGTCAAGATCCTCTTGGGAAAACCCTGTCTGGCGGGCCAGGTTGGCGGAGACGAAGCCGCGGCACACATAGAGGCCATAAGGCACAGTGCTCTTGCGACCCATGGTACGCTCTTTATCAGCATCCTCCTCCTTGGCCACGGCCATCCTGGTTATTGAGTGCTCGGTGGCCACGATGGGATCTACCGATCTGGAGAACGTGAGCTGGATGGGGCCTCTCACCTGGCCGTCGGTCTTGCCGGCGTTGGAGCCTGTGGAGAGGACGGCGCCAAAGGTGCGGATGTCATAATACTTGCGGCACATAAAGTCTCTCGCGGTCTCTTGCTTGGACTTGACCTCTGGCGACTCATCGGCCTCTTGGATAAGCTTGTTCAATATCGCCTTCTGCTTGATGAAGATGTCGAACCCCGGAGCGAAGTCCTTGGCCACAGAGACGTAGTTGCGGACCTTGCGCTTCAGGCACACGTCCGTGACGAGGCCGAGGCCAGTCTCGGCGTCAACGCGCGGCAGGTTGCCGGCATCTGGGTCGCCATTGGGGTTGCCGTCTTGCACATCGAAAAGGTAGACGAAGTCTATGCGGTTATTAAGCTATTGTGACATGATATTCAATTGGTTAAGTTCATTTATTGCGTTCTAGTCCTTGGTCTCGGCGTCACCATTCGCCACGTCAACCATCCTGCTGGCTTTTTGCTGATAATAGCCCAAGAAGAAGCGGCCCTGGTCCTCAACATCCAGGTGGACGGGAAAGCCGTCGGGAGGCAGCATGTTGATAATCTCCGCCTTGACGCCTTCACCCCAGCCAGCTTTCTCCGAGTGGTGGAGCGAAAGGTTCAGCAGAGTCGGGAAGACGTAGGCAGGAGTGGTGGAAGCGGAGTTGAGATATCGCTCCGCGATGGAGCGCAGTCCGCTTGCGCTGTATTGGATGCTCTCCAAGACGGCGAAAAGCCGGCCACAGAGATAGGCCGGGTTGGTGTTCTCTTTATCCAGCATTATGTCAATCTTTTTGTTATTGTCATTCAATCTATTGATATACGCTTTAAGAATTGCTGCCCTAGCCACGGAGACTGGATATTTGACATCTTGGTCTGACGCCTCGGCTCGGATGCGTGCGATGCAGGACGTAAACAGGAGCCTTGGGTAACGGCCTCCACTCAAGACACTCTTCATAATGGCCTCCGGCAGGCTCGGCAACGCCTTGTCCACCTTGCCATCTAGCGTCACGGCGCGAAGCATCGGGTATATGCCAAAATATGGCCTCGGATTCTTGGACGTGTCCACTATCTCCATATCGTCAAAATGGCGCAGGATGTTGGCCGCGAAATCGCCCAAGGTGGTCTCTTGCCAATAGACCACGGCAATCCGGGCGGCGTTTGGGGCCAAACCGAGGAAATAGAATTTATCTCCCAGCTCCGGCATCCTCTCTCCGCTAAACATTGCCCGAAGCGCGTTTTTTACCCGGTTTACGTTGGCGTTGGGGTCGTCCGCGCCACTTTCTGAGAAGATTGAGAATATAGAATCCTCGACATCGGTTGCCGCCTCAGTCTCCTTGGATGCCCAAAAGACAAATGTGCGGCCTCCAATGAACGCCTTGTTCTTGGAGTCTTTCGCCAACAGGGTTCTCAACGCGGTGGAATATTTGAACTCCGCCTCGGCCGAGATTGGCGCGTTGGCGCACTGGCTCTTGCCATAGGAGTCGTAACCGCTGTTCACCTGAAAGGCTACAATTTTTGCCGTGGCCTGCCCGCCTATGATTGGTGTCGCCGAGGTCGTCTGCACGGGTTCAGCCCTATTTCCCGTCACCAGGCATATCGCTGTCGCTTCCTTGCCTGACGCGGATTCCGCAGCATCAGACATCTTGAAATCTTGCTCGGCAATGATGGTCTTGCGCCCCTCAATGCGAAATGATATGTTGGCCGTCTTGATTGACTTTCGGAACTCATCCCACAAGGGGTCATCTTGAATCGCAGCCAACCTAACGTCCTCAGATTGGTGCAAGAACAGCAGCAGGGCCTTCAAGTCAACCGATTCAGGATTCATGATTGCAATCCGCTCCACCTCTTCCACAAAAGCGGCATAGTGGCTAATATTATTTCTGACTTTTTTCTCTTCATCGGCCGAACGTTGCCCGAGGAATGTCTCTTCAGATAAGCCCAGGGCATAGGAGCAATTGTCCCAAAGCGAGTTTGACTTTGTCGCGCTTGTCCGCGAGACACCTTTGGGGATTAAGAACTTATGGTACTTTTTCTTCTCTATCTGGCAATCTTCAAGGCGGGAGAAATTGCCGTCTTGATCAATCACAATTATATACTTAAGTTCCCTGCGCTCTTTCCCCTTTGGGGCCAGCTTGCCTTGGCTGCGGTCATAATATTCGCATAACGCACTGAGTATCATCTTAGCACCTCCTCACTGTCCTTATCTGGCACACTTATTACACCCTGCTCCATCTTGGCGCGGAAAAACATGGCCTGCTTGCCGTTGGCAAAGTCAATGTCGTAGAGCATTATGCCCAAATCCCGGTCCTCCGCGATGGGACTGGCTGCATCGGCCTCCCCCGGCGCGACGAGACGGAAACCACATGAGCACTCGCGGGTGCCCAGATACGGCTGGTTGAAGCACTGGCCCTTTGACGCGCGGCGCTCAAACATCTCATAATATTTCATCGGGTTCTCATCGGCGCCCGCCTCACGCTTCCGCGCCATGCTTGGCCTGTCTCGCAATGGGATGAAGACCAACTTTGCCGTTATACGGTATCGCACGTCGTGGAGCATCAAAGAGTTGCGTTGCTGACGTTTCTCCTCGATGTATATGCTTTTCATTTTGGGCGAGGCCGTGGCCCCGACCTCGTTTCGCCTCACGCTCATCCACTTGATGGGGTTAAGCACCTCAATCTTCGTGACTTGCCAGCGGATGGCGGGCTTCCAGAATATGGCCTCAAAGACAGCGCGCGCCGCGGATGGCGTTATGACGTCGTAGCTCACTCGCTCAACTTTCAGCTCGGGGCGGGTGAAGCAGGCCTGATCGGCCCACACCTCGAGCGTAAACTCTCTGTCCGTGTGATTGTTTGTCATGGGTTGTGTGTGTTTCTCGGACCTTATATCATCATTATCTCGTTCAGGCTCACATTCTCGGCCAGGAGGCCTACTTTGGCATCATACTGACATGCGGACGTTAGCGCGAGGACGCCCTCCGCGGCCATGCCTACTATGCCGCCCGCCAACAAGTCTTCCGCCACTCGCCTGCGCACACTCACGGTGTAGGGCCTGAGTTTGCGCATCAGACTGTAGCTCTCGCCCTCTCTCCTCAACTGGTCAAGCAGCTCGGCTCCGCGGCCAAAGGGGACTATCACGTCTTGCCCACCGTCTTCTATCAACTTGAATTTTTCGGCGGCCGAGGCGAACTGCACTTCCATGGAATTAAGGTCCGCCCCTATGCCTTTCTTGTCGAACTCTCGGTCAAGAGCGTAATATTGAGCGAAATATGCCGTCATAGCCTTTTGTGTCATGACGTCCACCTCTTCGCCCAGCTCTGCCCTCATACTTTTAAACGCAGCCTCGGCCATGGCCAGACTTCCCCTCTGTGGCCTTGACAGGCTGAAGACGGTGACCTCCCCCTCATGCCCCAGTAGCCCCTCTCGGTTGCATCGGCCCGCGGCCTGCAAGATGGAGTCTAGCCCAGCCACCTGGCGAAACACAGCGGGGAAGTCCAGATCCACACCCGCCTCAATCAACTGGGTGGATATGACGCGGACTTTCCGCAAAGGATCTTCTCTCAAGGCTTTGCGGATCTCGTCTATGGTCCGCCGGATGTGCTCTCCGCACATCATCCGTGAGAGATGAAACGTGAGCGACGCATTGTCAGCATCCATCCTGCGATACACCTCCAAGGCGTCTTGGCGGGTGTTCACCACGCACAAGACCCTGTCGCAAAGCATGAGCCTCGCAGCCAAATCGTCATAGCTCAATGGGGTTGAGTAGCAGAAGTTTATGATTGTCCGCCGCGGGAGCGAGACTCCGTCAGCGTCGGGTGAGATCTCCTTAATGTCCCCTATTCCCCTAAGATTCACATCTCGGCACTCTCTCTTCAGCGCGTCCAAGCTCTCGCCTCCCAAAATGGGCTGACTGGCTGTCATAAAGAGGAAACTGACGCCAAAGAGACGCTGGTATGCCTTGAGGGCACTGACAATGGGGTTGAGAAAATCCACGGGCAAGGTCTGCACCTCATCCATCAGCACAACCGAATGCGCAATGTTATGTAGCTTGCGGCATTTTGAGGGCTTGTTACTGAAAAGCGACTCAAAGAACTGCACGTTTGTGGTGACGACAATGGGGGCGTCCCAGTTTTCCGTGGCCAGCCTGCGCCCCAACTTCAGAGGATTTTCCTGACAATCGTCAGAGTCATCGTCCGTCGCACTGTGATGTTCCAGCACATTCTTGTCTCCAAAGACGTCGCGGAACACTTGCGCCGTCTGTGTTATGATGGAGGTGTATGGAATCACCACAATCACTCGCCTCAGGCCATGACGCACGGCGTGCCTAAGCGCCCAGGTCATGGAGGCCAGCGTCTTCCCGCCACCGGTTGGCACAGTCAGGCTGAAAAAGCCTTGCGGCGCGTCGGACTCTGCCATGCAAGCTGAGAGAATCTTCGCCCTGAAGGAGTTGACTGGGGTCTTGGGGGCGTTGGCGCACATCTCATCCATCCTCTTGCGCAGTTTCTCAGACAGCGTGGCCATGTCGTCTCCTCCGCCTCTCTGACTTGCGCTCTCTGGCGTCATGAAACTCTCAGTGTCTAAGAAATCGGCATCCACAAGGCATGAGAACAACATCCTTATCAAGTGGTTATACTCGTCAGGAGACTTCAGCAGGTCTTTATTCAAGCCCAAGTTCGCCGTTGGAGTCTGGCGGTCTATGCCACAGGGGAGCCCTTGCTTCATTGCCTGGAGGAAGTCATCGTGGTCATGCAGACCCGAATGATGTCCCTCAATGGGGATGCTTAACAGCGGATATGCTTTAGGGCACGCCGCCTTGGCCAAGATGGCACCCACATAGGCGTGGCGTTTAGTGATGGCATTGTAGGCGCACTCCCCTTTGCCAAAACCAGACACCTCTCTTATGTAACTTTGAAATTCAGGTTTTTCCTTTCCTCTGTCATGCAACAGTCCTAGCACGCGCCCCCATTCTCCCATCTCGAATATGGAGGAGAACTTGGAAGCCAAAGCGGCTACGCCGTCAGAATGCTATTGGTCTGAATCTGCCACGAACCGTCAGCTGATTGGCGCAAATGTGATAAGACCTCGTTTCTCATAGACGCAAATTTATGCAGCTTTATTAAAAATTGCAATTAATAAAAAAAAAAATCATAAAATACAAAAACCCGTCAAGGTTCACGCTTTCAACCTTGACGGGCTTTGGGCAATCCCTTTTTCCTACAGTCCTCTCACCACAGCTATTTCCAGGCCGGTTAGCTCCGCCACCGTCTCAGGAGCCATTCCCCTGGCCAGCATGCCCTTGGCCACCTTCTCAACTCCCAATGCCACACCTTGCTCCTTGCCTATCTCGATGCCCTGCTCCTTGCCTATCTCGATGCCCTGCTCCTTGCCTATCTCGATGCCCTTGGCCATGCCCTGCTCGCGAGCTGTGGCCATGCTGTTTTTAATGTCGCGATAGGCCTTCAGGCTGTCCTCATACGTCCGCAATTCGGACGGTGTGAACTGGGCTATCTCCGCTTCTTGGAACAGACGCTGGAAGACGCGCTCTTTCAGCGTCTTGGGGCGGCCGTCTATACGCGACAGGTTTTTGAGGACGTAGAACCACTTGTCCCTTATGTCTTCCAGCTCATCGGCCGTCTTCGAGAAACGGCCTATCTCTATATATTTTAGCAACAGCTTGGTGTAGAACGTGCGGCCTGTGGCTACGTCTTGTAGCATGACGTCGTGGCATATCTCGCCAGGGTCGAACGCAGGGTCTGAGTAGCTGAAGTTAAGTATGGCGATGACATAGACCTTGTCAAGGCGGAAGTCCCACTCGGAACCCTTTTGAGCCTGCTCTCGGATGGGGAAGGTGGCGTAGAAGATGGAGCGATCCTTGAAATATTTCTGGTAGGCGTTCTGCATCTCCACTATGAAACGCTCGCCGCGCTCGTTTTGGCAGTAGACATCGAAGATGGCCTTGCGATCCGTCAGCACGTCGCCCACGCTCTCGCCGTTGAGATACATCACGTCCGTCACCACTTGCTCGCCCTGGAAGAGAGAGTTGAGAAAGTCTATCAGAAGGTCTTTGTTCGGTTTGGAGCCGAATATGCGCCTGAAGCCGAAGTCCGTCAGAAGGCTTATGTACTTGTCCTCCGTCTGTCTCATGTCTTGATCGGTTTTGGATGTTTCAAATATAAGCAATTGACACGTGCCTGAGGCCAGGGGGTCGCTCAAAAAGAAAGCCGACCCGCAAGCGTCTTTCCTTGCGAGTCGGCCATCAACTACGACTTATCTATTTCTGCCCGTTGAGCGTGACCATGGCCTTGCCGCCCCCCGGGAGCGAGACGGTGACGGTGACAGGGCCCGCCTTAGCCTCCGCGCCTCGCAATATTATCTGCGCACGGCCCATAAAGGAGTCGACATGGGCATTGGCCTTGTCTGACCCCACAGGTCGCTCTTGAGTTTTGTACCCCGGGTCTCCGTTTCCCCAACCAAGGATTTCGGCCGGGCCCGACACTTTCACCTCCAGAGCCTCGCAAGCGTCGGACACGAAACGGCCTTTCTTGTCGAGCAACGTCACGTCCACGACCACGCATTGCTGACTGCCGACCAGAGTGGGCTTGCTCACATCCAGCCGCAGAGCCTCGGCCTGGCCTGTGGTCTCCACACGGGTTGTCTTGACCCTCTTGCCGCCCTTGTATCCGCGGGCCTCAAGCCTGCCAGGCTTATATGTCGTCTGCCACACCAAGTGGCTGTCTTTCTCCATCTTCTGTCTTCCGAGGCTCTTGCCGTCTTGCAGCAGCTCCACCTCGTCCATATTGGAGTAGCACCATACCTCGACCTCCTGCCCCTCACGGCCTTTGAGGTTCCAATGGGGGAAGATGTGGAGGACTGGCTCGGCAGTCCACGCGGCCTTGAGATAGTAGGCCTCGTCTTTGGGGAAGCCGCAATAGTCCAATATTCCGAACTGCGAGCCCGTGGCGGGCCACTTCATGGGATTGGGTTCCCCGCGGTAGTCGAAGCCTGTCCAGTAGAACACGCCCGCGGCCCAGCCGTTGTCTCGGTAGAACTTCCAGCCGCGCTCAATGACATTTTTCGCATGACCCTCTCGGCTCTCGCCGGCCATGTTGATGCTCCTCATCCAGCCGCGGACGGAGTCGGTCTCATAGACGCCGCGCGTGCCGCAGGCACTGGTCTCCTCGGTGCCTATAACCACCCAGTCGGGATATTGGCGGTGTCGGTTCCAGACGTCGTTTTGCACAATATAGTTGTAGCCGTGGATGTCAACCTGCTTGGTGAGGCCGAAACCGCCAGAGTTACCGTAGGTGTAGAGGCGCGTGCTGTCTATCTGGCGGGCGTAGTCTATCATGGCGCGGGCAATCTTCTCTCCTTTTGCGTCACTCTCAATCCACCACTCTTCATTGCCTATGCTCCAGAGAATTACGGACGGGTGATTCCTGTCGCGCTCAATCATTTTGCGCAACAGCGTCAGGTGCTCGTCGTTGACGCCCATGAGGCGGTTCTCGTCTATCACAAGCATGCCGAGGGAGTCGCACACGTCGAGCATGGCGGGCGTGCCGGGGTTGTGCGAGAGGCGTATGGCGTTCATACCCATCTCTTTGAGTTTATTGACCTTGTAGACCCACAAGTCTTTGAGCAGGGCCGTGCCCACTCCCGCGTGGTCGAGGTGGATGTCAGAACCCACAAGCTCTAAGGGTTTGCCGTTGAGCAAGAAGCCGTCGGTGGTGTTCCACCCCAGCGTCCGGAGGCCCACCTTGGTCTCGATGGCGTCACGCTCCTTGCCTTCGGCCGAGACCGAGGTGCGGAGAGTATAGAGGTAGGGGTCGGAGACGCTCCATAGGCGCGGGCTTGGAACGATGAGATTGCCATCTTCCCCCACGGCCACCACGTTGCCCGCAGCATCTATGAGTTTGTGCGAGGCCGGGCGCGTTGACGACGTGGCGACGTGCAGCTCGCGGCCATCCCACGACGCGAAGACATTGTCTATGTGGCAGTCTTTGTCTCGCATGACCAGCCATACGTCTCGGTATATGCCGGCTCCCTCGTAATACCAGCCCTCCTCGGTGGTGGCGTCGCAGCGCACCGTCAGGACGTTGTCTCCGCCATAGTTGAGATATTCCGCCACGTTGTAGGTCTGGCGGGCGTATCCGCTGGCCTCATGACCCAGATAGAAGCCGTTGCAGAAGACTTGGGCGTTGCGGAAGACCCCCTCGAACTGGACGTATATGTCGCGCCCCTCATCGGCCGCGTTCACGGCGAAGTGGCGTCGGTACCAGCCCACGCTGTTTTGCGGGTAGCGCCATCCCACCTGCTTGTATCCGTGCGAGTGGCTCGCCTCGGCGGCATAGGGCAAGTCCACCACCCAATCGTGCGGCAGGGTCACCCGTTGCCATGTCGAGTCGTTGAACTCCGGACTGGCCGGCCCGCGGTTCTGCCCCACCGCCTTGGTGAGGTAGGTGAAATATTCGGTGCCGTGGGTGAAGTCTGCCTCCATGGAGGCGGCGTTGCCGAGATGGAACGTCCAGCCGTAGTTGAGCAACGTCGTCTCGCGTTGCGCCGTGGCCCCAGCGAACGACAGGCATAGCGCGAGGGTGGCAAGGATAAGATGGTTATGTCTCATTTCGTCAAGATGATTTCATTTTTATTTGCGCGAATTTAGCATTTGTTTGCGGGCGGTCGGGGCTTTAATGTTATCTGGAGGTGATGTTTCGCCATTCGGCCTCTATTTTTAAATAACGGGACGCGGGCGGAGTTGGGATCCATGCCCCCACCCCGCCCGCGGCTATCGTTTCAGTCTTTTCGGCCCTCGCCCGGCTCAACGCCCCAGTTTCATGAGCCTTACGGCCGAGGCCATGAAGGAGCGCAGCTCAGGGCAGTCGGACTGCAAGATGTCATCTTGGCTCCCGTCCCATAGCTTACGGCCCGCCTCGATGAAGACGATATGCTCGCCAATGGTGAAGACGGAGTTCATGTCGTGGGTGTTGATGATGGTGGTGATGCCGCTCTCGTGGGTGATGGCGGATATGAGGGAGTCTATCACCCCGGCCGTCACGGGGTCGAGGCCAGAGTTTGGCTCATCGCAGAAGAGGTAGCGCGGGTTCTGCACAATGGCCCGGGCAATGGCCACCCGCTTTTGCATTCCGCCGGAGATCTGGGCCGGGAAGAGGCCATCGGCCGCGGCGTCGAGGTTGACGCGGCGGAGGCACTGCTGCGCCCTGCGGCGGCGCTCGGCGGCGGAGAGCGTGGTGAACATGTCTAGCGGGAAGCGGACATTCTCCAGCACAGTCATGAAGTCGAAGAGGGCCGAGCCCTGAAAAATCATGCCCACCTCTTGCCGCAGGCGCAGCCGCCCGTGACGGCCCATGCGGGTGACATCGCGCCCGTCATAGAGGATGGAGCCCTCGTCAACGTCGTATAGGCCCACGAGGCTCTTGAGCAGCACCGTCTTGCCGGACCCGCTCTTGCCGATGATGAGGTTGGTCTTGCCGTCTTCAAAGACGCCGCTCACCTCGTGCATGACCGTGCGGCCGTTGAATGTCTTCGATATGTTCCTTGCCTCGATCATGACAGCATGAGTTGGGTTACGAGCAGGTTTACCATGAGGATGGTGACGCAGCTCACCACCACGCTCTTGGTGCTGGCCCGGCCCACGTCTAGAGCGCCGCCCTTGACGTAATATCCAAAAAATGAGGACACGGAGGCTATGATGAAGGCGAAGAGCGTGCTCTTGAAGAGCGAGTAGAAGATGTAGAACGGGCGGAACGTGAAGTGGAGGCCGTATATGAAGTCGTCTGACGGCACCATGCCGGTGGTGAAGCCGGAGAACCAGCCGCCGACTATGCCTATGCACATGCTGTACACGACAAGCAGCGGCACGCTGACCACCATGGCCACGACCTTGGGCGCGGCGAGGAACGAGGCGGAGTTGATGCCCATGATGTCAAGGGCGTCAATCTGCTCCGTTATCCTCATGGTGCCTATCTCGGACGATATGTTGCTGCCCACCTTGCCCGCCAGGATGAGGCAGACTATGGTGCTGGAGAACTCGAGGACTATGGTCTCTCGGGAGGCGTAGCCGATGGTGTAAGTTGGGATGAAAGGGTTGTCGAGATTGTTGGCCATCTGGATGGTGACGACTGCCCCTACGAAGAAAGATATGAGCGTGACTATGCCGAGCGAGTCGACACCCAACTTATACACCTCCTGCAATATCCGCCTGCCGAAGACGCTCCATTTCTGCGGCGCCGCCGCCACCTGCGCCATGAAGCGGCAGTAACGGCCGACGAGCGATATGGCGGAATCAAAAAACATCATTTCTCACCCCCTCCCTCGGGCTTCGGGGCGGGCGCGGCCTGCGGGGGCAACGCCCTGAAGGCGGCCCGGACGGGTTCGGGCATGGGCTCGGCGCCAGTGGCGCCGCTCGCCACCTGGTATGGCCGCAGGCCAAACATGGCGAGCGACGCCAGCATGTGATCTACCAGTTGGGATATGACGGCCTCATGCTCCTCCCACACTTTGGTCTTGGAGAAGCAATACATCTCCACGGGCAGACCGTATTGAGTGGGCTGGAGGTAGCGGACCATGACTTTCATTCGCGTCGAGGCGTCGGGGTCCTGAATCTGCGGGTTTCGGATGAGGTAGGCGTAGATATACTCGCGGAAGAGGGTCAGGTTGGTGAGCTGATCTTGCGAGCCCTCGCCACCATCGGCGCGGCGCCTGAAGAAATAGTAGAGCTCCGGCATCGTCTCAAAGCGGCGCGCCTCCCCCTCCGTGAGGAAGCGGACCGACGCCATGTCTATGCATATTGAGCGGTTCAGCCTTCGTCCCGCGCTCTCGCTCATCCCTTTCCAGTTGGTGAACGCGTCGGCGAGGAGGGTGGATGGCGGCACGGTGGTTATGGTGTTGTCCCAGTTGCGTATTTTCACGGTGTTGAGGTTCATCTCCACCACCACGCCGTTGGCGTTGGCCTTTGGCACCACAATCCAGTCCCCCACGGCAAGCATGTTGTTGGCGGACAGCTGAATGCCGGAGACGAGGCTCTGTATGGTCTCTTTGAAGACGAGAGACATGATGGCGGCCGACGCGCCAAGACCCGCCAAGAGGACCTCTGGGCTACGGCCAATGATGATGGACACCATCACGATGACCATGAGGATGAAGATGACGTATGTGATGAGCTGCTTGAGGCTCTTGAGAGACCGCACCCTGGGATATTTGGCGCTGATGAGGTCGAACACAGAGTCCAGCAAGGCCAAGACGAAACGGCCTATGCTGAAGGTCATATAGAGATACACGACCTTCATATACAGCGTGTTCAGCCAATTGTCCGTATGCATGGCCAAGCCGAAGGCCACCATGGAGAATATGGACGGCAGGAACGCCGCGCGGCGCAAGACGCGGTCGTTGAAGACGTAATCGTCCCAATCTGACGGCGTGCGGACGACTATTCGCTTGACGACAGAGAAGAGGATGACCTTGGTCACCCAATAGAGAGAGACGGAGATGACGGTGGAGAGGGCCACCATGATGAGGGTGGCCACAGTGTCTGACGCCCCGTTGACGCCACAGACCTCCAACAGCCATCGGGCTATGTCAATAAACGCGCCGTGCGCCTCTTTCGCCGCCTCGAGCCTTGCGGCGGCCTCGCTGCTATCCATATGGAGCTACGTTATAAGATTTAAGATTCTGGCCTCAAGGTTTGCTGATCACCTGCACGGTGCAGTTGATCACGCCGGCCTGGATCATGCCCAGCTTCTCGGCCGCGGCGCGGCTCACGTCCACCACCCTGCCGGCCTTGAAGGGGCCGCGGTCGTTGATGCGGACGTCCACGCTCCGTCCCGTGGCGGTGTTTGTGACGCGCACCACAGTGCCGAAGGGCAGGGTGCGGTGCGCGCCCGTGAGCTTCCGCTTGTCATATTTCTCGCCACTGGCCGTGGCTCGGCCGTGGAACTTGTCGGCGTAGTATGACGCCTGTCCTTTCTCCACTTTGCCTTGAGGCTTGGTCTGCTGTCCCGTCTTGGAGGCCTGACTCCCCTGCTGCTTGGCTGGCGCGGGCTGCCTCTTGGTGGGCTGCGAGGCGGTTTTGCCGCCGCTGACGCCCCTGTGCGTGGTTTGTCGCGAAGTGCTTTTCTCTGACGAGCAGCCAGGCAGCGTCAGGGTCGCGGCCAAGAGCAGCAATGCCGCGGAAGCCAGGCCTCGGCGCAGCCAAGGCGCCACATTGCGAGTTGTCATGAGCGTGAGAGGTTACTTGAAACTGTTCATGCGGCAAATGTATTTGCCGATGATGTCGAACTCAATGTTGACCACGGAGCCCGCGGTTATGTCGCGGAAGTTGGTGTGGTCATGCGTATAGGGTATTATGGCCACGGAGAAGCCGTCGTCGAGGCTCTCCACCACCGTGAGGCTCACGCCATTGACGCACACGGAGCCTTTCTCCACGGTGAAATAGCCCTCGCGCGCCTTTTGCTTGTCCACCGAATATCGAAACTTGTAATACCAGCTGCCGTCGGCCTCGCTGACGCTCTCGCAGCGCGCGGTGCAGTCGACATGGCCTTGGACAATGTGCCCGTCTAGGCGGCCGTTCATCAGCATGCTGCGCTCCACGTTCACCACATCTCCCGGCTGGAGCAGGCCCAGGTTGCTCCGCCGCAGTGTCTCAGCGACGGCTGTGACGACATAGGAGTCGGCATTCTTGCTCACCACAGTGAGGCACACGCCGTTGTGCGCCACGCTTTGGTCTATGGTCAGATCATGCGCAAATGCGCAACGGAGCGTCAGGTGGACGTTGCCACCATCTTTGCGGACTGCCACGACGGTGGCCGCGTCCTCAACTATTCCTGAGAACATCTTCTTATTTGTCTTGCAATTAGGTCTGCGCGCCGCACAGCGGCGGGACTTTGGCAAAAATATGGCAAAAAGGGCAAAAAGAAAAATCTGGCCGATGCCGCCATCACGCTCGCGCAGGCAAGAGGCGGGGCGTGAAACACGCACGGAGGCTGAAGCCCGACCCCGCAGGCCGAGTCGCGAAGCGGTGTTTAGGTGATATACTCAAAAAGGGGCGTGCCTAGGCAAAAAGGATGATGGCAGCGGACAATATGACGATAAAAATATTAGCTTTGTGAAAAATAGAACGGTTCAAGCACAGCAAAGGACACATAAAATATCATTATGGACAATAATAGCATAGACTGGGGCAACCTTGGTTTCGGCTACATGAAGGCCGACTATAACGTGCGTTGCTATTACAGAGACGGCAAGTGGGGCGAGATTGAGATCTCATCGGAGGAGACTATCCACATCCATATGGCATCCACCTGCCTCCACTACGGCCAAGAGGCCTTCGAGGGCATGAAAGCCTTCCGCGGCAAAGACGGCAAGATCCGCGTCTTCCGCATGGACGAGAACGCCAAGCGACTTCAGCACACGAGCGACGGCATCATGCTGGCCAAGCTTCCGATAGAGAAGTTTGAGGAGGCCGTGCGCAAGGTCATCAAGCTCAATGAGCGTTTTGTCCCGCCCTATGAGAGCGGCTGCTCGCTCTACATCCGCCCGCTGCTCATCGGCATCTCGCCGCGCATCGGCGTGGGCCCGTCGTCGGAATATTTGTTCCTCATCTTCGTCCAGCCCGTCGGCCCCTACTTCAAAGACGGCTTCAAGGCCACGCCGGTGGTAATCCTCCGCCAGTATGACCGTGCCGCGCCTCTCGGCACCGGCACGTATAAGGTAGGCGGCAACTACGCGGCCAGCCTCGTGCCGGGCGACCTCGGCCACAAGATGGGCTATTCCGCCGTCTTGTATCTAGACGCCAAACAGAAGAAATTTGTTGACGAATGCGGCCCGGCCAACTTCTTCGGCATAAAGGATAACACGTACGTCACGCCAAAGTCCACCTCCATCCTGCCCTCCATAACCAATATGAGCTTGCAGCAGTTGGCCGAGGATATGGGCATGAAGGTTGAGCGCAGGCAGATCCCCGAAGAGGAGCTGGCCACGTTTGAGGAGGCCGCCGAGTGCGGCACGGCCGCCGTGGTGAGCCCAATCTCGAAGATTGACGACATAGACCTGAACAAGAGCTACGAATATTGCAAAGACGGCAAGCCCGGCCCCGTCTGCACCGCCCTCTACCACAAGCTCCGCGCCATTCAGTATGGCGATGAGCCGGACACCCACGGGTGGGTCTTCATCATTGACTAACGCCGCGCTGAGACGCAGCGAATGCCGCCCCGCAATGTTTGCGGGGTGGCTTTTTGTTTTTCTCGCCAGACAAAAAAAATTCCCGGCGCGCATTTGCGCGCCGGGAATTTCTGTACCCGCCCTTAGCCCACACGGCACCAAGCGGGCTGAAGCCGCCTGCTCACCTGCGCTTGCCAACGTCTACGCCCACGCGGAAGACGAACGAGTTCTGCTTCACGTCGATGTCTGCAGACCCATAACGGCCCGCGTCTATGGAGAGGGTGCCAGGCATGGTCTCGTAGCCGCAGGAGATGTTTAGCCTCTTGATGCGCACGCCGAAGTTCATGTTCATATACACACCGCCAAGAGAGGTTTCATCGTAGCCACTCAGGCTTGCGTAGCCTCCAAGTCGATATTCCAAAAACGGGCTGACCTTCTTGTCCACAATGTCGTAGCGAAAGGCTGCGAAGATGGGGAACAAGATGTCGAACTCCTCAACAGTCTCGTCAGAACCTTGCCAATAGATGTCATCACCCCCGGCGTAGAAGCGGAAGCCGAAGCCTCCGCCAAGGAAGACGTGAGGGTTGAACTGGAAGCCGTGAGCCGTCATGATGCCGATGTTGGTGCGAGAGAAATCAAGACCGTCGGTCTCCATATTGCCGCAGATCAGGCTGCCGTCTACAAACCCGCGGTAGCCGCGGGTCAAGAGTTTGGAACCTGTTGGTTGCCCTTGCGCAAATGCGTTTCCGCAAGCGGAGAGCGCAAGCGCAGCTGCGGTGATTAGTGGAATTAGTTTCATATGGTTGTTTTTAACTGCTCGCAAAATAACAAATAAAATCTTCAATGTCGGGCACCCACTCTGTCCATTTGGCTGAAAAGCAAAGCCCCCCACGCATCGCTGCGCAGGGGGCGGTTCTCTCACCTTTTCCGGCTGGCTCTACTCGTCAAAAATCTCGTGGAGCTTGTGACGCACCTTTGAGAGCGTCACGGTTGATAGTACGACTCGGCCGTCCGGCCCAACCACCACAATGGAGGGAATCCACTTGATCCCGTAGGCCTTGGCCACTTCAGAGTCTTGCCATTTTTTCAACTCGCTAAGCTGAAGCCAGTCCATGGCGTTATCCTCCACGCACTTGGCCCAAGCCTCCTTGGAATGGTCGAAAGAGACTCCCACGAACATGGCCTTGCCTCCGTAGACCTCGCGGAGGAGCTTGAGAGCCGGGATGTCTCGACGGCAGTCGGGACACCACGACGCCCAAAAATCAAGCACCACCATGCGCCCCCTCCAATCAGAGAGGCGATGCACCTCGCCGTCTCTGTCCGCCACGGCGAAGTCCGGGGCCTCCGCCCCCTCCGCCACAAGTGAGCTGCCATAGGTCTGGTCCTCGTCCTCGGCCGTGAGGCCCAGCACCAGGGCGCAAAGGGCGGCTGCCACGACGAAAGACAGCAGGATTGGGATTTTCTTTAGGTACATATGTGTGAATAAGTTTTTGTCGCACGTATACGCACGGCACTGCCGCTCGGTTTCGGCGAGACGGTCAGAGTGCCAGAATCTATGCAGAGCAAAACCCGACAGGCGCATGGCGCCTTGCCGGGTTTTTGACTTCGAGGCTCGCCTGCGGCCTCTACACGGTCATGATGTCTTTCTCTTTGAGGGCGTACATCTCGTCCACCTTCTTTATGTAGGCGTCATGGATTTTCTGGATTTCCGCCTCTTTGTCTTTCTGCACGTCCTCGCCAAGACCCTCTTTTTTGAGTTTCTTAACGTTTTCTATGGCGTCTCTTCTGATGTTGCGGATGGCCACCTTAGACTCCTCCGCCGTCCTCTTGGCGAGCTTGGCCAAGTCGCGGCGTCGCTCCTCGGTGAGGGGTGGGATCATGATTCGGATCACCTCGCCGTTGTTGTCGGGGTTGAGGCCGAGGTTGGCGGCCATAATGGCTTTCTCAATGGGGCCTATCATAGTCTTCTCCCAAGGCTTCACGGCAATGGTGCGAGGGTCAGGGACTGTGACGTTGGCCACCTGCGCCAGAGGGGTCGGCGCGCCGAAATACTCCACCTTTATGTCGTCCAGCACGTGGGGGTTGGCCTTGCCCGCCCTTATCTTTCCAAGCTCATAGTCAAGGTGCTCAATGGCTTTGCCCATCTGCTCCTTCAGCTCTTCCATTATGAGCTCCAGTTCGTCCTCCATGTCTATTTCTTATTGTTGATTTGTTATATCTTCGCCAATGCCGCACATCTATATTTGGCCCATGAGGAACTCCTTCTGCCGCTCTTGTGGGCGATAGAAATATACCACGCCGTAGCGTTGGCACATCTCCCTTTTCTCGTCAGTGTCAACAGGCTCGACGCTGCCCTCCACCTCGTTCCACAAGTGGAGGATGATCTCGTCTGCCTTCACCCGCGCCTCTTCGAGCTTGTCCTTGAATTTCTGGACGGTCTGCAAGATGTCTCGATGCTTGTTATAGTTGTCTTCGAAAATTTGAAGCTTCACCTTCACCAAAGCTATGGAGGGGTTGTAGATCCTGTTGCCACCGCCATTGGCCATGCGCGCCTCCTCTCCCTCCACAATCTTGTGCCCCCAGTCCACCAACGCTTTGTCGGCAGAGAGATCAGGCACGGCGTTGCTGCAGGCGTCTAGCCCGAGCATGGCTCTCGCGGCCGGCTTAATCTCGCCGCGCGCCACGCACATGTTGAACACCTGGACAAAGTGGGACAGATATAGCCTCGCCACGCGGCCGGAATCTGCCACCTGACGACTCGCCGCGGCCTGGCGCTCTTTGCAATCTAGGCACTGTTGCACAGTCTGCTCAAAAAGCGGAGTGAAAGACTCCGCCTCCAGCGCCGTCTTCTGCGAAAACATCAGGTCGGCGGGCGAGACCGTTCTCACCTGCTCCAAGGCGGCTTTGAGAGACCGCAACCGGGCCTGATCTGTATTTGGCAAACGACGATATGGCATATCTATGACAACTGCGCAAAAGTAGTCAATAGCAAGCACATATGCAAAAGAATTAAAAATCAGTTCGCCCCCGTCCGACATTGGCGGACAGGGGCGAAGATATTTTTCGCCTTATCAAACCACGGCACTTCGCCATGGCTGTGACTCATTCGCCTAACTTTCCATCTCGGCCTTCAGCTCTGAGGCGTAACGCCACGCCTGCGCCCCGCGCGAAAGCGGGCAGACGAGCGTGACGCCGTCTCTGACCACCACCATATAGTCTTTCAGGCCGTCAACCACGACCCGCTCATTTCTTTCGGCGTGCACCAGACACCCCGACGTGTCTTTGAGGTAGGCGTTGCCGTTCACCACGGCGTTGCCAGCCGGGTCTTTGGCCGACTGCTCATATATGGCGCCCCAGCCGCCAATGTCGCTCCACGTTGCGCGGGTGAGGCACACCGCCACGTTGCGCGCCTTCTCCATCACGGCATAGTCCACCGATATGGTCTCCACCTGCTCATAGGCGGAACGCAAAGCCCCGTCAGTCCACCGTGAGACGGGAATGGTGTCCAAGACATCGAAAGCCTGCTGGAGAGTCGGAGCGTAACGGCGCAACGCCTCCTCGATGGCCTCGCGCTTCCAAATAAAGACTCCAGAGTTCCAGCAGAAGTCGCCACACTCAAAAAAGGTGTTGGCCATATCGGCGTCGGGTTTCTCCGTAAAGGTCTTGACGGCGTGGACGGGATTCTCGTCCGAGCCGGCCAAATGGCTGCCTACCTGGATGTAGCCGTAGGCCGTCTCTGGACGGAACGCCTTGATGCCTATGGTCATGAGGCGGTCGTCTGACAGAACAAAGTCCGCGGCCGAAAGAACAGACGACACAAAGACGTCATTGTCCATTATCAAATGATCGGACGGCGTCACCACCATTACGGCATCTTTGGCCACCTGCTTCAAGAAAGCCCCCGCGAAGGCGATGGAAGCCGCGGTGTTTCGCTTGAAAGGCTCGCACAAGATGTTGGCTAGCGGCACGCTGGGCAGCTGCTCCTCAACCAGAGGGCGATACTCATCTAGCGTCACCACCACAAAACGCTCCGGCGGGCATATCTTGAGGTATCTTTCATAAGTTAGTTGGAGCATGGTGCGCCCCACACCGAGGATGTCGAGAAACTGCTTAGGCCTGGCCGGGCGGCTGAGCGGCCAAAGCCTTGAGCCTGTGCCTCCAGCCAAGATTACGCAATAGAGATTGTCTGACATTATGATGAGATGTTTTTGAATGGCGTGCTATGACTAGACAAATATAGCAATATCCCATCATTTTTTCACAGGGCGTATTGGCAGCCGCCATGTCTTGCCGACCGCTCCCAACTGGCCCGTGGAGCCCTGCGCTGAGAGGAGGCGCAGGCAAAAGGCTTCACGCTCATCATCACCATCTTGCTGACCCGTCCAAAGCATGAAGCCTTTGCGCGATGAGGTCAGGACGCCTGCGGCGTTATAATAGCCTGCGAAGGGGATGAATATTGAGTATTGGCTGCGGGCATTGATACCGAAGACACGGTAGCCCTCGTAGCCGTGCTCGACCGACTCCTTCCACGTGCAACTGTTTATGAGTTCCAAGACCTGAGCCCGCGTCGGTATGGCCCATCCGTCAGAAAGCTCGACCGAGGCCGCGTCATGGGCTGTGCCGCAGATATCGCCGCTCACCGAGGAGTAGTCCTTCCCATGACGAGCCACCTGGCCGTAGGCGTAAAATACGCCAGGCTGATAGGGGCGGGTGGCTCCCAGGTTCACGGAGGCCCACTTGACCGAGAGTCCCAAGTCAACAGCCTCTGCCTCAAAGACCTCGGGTTCTGGCGTTGTGAATGCTTTCTCTTGGCCGTAGGCTGTCTCGGCATCGTTGTAGTGATAAAAAGCGCGGTAGCGATAAGAGGTGCAGGGGATAAGGTCATCCATGTGGGCAATGGCTATGCCGTCCGCGTCGACAGATTTGGGATTCAGATAAAACTCGACATTGCCGCTGTTGTAGTCAAGGGCAACGTCGGGATAGTCTGACAAGACTATGGCTATGTGGGCGCTAGGCAGCTTCTCCCGCCCGGCATTTACGCGCAACGGGATACTTGCCGTCTTCGGGCCAATGGCGTAAGCCTCTCCGGTCACGACCAGGTCTGTTGAGTTTCCCATTAGCTTCTCAAGAGCCGACTGCTTCTGACAGGCCGTGTCCACCCCCTCATCGGGCAACGCGCGCGAAGTGTCCGGCGAGCTTGCCGGGTCAGAGTCAGAACACGAGACAACGTGCGGGGCCGCAAAAAGCAACAATGCCGCTATGGACACAAGAGGCAGGATCGGATTTTGACGTTTCATAGTGTAACATCTTGAAAATTAAGTTTTGCCGTTCATAGAAAAGGAAGAGGGAGGTCCTACAACCTTTGTTGGTAGAGCCTCCCTCCGTAAGGGTCTTTAGACAGGGGATGACGCAGGCTAATACTCCCACATATCATGCTCCTTCTGGAAGATTGAGTTGGCTATGCGCTCAGCCTCAATGTTACTTGTCATGCCTTTGGCATAGCTCGTGATGATACGGTTGTCGTAGACGTTAGACTCACGATAGATGTAGCTGCCGAACTGGCGCGTCTCGAGACAGTGGTAGAGGGATGGCCTCTGTGCGTCGTTGCTATAAGAGAAGGCTTCTTGCTTTTCCAAGAAAGGAGCCGCGGCGGGGTAGTAGATCCAAAAGAGGGTCTTCTGATCCACGCGGTTACCCTCCTCGTTAATCTGCTCCACAATTGGGCAGAGGCCGAGGATGCGGCACTTCATCATCGTGTACTTATTGTCAAAGAACCAGACCTCCTTGATCATGAACTTTTTGACCTCGTCATAGTGTATGCCTCCCTTCATATCGTAGACATACTTCATGGTCTTCTCTCCAGACTCCGGGTCAACAGTTTCTACGGAGTCTACGGGCGATGCTCCGACCTTCTCGAAAACGTCATTTACAGAGATCTCAGTGTCGAACTCGTTGTCAGTCACGGTGCTATAAGCCTTCAACTCACCTGCGTTGATGGCGTCAAGAAGCGTGCGGAAAAGCGACCTTCTCTCATCAACACTATTGGTTGGATAGAAGAGATAGAGGTTCTGCTTCTCACGCATATCAATGATGCGCCATATGGTCTTGGACCAAAGGACGTTGGCCTCACGGACATAGGCCGGGGTCATATTCCTCTTGTTCTTTATGTGCTGTTTCTTCACGATGCCATCGACAACGCCGTCAGTCTCACCTTCTAAGATGGCGTCAGCATCATCCTGTGCAAACACTGGCGTCGCAAGGAGGACAGCCAGAAGCAAAAACAACTTCTTCATACCTTCGTAGTGCAAAAGGTTTACTGCATTTTAAGAGTAATGCCGTTGAGGGAACGCTCTCGGCCATCGGGGCCCACAGCCTTGACGCTCTCGACATATACTCGGTTGTTGCGCGCAACACTCTTCATCATCTCCAGCGCATTCTTGTTCAGCTTGCTGCTGCCCTTGACGTTCTCTGAGATAAGGAATCCGTTTTTGGTGGTGGAGACGGTGAACGAGGTGACTTTGAAGTTCACATCGAAGACGAAGTCTTTCAACTCCGCCTTGACCTCGAAACCGTTTAGCGCAGCCTTAGTGATGTTGCCGTTCTTAGTGCCGGTTACGGTGACGACTGGGTCTGGGACATCGTAAACACGGAACTTCTTGGAGCCAAAGTTCTGCACCTTGCCGCCAGCCTTGGACTGGACACTGATGGTGATTTCCTTGGGGGCGCCAGGCTTGACCACATAGCCCGCACCGCTACGAGACATGGAACCACCTTGGCAGGAGGCAATGAGGTCAGATGGAGAGACACCTGCCACAGAGACCTCGATAGGGTTCTCGAGGCCGCGATACATGGCGTTCATCTTGGTGGCTGAGACGACGAGGCTTGGCGCGCCGACCTCATAGTTGGCCGTCACATTATAATCTTTCAGCTCACCGGTGACTGGGTCAGGGATCTGAAGCTTGGCCTCGTAGCTCTTCATACCTACGGAAGAGGCGGAAGCCACATATTTGCCGCGTCCTCCCTCGGTGGGCAGCTTCTGACCGCCGACGGAGACGATGGGCTCCATGGTGTCATCATAGGCCGCAAGCATAATGTCTGCTTTATACTGGCCACCCTGAATGACGTATTGCGACTCTGGGATGACGAGGGGGACGAGGACATTGAACTTGAACGACGCCGCGTCGATGGACTTGTAGAGGTAGTTGACTACATCGGTCTCAACGTTTCTCACGTTGCTCTGCACGGCTGAGAGAAGACCCATTGTGGCGGCCAAAGGCAGGTGCTCGAAGAGCCTTGCACCCCACTCGTTCATCTGTACGGCCGTGGCGTCGGCGTCTGGAGCCTCGATGGCGGTGTTTATGGCGTGAATAAGCATAGAGTCAACCGGAAGCGAGGTGTCGGCCTGCGCCGCACTGAGCATAGAATTGCGATAGGCCAAAAGAGCATCCCTGAACTGATAGAGACGTTTACCGCCCTCCTCTACCATCATAACCTGACCGGCCTTGTCCTGGTCACTCTTATTGACATAGTTCTCAGGCGTGGAGCCGGAATCCTTGCCGTCCGCCACATCGATCATCGTCTGCTTGAGAGACTGGATGTAGGAGACGAGAGAGTCGGACTTGGCCTTGACCTCGAGTGCGAGCTCATACTTGGGCTTAACCCTCTGCTCGTTCTGCTGTGCTTTTGCTTCAAAATTATAGTAGGACAGTCCAAGCTTCTCCTCCGTCGTCTTCTTTTGGTTCCTGATGCTCTGATCGACAAGATCGAAAGCGTTGAGCAGGTCACCAGAGACGTTGAGGGCGAGCATGGCGGTCAGCATGAGGTACATCATGCCGATCATTTTCTGTCTAGGGGTTTCCGGACAGTTACCACCACTCATTATCTATTCGGTATTATGAGATTCTACAAAAGTCAGTAAGAAAGTTCGCCTTTCGCATTAGCGGCGGATGGCGCTGAGCATATTGCCGTAGATGTTGTTGAGCTCGCCCACGGTCTTGCTGAGGCTTGCGATCTGCTGACGGTACTCTTTGACGCCCTCGACGGAGGCCGCGATCTCCTGCGAGATGGAGGAGAGGCCAGAGGTGACGCTCTTTGAAGACTCGAGCTGGCTCTTGAGGCCGTTGAGCTGCTGCTGATAAGCCTCGGAGATGGCGGTCATGTTGCTTCCGAGCTTGGAAGACTGCTCTGCCTGAGTGGCGAATGCCGTGTTGAGCTTTGAGAAAGAGGTGGAGAACTTGTCACCCTGCTCGGCCATCTGGGCGGCGAGCTTATTGCCTGCCTCGGTGACGTTGTACTGCGCGGCGGAGAACTGGTTGAGCTGATCAGCTGCAACCTTTACGTTCTTAAGATATGACTCAGTGGCCACGGAAGCGCCAGAGAGGTCGGAGAGCTGGGAGGTGGTGGAAGCGAGCTTCTTGACACCATCGGCCAACTTGTCCACAGTGCTTTGGTCAATGGCGCCACTCTGCACGAGACCGGTAAGAGTGTCACCACTATTGCCACCGGCATTGCCGCCGTGATGCGAACGACCCTCAACAGGCTCAAGACCGGCCAACTCGGGGTATACAAGGCTCCAATCCGGAGTCTCATGGGGCGGCTCGAAGGAGGAAAGCGCAAAGATGAGCGCCTCGACACCCAGACCCGCGACAAGCATGACGCTGGCTCCGGGGAGGTGGAGAATCTTAAAGAGCGCGCCAATGATCGCGACGGAGGCACCAAAGCCGTAAACGTAACCCATGAACTTCTTGTAAGCGGGGCTAGTGACGAATTCTGTTAGAGTCATAAGATTTCTAGTTTGATATAGAGTTAACTGTTTAATAGGGGCCAAGCGCCCTACTCGCCGATGTAGTCTCGGACGCAGCGGAAGCCTATGTAGCAAGAGGAGCTATCCTGATACTCATAAGAGCGGGTGCCGCACTGGAGGTAGTAGGCGATGTCTTTCCACGAACCGCCGCGGACGACCTTGCGCTTCATGACGATCGGGTCGTCGGGCAACGCGTTGTACTTGTAGTCCGGGTTCATGTCGTGCGTGTAGATGTAAGAAGACTCATCGTAGGCGGAAGAGGTCCACTCAGCCACATTGCCCGCCATGTCGAAGAGTCCGTACTCATTGGGCGCGTAGCTGGCGACGGCGGAGGTCATGACAGATCCATCGTCAGTGTAGCGGCCGCGCATAGGCTTGAAGTTCGCCACGAAGCAGCCGCGGTTGTTGCGCGTGTAGTAGCCGCCCCAGGGGTAAATGCCGTGCTCAAGGCCGCCACGGCTGGCGTATTCCCACTCGGCCTCGGTCGGGAGGCGGTAGTCCATGGCCATAGGCTGGTGCTCTTTCTTGAGATAGTCGTTGAGGAGGTTGGAACGCCAGATGCAGAACGCCGTGGCCTGCTTCCAGTTGACACCGACGACAGGATAGGTGTCATAGCCGGGATGCCAGAAATACATACGGGCCTGGGGCTCGTTGTATGAGTAGGTGAAGTTCTGAATCCAGCACAGAGTGTCGGGATATACCCACACCTTGTCATGCATGATGAAGCCCTTGCGGCCCTCCTCCTCGAGATTCTTTGCCTCACCGTTGATGTCATAGACCGTGCCGTGATACTTGCCCTCCTCGCCATCGTTGGGGTCGAACCTGTTCTCCAACTTGGCGGCCTGCTGAAGGTCAACCCAGTCGTAGGTGTATTGCCACTTGCGGTTGTCGAACTGCTTCATGCCAAAGAAACGCTCGCCCTCGTCATAGTAAAGGAAAGCGAGGGCCTCTTGATTCTCCGGGTCTTTCCAGTCGAGTTCCTTGTCCCAATTGATGAGCGGGGTCTCGAGCTGGTTACCGTCCCGGTCCTCGGTGATGAGGAATTCCTCATTGGTCTCGCCGAGAGCCTTGCGGGCAAGAGAGTCGCGCACCCAGTTGACGAACTGGCGGTACTCGGAGTTGGTTATCTCAGTCTCGTCCATCCAGAAAGAACGGACGGTGACAGTCTTCGTCAGCGCATTCGTCAGCGCGGCCACGTCCTGCTCATTCTGACCCATATTGAAGCTGCCCTGCGGCACGAAGACCATGCCATAGGGGTCGGGTTCATAGAACTGCGCACCGCGCTCAACGCCGACAAGCTCGCCGCCGGTGGTTCCACTACAGCCCGTAATCAGCATCAAGGCCACAGCATAAAACGCTACGTCTCTTATCATAGGATTCAGTGTGTATGTCCTGTTTTTCGTTACAGTATTCTAACGCTCTTGTACCTCTTGGTGGGTTTCTGCCTGTCGAAGTCGAAAGAGTAGCGCGCCACAATCTCGTGCGATCCGCTGTTGTATCTCTTCAGCCTCGAGAGGCTTATGTCGTAGGCGTAGGAGATGTCGAGACCGTTTCG
The DNA here is from genome assembly GCA_934699135.1 of uncultured Bacteroidales bacterium. Classification (GTDB taxonomy): domain Bacteria; phylum Bacteroidota; class Bacteroidia; order Bacteroidales; family Marinilabiliaceae; genus W3P20-009. The sequence goes on from CAKUVM010000002.1 coordinate 39,444, forward strand.
GAGCCTCACTCCCGCGGCGACGGGCAGGGCGTCTTGCAGCCTGACCCCCGCCCCGGCCCAAAAGAACCGGTTAAAATTGAAGTTCGCCATAAGCTCGAGCTGCCACGACGCAAAATCCGTCATGAAAGCGAGCCTTGGCTCGAAAGAGCGCGCCTTCACATCGCGCCCCAGAAGCCGCCCTGCCCCCAGCAGCAGCACCGGCCTGACGTTGAGCCTCGCCCCGTTTTTGAGCTCCAGATTGGGAGCTGTCAGGTGAGCCAAAGAGAGGCTCAGGAACGAGGCCTCTGACTGGAAGAAAGCCCCGAGGCCGACATCGAAGGCCGACTGGCTGTCATCGGCCCCGGACAACGCCTCGTCAGACTCCTGGTGGTAGTCATCTTGCAGACCGGAGGGCGACGTGCGGAGGTCTCCGGACTCAAACTTGACATTGTAGACACCGAACCTGGCGCCCAGGCCAAGGATGCCTCTGTCAAGGTAGATATGGTAGCTGTATGAGCCCCCGAGGTTGAGAGCCGTCACCGGCCCCGTCTTGTCTTGCACGGCCGTGAGCCCAAGGCCGTGGAAGTTACGCAAGAAAGCCAGTTCGGTGTCCACGCTCAAGAGGAACTGCTTCGGCGCGCCATCAAAGCCCACCCACTGTTGCCTGAAAGCCGCCGTGGCGCTCGTGAGGCCCGCACAGCCCGCCGCCGCGGGGTTGACCACCGACGGCATGGCGAAAGTCCCTGTGTACTGCGGCTCGCTTTGCGCCTCGGCCAAGCTACCTATTAGAACGCAAATTAAGCTAAAAAATGCCGATAATGCACTCTTTGTCCAGCAAAACCTCACATTTTTTCTTCTCGGCCCGCAGCCATCTTTCAAAGTGGCTGCGGGCTTGGCTATAGTGTGAGGGCTTGCCGGCAAGTGGCGCAAGGCATCTCCCGCTTTGTCTGTCGTCTTGTTCATCTTAGCCTCATCGGACATAACGGACTTGACGATTTTCGTTTGCGTCTCTACGGCCTCTCATTATTACGCTTTTTCCTTTTTGTGTGTTGCGTTTGTAGAAGACGATTTAGAGGGCGTCTTTGAGGTCTTTTTCTTAGTGGTCTCTTTTTCAAGCTCTTCCGCTTTCTCTTTTGAGGCTGAAGCTTTTGAGAACCTAGATTTTTTCTTTGTTGGGTCGGCGCCTTGCCGCTCGCAGAGCTCCATACATTGCTCGTAAGTTAGCGCGGCGGCGTCGGTTCCCTTGGGGATCTTGACGTTGGCCTTGCCATAGGCAATGTATGGCCCCCACCTGCCGTTTTGCACCTTGAGGTCGGGGTTTTGGTCGAACGCCTTGATGAGCTTGTTCCGGTCGGCCTCGCGCTTATCCTCGATGCGTTGGATGGCCTCGGCGAGCGTTATGGTGTAGGGGTCGTCCTCTTTCTTGAGCGATACGAATTTGCCATCGTGGCGGACGTATGGGCCGAAGCGGCCTGTGCCGATGACGACGTCTTTGTCTTCAAACGTCCCGATGTTTCTTGGCAGCTCAAAGAGTTTGAGCGCGTCTTGCAGCGTTATGGTCTCGATGTGCTGATCTTTCCGCAGCGAGGCGAAGCGGGGCTTGGGGCCGTCTTCCGTTGTCTCGCCAATTTGGGCCATTGGGCCAAAACGGCCTATGCGCACCGAGACGGGCTCGCCGGAGGCGGGGTCGGTGCCCAAGACCCTCTCCCCCGTGCTTTTTTGAGACTGCTCCATGGTGGAGTCCACCTGATGGTGGAAGGGGCGATAGAAATCCTCAATCACCTTCTGCCACCGGAGCTTGCCCTCGGCAATCTCATCGAACTGTTTCTCCACGTTGGCCGTGAAGTCATAGCTCATGACCTCATCGAATTGCTTGAGCAGGAAGTCCGTGACGACCATGCCCACGTCGGTGGGGAAGAGCTTGTTTTTTTCAACGCCAGAGTTTTCCGTTGCCTGTGAGCGGATCACCGCCCCGTCGCGGAGCGTGAGAGCCCGGTAGGAGCGCGGCGCGCCCTCTCGCGACTCTTTGACCACATAGCCGCGGTTTTGGATGGTGGATATGGTTGGCGCGTAGGTTGACGGGCGGCCGATGCCCATCTCTTCCAACTTTTTGACTAGCGCGGCCTCGTTGTATCGAGAAGGCCTCTGCGTCCACCTCTCGCGGCTATAAAGCGATGAGAGGGTGAGCGCGTCCCCCACCTCGACGCTAGGCAGCACGGCCGTAGGGCTGTCGGCGGCATCGTCATTGTCGTCACCCTCTATGTAGAGTTTCATGAATCCGTCGAACTTTATGACGTCGGCCGAGGCGATGAAACGCTCCTTGGGGTCTGGCGAGGCGATGGATATGGAAGTGCGCTCAATTTGCGCGTCGGCCATCTGCGAGGCCACAGCGCGGTTCCAAATGAGCTTGTATAGCCGCTGCTCCACGGGCGTGCCGTCAATGGTCTGGTTTTCAAACACGGTTGGGCGTATGGCCTCATGGGCCTCCTGCGCCCCTTTGGTGTCGGTCTTGAACTGCCTCCTCTGGTGATATTTCTCGCCCATGGTGGCGCATATCATGCCCCGCGTGGCCTCGAGGGCTGTGTCTGAGAGGTTGACGGAGTCGGTACGCATATATGTGATGAGTCCGGCCTCGTAGAGAGACTGCGCGGTCATCATGGTGAGTTGCACTGACATGCCGAGTTTGCGACTGGCCTCTTGCTGGAGGGTGGAGGTGGTGAAAGGCGGGGCCGGCTTGCGCGTGAGCTGCTTGCTCTCCACGGCCGAGACTTGGAAACTGGCGTCGGCGCACCGTCTCATGAATTGCTCCGTCTGGTCGATGTCTTCAAAGCGCGGGGTCAGCTCGGCATGGATCTGATATGCTTTGCCGTCTTTGGCCGTGAGGGAGAATGTCGCGGATGTGGAGAAACCGGATTTGGGTTTGAAGGCGATGATCTCCCTCTCCCTGTCTACCAAGATTCGCACTGCCACGGACTGCACTCGCCCGGCCGAGAGCTTCGGCATGACCTTGTGCCACAAGACGGGAGAGAGTTCGAAGCCCACGAGCCGGTCCAGCACGCGGCGCGCCTGCTGCGCATCGACAAGGTTCATATTGATGTGTCGCGGCGCCTTGATGGCCCTCAGGATGGCGCCTTTGGTGATCTCGTGAAAGACGATTCGCTTGGTAGAGGTCACATCGAGCCCCAGCACCACCGCCAAGTGCCACGATATGGCTTCTCCCTCGCGGTCTTCATCGGACGCGAGCCATACGCACTGCGCCGACGAGGCGAGCTTGGAGAGTTCGGCAACCACCTGTTTCTTGTCTTCCGGGATGACGTAGAGCGGGGCAAAGTCGTGCTTGACATCCACGCCGAAATTGTTCTTCTGGAGGTCGCGGATGTGCCCGTAGCTGGACTTGACGATGAAGTCGTCGCCAAGGAACTGGCCTATGGTCTTGGCCTTGGCGGGAGACTCGACTATGACGAGCTGGTAGTTGGAGTTTTTTGCCATGTGGCGGGTGAAAGAATTAAGGGGTGGATGCGCAGAAGATGCGCATCCACCCCGGAGAGTATTATCAGTTTGCCACGGCTTGCGCGCCGCTGTCTGGCTGTGCTGTCATTCCCATCAGGAAAGTCCTACTCGGCCTTCTCTGTCTGGTCCTCGGCGGGAGCAGAAGCGTCATGAGCGTCGGTTGCCTGGGTCGCGGGGGCCGCGGGCGCTTGCGCGTCAAAAGACGGGGCGGCGGAGCCCTGAGTGTTGGCACTGCGGTTCTCCAAGAGCTGGTCGAGGCCAGAGTCTTGCGCGACTCCCTGTTCTCCGGACGGTAAGAAAGCCACGGAGACGAGAGAGAAGACGAAGAGGAGAGCCGCGAGAGTCCACGTGGCTTTCTCGACGAAGTCAGTGGACTTGCGGACGCCCATGATCTGGGTTTGGCTGGCGAAGCTCTGATTGAGGCCGCCACCCTTAGACCTCTGCACGAGGACTATGATGATCATGAAGACGCTGACGATGATCATCAGCCATATTACAGTTTGGAACATCTTGTTGTTTTATGGATTACGATTTTCGATTTCCGATATTCGAGCGGCAAAGTAACCACTTTTTTCGGGATATTTCAAACTTAGCTTTTTAAATATGTTAATGGCCCGGGCATATTGCTTCTGTTTGAGGTAGATGGAGGCGAGAGTCTCTGTGAGGATGTCGTCGTTTTCGCGGACGCTCTCGTCCTCAATCTTCTTGGCGTCTGCCATTTGCGCCTTGTCTGGCTGCTGTGGCACGATGAGCTCGTCTCCTGCGCTCAAGAATCTGTCAATCAGGTCTTGCCCTCTGTGCTTCTGCCTCGTCTCCTCTTGACTTATGGTCTGGAGCTGACAGGTGTAGTCCAGCCAGTCAGTAAAAGTATATCGCTCATCGGGACGGCAGAAATGGCTGTCAACATCCTCAATCTGATAGGTGGATTGGCCACGGGCATCGTCTGAGACAAGGAGGCCGAGCTCGTCGGCCACGTCGTCGGCCTCGGCTGCGTGGAGGGGCGTGACGGGCGCATACACCGCCGCTTGGGCGTTTCGCGCTTGGGGCGCGTCCTCGCGACCCCGCTCAGGCTGGGTGACGCCGCCCCCTCCCGCGGGCCGCGCCGAGGCGCCGGCCACAGTCGTCCGCTTGGCCGCGGGCGGGGCGGGGAGTTTGTCATATCGATTGTGGACTAGCCAATAGAGCGCTCCTCGGTCCCAGACATGGACGGCGGCTTGCTTCAGGCCCGCGGCGAAATGCACGCTGCCCGTGACACTCAGCCCTTTGGCCATCAGCATCCAGCCCGCATGGAAGTAGGGGAACTGGCGCAGGGTGGCCGCGAGCTGATCTACAAATTCGGGCGTGATGGCCGACGGGTTGTCTATGGCCGCGTAGAAAGACTCTTTGTTCATACGACAGAAAGACCCGGCTACCAGTCGGCGAAAGCCTTGTTGAAGATGTTCTCGGTCAGCTCGTCGACAATGAGCTGGACGAGGTCGGACTCCACGTCGGCAAGGTTGTTCTCGGAGTCGTAGTCTTGATATGCGCTGAACGACTGCTCCCAGTCTTTCTTGGGATCCTTGGCGTTGCGGCAACGGATTTTGACGGATACGGTGAGCCTGGTCTGGGCGGAGACGGCATCGGCCTTGAGGGCCATGGGCTTGGTGGTGTAGGAAGTGATGTCTCCGGAGAAGTCAACATCGCCGCCCTCGTTGACGAGCGAGAGCCTCGACTCGTTCTGGATTCGGTCTTTCAGCCCCTCGGTGAGCGTGGAGCTCAGGTCGGGGTTGACGAGCGGCGCCCTGTTGTTGATATATTGGACGGAGAACGTGTTCAGATTCTCGGGGATCGAGGCTCCACTCATGGTGATGGACACCGTGCAGGCCGTAAGGGCGAGCGAGGCGGCCCAAACGGCCACGCAACGACGCAGCGCGCGGCTAATCTTCAATGCCATAGTCATGGATTTTGCGATAGAGCGTCCTCTCGGAGATCTGCAGCTCCTTGGCCACCCTGCGGCGATTGTTCTTATATTTTGCCAAAGCCCTCTTTATCAACTCTTTCTCACTCTCGGCGAGCGAAGGTATGTCATTATTGTCGTTCGCGTTCTCGTATGGCGTGTCCGTGGCTTCAGACGAGCGCACCGGCACTATGTCCACCACGCCCCTGTGGAACGAGGCAGGCGACATATGGTCAATCTTCTCCACATGGTGAATCTCCGTCTCGCCGGTGTTGTCGGCCGTGGCGTCGATGTCGGCAGGCTTGCCCGCGGGATATAGTTTCTGCACAATCTTCATGTCTTCCTGGCTGAGGTGCGCGCCGTCTCCATTGAGCAGGGCGAGGACGAGCCTCTTGAGGTCGTTGACGTCGTTTCGCATGTCGAAGAGGACCTTGTAGAGCAGCTCGCGGTCAGAATTGAACGACACGTTCTGCGCCCCCTCTACTTGCGGGAGGAAGACGGGCCTCTCTGCCGGCCTTGTCTGGGGGATGAAGCGTCTCATGACCTCGGCGCTGACAGTGCGATCGGGAGCGAGGACGGTGAGCTGCTCCGCCACATTCTTGAGCTGACGGACGTTGCCCGGCCAAGAGTAGGACATGAGCACCTGCAGGGCCTCAGGCGTTAGCCTGACGGGCGGTATGTGGTTGCGGTCGGAGAAATCGCTCGTGAACTTATGGAACAGCTCCGGGATGTCGGCCAGCCTCTTGCGCAAAGGCGGGATGCGCACCATGACGCCATTGAGCCTGTAAAAGAGGTCTTCGCGGAAGCGCCCCTCGGCTATCGCCTTCTCAAGATCGACATTGGTGGCGGCCACGATGCGGACGTCGGTCTTCTTGACGACAGAAGAGCCCACGCGCATATATTCGCCTTTTTCCAAGACCCTGAGGAGCTTGGCCTGCGTGGCCAGCGGCAGCTCCCCGATCTCATCGAGAAAGATGGTGCCGGTGTCGGCCTCCTCGAAATAGCCCTTGCGCTCGTTGAGGGCGCCCGTGAAGGCTCCTTTCTCGTGGCCGAAAAGCTCGGAGTCTATTGTGCCCTCGGGGATGGCCCCGCAGTTGACGGCCACGTAGGGCCTGTGCTTGCGGGTGCTGAAGGCGTGGATAATTTGCGGGAAGACCTCCTTGCCCGTGCCGCTCTCGCCAATGATGAGGACAGAGAGCTGGATGGGGGCCACCTGGACGGCGGTGTCTATGGCCCGGAGAAGCTCAGGGTCGTTGCCGACGATGCCGAAACGCGCTTTGATTTCCAAATTATCCATCGGGCGAAATTATTAGACACCAAAATTAACTACTTTTACCGAGAGATAAAAACAGGACAGAAATGGACAAGAGAGAGATACTTGGCCTCATCCCGGCGCGCTACGCGTCTACGCGTTTCCCGGGCAAGCCGCTGGCCGACATTGGCGGCAAGCCAATGATTCAGAGGGTGTATGAGCAAGTGCGCGAGGCCCTGCCTCACGTGGCCGTGGCCACGGACGACACCCGGATTGCCCGCGCCGTGGAGGCCTTTGGCGGGCGCGTGGTGATGACGTCGGCGCAACACAGGAGCGGCACGGACAGGTGCGCCGAGGCGGCCAGCAAGGTGGAGGCGGAAGACGGGCGCAACTACGGGGTGGTGGTGAACATTCAGGGCGACGAACCCTTCATCAGCCCGCACCAAGTGAACCTGCTGACGAGCGCCTTTGACGACGAGCGCGTGCAGATTGCCACCCTGGTGAAGCACGCCGACAAGAGTGAGGATCTGTTCAACCCCAACAAACCCAAAGTGGTGGTGAGCGCGCAGGGCAACGCCTTGTATTTCAGCCGCAGCCCAATCCCCTACCTTCGCGGCGTGGCCGAGCATGACTGGCTGACGGCCCACAAGTTTTGGAATCACATTGGCCTATACGCCTACCGCGCGGCCACGCTTCATGAGCTGACCAAGCTGCAGCCGGGCGATTTGGAGAAGTGCGAGAGCCTGGAGCAACTGCGCTGGCTGGAGAACGGATATGGCATAAAAGCGTTGGAGACGGAGCTTGAGAGCCTGAGCATAGACACTCCCGAAGATTTGGAGGAGCTGAAGCGCAGGGGGCTGATAAAGTGACCGCAGCCAAAAGCATATGGCGCGAGACATTGCCGTGCCGACCTTTTTTATGGTCGGCACGGCTTTTTTATGTCGGAAGCCGCCGAGACGTCGCGGGAGACGGGCCTCGGCCCGTCTCTACATGGGAGTATGACGGCACTTGAAGGGAAATGGCGGGGATATAAACAGAGAGCGGGGCAAGACAATCATCTCGCTCCGCCATACCTGACTGTTGCCCCACCAGGATTCGAACCCAGACTAAAAGAACCAGAATCTTCTGTACTACCTTTATACTATAGGGCAAAAAAAATTAAAAGTTGTCCCGCAAGGATTCGAACCCTGTCTAAGAGAACCAAAATCTCCTGTACTGCCATTATACTACGGGACAATCCTTGCAAAACTCAGGCTGCGTCTTCCGCACGCCAAAGAGTTTGTTGCCCCACCAGGATTCGAACCCAGACTAAAAGAACCAGAATCTTCTGTACTACCTTTATACTATAGGGCAATAATCCAGTTTAAAGTTGTGACGACAACTGCCGCTCCCGTTGGAATGACGATGCAAAATTAGGTTTTATTTTTATCCTGCGCAATACGCCGGGGTTATTTTTTGCTGTCAGAATCCCATTGTGAGGCAGGCCTCGCCCTCCTCGACCAGGAGGCATCCCTCAGCCCCGAGCAAGACGGGGTAGTTTTCTTTAGGATCGTGGCCCGACGGGAACCCGAGCAAGACGGGGTAGCCGTAGTCCGCCACGGCGTCGGCCACAACCTCATAGGCCGTGCGGCCAAAGGGCGTGGCCCCGTCTTTCATGCCCGTCATCTGGCCCACCACCACGCCCACCAATTTGGACAAGAAGCCGGAGAAGCGCAAAGAGCGCATCATGCGGTCGATATGGTAGCGATATTCGGACAGATCTTCAATGAAGAGCAGGCAGCCATCGGGGCGCGGCATGAGCGGCGTGGACATCATGGAATAGAGGATGGACAGGTTGCCGCCAATGAGCCTCCCCGCGGCCCGCCCGCTCACGCTTCCTCGCCGCGGGGCGCAGCGGATGCTTATGGGTTTGCCTTGAAGGGCGTCTAGAGTGGCGATGACATCGGGCGAATCCACACCATGAAGAGCCAAGTGCTTGAGCATTGGGCCCAAGACCCCCACCCCGCCGCAACAGACTGTGGCGGAATGGATGGCTGTGACGTCGCTAAAACCCACTATGACCTTGTCGGTTTGGGAAAAGAAGCGCCGCCAGCCACCGCGGGCATCAAGAGCCATGATGGCGCGCATGGCCCCATAGCCACCGCGCGCGCACCACACGGCATCGACATCAGGGCGCGAGAGAGCCTCCGCCAGGTCGGCCGCGCGGGCCTCGTCTGAAGCGGCAAAGACGCCAGTCGCAGCCCCGCGCACGCTGGGTAAGACATCTACGCGGTAGCCAGCCCCGCGCAGGGCGGCCACGCCACCATCTAGAAGCGATGGGTCAAGAGACCCCGAGGGGGCGACGACTGCAATGGAGCCGCCAGGCCTTAACAGCCTTTGGTTCATCTGTTTTAAACTATTTAAGAGGCTATCTTGCCATCGCCAGGGCGTACGCCGGCGTCGGGCGGCAACACGGAGGCCAGAGTGGCTGAAAGCGAAGCGGACGTTAGCGGGGCCGTGGCCACGGCGTCGGCTCCCGCCGCCCGTAGCTCCTCATCGTCAACGCCACTATCTTGAGTGTTTATGACGACGATCTTGTAGTCCGAGCCAAAGGAGCGCATATTGCCGACAAAATTGACTGCGACATCGGGACAGGCGCGGACATCGATGATGGAGAGCGAGGGGCGATTGTCCATCCAGACCTTGGACATGTCCAGCCTATCGGTCCGAAAGACGTTGCACTCCGGTAAAATAATGGAGACTGCGGTCGTAAGCACCTCCGCCAAGGTCAAGACGGCCACATTTTTCCGAGAGCCGCTCACCGCCGCGTCTTTCCCGGCCTCCGCGAAGAGCGGGAGCGAGAGCCAGAAGTGCGACCCCTGACCAATGGTGGACTCGACGAAGACATCGCCGCCCATCTGCCTGGCCAGGCCGCGGCAGACGGGGAGCCCCAGCCCCGCGCCGGAGCGGAAAGGATTGAGCTTGACAAAGACGTCGAAAATGCACTCGAGCTTGTCTCGTTGAATTCCGCACCCCGTGTCTGAGACATGGAACACGATGTTTGGCCCCTCAACTTGCGCCCATATCATGACGCAGCCCGCGTCGGTGCAGTGGAACGCGTTGGAGAGCAACTTGCAGAGGATCTGCTCCACGGCCAGTTTGTCTAGCGGGGCGCGCAAGCCTCGCATCGATGCCTCGTGCGAGACCAGGAACTGCACCCCGTCTCGCTCCGAGCCGGCCATGCGGTCATGGACGTCTGAAAGGATGTCGTCAACATCCGTCATCTGCTTGACGATGCGCCTGTTTCCGGACTGGAGCTGCGAGAGTTCCATGATGCCGTCTACAAGGTTGAGCAGCTGCTCGTTGTTTGTCTTTATTATCCGCGCATAGCGCGCCATGGGGCCGTCGGCCTGCATTTGCGCGATGAGGCTGGAGAAGCCCACGATGGCGTTGAGGGGCGTGCGGATCTCGTGGCTGATGTTGCCGAAGAATCTGGCCCTTAGGCTCTCCACCTGTTCGGCCTTGCGCAGGGCCCGGATGATTGTCCTCTCCCTCTCGCGGCTCTCTGTGATGTCTGTCGAGATGGCCGTGATGGCCTCCACCGTGCGCGAATAAGAGAAATGGAGGTCTATGACGTGGACCCCATCGGGCAGGCGCACCTTAACGTCGCGGTGAAAAGCCGGCAGGCGGCCATCGGCCACAAGTGCCAGGTTTTTATTCACCGCCTCAAGGTCGGCGGGCTCCAAGGCAGCCGATGTGAGGCTCGATCCTTGTTCCAACTTGCCGACAGGCTGGCCCAGGTTGGCGTTCCATTGGGCGGAGGCGAACCCTCCGGGGCCCATTTGGCACACGCCAAGCTTTGAGAAACGGCCGATTTCCGCGAAAAAGTTGTTGAAGAGCTGCAATCGGCGCCTCTGCACCACGAGCATAGAGGTGTCTGTAAAGACGAGGAGGTAGCCCGTCATGGCGCCGCCCGAGTAGAGCTTGCAGACCCTGACGTTCATCTCGACAACGTCTGTGCGGAAGGTGCGGTAGTAGCCCGCCGCCGTCACTTTCTTGAAGTCGTACTGGACGTTGAAGTCGCAGTTGTCATGCATCCTGATGGACATCTTCTGCTCATCGGAGAAAATGGGGCTGTCGAAGATGTTGATGTCCAAGTGATCTACGACGGATCGCAGGCCGAAGACCTCGGCGCTGCGCTCGTTGATATATTGCTGCCGCCCTTGCGTGTCGCAAAAAGCGATGACGGCCGGGATGCGGTTATATATGGAGTTTTGGAACTGTCTGGCCTTTTGTTTCTCGGCCTCTTGCGTCACCTCGTCATCTACATTTTTGGCCACTCCGACAATGATTTTGGCCAAGCCGTCGGCATCGGCCTCGGCCACGCGGGTGGAGACGTCGAACCACCTCATCCGCCCCTCGGCCTGAGTGCGCAGGCGCAGCCTCATCTTGAAGCCTTTGGTCTTGCCTCCGGCCACGTCGCAATAGGCGTTGGCCAGGCGCGCGTAGTCGTTGCGGTGCGAGAGCAGCTCATAGGGGGCTAGCTCGAGGCTGCCGTCTGGCATGAGGACATAACGCTTATGCGCCTTGACGTCCCACTGCCAGGTGTAGAAGCCTCCGGCCTCGCATGCCAGGCGCGTCAGCACGAGCTGGCGGCGCATCTTGCCGTAGGCGTCGGACTGCGCCATGAGGACAGAGAGCGAGTCTGAGAGAAGCTGAATGCGCTGCTTCTCCTCCACCGTCCACTCGCGGGCCGTGGCCGAGCAGCAAGAGACAAAGCCCTGCGGGAGGCCGGACCCCAAGGCGCGGACGACGCACGCCATGACCTCTTGGCAGCCGGCGGCCCGGATGCCCCGGATCTCTGACGGGTAGGTCTTGGCCAGCTCGTCAAAATTGTCAATCACGTACACCCCGAAAGATCCCATCACCTGCTGCATGATGCGCGAGACGGCCCTCGCGCCGGGCTTGAGCAGGTCGCGCCGCTCGGCCGTGGCAAAACTGCCCGCATTGGCAATGCACAGGAACTCGGCCGGCCCCGTGATCTTCCACGCCGTGGCGACGACATCGGACGCGAAATGAACGCGGAAAGCCCGCAGCATATCTGCCACAAGGTCATAGACCGACACTTGCGACGGGTCTTGAAAAGAAGAGTTGGAGAAAACCTGATTGTCAAAAATGGAGACCGTGGCGGAATCCGCGCCACGGCCTGAGCGCAGGGGCACTCCACCTGCCGGAGCGTCGACAACGGCCGTGCCCATGGAGTGGTGGACCCCGTCGGGGTCATTGTAGCCAGAGAGACGGACGATGCGCAAAACGCAATCTCGCCCATCGACACGGAAAACCGTGCGCCACTCCTTCTCGCCGGCATAGGCCTTGCGATAGAAGACATCGACGGCCTCCCTGTCTACAAACAAGACAAGGGTCTGCAGACCGAAAGCACTCTGTTTCAGCCCGAGAAACTCTCTGAAATTGTCGCTGACCTCGAACTCCTTCTTGGCGGAAGCATCCCACAAAAAGACGCCGCTCTGCGTCAACCTCTCATATATCCCACCCGACAGAGACATTTTTTGAGCGTATGGCCTGTTGCGTTACTTTGGATCATCGCCAAGTTACAAAAATAAACGCTCAAAACCAACCGCCACTCAATCAGGGGAGGGAGGCCGAGCCACATCGGCCAAAGAGACGGCCACGTCGGCATTGCCCGTGGCTTGGAGGGCATTGACGAGCGGCGGCACAAGGGCGGCCGCGCCTCGCCTCATGGATCGGGACGCTAGCGGGGCGGCAGGGCGCAAGGAGGCGGCCCAACGGAGGCGCGCCGACAGACGGTCGGCGACCTGAATAAGCACGTCTCGCGCCAAGCCTGGCATGGAGGCCCTATGGAGCAGCGTGGCCGTCTGCACAAGGGCGGTGTCTTGAGGCTCTACGCTTGGTGGCATCCAAGCCAAGGAGCGGGTCAAAGCATCACGGGCGGCCACGGTGTCGGCTCGCGAGAGGGCCTCTTCGGCCACCCTGGCGCACAGCTGACGAAAACGCAGACGGCGCAACTGGGCTGCCTCTTCGGCTGATGGCGGGCAGCGGTCGGCGTCGGGCAGGCGCACAGCGCCACGGAGAAGCCTCCAAAGCCTCCCGGACCCAGCAGGCCCAGGGCGCGGCTCCAGGTAGGCCACGGGGCCAATGTCGAAGAGCCAACGCGACAAGCCCAGACGCTCCGGCACAACACCGGGCAACAGGCACACCTTGCGGCCGTGGTTGGAGGCTATGATATCTAGCAACATGAGTTCCTGCACTCCAAGCCAGTCACAATCGGGCGAGACGGTCACTGATGTGTCGGCCAGAGGTATCCGCACATTGGCCGCGGGCAGGAAAAACGCCACGTCGCCGCCTTCGGTCGATATTTTCCTGACTTCACTAAGCGAGAGCGTGTCTCGCACGTCTGGAGAGATGTATAGCCCAGACATGTGACGCTCGGCCGTCAGACGGCCAAACCGCATGGCGAGTGGGGCGTCCGCCCGGCCGGGGCGGAGGAGCGAGGCCACGTGCCAATCGGCCGAGAGAAGCCCATAGTTGACCACGCGCACGTCTCGCCTGTGGCCCAGGACCTGCTGGGCATACCATAGCGGGTAGGTGTCATTGTCCCCCCCCGTGACGACAATGGCATCTGGCGGGCAGAGGTTGAGCAGGCTCACGGCCATGCCCTCGGCCACAGAGCCGCCAGAGCGATCGGACGCCGCCCAACCCTGCCGGCACATGAGGACGGGCAAAAACGCGGCCGACGCGCACACCAAGACGCCGCGAAACCAAGGCGCGACGCGGCAAGCCGACAAACGGCAACAGAGGGCGCAGACCGAGACTCCCTCGCAAAGGCAGAAGGCGGCGTAGAGCGGCAGAAAAACATAGTCGCGCTCACGCGGCTCAAAGGGAGGCATGTTGACATAGAACGCCAACGCCGGGCCACAGAGCAGCACCCACAGGCCGACGACGGCGAGCAGACGGTGGCGGCCGCGGCGAAAAAGCAGGCAGAGACCGGCGACGGCCGCAAGGAGCGGCAAACCGAAGAGGGCGACGCGGCCAGACGCCGGAGGGTCATACTCAACAAGATGCAACCGGGCGCGGTCTAGCGGCATGACGCCGCTTATGAAGTTGCCGGCATCATAGCCTCCGTCTCCAATGGCGCCGTTCTGCCGCCCGCAGAAGTTCCACATGACGTAACGAGCCATCATATGGCCGAGCTGATAAGAGGCGAAGAATCGCGCGTTGGCCGCCAAGTCTGGCACGGAGTCGGGCCATCCGCTCGGCGAGGCCCACACGCGATAGGCCCAAAGGGCCTCGGGCCCCGTCTCCGTCATTCGCGGGAAGAGGGAGAGCTGGCCAGATGGATAAGAGTAACGGACAGGCTCAACGGAAGGCACATAGCGGCCAAGAGAGTCAGAAAAAGACATGCGCGGCTCGGAGACGACCCCATCGGGCCGCGAGGCGTAGGTGGGGCCGTGGAGCAATGGGCGGCCGCCGTATTGCCTGCGGCCCATATAGTCCAGCAACCGCTGGGAGCAGGAGGGGGAAGAGACACTCACGGCCACGCCGCCCATGGCGCGGACGAGTGGCAAGGCGTAGGTCAAAAAGCCGAGCGAGACAAGGAAAAAGCCGAGGCTGAGCGAGGCGAGAAGGCCACGCCCGCGGGCCGCGACGAGGAGCAAGACGGCGGGCGGCAAGACGGCGACTACGCCCCACCCCACGCCAAGAGGGAGCCCCAAGACGTTGACGCACAAGACATCGGACATGGCCGCAGCCTCAAACGCCCCGCCAGAGGCCAGCCACACCAGAGCCGCCACGCAGCCGCAGCCCCCTAGGAAGCCAACAAGAGCCCCCCGACGACCCCACGCCCCGCCGGCAACGAGTGCCGAGACCGGAAGCAGAAGCCACCCCAGCCAATGGACGCCGGCCTGCAAGCCGATAACAAAGGCGGCCAAAAAGAGCAGGCGCGGCGAGCCACCGCCGCGCCAACGCAAAGTGAGCCACAAGACAAGAAAGCCGAGCAAGACGGCCGCGCCATAGACCTCGGTCTCGACGGCCACGGCCCACACGCTGCCGCACACGGCCCAAGACATGCCCGCGGCGAAACCAGCGGCGCGCAAAACTGCCTGTGGGGCGGACGGCCACGCCCAAGACAGAAGCCGCCGAGCGCAGAGAGACAACACCGCGGCCGCCGCCGCGCAACAAGCCGCCGAAACCATGGCGCACGCCAGGGCCTCACTCCCCGCAGGGAAGAGCAGTACGGCCAGGCGCAACACGAGCCAATAGAGCGGTGCTCCGGGCGGGTGGCCAACGTCTAGCCCCGCGGCGCAACAGACAAACTCGCCGCAGTCCCACAACGAGACGGTGGGGCAGACGGCGAGCGCATAGACCACAAAGGCCAGGCAGAAGACGGGAAGCCCGCCACCTGCCCAGCCCTTCGCTATGCTGACGAGGTTTTGCAAAACTGTCAACGCACCAGCTTGTTTGTCAGGGTGTCTGGAAATATGACTTTGGGTTTGAATGTCTTGGCCTCCTCGGCCGTCATGATGGCATAGGAGATGATGATGACCACATCGCCCACGGCCACCTTTCGCGCAGCCGCGCCGTTGAGACATATGGTGCCAGAGCCGCGCTTGCCGGCAATGGCGTAGGTCTCAAGCCTCTCGCCGTTATTGTTGTTGACCACCTGCACCTTCTCCCCCACCACGATGCCGGCGGCGTCCATCAGATCCTCGTCAATGGTGATGCTGCCGACGTAGTTGAGGTCGCTCTGTGTGACGGAGACGTCGTGGATCTTGGATTTCATCAGAGTGATGAACATGGCTCGCGACCCTTTCTTATTTTGTTAGTTGGATATTGTCAATGAGCCTTACGGCGCCTGCCTGTACGGTGATGCAGCCCACGGGCTGGCTCGTCTCCGCCCAACTGTTGATTGGCTGGAGCGTGAGCGCGTCAACAATCTCATAATACTCCACTTTGAGAAGCGGGTTCTCGTTGACCTTGGCCACCGTCCAGTCCACAAGCTGCGCTGGCGTCATGTCCGCCATATGCTTTCGTGATTCTTCCAACACGGCGTGGATATGTGGCGCCGCTGCCCTGTGCTCCGGCGTCAGGAGCGTGTTTCGCGAGCTTACGGCCAGGCCGTCCTCTTCGCGGACGATGGGGCAGGCCACGACGTCGAGCTTGAAGTCGCACTCCTTGACCATCTGCCGGATGACGGCTATCTGCTGGAAATCTTTCTCGCCGAAGTAGGCCTTGTCTGGCGACACGAAAGCAAAGAGTTTGGAGACGATTTGGCAGACCCCGTTAAAATGGCCGGGGCGATGGGCGCCCTCCATGACCTCGGCCACTGGGCCAAGGTTGAAGACGCGGGTGTCCGGCACCGGATATACCTCCTCAGCCGAGGGGGCGAACACAACATCAGCCTGTGTGTTGGTGTCGAGCAACGCCACGTCGGCATCGAGGGTGCGCGGGTAGGTGCGCAGATCGTCGGGGTTGTTGAACTGCGTGGGGTTGACAAAGACGCTGACAACGACAAAGTCGCACTCGGCGCACGCGCGCTTTACGAGCGAGAGATGCCCGACGTGAAGCGCCCCCATTGTGGGCACAAGCCCGACCGAGCGGCCGGACTGGCGGGCATCGGCCACGCGGCGCTTCAGCTCCGCGATTGTGCTGATGACTTCCATTTTTCTTTACAGTGAATGTTTTATCGCCGCGAAGTTACTACTCAATCACATATTGGCAACCGCAAATGGCAATTTCTTTGCTTGCGCCGCCAGACGACAAAAAACGAGGCCGCCACGCCCCAAAAGGCTGACGGCCCCGCATATCTTGCCGCAGGCTCGGGAGCTACCCCGCTACTGGATCACAAAGTTGATGGGCACCATATAATGCACCCTGACGGCTTTGCCGCGCTGCTTGCCAGGAGCCCATTTGGGCATCGACTTGACCACGCGTATGGCCTCACGGTCCAAGTTGGGGTCGAAGGGCCTGGCCACATCAACGTTGGTGACGGTGCCATCGGCCGCTATGACGAACTTGACGAAGACACGGCCCTGGATGCCGTTCTCGTGAGCTATGACCGGATATTTCACCTCCGTGACAAGGTAACGGCGCAAGGCCTCCTCGCCGCCCGGGAAGACGGGCATCTGCTCCACGATGAGGAAAGCCTCCTGCTCGGCGGGTTCCTCCTCCTCCACCACATGGGTCTCAAGGTCTCGAATCTCAAACTCTGTGTTGTCATCGGCCTCCGTGTCGTTGAGCTCGAAGTCCTCATTGATCTCGGTGTCGTTGTCCACAATGGTGAGGGCGTCGGCCACTGGTGGTGGAGGAGGTGGTGGTGGCGGAGGCTTAATCTGGTCTTGAGTGGTTATGGGAACCATATCCTCCTCGACCTCCACAACCTCCACAACCTCGATGTCTTTAATGCTGACGTCATGAGACGTCCACTCAAAGGCCGCAAGAGTCAAGCCTAAGGCCACGGCTAGACCAATTTCAGAGAAGATGAGCTTCTTCCCCTCAAGGTCGGCTTTCGGCGATTTTTTGACTTCCATAGGTTAGTATTTCATGTTAAAAGGCTTCAGATTTCCAGCGGGAGGCCGAACCTCTCTCCAAAAATCTGTGGCCAAGATAGCAATAAAATCGCACTAGATTATCACTCACACAGAGACTTAACCACATTTCACATTAGGCTCCTTGCGCCAGAGAGGCCAGAGAGCCCATAGCACCCCCGCCGCGACAGGGGTATGCGCGAGAAATCTTGTGGATTAAAACTCTCCAACCCAAAATGCCGAACGGCCAAAGGCAAAAGCGGCGACACAGCTTTTCTAAACACGTCAACCATCAGCATATCAAGCCCATAACTCTAAGTTATTATGCTTTAGGGAGAGAATGGGAAACCGCGGGCTTGGCACGGTAACGCACGCGCCACCGTGGTTAGTGGCATGATAATCTCCATACGGACGAAAGACATCTACCTTGCGCTAGCGCGGATAAATGAGCCTCACCCGCACGATGGGCTTTATGATAAATTTAACCTATGTGGCGGGCAAAAGAAGAGGCCACCCGCAAAGACTGCGGGCGGCCTCAATATCTCCTGCACTTCGAGCGCTACTGGAGCTTGAAGTTGATTGGCACTGTGTAAGAGACTCGCACTGCCTTGCCGCGCTGGCGGCCTGGCGTCCACTTAGGCATGGACTTGACGACTCGGACAGCCTCCTTGTCTAGCACGGGGTCGAACGGACGAGCCACTTCAACGTTGGTCACGGAGCCGTCTGGCGCAATGACGAACTTGACGAAGACGCGGCCCTGGATGCCGTTCTCCTGCGCGATGGCGGGATATTTGACCTCCTTGGCAAGATAGGTGCGGAGTGCCTCCTCGCCGCCTGGGAAGACGGGCATCTGCTCCACAATGATGAAGACCTCCTGCTCCGCGGGCTCCTCCTCCTCCACAACGGCGGGTTCGAGGTCACGTATCTCGAACTCAGTGTTGTCATCGGCCTCCGTGTCGTTGAGTTCGAAATCTTCGTTAATCTCGGTCTCGTTATCCACGATGGTGAGGGCGTCGGCCACTGGTGGTGGTGGTGGCGGTGGTGGTGGTGGCTTTATCTGATCTTGAGTGGTTATGGGGACCATATCCTCCTCAACCGCCGCCTGCTCCACGACCTCGATGTCTTGAATCTTGACGTCTTGCGATGTCCACTCGAAGGCGGCGAGAGTCAAGCCAAGGGCCACGGCGAGACCGATCTCGGAGAAGATGAGCTTCTTCCCCTCGAGGTCGGCTTTGGGCGATTTTTTGACTTCCATAAATTAGAACTTTTAACCAAGCTAATGCGAGACCTCCGGGGCGTATGCGAGTCCGCCCCCGGAAATCGAATGCCAAGGTAGCAATTATTTTGCATTCGGCGCACGCAGCCGCAATGATTTTTTTCTTTTAGCAACGCATTTCCGCACTTTGATCCCGCAGAGTAGTGTTAACGTTAACAACAGGTCAACACGCCCAAGGTGGGGACGGAGAACTCATCGGCAAGTGCTTCAAGGCCTCACTAATTAACAATCAAAGGGAAAGCCCTTGCTCAGGAACTGATTCCTGGGCAAGGTCCCAGACGGGACGTTGGGCTTCAGTCCATTCCCTCGATGGTGATGATGTCGCCGTTCTCATCATAGTCCAGCTCGCAGACCTTCAGGCTGCGCAGCCACGTGCGGCCGCCAGACGGCACGCTGTCATGATGGAAGAGGTACCACTTGCCGTCGTATTCGGCAATGCTGTGGTGTGTGGTCCAGCCCACCACGGGGGTCAGGATCACGCCCCTGTATGTGAACGGGCCAAGTGGCGAGTCGCCCACGGCGTAGCAAAGCAAATGAGTGTCTCCCGTGGAATAGGAGAAATAATATTTATCGCCTCTCTTATGCACCCATGACGCCTCAAAGAAACGGTGCGGGTTACTGGCTTTGAGCGGGTCGCCCTCCTCGTCAAGGATCTGCACGTCCACGGGGTCTTGGGCGAATTGCTTCATGTCTTCAGACAGCACCGTGACCTTGGGGCAGAGCGCCGGCTCGTCGCCCTCTGGCAAGATGGCGCTCTCAAGGGCCTTGTTGGCGCGGTATCTCTGGAGCTGCCCGCCCCAGAGGCCGCCGAAGTAGACATAGTGCTTGCCGCCGTCGGCGAAGACGCACTGGTCTATGCTGTAGCTGCCGCGGATGGGGTCCGGCTCGGGACGGAACGGCCCCTCGGGCCTGTCGGCCACGGCCACGCCCATACGGAAGATGTCGTTGCGGTCCTTGAGGGGGAAGTAGAGGTAATACTTGCCGTTTTTCTCGGCCACGTCACAGTCCCACAGCTGCCTCCCCGCCCAGGGTATGTCCTCCACTTTGAGGATTACGCCGTGGTCTGTGACAGGGGCGGTCATTGGGTCGCCCTCAATGCTGAAGACGTGATAGTCTTTCATGTTGAAGTGGTCGCCGTTGTCGTTCTCGGGCACTCCGCTCTCCCAGTCATGAGACGGGTAGATGTATATCTTGCCACCCCAGACGTGGACGGAAGGGTCCGCCATATAGTCTTGCGGCACGAGATACCTTTTTTCTTTCTTCACTGCCATATTTTTCCTTTTTTGTTTTGCGCTATGCTTAATTCTTCCGTCTCTGGCTCAACATGAACTCTTTGATGAAAGGCTTGGGCCGCCCCTCCCTGTCGAAGAGCAGCGGGCTGTCATGCCTGCCGGGGATGGGGTAATCGTTTTTCCACGAAGTGGCGTCTGTCACGCCCCACGCGGTGACGCGCTGAATCTTGTCGGAATGTTTGATGAACAGGTTCCAGAAGCTGGCCATGCGCTCGTTCCAGAGTGTCGACACGCTGTCTGGCAGCGGGTTGGGATAATAAGGGTCATATTCGCGCTTGGCGGCCACTGTGTCTGATATGTTGGCCGACTGCGAGACGGTGGGGAGCGCGCTCATGTCCCACTCCGTGACCATGACCTTTAGCCCTTTGGAGGCGAAAGCCTCGATGCTGCGCTCAAACTCGTCGACCGACGGATAGTCCATGCCCATGTGACCCTGCATGCCGATGGCGTCTAGCCGAAGTCCGCGGGCCTTCACTGAGTCTATGAGCGCGAGATAAGCGTCTCGCCGGCCCGGGACAGTCATCCCATAGTCGTTGAGATAAAGCTCGGCGTCGGGGTCTGCCTCGCGGGCCGCCTCTAGGGCGGTGAAGACGAACTCCCGCCCCATGATGCGGAAGAGAGGGCTGTCGCGGAACGACCCGTCCTCCACGATGATCTCGTTACACACGTCCCATCCCTTTATGCGGCCGCGGTATCGGCCCACGATGGCGGCTATATGGCTGCGGATGCGGTCGCGCAGCACGTCGGCTGAGACGTCATTCCCCGCGGAATCAACGCAAAACCAGGGGGCCATCTGCGAGTGCCAGACTAGGCAATGGCCTATGGCCTCCATATGGTTGGCCTCGGCGAAGGCCACGAGGCTGTCGCCGCCGGCGAAGTCATAGACGTCTTCTTGAGGGTGAATCTCTTCGCACTTCATGCGATTCTCGGCCACGATGGAGTTGAAGTTGCGCTTCAGCACCTCGGCCCCGAGCGAGTCGCGCCCCGCCACCTGAGGCCCCGTGGCGGCCGCGCCAATGGAGAAACGGTCGCCCACGGCGTCTTTGAGAGAGAGGCCGGAGTCCGTAGCCGGGCCTCCGCACGAGGAGAGAGCCAGCGCGGCGAGCGGCAGCGCGGCCATATATGACACTTTTCTGTTTGACATATCCATGATTGTATTAGTCTGAGGCCGCCACTATGCCTGACGGTGGCGCGCCTCGATTTCTGAATTAATCTTGTCTATCACGTCGTCTTCAAGCTCATAGCGCGATATTATGACCATAGCCAAAACGAGCAGCGCGGCCGGGATTACGCACACTAGCCACAAGATGCCTTGCTCCGCCATTGGCGACTGGCTCACGGCGTTCTTGCCATCGAACCCCACAAAGGCCAAGACGAGGCCCGGCACCACACCTCCGAGCGCCATGCCGGCCTTGAAGAATATGCCGGTGAGGGCGTTGACAATGCCGGCAATGCGCTTGCCGCTTTTCCACTCGCCATATGATATGACCTCGGGGACGAGGGCCCACATATAGCCCGTGGCCACGATGACGCCAGTAGACTTGACAAACTGCGCCACCATGATGAGCCATATCTGGCCTTTGAGCGCGTCTATCATGGAGACGGCGTAGAGGATGGCCATGCCCACGATGGCAATGGAGAGGAAGATGTAGAACATGTTCTTCTTCCCCACCCAGCGTTTGATGGCCGGCACGAGGGGCATGAAGATGAACGCCGGCACGGACCCCAGTCCCATAAAGAGCGGCATATACTCCTCGGCGTGGACGTTATAGACCATATAGTACGAGCCGGCGGAGTTGCCAACCGCCATCATGGCGAACGCCGTGACGAAAAAGAGGGCTATGACGCGGAGCGGCCTGTTGTGGGCGAACTCCATCCACAGGTCGGAGACGCTGACGTTCTTGGCCTCGGAGCTGTCCATGACAACCCTCTCACGACACTGCGAGAAGCAGAAGAAGAGCAGGGCCAGACCCACGAGGGAGTATATGGTCATGGTCACGAGCCAGGCATCGGCGCTATCCGCCGTATTGGTCTTGCCACTGGGCGAGAGGAAGGCCACGAGGAGCGGTATGCCCGAGGCCACGGCCAGGCCACCGACATTGGCCAGGAACATGCGCACCGACGTGAGCACGGTGATCTCTTGCGTGTCTCGCGTGAGCGAGGCGTTGAGCGCCCCGTAGGGGACGTTGATGAGCGTGTAGCACATCGACATGCCCACGTAGGTGACGTAGGCGTAGGCCACGGAGCCGTGGAAGCCGTTCCAGAAACAGAGTATGGCGAAAGCCGTGAGCGGAATTCCGCCCAAGACGAGGTAGGCCCTGTATTTGCCGAGCCGCGGGCAGTGCCTGTCTACAAACGTGCCGACGAGAGGGTCCCACGCCACGTCTATGAGGCGCACCACCAGAAACATTGTCGCGGCCACGCCGGGGTCGAGGCCGTAGACATTGGTGTAGAAGAAAAGGAGGTACATGCTTATGGTCTGGTAGATGAGGTTTTGGGCCAAATCTCCAGATCCGAAGCCTATGCGCTGCAGCCAGTTGAGCTTGTAGAAGCCGTTGGCGTTGTTGTTTTCCATGGCAAAAAGACTAACGTTTGGGCATTTTCGCCGACTTGAGCAGCGCTTTCATCTTGACGGCCACCCTGCGGCCGAGCGTCTTCTTCTCCAGTGGGTGCACGTCGTTCCACTCGCCCAGGTCGGCGCACTTCGCCCAGTCGGCGTGAGGGTCGGCCTCCGCCACCTCTCGCTGCGTGCGCTGCATGGCGCGCCAGGCGGGGTTGACGGGCTTCTCAAAGTCGGCCAGCTCGATGATGACGAAGTTCAGGCCGTCATTATGGAACTCCGCCCTCCAGTTGGCCATGAGGCCGCCAAGCATCTGCCGATACTCGCCCTCTCGGCCCACGTTGCTCTCGCCCTGATACCACACCGCGCCCGCGAAGCGCATGCCGCCGAGCGGCGCCACCATGCCGTTATACAGCACGGTCGGAGTGTAGTAAAAGAACGGTATGCCCGGCTTGGAGGGCATGGCGGCGGCGTAGAGGTGCTTCCAGTTGTCGTCCAGGTCAATTTTGCTCACATGGTTGCCACACAGCCACCTGTTCCCGCCGAAGAAGATGCCGCGATACTTGTCTGCCACGAAAGACGGCTCCCCATTTTGGCTCACGAGACGCACGGCGATGACATTGTCCCCCGCATGGAGCGCGCCTTGGGGGATGTCGTATATGCGCGGGGGGTACTGATAATACGTCTGCCCCACTTTTACGCCATTGACCCACGCCTCGTCGGCATCGACAAGCGCGCCGAGGCGCAATGTTGCGGGCAGCGCGGCCTGACTGGCCGAGACGTTCACCGTCTTGCGGAACCAGTGGGCGCCGTTGAAGGCCCCGAGGCTGTCGCAGGCCCAGCCGTCCGCCACGGCGTTGACGGTCTCCCACCGGGAGTCGTCATAGCCCTCGGCTTTCCAGTCTTGCGCCAGCTCTCCCTCTTTGGCGGCAAGGACGGCCTCCCAATGGTCGCCCGCCGCTTTGCCATAGTCTTCCACCACCTTGCGGTAGGCGGGGTCGGCGTTGACGTCGGCCTTGCTCAGAGCCAGGCGGAAGCCTTGGCTCTGAAGCTGTTCGCGGCTCATCCACGCCTCGATGGGCGAGCCACCCACGGCGGACTCCACCACGCCGATGGCCACGCCCGTGGCGGCCTGCATCTCCCGTGCGAAGAAATAGGCCACGGCGGAGAAGTCCATGGCGTTGTCATGGTTCAGCGTCTTCCAGCCGTCGGTCAAGACGTCGGCCGCTGGGCCGTCATAGACAGGGTTGAGCTTCACGCGGAGCATCCTCACCTCATCGTTGACAGTGCCGTCGACCTCGGCCGCATATTTGTCCATTACGCGGCTCACGGGCAGCTCCATGTTGCTCTGGCCTGAGCAGAAGAACACGTCGCCAACCATAATGTCTTCAAGCCGCTGGCCCGCAATGGAAATGACGTATGGCCCGCCGGCTCGCAACGACGGCAGCGTCAGGCTCCAACGACCGTCGGCGTCTGCGGTGGCTCGAAACTCGCCCTTGACCTTTTTGCCGGAGGCGGCTACCGGAGCCTCGCCATCGAACTCGGCCACCACGACCTCGCCGGCATCGGCCGTGCCGGTGAGGCACACCTCCTGCCCGCGCTGAATGACCATGCCACTCGTGATCCACGCCGATGGCGACACCTTGGCCCATGCGGCGCACGGGACGGCCAAGGCAGCAAGGGCGACCCACGCCCCAATGTGATTGGAAAATATTTTCATGCTGACTGTCTTTTATGGTTCGTTACTCCTTGAAAGTGACCGGGGTGGGAGGCGCGCCCAGGTAAGAGGGCTTCAGCCCGCCCATGTCTATCATTACCTTTTGGAAAACCATGGCGGGGTCGGCCGGCCTGATTCTGATGGTGTGCTTGCCTGCTTTCACCTCGTCAAGTTTCTGACCCACTATTATGGCGTTCTCGCCGACCCACTTGCGCCAAGTGTTCTCATCGAGCGAGCCGTTGATGGGCACCCAGCCTTCGCCCATTCCGGCGTTGAGCTGCAAGTTTTTCTGCCCCTCTGAATCCCAACCTCCGTCGATGCCGTGGACGTCTATCACTTTCTCTTCGCCACCATCAATCGAGACTGCCAGCTTGTGGCCGGTGCCGCCATAATTGAGCGTGGGAGACAAGACTACTTGGAGCTTCGGAGTGCCACTGGAGGCGAACTCTACGTCATATTCGAGCCACGTGGCGGGCGTGACCGCCCGCGCTGTGAGTGCCGAGCCCGTTCGGCCCAGGTTCGGGACGAGGGTCCAGTCGCCGCTCTGGCGCGACGGCCTCTCGGCGTTGATGGAGACGTAGCCGTCGCCCTCAATGAAGAGCATGGTGCCGGCCTTTGACTGCTCATCGGCCTTGACGTAGGCCACGGCGGGCATCACCTGCGCCTCGGGCTGCTGCCAATATGTGTAGCCGATGTGGGTCTGATCCATCATATGGTTCCACTTGCCGCCGGCAATGTCGTGGTTGTAGTGCCAGGTCAGGAGAGAGTCTCGCTCATAGAGGGCCTTGACCCTGTCGGCCCACGCGTTGGCTTGCGGGTCGGCTTGCGCGGCCAGCTGTTTGTTGCGGGCCACGGAATAATACATATCGTAGAGGTTGGCGCAGGCCGCGATGGGGAAGAGCACCAGCTCGTCAAAAGCGTCGTCCATCTCCCGCGGCATGATGTAGGCCAGGCGCAGGGCCTCGTCTTCCAACTCCCGATAGTCGTCTCGCACGCGCTGCCACTCGTCATAGTTATCCAGGCTGAACGTCTGGTCGTCAAGCATCTCAGGCGTGCGGCGACTGTTATATTTGGTGTAGCGCGCAATCATGTCGGCAATCTCCTCGGCATGGTCGGGGCCAAACTGCGTTTTGCAGAAGTTTACCGTGTGCTGGCGGATGTCCGCCGCTCCCATAGCCTCGGGGTTCCACGCCAAGTCGAGGAAAAACTGGATTGGGTATTCCATCGGCTTGAGGTCGCCCACGTTGAGAATCCAGAGCTGACGCACCCCGTGCTCATAGCACAGCTCCATCTGCTCCCATATCCTCTCCACTTGCGAGACGTTGAGCCACTTGTAGTTGCGCGGGTCGCCCACGTAGTCGACGTGATAATACATGCCGTAGCCGCCTTGGCGAGGCTTGGAGCCGATGTCTGGCAGTCGGCGCACGTTGCCCCAGTTGTCATCGCAAAGGAGGAGCGTGACGTCGTCCGGCACTTTCATACCTTTCTCGTAATAGTCAAGCACTTCCTTGTACAGAGCCCAGACTTGCGGCGTCTTGCTGGCTTTCTTGCCCGTCACGTCGGCAATGATCTTGCGCTGGCGTTTTACAATCTTTGTGAGGAGGTCGATCTCGGTGCTTGCGCCCATGGGCTCGTCACCATCGCCGCGCATGCCCACGGTCACCACTGTCTCCCAGTTTTTGCAACGCTCGATGCCCGTGCGCCAAAACTTCTCCAGGCCGTCGGCGTTGGTCTTGTAGTTCCACGGCCCCGTGCCGCGCCTCTTCCAGTCTTGCTGCGCCAAGGCCATGGGCTCATGGTGCGACGTGCCCATGATTATGCCCATCTCGTTGGCCAGCGGGCCGTTGGCGGGGTCGTCATCATAGAAAGCGGAGGCCCACATGGCCGGCCACAAGAAATTTGCTTTGAGGCGCAGGAGCAGCTCGAAGACCTTCTCATAGGCCTTGGAGTTGACCCCGCCAAACTTAGACGCGCACCACCAGCCGAAAGACGGCCACTCGTCATTGATGAAGATGCCGCGGTACTTGACCTTTGGGCAACCCTGCGTGGACGTGCCTGCGGGCAAAGCCACGTCGGCCCTATGGGCCACAGGCACGTCGGCCCACCAGGCCCATGGCGACACGCCAAGCCTCTCGCTAAGGGTGTAGATGCCGTAGATGACGCCCCTCTTGTCCGCGCCCGCCACCGTGAGACGCTCAGGCGAGACCACAATGAGGTGTTTCTCTGCCGAGTCTCGCAGCAGGACGGGGCTGACGCCCGTCTGGCGGATCATCTCATCGTCCACCTGGCCTATGACCACCTGCGGCGCGGACGCCGAAATCTCATTCACAATGGCGGGACGGGAGCCACAGATGGCCTCAATGTCCGCGGCCAAGCTATTGACCGCGCGCAGCACGCCCTTATCCGCTCCCGCGGAGACGCACAGATCCACGGGCTTGCCGCCCTTGATGACGTCGAACTGCTGCGCCGTGGCGGTGAAAGACGCCAACCATGCCAACGCAGCGGCAAGAGCAGCGGCAAGCGTCTTGTTATTTATTGACATAAGCATTAATATTCATATAGTTTCACGTGAAGAATCTGAAAACCATCGACCCCTATGCGGACGTGCCGCCCCTGATGATCCTCATCGCCATTTAGGCGGCGGAGCCTGCGCAGGGAGCCATCGGGACTGGGTTCCACCTCGTCAACGTAGGCTATGCCCACCCTTTTTTTCGCCGTCCAGGGCCGCGCCGCAGCTTCAGAGCCACCCGCCAGGGCGAAGCCATCCTCGCCCAGCGCGGCCTCGGCGGCGGCCTCGCCCCGCCCGGCAAACGTCAGCACCACGCCGGAGCCGGCCACCACATATTCCATCGGGGCGAGCCTCAGCACCAGGGCGCCGGCCGCCGGCCACACGGAGCCATCGGTGGCGCGGGAGTCCCACGGCAAGGTGAAGAAGTGGCGCGCCGTGACATCCACATCGTCGGCCTGCCAACGGGCCTCGTCTTCGGCTCTCTCAAAATATACGCCCCTGCGCTCGCCGCCCCGCGCCAAGAGAGGCACGAGCGAGGATAGAGCCGCGTAGGCTTTGCTCAACTTGCCGCCCTCGCGCCCGTTCTCTATGGAGAAAGGGCTCACGCCCAACGCCTTGTGCTGCCCAATGGCATAGAAGGCTTGCGCCCCGTTGTCTTCGCAGAGGCGCATCTCGGGGATGAAGAGCGCGTTGCCGCCCGTGGCGTAGCTGGCCACCCATGAGGTGAAGCCGGCGTCGTATATGTCTGGCGAGAAGAAGTCTATCTGCGGCGCGGCGCATCGCCACACATCCATAAGGTGCGCCAAAGGCCCGGCCGACGGGTATTGCCCCGGCCTGCGCCCCCTGCTGTTGAGGGCGGCGTTGACGTAGAGCGGCATGTCGGTACGCCGTCGCGCCACCTCGGCCATGCGCCCGACGTAAGAGGCGTAGTGGTAGGCCATAAAGACCTCCTGCCCATAGTCGTCCGCGCCGAAGACCTGGGCCCACGTGCCGGACGTCTTGGCGCCGTTGGCCCGCCACAGATCCATAAGGCCCGGCTGGAGATCGGCCTTGTGGGTCACCAGGTGGTCAATGAGCTTCCTCGGCACCTCCTTGCCATAGAGACTCGAGGCGGCGGGCGAGAAGTCGCGGGCGTCTTCGAGCATGCCAATCTCGTTCTCGATCTGAAGCATTATGACGGTGTGAGCCGTGTCGGTCTCGACAATGTGCGCCACAAGGGCGTCGAAGGCCCGGCTGTCTGCCTTGAAGACATCCTCAGAGAACGCGCTGGCGATCTCCAGAGGTTTGCCCGAGCGCGTCTGGGCGCGCGGATATTTGCGCACGTCCCGCTTAAACCACTCGGGGGCGTAGCAGCTCATGGAGTTTTTCCAAGCCCCGAACCACAAGAAGACAACCTTCAGCCCGTTGGCCCGGGCCTCACGGATGGCCGCGTCGGTGAGGGTGAAGTCGAACTCGTCTTCAGACGGCTGAAGCAGATCCCAATAGGCTGGGGCGAGCACGGTGTTGAGCCCCATACGCGCGAGTTTTGGGAAAAGACGCTCAACATCGGCCTCTGATGACGCTGTGGAATTCCCCAGCTCTCCGCCCAAGATGATATATGGCTTGCCATCTACCAGGAGTTGGCGATCCGCCCCACTCCCGACGATGCGGCATTGCGACACGGCATCGGCGGACGACAGCCACAAACACGTGGCAAGCGCGGCAATGAGTGTGATTTTCATGTTATCCGTTCTGTTCTGTTCGCTTTACAGACCAAAGATAATTAATTTCTGCAAAGAAATATAATCGTTTGCGGCCAAATAATTCTTCGGCTCTTAGAAGTTCAGACTCAGGCTAACAAGACTGAAACCCAAAGAGGTAAATGTGACACAAATAAGGCCGCCCCGCCAAATTATGACAGGGCGGCCGTTAACTATTGTTTAACCTGCAGTTTTCGGGCTACTCTTTGTCTTCCTCCTCCTCGCTGTCTGTGCGGTCGGAGTAGTTTTTCTCTTGCCACTTGTCTCCAGAGAGTTTAGCGCCGATGTCTTCGCCCGCAATGGCGTCACACACTCCCTTGTAGGCCCACTTGCGCGTCAGGTTGGCGTCGAAGAGGTTGGGGGCGTCTCCCTTGAGCCAATATACGTGCTCCTCCTCGGCATCGGAGAGCGTCCAGATGGTGATGCCGCTGCGCTGCGCCTCTGGCACGTTCTCTATATAGCTCTCGAAGATGTCTTGATAAGTCTTGGCCTGCTGCTCCAGCTGCGCGGAGCTAGGCGCAGAGCTGCCCGTGGCCACGTCAAGCTCAGTCACGCGGATCAGCTTGCCCGTGGCGGCAAGCGTCTTGAACATATTGTCTATGTCAGCGCGCGCGATGCCGCTCTGGACGTGCATCTGCGTGCCGATGCCGTCGACGATGGGGGAGCCGTTGGCCGCGTCAATGTCGTTGACGAAAGAGATGGCCTCGGCCAGCTTGGTGGGGTTGGTCTCCAGGTTATAGTCGTTGTAGAAGAGCTTGAGGCTGGAGAGGCCGTTCTCATCGGCATACTTGCGGGCGTATTGGAATGCCTTGACGGCATAGTCCATGCCCATATAGTATCCCCAGTAGAAGTGCTGATTGCCAGTGCTTGTGGACCAGTTGAGGCTGAGGCCGTCTTGCTCCGTCTCTGTGGGTTCCTCGTCATAATAGGTCACGTCGTCTTCCGTCCAGCTGCCGCCAAAGACGCCGTTGATGCCTCGCCTTCCGCCACCGTCGTTGATGGCCTCGTTGATGACATCCCACGCCACGAAGCGCTGGTCGCCATTGATATGCTCAAACATGCCCTTGATCCAAGCCTCCATGGCTTTGTCCAGAGCCTCATATTTCTGCTCGGGGGTCTTGAGGACGTAATATATCTTGGTGGCTTTGAGCGACTTGTTAGTGGATTTCTTCACGCCCCACTTGACATCGTCGATGTAGAACTTGGTGGCGAACTTGCCAAAGTTGATGAGGATTCGGTTCATGCCCTCTTTTGAGCATGTGTATTCGTGCTCAATGAGCGTCCAATCGGTGCCGAGGTCGTAGCTCTTGTAGCCCTCGCCAGAGTAGTCAGAGGAGTTCTGCACGCAGAACTGCACGGAGGCTCCGGCCATTTCGGCCTTGGCGTAGAACTGCAAGATGTATGTTTCTCCCACCACGAAAGGCTCATCGAAAGTGTATGCGGCCTGCGCCACATAGTAGTCCGACCCGTCTTTGGGGTTGGTCAAGACCATGCAGTAGTCTCCGGAGTGGCCGGCGCCGCTCTCGCTCACGTCAGAAGAAGAGTCGTTGCCCCAGCTGCCCCATTTGCCTTTCGTGCCGCCGTCGAAGTTGCTGTCATCTTCCGCCAGCACGTTGGTCATAGGGTCTTCCTGCTTCTCGCCAAACTCAATGTTGTCAATGAAATAGGAGCCGCCGACCTTGCCGAAGTTGAGGATTATGCGATCCACATCGTCAAAGTCAGTTATGGTGAACTCATATTGGCATGTGGTCCAGTCGCTTCCTACGGTAAAGGTGTTGTAGCCGCCCTGGCTGCTGTAGGTCGAGCTGTTCTGGTATTGGAACTGAAGCTCGCCCGCGCCGGCCTCAACGCGAGCCTGGAACTTGATGACGTAGGTCACGTCTTTCTTGAGCATCTCGCCAAATGTGTAGGCGCACTGCGCCTCCCAGGCGTTGCCGTCTCCCTTGTTGACGAGGTTGAGGCACTTGGAGTCGTCCACGCCGCCGTCAACCACGTCGGCAGACTCTTTGCCGCTGCCCCAGCTGCCCCACCCGCCGTTGGTGCCGCCGTTGAAGTCGGAGGCGTCGCCTGCCAGCATGTTGGCAATGTCGCCTTCAGCCTCAATGACCATCTCCGGGGCGATGAGGCTCTTGAGGTATGACTGGTTTTGCTGAGTGTGCCAGATGAAGTTGTGGCCGTAGACTTTGCCATCGGCCGGGAGGGTGGCAAGGAACTTATCGACGGTGGAGAAATCTATCGTGCCGTCGTTCTTGACCATTACGCCCTGTTTCATGGCGTTGCCTAGGGTGAACATCTGGAAGTTCTCGTTGGCCACGCGCCTATAGACGTCGTCATCGAGGTAGCTGGCGGCGCCCATTCCCAGACCCAGGACGAATTGCGCCCCCACGCGGCTTCGATAGGCCTCGACGTAGTTCTTGAGGTAGTCGTAGTTGTTGATCTGCTCCTTGACCGATAGCGGTATGGCGTCGGCTCCGGAGATTGGGTTCTGGCCTTCGGGCATCCCCCAGTCCATCTTGTCGTCATCGCAGGCCGCGCAGAGAACCGCCAAAGCCGCGAGTGGGAAGATTATTTTGTTGCGTTTCATAAGATCGTCAGTCTAAAATTTTGTTTTGAGGCTTGCGGCGCGGGTCATCGCCGCGCCGCGCTAGGCCTCTTTTGCTTGTCAGTCCTCATCGTCCTCAGGATAGTCAGAGACCTTCTCCGACTTGATGGGCACGATGCGCCAGTTGTCGACGAAGACGCTTGGGCCAGTGAACTTGTCCGAGACAACGTCCACGCCATCATAAGAGAAATCTGTGTTGACGAAGCCCATGCCGAAGTTGCGGTACGACGCGCTGTTGCGCGCGTCAACGACGTCTTGGAAAGTCTTCTCGAAGAAACCGCCAAAGGTGTTGGACTCCGACGGGCGCTTGCCATCGGCCAGGATGCTGGAGAACGGCACGGTGACGGTCTGCCAGCCATCGTTTTTGAAAGGCACAATCTCGCCGCCCTTTATCCAGGGCACGCAGTAGGCCGCCATGCTCGCCTCGTTGTCATCGTCAGAGCCTATGCCGGCGAAGTTGAAGTTGTTGATGAGGCAGAGCTCAATGAAGCCCGTGCCCGTCCACTCCTGCGGGCAGTATATGTCGAACTGGATGGCGATGTCGTTGGTCGACGTCTCGGCCGGGATGATGTCAAAGACTCGGCTCCAGTCGTCGGTCGGCTCGTCATTGCCGGCCGTCCAGCACTCCGAGGCCCTGGGCTTGCCGGAGGCAATGCCGCCCTCGTCAAGCAGACGCTGCGGGATGAGGGGCAGGCACAGGCCTCGTCCCGATCCTGCAGGGTCGTCGACAAGGTCGGTGTCATAGACCATTGACGCTCCGGCCTTGATGTTGCCATCATCATCCTTGCCGCCCCAGAAGCCTTGCACGCCCACGCCGTCGAAGTTGAGGATGAGGCCCTTGGTGTAGTTGAAGTAGGCGGGAGTCTTGCCCACGCCGTTGGCGCACTCAAAAGAGAGGATGCCCCCCTCGGTGACGCCGTCGGGCATCACGAAGCTGAACCACTCGCCGTCTTCATTGTCAGACTCTATGCCCTCAGTGACCTCGACGCCGCCAGGCAGCGTGACCTTGGCAGTCTCCTGAAGGTTGGCACCGTAGACCGTCACCTTCTCACCAGGCTGCGGCATGGTGCAGCTGAGTTTCTCAACCGACGGGCTGGCGGCGCGGATGACAAGGTTGTCAAACGTGAACTCGGCCTTGTCCTTGACAAGACGGATTTTGTTGCGCTCCGCCGGGTCGGCGCTTACGATTGGCGTGTTCTTGTTGATGGTGATGAGCATGGAGTTGTCTGACACATAGGCGCGGTTGAAGTAGGTGTCATAGCCGTTGATGTAGACTTTCTTCATGCCGTACAGTCCCGAGCCCTCAAGGCGGATCAGCTGCCCCACGCGGGCAAAGGTGCCGGTTATGTCACGGTCAGGTGTCTTGCTCTCGGCATCTTCCAAGTATACCCTCTCCACCACGATGCTCTTCTTTTGGGCGTCGGAGTCGAAGTAGTCGTCATCCTCCTCGCAGCCCGTGAAGGCCGCAGCGGAGATCACGAGACCCGACAGGCAGATATATTTTAGCGCTTTCATCATTTCTTGTTTTTCTGGTTAAAAAGCCAAAGTAGACTGGGCAAGCGCCCGTTAATCAAAGAGGGTGGCCTCGTCCACCTCGCGCTCGCCGAAGTTGTATGCCACGGGCTCCTGATTCAGGAGCGGGTCTCGGCCTGCGTCGACGTCAGAGATGGGCAACAGGAGGCGCGCCTCGGTGGCTACGGAGACGCCCGTGCCGTCGGACGTCTTCTCATATTGGCAGGCCTCGGCCTCGTTCCACTTGTAGCCGGCGTTACGCTCCTGGCTGTTGAGGTAGTTGACCACCTCGCTCTCCTTGTAGTATGAGCGGCGCAGCAGGTCATACCAATATTGGCCCTCGAAAGCCAGCTCAATGCGGCGCTCATAGGCGAGCGTCTCATAGTCGAGCCTGGTGATGTCCGGCATCCCGGCGCGCTGGCGCACCTTGTTGAGGTAGCTGAGCGGCTCTTCGTCTTTGAGGAACTCATTATTGCCCATGCATGCCTCGGCGTAGTTGAAGTAGACCTCGGGGAGGCGCATCATGTAGGTGTTGAGGCCGGAGCTTTGCTGGTAGCTCTGCCCGTTGTCGTCCATCTTGCCGATGACATATTTGACCACTCCGCACTTGTTGTCATAGCCCGTCTCGGTCTCGTTGTAGGTGTAGCCGCCGTTCTTCTTGTTGAGGTTGGGATAGTACTCACCCACCGTGGCGATGGTGTAGTGTCGGCGGATCCGGTCTTGCGGGTCGTAGGTGCGAACCAGGTCGTAGCTGGCGTAGGTGGCTCCGCCCCAGTTGACCTCGCCCACCATGGTGCTCCAGCTGAAGAACGCGGGCATGGGGTTGGCGCAGCCGCCAATGGCGGACGTGGATCCCTTTAGCCACTGGAGTTGGAAGATGCTCTCGGAGTTGTTGTTGGTGCCGGCAACGCTGAAGAGGTCGCCATAGTTGCTGACGAGCGCGTAGGGGCCTTCCTCGATGCACTTCTTCGCAGCCTTGCGCGCCAGGTCGAGATAATACGGGTTCCTCTGGCCGCGGTTGAAGTCGGTGGCGATGTTGGAGCCGTCGTACTGCCCCTCTGTCGTGAGGCCGGCCATGGAGAGGTAGAGGCGGCTGAGCATGCCGTAGGCGGCATATTTGTTCACTCGGCCCTCGCCTCGCTCGGTTTCGGGCAGGTTTTTGGCAGCATACTCCAGGTCTCGGATGGCGAACTCCATGGCGTCCGTGCGGCGGTTTGCCGGCACGACGGTGTTGTTCACCATGGCGGCGGTGTTCTCATAAATGATGGCCTTGCCCCAAACGGAGGCGATGTACCAGTAGGCCACGCCGCGCATGAACCGGCACTCGGCCACAGACCCGGCTCGGAACTCGTCAGAGATGCCTGTGGACTTGTAGCGGATGTTGTTTATGGCGTTGTTGCTCTGGGCCACAACGCTGTAGAAAGAACCCCACGCGTCGCTCAGGCCGGGGCTGAGACTGGTCTCGGTGAAGTTGGTGTAGGGGTAGATGTAGTCCGACCAACGGGCCGTGATGTTGTTCGCGCGCCCGTCGCCAATGCTGTAGTAAAACTTCTCGTTGAAGCCCGCCCACACGTAGTTGTAGAGGGGGTATATGGCGCTCTCGACGGGCTCCTCCCCAACGAAATAGGAGTCCTCATTGGCCTGATAGGTGTTCTCGCTCGTCAGGAAGTCATCGCAACCGGCGAGGGAGAGAGAACCTAGAGCCAAAGCGCCTATGAATATGTCGTTTCTCATTGTCAATTTAGTGTTAAGTTATTAATATTAACAACTTAGAAGCTAGCCGAGAGGCCGAAAGTGAAGATGCGCGGCGACGGGTAGCGGCCATAGTCGAAGCCCGTCATGAGCGCGTCGCCATACATGGCGCCGATCTCGGGGTCCATACCCTTATATTTCGTCCAGGTGTAGACGTTCTGCACGTTGGCGTAGACGCGGATGTTGGAGAGGCGCGCGGCGCTCATCCACTTCCAGCTGCTTGGGAACGTGTAGCTGAGCGATACGTTCTGCAGGCGGATGTAAGACGCGTCTTCCACGAAGAGGTCGGAGGCGCGGGTGTAGTTGGCGTTGGCGTCAGACACCTGCATGGCGGCCATCTTGCTGTCGCCGCCCACCACGTGGAGGTTACGGTAGTCGTCATCGGGGCCGTTGGGGTCGATCTTCTCCACCTTGGCGTAGTTGAGCGCATGCTTGAGGATGTTGCTGTTGACGCGTGGGTCCTCAATTCGGCTGCGGGTGAAGTTCATGGCGTCGTTGCCATAGCTGCCGGAGAAGAAGACCGTGAGGTCTATTCCTTTCCAAGAGAAGCTGTTGCCGATGCCGTAGGTGAACTTGGGCTCGGGGTTGCCAATGAATGTGCAGTCCTCATTGTTGATCACGCCGTCGCCATTGAGGTCGGCGAAGCGGTAGTCACCGATAAAGGTGCCGTTCTTGTCAATTATGTTGCCCTCCGGGAGAGCCACTTGGTGGACGTTGCCGTCGCTGTCAGTGTAGAAGAAATCTTCGGGCTTGTCAAACCGGCCTATCACCTTATATCCCCAGAACTGGCCTATGGGCTTGCCTGCCACGGTGCGCGTGACTGTATATTTTGACGAGCCGATCTGATACGTCTTGTCAATGGTGGAGCTGGCAGAGTCGAGTTCCTTGACCTTGTTGCGGTTGAGCGAGAAGACCAGGTTGGTGCGCCAAGAGAATCCGTGCTTGTCAATATTGACCGTGTTGAGAGTCAGCTCCAAACCCTTGTTCTCCAGAGAGCCCACGTTGCCCCACGGGTTGGAGGCGGCGCCGTAGCCCTCGGAGCCGAGGAACGCCGGCAGCGGGAGCTGGAGCAGCAGGTTGCGCGTCTTCTTGTAGTAGGCGTCAGCGATCAGCTCAATGCGGTTGGAGAGGAACGAGAGGTCGAGACCGACGTTATAGGAGTCCGTGGTC
Source organism: uncultured Bacteroidales bacterium (assembly GCA_934699135.1). Classification (GTDB taxonomy): domain Bacteria; phylum Bacteroidota; class Bacteroidia; order Bacteroidales; family Marinilabiliaceae; genus W3P20-009. The sequence goes on from CAKUVM010000002.1 coordinate 74,791, forward strand.
TCCCACTCCAGGTCGGGGTTGGCGGTGTTGCCCGTCAAGACGCCCGTGCCCCATGGCGTGGTCTTGTATGAGAGGATGGACATATACGCCCAGTCGGATACGTTCTGGTTACCCGTCTGACCCCAGCCGAGACGGAGCTTGGTGTTTGTCAAGACATCCTGCTCGGGGAAGAAATTCTCGTTGGAGACCTTCCAAGCCAAAGCCGCAGAGGGGAACCAGCCCCAACGGTTGTCCTCGGAGAACTTGCTGGAGCCGTCTCGGCGGATTGTCGCCGTGAGCAGGTAGCGGTCGTCGAACGAGTAGAAGACGCGGCCGAAGAGGGACGAGATGGAGCTGTCGTTCTTATAGCCCTTGGCGCTGCTGGTGCTGGCGTCGCCGGCCGAGATGTCTGGCGTGGTGTTGGAAGAGAATCCGTTGACGGAGGCGAACTGATACTCATAGTTGCTGTGGTTCATCTCCTGACCCACCATGACGTTGAGGTTGTGGATTTCGGCAAACACCTTGTCATAGGTAAGCGTGTTTCTCCAGCTCCAGTAGCGCGTGTTGGTCTTAGTCCATTCGCTGGTGCGGATGTCTTGCGTAAGGACGCCGAACTTGTAGTCCGGGCAATAATAGTAGTCCCTGTTGAAATTATAGTCGGCCGAGACTTCGCTCTTGAGCTTGAGACCGTCTATGATGTCGGCCTCCACATAGGCGCCGAAGCGGAAGTTTATCTTCCTGTTATAGTTGGTCTTGAGCTTGGCCAAGCCGAGCGGGTTGAGCGGCATCCAGACGTCGTCGGGGCCGTCAAAAGAGCCGTCGGGGCTGGTGACGGCCACCGTGGGCTGCTGCATGAGGGCGCTCATGATGACGCCGTTGTCAACGCCCACCTCCTGCTTGCTCTCGGAGAAGTTGAAGTTGGCGCCGGAGCGGAGGAACTTCTTCACCTCGGAGTCAATGGAGCCGCGGAAAGAGACGCGCTTGAAGCTGGAACCCTCGGCGATGCCCTCCTGGTCCAGATAGCCGCCGCTGAGGGCGTAGGTGGTCTTGTCTTTGCCGCCCGTTATGGAGAGGTTGTGGCTTTGCATGACCGCCTTGCGGAACAGCTCGTCTTGCCAATTGGTGCCCTCGCCCAGCAGGTCGGGGCGCACGAAGGCGGAGCTGGCGTCGACGCCCGTGCCCTTCTCGGCGCGCGCGTTGTGATGCTCGGCATATTCGCGGAGGTTGAGCATATCGAGCTGCACCGGCATCTCCTGCCATCCGGCGTAGCCGTCATATGTGATGGTGCTCTCGCCGCTCTTGCCTTTCTTTGTGGTGATCATGATGACGCCGTTAGACGCGCGGGAGCCGTAGATGGCCGTGGCGGACGCGTCTTTGAGCACGTCCATCGACACAATGTCCGACGGGTTGATGCTGGAGAGCGGGTTGCTGTTGGCGTCGCTCGTGGCGGCGTCGATGACCACCCCGTCGATGACGAAGATTGGCTGGTTCGAGGCGTTGAGCGAGTTCGTGCCGCGAATCCTGATGGAGGTCGAGGCGCCGGGTTGACCAGAGTTGGCCTGGATGGAGACGCCGGCCGCGCGGCCCTGGAGGACCTGGTCGACAGACGTCACGACAGACTTCTTTATGGCGTCGTCTCCCACCGAGACGACGGAGCCGGTCATATCCGAGCGCTTCATAGCGCCGTAGCCCACGACGACGATGTCATCGAGCTCCACGTTGTCCTCCTTCATCACCACGTCCACGGTCGTCTTGCCCGTTACGTCAATCTCTTGGTTCTCATAGCCTATGAAGCTGACCTTGATCTTGTTGGAGTTGACGCGCAGCTGGAACTTGCCGTCAATGTCGGCCACGGTTCCGTTTGTCGTCCCTTCCTCCACCACGGCCGCGCCCACCACGGGCTGGCCATGGCCGTCCTTGATTGTGCCGCTGATGGTGCGCTCCCCTTGCGCCCACGCCACCTGCCCAAGCAGGAGCATCAGCAGCGCGACGAGGCCGGCGGCTAAGTTGCCTGAAAATCTTCTCATTTCTACGTTTCTTTTTCAGTTAACGATTAGTGATACACATTCTCGAGCCGCCCGCCATAATGCCCAGCGCGCCGGCGCGGCGTCTCTTTTCATCGTCCCTGCCGCGCCGGGCTTCGACGCGGCAGGCTCCGCCAATTCTGGCAAATCTCTCTTTTGTCATGGTCTTCTTGATGCTTGTATTAGTTTGTTTGTTGGTTGCTTTGATCGTTGACAGCCCTTGCCGTTATGTCCTGTTCGTTAATTAAGCATATAGACTGAGGCTTTCTCTTTTAACAATTCAATAACTATGGGGAAAATAAGAGGAGGGCATGGCCAACCGCCAAATCACGCGGAGTCTCGAGTGGCTACAGCTCGGAAACAATATGACGGTATGGCTCATTAAGGATAGTTTTTCAGTCTGTTACAGCATAAAGGCCGGATAGAGCCGCAGGCCGCGCTTTTGCAGCACATAGTCCATTCTGCCCTGTTCGCAGTCGCTAAATTAGCATACAAATACATATTGCGCAACATTCGAGGCTAATTTTAACACATAATATTTTATAAAATTAGCCGCAGCGGCATCAAAAGGCAATAGCCGCCCCCCCCGCGGCGCACGAGCGGGCGCAAGAAGGAGACACTAAGAAAAAAGGGGAACGACCCGCGGCAGCTTGGCCTAGCGACCGCCACCAATGGGATTGACAAACGAACTTTGCTGACGAGCGGCGGGGCTGATGAGGCCCCGACCCTGAAAAATATGGCGCAAAAGGCCAAGAAACAGACAGCAAAGGTACGACAACCATCCGACAAAACGCCCGCCGCCCCTCATTATTTCACAAAGAGTTATAATGCCGCGGGAGCGTAAGGGAGTATGAAGGAAAAATGAGTAATTTTGCCGTAATGCGCGCTTCAGGCATCGGCTGCGGCTGTTAGACGACGGCGGCGCGACGAGAATAACGCAGAGATTTCATCTCACACATATATAATGGTACACGAAGTAAGGAAAGTGGTCATCCTTGGCTCCGGCGCCCTCAAGATTGGCGAAGCCGGCGAGTTTGACTATTCGGGGTCGCAGGCCCTCAAGGCTCTCAAGGAGGAGGGAGTCAGGACCGTTCTCATCAACCCAAACATCGCGACAATCCAGACGTCGGAGAACATTGCGGACAAGATCTACTTCCTGCCCGTGACCCCTTACTTCGTCGAGCAGGTCATAAAGAAAGAGAAGCCGGACGGCATCTTGCTCTCCTTTGGCGGCCAGACGGCCCTCAACTGCGGCGTGTCCCTCTTCAAGGGCGGCGTGTTGAAGAAGTATGGCGTGAAGGTGCTCGGCACCCCCGTGGAGGCCATCATCGACACAGAGGACCGCGAGATCTTCGCCAACATGCTGAAGAGCATCGACGTCAAGACCCCCCACAGCATCGCCGTGAACACCGTGGAGGAGGCCTTGGCGGCGTCAGACAAGATCGGCTTCCCCATCATTGTCCGCGCCGCCTACACCCTCGGCGGCATGGGATCCGGCTTCTGCTCCAACCGCGAGGAGCTGATCCGGCGCGCCGAGAACGCCCTGTCATACTCCAACCAGATCCTCGTCGAGGAGAGCCTCAAGGGATGGAAAGAGGTGGAGTATGAGGTGGTTCGAGACGCCTATGACAACTGCATCACCGTCTGCAACATGGAGAACTTCGACCCTCTCGGCATCCACACCGGCGAGAGCATCGTGGTGGCCCCGTCGCAGACGCTCTCCAACAGCGAGTATCACAAGCTCCGCGAGCTTGCCATAAAGATTGTGCGCCACGTGGGCATCGTGGGCGAGTGCAACGTCCAGTACGCCCTCGACCCCTTCTCGGAAGACTACCGCGTCATCGAGATCAACGCTCGCCTGAGCCGCTCGTCGGCCCTGGCCTCCAAGGCCACGGGCTATCCTCTGGCCTTCGTGGCGGCCAAGCTGGGCCTTGGCTACGGCCTCTGGGAGCTCAAGAACTCCGTCACCAAGACCACCCCGGCGTTCTTTGAGCCGGCGCTGGACTACATTGTGTGCAAAATCCCGCGTTGGGACCTGGGCAAGTTCGCCGGAGTCTCCAAGCAGATTGGCTCCAGCATGAAGTCGGTTGGCGAGATCATGGCCATCGGCCGTTGCTTTGAAGAGGTCATCCAGAAAGGCCTCCGCATGGTGGGCCAGGGCATGCACGGCTTCTGCGCCAACCAGCCGCTCAAGGGCATAGACATCCGCCAAGAGCTGGAGAACCCGACAGACAAGCGCGTCTTCGCCATAAGCGAGGCCATGGCGGGCGGCATGACGGTGGACGAGATCCACAACATCACCAAGATTGACAAGTGGTTCCTCTATAAGCTGCAACATCTCGACCAGATCCGCCGCAAGCTCACGGAGGCCAACAAGATACAAGACATCCCGGACGACCTGCTCCGCGAGGCCAAGAAGTGCGGCTTCAGCGACTTCCAAATTGCCCGCCTGGTGGGCAAGGACGGCAGCCGCAAGATGGAAGACCAGCAGCTTGAGGTCCGCACCTACCGCAAGAGCCGCGGCATCGTGCCGGTTGTCAAGCAGATAGACACCATGGCCGGCGAGTTCCCCGCCCAGATCAACTACCTCTACCTCACCTACTGCGGCACGGAGAACGACGTGCACTACGTTGGCGACCATCGCTCCGTCATCGTGCTGGGCTCCGGAGCCTACCGCATCGGCTCATCGGTAGAGTTTGACTGGTGCTCGGTGAACGCCATCAACACCATCAAGAGCCAGGGCCTGCGCTCCGTCATGATAAACTACAACCCCGAGACCGTCTCGACGGACTATGACGTGTGCGACCGCCTCTATTTTGACGAGCTGACAGAGGAGAGGGTGCTTGACATCATTGAGCTGGAGAACCCCAGGGGCGTGATTGTCTCGGTGGGCGGCCAGATTCCTAACAACCTGGCCATGAAGCTCTATCGCCGCAATGTGCCCATCCTCGGCACGTCGCCCATCAACATCGACAGGGCCGAGAACCGCTCCAAGTTCTCAAGCCTGCTTGACGAGCTGCACATTGACCAGCCGCGCTGGAGCGAGCTGACGACGATAGACGACATATATAAGTTCGTAGACGAGGTGGGATTCCCCGTCTTGGTGCGCCCGAGCTACGTGCTTTCCGGCGCGGCCATGAACGTGGTCTCGAACCGCGAGGAGCTGGAATATTTCCTCAACCTGGCCGCCAACGTCTCCAAGGAGTTCCCTGTCGTCGTCTCGCAATTCATTGAGCAAGCCAAGGAGATTGAGTTCGACGCCGTGGCCCAGGGTGGCGAGGTGATAGCCTACGCCATATCGGAACACGTTGAGTTCGCCGGCGTGCACTCTGGCGACGCCACCATCGTCTTCCCGCCCCAGAAACTCTATGTCGAGACCGTCAAGCGCATCAAGAAAGTTGCCCGCAAGATTGCCAAAGCGTTGGAGATCAGCGGCCCGTTCAATATGCAGCTTATGGCCAAGAACAACGAGATCATGGTCATTGAGGTCAACCTGCGAGCCTCGCGCTCGTTCCCGTTCGTGAGCAAGGTGCTCAAGGTCAACCTCATTGAGCTTGCCACGCGCGTCATGCTCGGCCTGCCTGTGGAGAAGCCTTCAAAGAGCCTCTTCGACATAGACTACGTCGGCATCAAGGCACCTCAGTTCTCCTTCGCCCGCCTCCAAAAGGCCGACCCGGTCTTGGGCGTCGACATGTCGTCCACCGGCGAGGTGGGTTGCATAGGCAACACGTTTGACGACGCCATATTGGAGTCGATGCTCTCCGTGGGTTACAGGATTCCGAAGAAGAACATCCTCATCTCCTCCGGCGGGGCCAGGGCCAAGCTGGAGCTGCTCGAGGCCGCCAGACTGCTCAAGAGCAAGGGCTACAACCTCTTCGCCACTCACGGCACTCAGAAATATCTCCAAGAGAATGGCGTGGACAGCACACTGCTCTACTGGCCCGATGAAAACATGCAGCCCAACGTGGTGGACTACATCCGCGACAAGAAGATCGACCTGGTGGTGAACATCCCGAAAGACCTCACCCACAACGAGCTGGCCAACGGATATAAGATCCGCCGCGACGCCATAGACTTCAACGTGCCCCTCATCACCAACGCCCGGCTTGCCAGCGCCTTCATCAAGGCTTTCTGCCGCATGGGCGCGGACGAGTTGCCCATCAAGAGCTGGGACGAGTATTAGCATCGGCGGCGTAGGCCGAACAACCAAACCATAGTGGCCCGGCGCCATGACAATAGTCATGGCGCCGGGCCTTTCCGTTTGCCATGGGCCCCACCGTCGGCCGCAAGGGATTGCCATACGCAAGATTGCATGGCGAACCATACGTGAAGGACTATTTTTTAACGTTCAGGGCCTCAGTCAGTGAAAAATTCACCCCTTGGGGCGAAGCCCGACTTTGCAATCTCACCACATATAAAGCAATTTCGCCCCAAAACCCGCCGCTGACGCCACTTTTAAGGCGCAGGCATACCAAAGGGGCTTGCCTTATGCGCGCAAGTTGTTTCCTTTGCTTTCGCCATCCGGCACAGGGCGCGCCCCTTGGCCGGCAAGGAAGCAAAAGAAAAGGAGAAGAAGAAAAATGGCAGACAAAAGAAAAGACGGCGCAAGCCTGCCGGAGGGCATCCATCAGACCGTCTTGCGCATTGTGCACGCCACGGTGCAACAGGGCGTGGTGGAGATCGACGCGGAGCGGTGCAAAGGCTGCGAGCTGTGCGTCTATGAATGCCCCGCGCACACGCTGCGCCTCTCCGGCGGGGTTAACCTGCGCGGCTTCCGCCACTCGGAGCAAGTGAGGCCTGACAGGTGCATAGGCTGCGCCAGTTGCGCGCTGATATGCCCCGACGGCTGCATAACCGTCTACCGCCACTCCACAATCCCCAATTCGCTTAGGGAGGAGCTTCAGAAGCTATGAGCGACGAGACAAGACTACTGAAAGGCAACGAGGCTCTGGCCCTCGCCGCCATACGCTACGGCGTCGACGCCTATTTCGGCTACCCCATCACTCCACAGAGCGAAGTGATGGAGACCCTTATGGCCCAGCGACCCTGGGCCTCGACGGGCATGACAGTGATGCAGGTGGAGAGCGAGGTCAGCGCCATCCATATGGTCTACGGCGCGGCCGCCACGGGCCGCAGGGCCATGACGTCGTCATCGGGACCGGGCATAAGCCTCATGCAGGGCGGCATTTCATATATGTGCGGGGCCAACCTGCCGTGCCTCATTGTCAACGTGATGCGCGGAGGCCCAGGCCTCGGCACCATCCAGCCCAGCCAGGGAGACTACTATCAGGCCGTCCGCGGCGGCGGGCACGGAGACTATCACGTCTTCACCTTGGCGCCAGACAGCGTGCAGGAGATGGCGGACTTCGTCTCCGTGGCTTTCGACTGGGCCTTTGAATACCGCAACCCTGCCATGATTCTGGCCGATGGCACCATTGGCCAGATGATGGAGAAAGTGGTGCTTCCCGCCCCGCGCCGCAGGCTCTCCGCCCAAGAGGTGGAGGAACGGTCGCCCTGGGCCGCCAACGGCACCATGCGCCACCGCATGCCCAAAAACAGGATAACGAGCCTGGAGCTGGACCCCGCGATGATGGAGGCCAAGAACCAAGACCGCGAAGACCGGTATGCGCGGGCCGAGCGCGAATGCGTCCGCTACGAGGAGATAAAGACCGAAGACGCAGACATTGTGCTGGTGGCGTTCGGATCCTCGGCGAGGGTGTGCACCAAGGCCGTGGAGCTGGCCCGCGAAGAGGGCATCAAGATGGGGCTCCTGCGCCCCGTCACACTGTGGCCATTCCCAAAGGAGGCCATAGCCCGAGAGGCCGCTCGCTCCAAAGCCATGCTGGTGGTTGAGCTAAACGCCGGCCAGATGATAGACGACGTGCGCCTGGCCGTGGCGGGCAGAATTCCCGTGGAACACTTCGGCAGGCTGGGCAGCGGCGTGATCCTGACACCGGCAGAGATTGTGGACGCGGCCGAGAAGATGGCCAAAGAGAGAAACATTTAGCCCGCAGGGCCGAGAGAGGAGGAGAATAATGGAACCGAATAGCCTCAAAAAGGAAGACAACATAGTGTATCGGAGGCCGCGCCTCTTGACCGACGCCAACATGCACTACTGCCCGGGCTGCTCGCACGCCACAATCCACAAGATTGTGGCCGACGTGCTGGGCGAGATGAAGCTAGACGACAAAGTGATTGGCGTAAGCCCGGTGGGATGCTCCGTCTTCATATATAACTACATAGACATTGACTGGGTGGAGGCCGCCCACGGCCGCGCGCCGGCTGTGGCCACAGCCATCAACAGGCTGAACCCCGACAAGATGGTCTTCACCTATCAGGGAGACGGCGAGCTGGCGGCCATTGGCACGACAGAAGTCATCCACGCCTGCAACAGGGGCGAGAACATAACCATCATATTCATCAACAACGCCGTCTATGGCATGACGGGCGGGCAGATGGCACCCACCACCCCACTGGGCATGAAGACCGTGACATGCCCCGACGGCCGCACCGTGGAGCTCAACGGATATCCGCTGCCCATAACGGAGCTGCTGTGCCGTACCGAGGGCACATGCTTCGTGAGCCGCGAGTGCGTCACAAGCTACAAGAGCGTGATCCACGCCAAGAAAGCCTTGCGCCGCGCCTTTGAGAACACGCTCGCAAAAAAGGGCACGTCCGTCATCGAGTTCATGGGCACTTGCTGCTCCGGATGGAAGATGACCCCGCACGACGCCAACGCATGGCTAGACGAGAGGATGAAGAGCATGAAGATGGGAACGCTCAAAGCCTTGGACAAGAAGATGGAGCCGCACCCATACTCCGCGCCCGTACAGGCCAACATAGGAGACAGGGCGCTTCGCTTCTAGCCCGCCACGGATCACAGAAAAACAAACACAAGAAAGAGACAAATAAATATGACGAGCGAGATACTTATAGCCGGCTTCGGCGGCCAAGGCGTCCTATCCATGGGCAAGACCCTGGCCTACGCCGGGGTGCTCCGCGGCAAGGAGGTGACGTGGCTGCCAAGCTACGGGCCCGAGCAGAGGGGCGGCACGAGCAACGTGACCGTGGTCATCTCCGATGAGCGCATCAGCTCCCCGATTGTGGACACGTTCGACGTGGTGATAGCCCTCAACCAGCAGAGCCTGACCAAATTCGAGAGCCGCGTCAAGCCCGGAGGCATTTTGGTCTATGACCGCTACGGCATACAGAACAAGCCCACGCGGCAAGACATCCGCGTCTTTGGCGTAGACGCCACTCAGACGGCCAACGCCAACGGGCTGCAAAAGATGACGGGCATAATGGTGCTGGGCGCGCTGCTGGGCGTTGACCACATAATGGACAACGGCGCCATTATGGAAAGCCTGAAGAAGACATTGCCGGAGCGATACCACGACTTGCTGCCCGCCAACGAGAAAGCCCTGCTGATGGGCGAGAAGATGGCCGTGCGGGAAGACGGCGCGACAGCCTCGGCCGCCTAGCCCCGCAGGCACGCCCGCGCAGCGAGTGAAAAACAACACTTCCCCGCCCCTCTAGACCCCTCCGGGTGCTTGCTCGGAGACAGAGTGGGCGGGGAATTTTTTTTGCGCTCCATCCGCCGCGCCAACAAGAAACCGCCCGCCGCGGAGGAGCTGACCTCACGCGACGGGCGGCAAACGCAGATATGAACGACGAAAAAACGCTAGAAACCTGCTTTGAGAGTCACGCCAAAGACGCTAGGCGCGCCAGGCACGAATGTCGGGAACCCTATCTGACGGCCACTGTTGCCCGCGTCGACAAGGAAATGCTCGTCTAGCACATTCTTTCCAAAAACGCTTGCCTCAAAGCGCGCACGGCCCGGCTTGAACTGCCACCCTGCCACAAAATTGAGAATGCCGTAGCCATCTTGAGTGAGATCCTCCTCGTTGGAGTCCTCAAAATAGACCTTGCTCTTGTAAGCGTAGCTTGGGCGGAGGAAGACTCCCATTTTGCCTCGCAACGGGAACATGATGTCGGCGCCGGCCGAGAAAGAGTGCTTGGGCGTGAGCCTGAACCTGTTGCCGGCATATTGCTGAGGCTGGCCGTTGCCGTCTTTATCATTGAACTTACCGTCAATGTAGGCATAGTTTCCAAACAGCACCAGGCTGCGCACCGGGGACCACTTCACGCTCGCCTCAAGCCCGAAGCTGTGAGCCTTGCCGGCATCGTCCGCCACATATATCCGGGCCGCTGATGTGTTTGACTCCGCCAGGCGCGTGGTCTGGAAGTGACTCCAATCATAATAGTAGAGGCAGAAGTCGTAGGCCAGGTGGCCACGCCCCACAATGCCCTTGACGCCAGCCTCGTAGCTAATTATTATCTCGGGGCGGAGGCGGCACACGTCATCGGGCCCATTGTTGAAGGCTATGACGCCAGGCCTGCGGCCGCGGGAGACGCTGGCGTAGGCATTGTTGCGCCCAAACTCATATTGCAGGGCCGCGCGGCCCACCCACGAGATGTAGTCGTCAGAGGCGGAGACGCGCGCCGAAGGCTTATACATGACGGCGCCGAAGACAGGGTCGGGTACCGTAGGACTCTCATATTCAGTCTTCTGGTGCTCATATGTGCCGCGCAGGCCAGCCGACGCCGAGAGGCCGCCCACAATGTTGAACGTGGCGTCGGCATAGACCTCGGCGGCCTGATTGACGCCATAGTTGGTGGCGGACTCGCGATAATCCTCATTAAGTGGCAGCGCGCTCATGGCCTTCAGCTGGCCAAGGAACTGACTGCCGCTCTCGCCGAGCATGGCCCCCAATTGGTCAAGCCCCACGCCGAGCGCGCTCATGAGAGCCGCGTCAATGTCGCCATAGAAATCGGGGGTGGCGGCAACAGGCTTTGTGAGGTCATAGCTCTCGGGAAACCACTTGTCCATCAGCCCGTCTAGCAGCGCCGAGATGGCCGGCTTGTAGGCCGCCATCTCGGCGGGCAGCAATGAGGGCAGCGCGGCGGCATATTGCTCAAAGCTCGGGCGGGCGGCCGCGGCGAACCCTTTGTAGGCGTAGGCGGGGAAGAGATACTGCATGTTTGTGGCAATGTCCACCCGCTGGTTCGAGTTCTCATAGAAATAGCTCGCGCCAAAGAACCCGTCGAGCCGCTCCGTTGCATCGAAATTGAAACGGAACTCTTGGCTAAACTGCCGCCCCTTGGCATATTCGCCACAGTCCAGCAAAGGCAAGTAAGTGCCGTCGGCATCGAACTCCTCATCGGCCTTGAAAGCGCGGAAGCCAGTGATGCTGGACATCTTGAGGTTGTTGGAGAGCGTGGCCGAGGCCAAGAGCGTGGCTCCGCCCAAGTCACGGACAATGCCAAGATCCGAGCCGCGGTTCAGGGCGGCGGCTGTCCAAAACTTGGTGTCTCCACCCTCAGGGGCCAGACGTTCGCTCTTAAAGGAGGTGCCGGGATAGTCATCATGCTGATAGTCCAAGACTAGGTCCCAGACGCAGTTTTCCCCCGCGAAGAGACGGGTGGAGTTTCGCACGGCAATGGCCTTCTTGCCGTTGAGCCGTCCGCCGAGGCGGTTGTCAACATATCCGTCATGCTTGTCAAACGAGAAAGCGAGACGGTTGGCCAACTTTCCGCTCACAATGGGTGTGTTGACGTAGCCGCTCACGCCGAGCTGACCGCGAGTGCCCACGTTGAGGCTGAGTTCCGCCCCGAACTTATCCACGGCGCGATGACGCACGAAGTGTATGGCGCCAATCTCGGCTCCGCGACCGAAGAGGGTGCCCTGCGGCCCCTTTACCACCTCAACCCTCTCCAAGTCAAACAGCTCTACCACAGAGGCGCGGCTGCGCGAGATGGACACCTCGTCTTGAAAGACAGATATGCGCGGCTGCGAATATGCCGCCCCGTCATCGGACGTGACGCCGCGAATCACATAGCCGGGGTTATTGGGGCTCTGGATCTGGGCTTGCAAGCCCGGAATGAAGTCGGCCATATCGTCGAGCTGCTTCACGCCCAGCAGGGCCACGTCCTTGCCCGACAGGGCGTTGACAGCCACTGGGACGTCGATGGCCGTCTGCTGGCGTTTCTGCGTGGAGACCACCACCTCGCCAAGCATCTCGCTGTCGTCTTCCAGAGCCACGTAGAGGTCATTGCCCGCCGGCCGCTCCACGCTGTCGAAGCCCACGCACGAGAAGACGAGAGTGGCGCCGGCTGGCACATCGCGCATGGCGAAACTGCCGTCAACACCCGTGGCCACGCCCTTGGAAGAACCCTTGACCACCACGGTCACGCCAGGCAGCGGCTCGCCAGCCGCCGAGACCACGCGCCCGGTCACGGACGCCGTCTGCGCCCATACTTGGGCGGACATGACAGCGGAGGCCGCCAGAGCCACCAGACGCCTTGAATAGATTTGCATAACAATCAGTATTGTCTTGTGTATTATGGAGGTTAAAATCACTTAGCCATACGCTCCGCCATCACTTGTCCCATATGCGGAGGGAGAGGTGGTCGTCGTCAGTCCCGTCATCGGTAAGCGCGGCCTCGGCGACCTTGCGGAACACGAGGCTCATTTTGAAAGAGACCACTTTCCTCACGTTCCTCGCCAACGCGCCAATGCGCGCCTTGTCGGCCTCGGTGAGCCGCTCGTTGCCTTGATAGTTGGCCGCCATGTCGAGAGCCAACTCATCGGCCACCTCGGAGAGCAGCGGCTCAGGCAGCCTGCCTGTGAGCATGTCCGCCACGACGCTCCGCAACCCCGTGAGGCGCGCCGCCTCGGCGTGAACCTTCAGTTTTGCGTCATCGTCAAGGAGCGAGTAGGAGCGGATGTCGGCGCAGCCGTCTGATATGGTCACCATGCGGTAGGGGCATGGGGCCGTGACGGCCGAGCCCGTCTCCACGTCATAGAGGGCCGAGGCCGTCTCGTCAGGGCACTCTATGGCATCGCCCGACACGGAGAGAGACTCCATCTGGATGCGGTCGCCGAAAGAGACAATATCCTGGGTGTGTGAGTGCCCCGTAAAGACCAGGTGGACGCCGCGCCTCTGCAGCTCCTTGGCATAGCGGCGCCAGCCGTCAACGGTGTAGCCGGGAATCATCTTGTCTTGATATTTCCAGTGTTCCACCATGCCGTGGTGAATCATACAGAGCATCTTCTGCCCGTCGCGCTCGGCCTGCTCCAGCTGCCGCAGGGCGAAGGCCCATGTCTCCGGTTTCAGCCTGCCCTCATGGAAGCACTTGTCCGTGGCGAAGTCGTTGTCGTCATATCGGCAGGCGTCTAGGGCCAAAATGCGCAGGCCTGGCGCCAGTTGGGCCACATAGGAGAGCGAGGCCGTGTCGCGGCTCAGGGCGTCGGCGTAGCCAAAGCTCGAATAGAAGTTGGCGAACTCATCTCGCGACAGCGTAGGCACGCGGAACGTGGTGTCGCCCACGAAGCGTACGGCGTGAGGGTTGCGCACATCATGGTTGCCGGGAATGACAAGCACCCTGATGCCCGCGACCGCCAGAGGGTCGAGCAGCACATCGCGCAACTTCTGGTGCGAGAGCTTCTCGCCGTCTTTGGTCAGGTCTCCCGTGAGCAGCACCACATCGGGCCTCTGCGACAAGAGGCGACCGCGTAGCTTCTCGGCCAAAGAGACCGACTCGGTGAGCATCTTACGGTCGTTGCGCAAGTATCTCTCAAAAGCCGCACCGTTCTTCTCCAGCAACTCCGGAGCCATGATATGGACGTCGGAGATTACGGCCATCCGGACTGACTGAGCCGTGGCCACTGCCAAGAAAGAGGAGAAGAGAAGAGCCAAAACGGCCAAAAGCAACGGCTTCATCAGATCGCCGTCGATTGATTTTGAGTTCATTCTGTCTGTGTTTCTGTTTCTGTAACATCGCAAAAGTAAAGGAGGCGTATTAAGGAGCGGTTACACCGCGGTTAACAGCCTGTTTACGGGTCTTGCGACACGCAAAAAGAGACTTGCATGGTGGCGGCGCGCGTTCTTAACGATATTTTTGCTACCTTTGCGCCGCAAATTGCAGAAAGAATGGAGCAAGGAGATTACAGCATCCCACTCAGGCGACTGCCCAACGGCAACCACAGCTTCAGTTTCGACTGCGGCAACGACCTGTTCAGCCGCATCGAGGGCGCCCTTGCCGAGCATGGCAAGCTGCACGTTGATGTGGAAGCCCGCAAGACGGACGAGATGATTGTTCTTGACTTCGACATCAACGGCACTGTGGAGCAGCAGTGCGCCTTGTGCCTCGGGACGCTAGACTACCCCATTGAGGACTGCGGCGAGCGCATCACGGTGAAGCTGGGAGACAAAGAGGCCGAGCTTGACGACGACCTCTACGAGGTGGACGCCACAGACGAGAGGCTCGACCTGGCGCAATGGATATATGAGCAGGTGTGCGTCACGCTCCCCATCAGGTGCGAGCATCCCCTCGATGAGGACGGCAACCCCACCTGCGACCCCGCGATGCTTCAAGAGCTGGACAAATACATTGTCCACAGCGACGAGGACATCCGCCGCAAGGCCCGCGAGGCGCAGGGTGAGGAGTTTGACCCACGCTGGAAAGCCTTAGAGGGACTGAAAAATAAAGAGCAATAGGATTTTACGCCCGCCTTTTCACCAAAGCCGCAAGGCTCGGACGAAGAAGACGGCACATATATATAAACAACCGTAATAACAACAAGAAGAAATGGCACATCCTAAGCGAAACCATTCCAAGACCCGCCGCGACAAGCGCAGGACTCACTACAAGGCTGTCGCACCCGCCCTGGGCGTATGCTCCAACTGCGGCGCAACCGTAAAGCTTCACACCGTTTGTGGTGAGTGCGGCTACTACCGCGGCAAACTGGCCATTGAGAAAGAGGCCACGGCCTAAAACCGCCCCCCGACGAAGGGAGCGTCTCGCCCCGGGTCGGCACATGCCGACGCCGACGATAATCTGCCCCCGCCCGGCTATGCGCCGGGCGGGGGCAGATTGGTTTTTGCCCCTGCGTGATCACGGACAGAAAAGAAACACGAACCAAATGGGCGAAAAAACGTATATTTGCCCGGTCGCGAGCGCCGAGGGACGGACGACGACCTTTATCACAGGCCACTCACTAAAGCACAAATGACGGATAAAGAATATATGCGCATGGCCATAGACATGGCCACGGCCAACGTTGAGGCCGACGGGGGGCCGTTTGGCGCCGTGATTGTAAAAGACGGCGAGGTGATAGGTCGCGGCGTGAACCGCGTCACGGCCAGCTGCGACCCCACGGCCCACGCCGAAGTCAACGCCATCCGCGACGCGGCCAAACGCACGGGGCACTACGACCTGAAGGGCGCTACCATCTACACTTCTTGCGAGCCTTGCCCCATGTGCCTCGGAGCCATCTATTGGGCCCACATCTCAAAGATATTCTACGGCAACACGCAGGCCGACGCCGCGGCGATAGACTTTGACGACTCATTCATCTACCGCCAACTGGAGAAACCCGCCGCGGAGAGAGCCATCCCGCAGGAGGTGCTGCTGCGCGGCGAGGCGCAAGAGACGTTCAGGGCGTGGGCGCAGAAGCCAGACAAAAAAGAGTATTGACACACGCCCCGCCCTCCCCCACCACCGACCCATAAGAACTATAAAAAACACCTAATGCAGACAACAAACGTGTCATGCGCAGTGATAGTCCGCGAGGGCTTGATCCTGGCGGCCAACAGGAACGAGAGCGTATCGAACAGCGGCCAATGGGAGTTCCCCGGCGGCAAGCCCCAGGAGGGGGAGACCCCGCAGGACTGCGTGGTGCGCAGGGTGCGCGAGGAGCTTAACGTGAGCATCAACGTGCTTGACCAGATGAACCCTTTCAAGGTCAAGGTGACGGGAGACAAGGCGTTCAACATATACCCTTTCGTGGCAGAGATCGTAGACGGCAAGTTTGAGCTGACGAACCACTCCAAGGCGGAATGGTTCATGCCCATACAGCTGATGAGCCTGGCGTGGCCGGAGACCGACCTCCCCATCATAGACGAGATTGTGGGGCGGATATTCCGCAACGGGAAGATTGTGTGAGGGTGTGAGGGGCCGCGCCCCCCCCACACACACAAAGGAAACATTATAAATCAACAGCGAAGGCGGTGTGACCCGGTGGTCACGCCGCCTTCGCTGTTATGGGTCTCAGGACGCTTATTTTATCCCGAACGCCTCCTTGACCTTGTCAACATAGTCCAGCTTTTCCCAGGTGAACAGCTCGACGCGCTTAGAGAACGTGCGGCCATTGACGTTGATGGCCACGTCTTTCACCTGAGGCTTGCGGCCGAAGTGGCCGTAAGAGGCCGTGGGCTCATAGATGGGGTTCTTGAGCTTGAAACGCTCAATGATGGCGTAGGGCCTCATGTCAAAGACCTTCAGCACCTTCTCAGCAATCTGGCCGTCTGTGAGGGTCACATGGCTTGTGCCGTAGGTGTTGACATAGAGGCCGACAGGCTCCGCAATGCCGATGGCGTAGGCCACCTCCACCAGCACCTCGTCCGCCACGCCGGCCGCCACAAGGTTTTTGGCCACGTGGCGAGCGGCATAGGCCGCGGAGCGATCGACCTTGGAGGGATCCTTGCCAGAGAACGCGCCGCCGCCATGGGCGCCCTTGCCACCATAAGTGTCCACAATAATCTTGCGGCCAGTGAGGCCCGTGTCCCCGTGAGGGCCGCCAATGACAAACTTGCCCGTGGGGTTGACGAAGAGCTTGAGCTTGGCGGCGTCCTCCGGGCGGCCCGCCGTGGCGTTGTCCAAGATCACGATCTCGTCCTCAAAAAGATCCGCGATGGCCTTGGGGAGGTTCTTCTTGACGCGCCCCAAGAGGATGTTCTTCACATCTTGGCTAATGATGTCGAGCATCTCGCGCTCGGGGGCGAAATCGTCATGCTGCGTTGAGATGACCACGGTGTCGATGCGCAAGGGGCGGTTGTCGTCAGAGTATTCCACGGTCACCTGGCTCTTGGAGTCGGGACGGAGATAGGTCATGACCTTGCCCTCGCGGCGGATTTGAGACAACTCCTCGAGCAGTCGATGAGCCAGGAATATGGGCAGCGGCATCAGCTCCTCCGTGTCGCGGCAGGCGTAGCCGAACATCATGCCTTGGTCTCCTGCGCCCTGCATCTCTTTCTGCTGGCGCACGACGCCCTGGTTGATGTCGTGGCTCTGCTCGTGCAGGGCGGAGATCACCCCGCAGGAGTTGGCGTCGAACTGATATTCCGACTTGTTATAGCCTATGGTGCTTATGACTCGGCGGGCCACGTCTTGCACAGACACGTAGCCGTTGGTGTTAAGTTCGCCGGCCACAACCGTCAGACCTGTTGTCACGAGCGTCTCGCACGCCACCTTGCTCTCCTCGTCTTGAATGAGCAGAGCGTCAAGCACTGCGTCGGAGATCTGATCGGCAACCTTGTCAGGATGCCCCTCGGAGACCGACTCTGAAGTAAAAAAGTAAGCCATCTTTTGTGTTGTTGTTTATATTTTGCGGGCCAAGACCACCTGCGCCCCTGCCGTCACAAAGAGTGGCGACCACGGGACACAAGAAAAACCAGACCGACTAAAAGTCGCTCCGCCAGAAGGTGAAGAAAGAAGAGGGGAAAAGAAATGCAAAAGTGAGAATTTCGCTTTTTAGCACTTTTTTATAGTGGTTGCAAGTAGCAAATCCGTCCACTCTAAATCCTACTCTCTAGCTTTGAAAAGGTGGAGATAACGGGAGTCGAACCCGTGACCTTTTGAATGCCATTCAAACGCTCTAGCCAACTGAGCTATACCCCCATATCATTTTTGACAGTGCAAAGGTATGTCGTATTCCCGACACTTCCAAATGGCGGGGTTACTTTTTCTCTTCCTCTGGCGCTTCTTTTTTTGCATCGTCTTGTCCCGAGACTCCGCCAGAGACAACCATCTTCATGAGTTCCACAGAGTTGACCCCGTTCAACGGACGAACCCTCTCGGCCGGCACCACAATGAGGTCGCCCATGACGCTATATGGGTATGGTGAATATACTGCCACCATGCCGCCAAGGCCAAGCGCGGCCAAATCTCCCTGCGTGACGAAGCCGAGACGGTTGTTGATGCCATCTTTGTCCAAGCTCACGATGACGGGCTTGTCAAACTTGCGCTTCTCGCCCACAAAGGCCCTCATGAGGTCGCGAACCGAGGTGTAGATGAGTTTGATGAATGGGACCTTGGAGAGCATGCGGTTGAAAATGGAGACCACGGGCTGAGTGAGCAGCCGCCCGCCCAAATAGCCTGCCAGCGTCACAAGGCCCAAGACCAGGACCAGGCCGAGGCCTGGCACGCGGCGCACCACGGGGATGCCGGCGAAGATGGAGTCGGCCCAAGAGACGACGGCCACGAGGACGTAGAGCGTGACGGCCACAGGCACCAGGTATAGTAGCCCCTGGAGGAAGCAGGTGAGCAGGTTCTTCATCGGATAAGGAAGTTGCGATCAGTATCTAGTTTCAAGAATATGAATAGCATGACGGAGAACCCCCAGAGAGACGAGCCGCCATAGGAGAAGAATGGCAGCGGGATGCCGATGACGGGCATGAGGCCTATGGTCATGCAAATGTTCACCGTGAAGTGGAAAAAGAACACGCCCGCGACGCAATAGCCATAGACGCGGCTGAAGACCGAGTGCTGCCTCTCCGCCAAGGCCAAGATGCGGAGAAAGAAGGCCACGTAGGCGCAGACTAGCAGCGCGCTGCCCAGGAAGCCCCACTCCTCGCCGACGGTGCAGAAGATGAAGTCGGTGGTCTGCTTGGGCACAAAATCAAGCTTGGTCTGCGTGCCGCCCAAGAAGCCCTTGCCGGCCACGCCGCCCGAGCCTATGGCGATGAGGCTCTGATTGACATTGTAGCCGGCGCCAAGGGGGTCATCCTCAATGCCGAAGAGGACGTTGATGCGCGTCCGCTGGTGGTCTCCCAAGACGTGTTCAAAGACGTAGCCCGTGGCGAATGAGGTGGCCAGAGTGACCCACATATATGTGAGCAGCCACCACACGCCCTTGAGCCTGTGGATCATGAGCAAGATCAGCAGGCACACCGACGCGGCTGCCATGCCGGCCAAGATGAGGGCATCGTCCATCACCTCGCGGCGCAGGGCGAAAGTCATGACCGCCCACAGGCCCGCGGCCGAGGCCACACCGGCGCCAAGGCACAAGAGCGCGCCCCACGGCTGCTGCTGCCGCCACAGCAAGACGTGCATGGCGATGAAAGACACGGCCGAGATCGCGAGCAGCACCATGGTGGGGTCTAGCAGCAGCGAGGCCACAGCTGCCACGAGGCACACTCCGCCAATGATGAGGATGTGTGGAGACAGTCCCTCGCGAAACATGGCCAAGATGAAGACGAAATAGACAAGGGCGGAGCCAGTGTCATTCTGCAATATGATGAAGCCCACCGGCACCAAGATGATGGCGAAGAGCTTGACATATTGACGGAATGAGAAATCGAAGCCATACCGACTCATGACGCGCGCCAAGACGAGCGCGGTGCCAATCTTGGTGAACTCGGCCGGCTGGAACGCCACGGGCCCCAGCACAAGCCACGAGCGCGCGCCATAGACCTCTTTGCCGGCAAAGAGGACCACTGTGAGGAGCAGGAGCGAGAAGATGTAGACAGGCCACGCCATCTCGACAAACAGTTTGCTGTCTGTCAGCATTATGACCCCCGCGCAGCACAGCGAGACGGCAATCCAGCAGAGCTGCTTGAAATATTCGGCCCCGAAAGAGAACTGCACCCCCACCTCGGGGTTGTAGTTGGCGGCGTAGAGGTTACACCACCCGAAGCCGACTAGCAGCACATAGAGCAGCACGGAGGGCCAGTCCACCCCCTTGCGGTAGGAGGCCATGGAGGCGTTGTCATAGAGCATCGGCTTGGTCTTTTTGAGGTTGTGGCTTGGGTTGGTCGTCCTCGGCGGCCCGTGGAGCTGGTTCGCGCGGCTCCTTTGGCTTCTCCTTGGCCGCGGCGGGCTTGGCCGAGCCTATGGTGCTCATGGACAGAATCCTGTCTTCAGTCCATTTGCGCTTGGGGTCTATGTCGCCTTTGATATATTTCTCTATCATGAGGCTGGCGATCGGCGCGGCCCACGTGGCTCCGAAACCCGCGTTCTCGACATATACCGATATGGCTATCTGCGGGTCTTGCCGCGGCGCGAAGGCCATAAAAATGGAGTGGTCTCGGCCGTGGGGGTTTTGTGCGGTGCCGGTCTTACCGCACACGCGGATGCCGGGAATCTGCGCGGCGCGTGCCGTGCCGCCGTTGGCGCCCCACACGGCAAGCTCCATTCCGTCTTGCACAACGGTGAAGGCCGAGGTGTCTATGCCCGTATAGCGTTTTTGGGTGTAGAGGCTGTCAATGCTGCCGCCAGAGACCTTGTGCACCACGTGCGGCGTGATGAACCAACCCTTGTTGGCTATCGTGGCGGCCACGTTGGCCATCTGTATGGGCGTGAGCAACAACTCTCCCTGCCCGATGGAGAGCGAGATCACGCCGAGCGAGTTCCAGTTTTTGCCCTTGACCTTGTCATAGTAGGCGGAGTTCGGGATGAAGCCGCGGTTCTCGTTGGCAATGTCTATGCCTAGCTTGTAGCCGAGGCCGAACTTCACGAGGTGGTCTTTCCAGACGTCCAGGCCCACCTTCACGCTGCCGAATTTCTTGTTGTCTATCAGCTCTCGGAACTCGTAGCAATAGTAGGCGTTGCAAGAGTTCTGGATGGACTGGCGAAGGTCTAGTGGCGAGGCGTGGCCGTGACACCCCAGGTGGAAAGAGCCAATGGAGTAGCCGTGGTGGCAGGGGTAGCGCGTGGAGGGCGAGACAGTCCCCTCCGCGAGGCCGATGAGTGCGTTGACGGTCTTGAACGTGGAGCCAGGCGGATACCAGGCCTGGATGGCGCGGTTGAAGAGCGGCTTCGTCGGGTCTTTGGAGAGGATGGGGAAGTTGACCGAACGGTCTCGCCCCACCAGGAGCGACGGGTCGTAGCTTGGGGCAGAGACCATGGCCAAGATCTCGCCTGTCTGCGGACGTATGGCCACTATGCTGCCCGTCTTGCCTTGCATGAGTTTCTCCCCGTATGCCTGCAAGTCTACGTCTAATGAGAGGGTAAGGTCTTGACCCGATATGGCCGCCGTGTCATATTTGCCCTCATAGAGTTCTCCCTTGGTTCGGCCCAAGA
Organism: uncultured Bacteroidales bacterium; assembly: GCA_934699135.1. GTDB lineage: Bacteria > Bacteroidota > Bacteroidia > Bacteroidales > Marinilabiliaceae > W3P20-009. Next base: position 95,937 of record CAKUVM010000002.1, read on the forward strand.
CGTCCACCATTATGTAGTTGACCCCTTTGCGACCCCTGAGCTGCTCCTCAAAACTGCTCTCAATGCCAGAGACTCCCACATAGTCTCCTGCGGCATAGTACGGGTGAGAGGCCACGAACTTGTCGCTCACCTCGCCCACATAGCCCAAGACGTTGGCCGCCACGGGATACTCGTATTTGCGCAGCGTGCGCCTCTGAGCGTAGAAGCCCTTGAGGCGGTAGAGCTTCTCTTGAAGGGCGGCATACCTCTCATCGGAGAGCTGGCGAAGGAATATGGTCGGCTTGTGTATCGAGGCCCTGCGGCGACGGATCTGCGCCCGGACGTCGGCAAAGAGCTTGCGCAGCGTGGGCAGGTCTATGCCCACGGTCTGGCAGAAGTCCACGCTGTCAAACGGCTCCACCTCTTTAGGCACAATCATGACGTCGTAGACAGGCTGGTTGGAGACGAGCAGCTTGCCGTTGCGGTCGAAGACCAAGCCGCGAGACGGGTATTGCACCACCTTGCGGCGGGAGTTCATATCCGCCGCCTCGCGATACTCATCAGTCAGCACCTGGACGTAGAGCAGCCGCGCTAAAATCACGAGCCCCATGGCTATTATGAGCGCGCCAACGACAAGTTTCCGGTTCTCGTACATCAGTCAGAAATCGGGAATGTTGATTACTAAGCCCGCCCCGGTCAGTCTTCCGCGGACGGGGAGAACCTCGGCGCGAAGGTCTCAATCAGCATGATGATGGCCGTGGAGGCCACAATGCTCAGCACTATGCGCGCCAAGGTGGGCCAGAGGTAGAATGAGTCGAACTGCTCCACGAGGAAAAGGGTGACATGGTGCGCCGAGACCATCAGGAGCGTGTAGCGAAGGAACCACAGCGTGCCATAGGTGCGCGCGTCCGGCATCTCGCCTTCCTTATACGCCGCGTTGCGAAACGCGATGAGGCGCAGCACGAACGGGCGCAGACGCGCGATTAGTACGCAGGCCATCATGTGCATCCCGGGTGTGTTCGACGCCAAATCTACCACAAGCCCCGTGACGGCCGCCATGAGCATGAGCAATATGTTTGGGCACCCAAGCGGCACGCGCATGATGAAGACAATATAGATGAAAGGGTTGCACAGCCCCAGGAATTCCATATTGTCAAACACCACGACCTGGAGCGTCATGACGGCCACGAAAATGACGGCCAGTCGGAACAGGTTGGCAGTGTTATTCATTCTTTACTGAATTTTCAAGTTCCTGACGCTCCGTCGCCGTGAGGTCTTCCACCACCTCGACGTCGTAGACCGAGTTGAAATCCACAGCCAACTCCACGCCAATGTCATAAAAGCCGCCATTACGGTCTGGCTCCAGCGAGCTGATGGTGCCGACCATCATGCCCTCGGGGAAGAACGTCGAGGCCCCGCTCGTCACCACGGTGTCGCCAATCTCCACCCGCGCGTGCTCGGGGATGTCGGTCACTTGCGCCTCGCGGCAAGAGACTCCGTCCCACACCAGTTGGCCGCGATAATTCACCCCCTTCACCTTGACGGAGAGATGCGAACTTGTGTTGATGATGGGCAGAACCAGCGCGAAGCGCGAGCTCACGGCCGCCACGAGGCCCACCACGCCCTCGGAGTTCACGACGGCCATGTCTTGCCGTATGCCGTCTCCAGCGCCCTTGTCTAGGGTGAGCATATTGCGGCTTCGGTTTGTCGAGACCCCCACCACGTGCGCCAGGCGATAGCGCAAAGCCGGCCTTTCCGAGAGCGGCAGCGCGTCAATGACGGAGTCGGGCACGGCGTCGAGCTGCGCGCGCAACAGGGCCACCTCCTCTTGCAGGGCGAGGTTTTTGCTCACGAGGGCCTCGTTGGCCTTGGCCAGGCCAAAGTAGCGGCCAATGGAGCTTGTGAGGCGGAAGACCGAACCTGTGATGACGTTGGCCGATGAGACGTAAGACGCCCTGTGATAGTCGTTGCACGTCAAGACGAGCATCGCGGCCACGGCCTCGAGCAGCAGGAACACGAGCGTCGTGGTGTGGCGCATGAGGAATCGGAAGAAATTGCTCATTGGCGCGGAGGGGTGTTTGTGTTCATCTTTGCATTTTGAAGCCTCGCCGTCGGCGTTGAGCCCCGTCGGCCACACGGAGTGGCGGCGCGGGCGGCATGCCGGGGCGAGGCTTGGTGCGTCTGGAGCGCGCCGCGAGGCGGCACGGCCACGCTACCTCTTTAGATATGGCAGGTCGCGATGGCGGTTTTTGAGCGCAATGCCCGTGCCTATGGCCACGCTGTGGAGCGGGTTCTCCGCAATATGGAACGGGATGTGGATCTTGTCCGTCAGCCTCTTGTCAAGGCCGCGGAGCAACGCGCCGCCGCCAGTGAGATAGATGCCGTTGTTCACAATGTCGGCATAGAGTTCTGGCGGGGTCTGCTCCAAGGCGGACATGACGGCGGCCTCAATCTTGGCCACGCTCCTCTCCAGAGCGTGGGCTATCTCTTGGTAAGACACCGGCACCTCCAGCGGGAGGGCGGTGGACATGCTCGGGCCCTGGACCACGAAGTCGTCCGGCGGGGTCTCCAGCTCCGGCAGCGCGGAGCCTACGCCTATCTTGATGCGCTCGGCCATGATCTCGCCAACCTTTATGTTGTGCTGGCGGCGCATATATTCCTGAATGTCTAGCGTGAGGTCGTCTCCAGCGATTCGGATGCTCTTGTTGGTGACGATGCCGCCGAGCGATATGACGGCTATCTCGGTTGTGCCGCCGCCAATGTCCACGATCATGTTGCCCTGCGGGGCCTCCACGTCAATGCCAATGCCGAGGGCTGCGGCCATGGGTTCATAGATGAGGTATATCTCTCGGCCTCCGGCGTGCTCTGCCGAGTCGCGCACGGCGCGCAGCTCGACCTCGGTGGAGCCGGACGGCACGCAGATGACCATGGTGAGCGACGGGGTGAAGAATCGCGGCTGCGGCAACAGCTTGATCATGCCGCGGATCATCTTCTCGGCCGCGTTGAAGTCGGCGATGACGCCGTCTCGCAAGGGCCTGATGGTGTAGATGTTCTCGTGCGTCTTGCCGTGCATCTGACGCGCTTTCTGCCCAATGGCTATGGTGCGTTGCGTGTGCTTGTCTAGCGACACGATGGAGGGCTCGTCCACGACAATCTTGCCATCGTGGATGATGATGGTGTTGGCGGTGCCAAGGTCCATCGCCAGCTCCTGAGAGAGGAATGAGAAAAGTCCCATGATTCCTTTGGTGTGAGTATGCTGTTAAGCCGCCGCCCGGCCAAGTAGGAGGGCGGCGGCGAAGTTCATGACATTTTAGTGCTTGAAGTGGCGGATGCCAGAGAAGACCAAGGCCATTCCGTTCGCCTTGCAGAAATCTATGGTCTCGCCGTCGCGGATGGAGCCGCCGGGCTCAATCACGGCCTCGATGCCCTCTTTGTGGGCAATCTCGACGCAGTCTCCGAAGGGGAAGAACGCGTCGGAGCCCATGACGGCGCCGTGGAGGTCGAGGTTGAAGTGACGCGCCTTCTCAATGGCGTGCTTGAGCGCGTTGACGCGGCTTGTCTGCCCCATCCCGCTGCCGAGCAGCTGACGGTTTTTGGCCAAGACTATGGCGTTGCTCTTGGTGTGCTTCACAATTTTCTGCGCGAAGATGAGGTCGGCCAGCTCCTCCTTAGTCGCCTCCCGCGCGCCTTTGTTCTCCAGCTTGTCGGCCTCCTCTGTCGCGGTGTCGCGGTCCTGCACCAGGAAGCCGTTGAGGCACGAGCGCACCGTCTTGCCGGGGAGGGCGCAATCTTTGCGGACCAAGATGATCCTGTTCTTCTTCTGCATGAGCACCTCAAGAGCGTCGGCGTCATAGGCCGGTGCGATGACCACCTCGAAGAATATCTTGTTCATCTCGTCGGCCGTGGCCTTGTCCACCGCGCGGTTGGTTATGACGATGCCGCCGAAGGCGGACTCGGGGTCGCCTGCCAATGCGTCTTTCCATGCATCGAGGAGCGTCGGGCGCAGAGCCACGCCGCAGGCGTTGTTGTGCTTGAGGATGGCCACGGCGGTCTCGTCGAAGTCGTTTATGAGGCCCACGGCGGCGTCGATGTCGAGCAGGTTGTTGTAGGAGATCTCCTTGCCGTGGAGCTGGTCGAACATCTTGGCGAAGTCGCCATAGAAGGCGCCCTGCTGGTGAGGGTTCTCGCCATAGCGCAGGTGCATGCGCCCGTCTGCCGTGATGCGCAGGCCGTCATGCTTCTCGCGGTCGAAATAAGAGAAGATGGCGGAGTCGTAGTGGCTGGAGACTCCAAAAGCCTGCCTTGCCAGGTCGTAGCGATCCTCCTCGTCCGTCATTCCGCCCTTGGAGGCCAAGAGGTCGGCCAGCTGGGCATATTGAGCCTTGGAGGCCACGATGACGACGTCTTTATAATTTTTGGCGGCGGCGCGGATGAGCGAGATTCCGCCGATGTCGATTTTCTCTATGATGGACTGGTTGTCGGCCCCGCTCGCCACGGTATCCTCGAAAGGATAGAGATCCACAATGACGAGGTCTATCTCGTTGATGTCATACTGCTTCAGCTGCTCCAAGTCCTGCGGGTTGTCACGGCGCGCCAATATGCCGCCAAAGACGCCGGGATGTAGAGTCTTGACGCGGCCTCCGAGGATGGAGGGGTAGCCCGTGACGTCCTCAACAGCCGTGACAGGCACACCGAGGCTCTCCACGAACTTCTGCGTCCCGCCCGTGGAGTAGATCTTGACACCCAGGCTGCCAAGGGCGCGGACAATTTCGTCAAGGCCGTCCTTGTGGAAGACCGAGATAAGTGCTGACTTGATTTTCTTCGAGTTCGACATGACCAATTTTTCTATATTGCGCAAAAGTAACGAATTTGCAGTCAATAGACAATTGATATTTGAGGCCCGCTGGCGGAAAAGTGGGGGCTTCTAGAAGGCGCGGGCCCCGCCACCATGCCGGCGGCAGGGATGCGAGGCGCGTCGGCTCAATGACGCCGATAATAGTCTCGGACTATGACCTTGACGGGGTACCACGCCGCCAAAGCCGCCAAGACCACCACGGCGACAAAGACTGCGGCAATGTCTGACCACCAAAGGTCTACGGGGTAGGCGCTTATGATATAGCTGTCGTCTCCGCCGAAGCCGACCACGCCCCAACGCTCCTGCGCCAATGTGAGCAGCACGCCCACCGCAAGGCCCAAGACCGCCCCGCCGATGGAGAGCAGCCACCCCTCAAAGAGAAAGACGCGCGTGACAAGTCCCTCATCGGCCCCCAGCGAGCGCAGCACCATAATGCTCTCCCTCTTCTCAAAGATGAGCATGGACATTGAGCCAATGATGTTGAAGGCGGCAATGAGGGCTATGAACAGCAGGATGGCGAAAGCCATGAGCTTCTCCACCTCCATCATCTTGAAAAAGTCTTCATGCTGCATCCACTGATCTTTTACCAAGAGGCCGGCCGGGAGCTCGCCCTGAAGCCGCCTGGCCACTCCGCTCGCCGAGGCCGACGGTCGCAGGCGCACCGAGATGCTCGTCACCTCGTCATCGGCATAGTCAAAAAGCGACCTGGCCGTCTCTGACGAGGCCACGATTATGTTGGCGTCATACTCCACCTGCTGCACAGAGAAAATGCCCCCCACCCTCTCGACGCGTTCCACAAAAGACCTCTCCGGGTGAGCCAGGCTCACCGCCCCCCTGCGCTTGGGGGCATAGAAGACAACGTTGGGGACGAAGGAAGACGGAGAGACGGCCAGCTGCTGCGCCAAGGCCTCGCCCAAGACGCACTGCCCGGGGCGGAAACCGCCCTCGACAATGATGGAGTCTATGCCCGTCACCTGGCGATAGTTGGCGTCCACGCCCATGACTGTGGCCGGGACCTGCCGTTTGCCATAGCGCACCAGCGCATGGTCTTCCACCACCCCGGCCCACGCCTCCACGCCCTCGCAGCCCGACAGGGCGGACACGACGGCCGAGTCCGCCACAAAGCTCTTGCCCTCGGCCACTTCAATCTTCAGGTCAGGGTCGAAAGAGCCGAAAAGGCGCGACACAAGGCCGTTAAGGCCGTTAAAGACGCTGAGGACAATGACTATGGCGGCCGTGGCCACAAGGACGCCGAGGGCCGAGATGGCCGAGATGACGTTTATGGCGTTTTGGCTCTTATGCGCAAAAAGGTAGCGGCGCGCAATGAGCAACGACAAGGTGTTGCGCCCCATGACGAGACCCGCTGGCGCCTACTTGTATGCCTTGACAATGAGACCCGTGCCGCAGCGGTGTGGCCGCGCGACATCTGCCCAATTGAGCAACAGGCAGAACGGGAACGCCAAGAGATAGTAGAACGGCAAGATGATGAAAAATGCCTTGCTCACGTTGAGCAGCGAGATGGGCCACTTCATGGACAGCACCCAAGACACGTGGCCCGGAGCGCCGTAGGAGTAGGCCGCCTCGACGCGGCTGAAACCCGCGCGAGAGAGCTTGGCCCTGATGTCGTCAATGTTGTAACCGTCTCGGACGTGCTCGTCTATGAAGCCGTGGACGCGGCCGTCAGATTGGTCGTGCTCATCGGCGTCGGAGCCTCCCTTGTCTGACGGAGTGGAAATGAGCAGCAGGCCTCCGGGGCGGAGCGACTTATGGAAGTTGGCAAACACGGCCTCGTCGGCCTCAATGTGTTCCATGACATCGACAGAGAGCACAAGATCGAACGCCTCGGGGCGGACGAACTCGGTGAGATCCGCCTCTTCGAAACTGACCCTGTCCCCCATGCCCAGCTTGGCAAAAAAGGCGTTACAGTCCGCCATCTGCTCTTCCTTGACGTCCACGCCCAGCACCTTGTTGCCATCGGTCAGACGTGCCAAGCGATAGGAGTATTGGCCAAAGCCGCTGCCGGCGTCGAGGATGTCGGCAGGCTTGCCTCCGCGGCCGGCCTCCCACCGTCTCAAGGCTCGGCGAATGTGCCACGAGCGTAGTAGAAGCAGGTCTAGGAGCTTGTAGAAGAGGACGCGGAGCCACGGCGTACGGTTGAAGAAAGAGCCGAGAGTCCGCTTTATGGGGTCGTAGTGCATCTTTGTGGCGTGTGTATTTGCGCGGGGCTATTGCTCGCCCCTCATAGATTTCTCCTCGTCGGAGAGGAGGCGGTCGATATTCTCCAGATAGTTGAGGCTGTCGTCTATGAAGAAGGCGGGCTCCGGCACAATGCGGAGCTGCTTGCCGATCCTCTTGCCGAGCGCGTAGCGCACCTTCGCTTTGTTAGCGTTGATGCAGTCGAGCACCTGCTGCGCCTTGGCCTCTGGGAAGACCGAGAGGTAGAATTTGGCCACAGAGAGGTCTGACGACACGCGGGCTATGGTGACGGAGACCATGGTGCCGAGGGTCAGCTCGGCCAGCTCGCGCTGAAACATCTCGGCCGTCTCCTTTTGCAGGAGGCGGGATATTTTTTTTTGCCTTGTAGATTCCATATTTACTATGATGTGGCGCGCGGCAGCGGCCGGCGCGGATGTAGTCTTTAAATTAAATGAAAAACAGCCGAGCTTACTCCACCGTGACGGACTTGGCCAAGTTGCGCGGCTGGTCCACGTTGCAGCCGCGCATGACGGCCACGTCGTAGCTGATGAGTTGGAGCGGCACCACGGCCACGAGCGGGAGCAGCGCGTCATCGCACTTGGGAATCTCAATCACGTAGTCCGCCATCTTGGCTATCTCGCTGTCTCCGGCCGTGACTATGGCCACCACCTGCCCCTTGCGGGCCTTGACCTCCTGGATGTTGTTGACAATCTTATCGTAGAACTTGTCATGCGTGGCCAAGACGAAGACTGGCATACAGTTGTCAATCAGCGCAATGGGACCGTGTTTCATCTCGGCTGCGGGGTAGCCCTCGGCGTGGATGTAGGAGATCTCTTTGAGCTTCAGGGCCCCCTCCAGAGCCACGGGGTAGAGGTATCCGCGGCCCAGGTAGATGGCGTTTTGCGCGAGCTGATAGGCTCGGGACACCTCGCGGATGTGGGCCTCGCCGTTGAGGACCTGCGCTATGAGGTCCGGCACGCGCAAGAGGCTGTCCACTAGTTGCGCATATCGCGCCTCGTCTAGAACCCCTCGCTTGCGGCCCAGGAGGAAAGCCATCATGGTGAGCACCACCACCTGGCTGGTGAAAGCCTTGGTGGAGGCCACGCCGATCTCTGGGCCGGCGTGGGTGTATATGCCGGCGTGGGTCTCTCGGGCTATGGAGGAGCCCACGACGTTGCATATTCCGAGGACGAGCGCGCCCCTCTCCTTGGCCATGCGGATGGCCGCCAGGGTGTCTGCCGTCTCGCCGCTCTGCGAGATGGCTATGATGACGTCGTCTGGCCCGATGATGGGGTCGCGGTAACGGAACTCGGACGCATACTCGACCTCGACAGGGATGCGGGCGAACTGCTCAAAAAGGTACTCACCCACAAGGCCGGCGTGGAACGACGTGCCACAGGCCACTATTATGAGCCTCTTGGCCTGCACGAGGCGCGGCATGACATCCGCGACGCCCCCAAGGTTTATGGAGTGGGTCTGCGGGCTGACGCGGCCTCTCATGGTGTCGGCCACGGAGTTGGGCTGCTCATGGATCTCTTTGAGCATGTAGTGGTCATAGCCGCCTTTGTCTATATTGTCGACATCGAAGTCGACGCGCGTGATGACGGGGTCGAGATGATCCTCATTGAGGCTGGAGATGTTGTAGCCGTCACGCGAGAGCGTGGCCACCTGCTCGTCTTCAAGATAAATGAGCCTGTCAGTATACTCCACGATGGGCGTGGCGTCGGACGCCAAGAAATATTCGCCCTCGCCAATGCCCACCGCGAGAGGGCTGCCCTTGCGCGCGCCAAAGACTCGGCCAGGCTCGTCGGTGCAGATTATGCCGAGGCCATAGGCCCCCACCACCCTCTTGAGGGTGGCCTTGATGGCCTGCTCGGCCGTGAGGCCCTCCTCTTCATATATGCTCTCGAAGAAACAAGCCAAGACCTCGGTATCCGTCTGAGACTTGAAAGTGTAACCTTTCTCGGCCAGACGGGCTTTGATCTCGCGGTAGTTCTCGATTATGCCGTTGTGGACCACGACGAACTTGCCGTGCATGGAGACGTGCGGATGGGCGTTGACGTCGTTTGGCTCTCCGTGCGTCGCCCACCGGGTGTGGCCGATGCCGACTGTGCCGCTTATGTCTTGGCCCTTGACCAGCTGGAGCAGGTCTGCCACTTTGCCCCGGCGCTTGAAGACGCGGAGGCCATCCTCGCCCATCACTGCCACGCCGGCCGAGTCATAGCCCCTATACTCAAGCCTCTGAAGGCCTTTTATGATGATTGGCCAGGCGGTGCGACCGCCCACGTACCCTACAATTCCGCACATGCTGTATCTGCTGTTGAGTCTTGCCTATTCTTGAAGTCTCGGATGCCGGCCTCTGTGCCGCATCCGAAAATCCAAAGGTAATAAAAAAGCGGGCGGGGGCGGCGGCGAGGCCGTAAAAAAGGCGGGGCGCGGCGCGGCGCGGAAACAAATTTTTGATAAGATAGGCGATATTGCTAATTTAGCCCGATAAAGTAGCCATAAACAAAGTAAACTTGTCTTGATGAAGCCCGAGTTTAAGCCATACGTCATAGGGTTCTGGTCCGTCTTCGGAGTCGGGGTGCTTGGCGTCATCGTGTTCTTCCTCCTCCTGTCGCAGGGCGCATTGGGCTACATGCCCTCGTTCGCCGACCTGGAGAACCCCAAGAGCAACATAGCGACGGAGATCATATCGGCCGACGGCAAGCCCATTGGCCGCTTTTATGTGGAGAACCGCAGCTACGTGGACTTCGAGAACCTCTCTCCCCACCTGGTGCACGCGCTGGTGGCCACGGAGGACGAGCGGTTCTACAGCCACTCGGGCATTGACGTCAGAAGCCTCTTCCGCGTGCTGGTCAAGACCGTCATGACGGGGGACGAGAGCTCAGGTGGCGGCAGCACCATAACGCAGCAGCTGGCCAAGATGCTGTTCCACGAGAAAGCGCACAGCATGTCGGAACGCATGGTGCAGAAGCTCAACGAGTGGGTCATTGCCGTCAAGCTGGAGCGCAGCTACACTAAAGACGAGATCATCGCCATGTATCTCAACAAGGTAGGCTTCGTCTATGACGCCTACGGCATTGAGAGCGCGGCCTACACTTTTTTCGGAGTCAAGGCCAAGGACCTGAAAATTGAGCAGGCGGCCATGCTGGTGGGGATGCTCAAAAACCCCGCGCTCTTCAACCCCGTGCGCCGGCCCGAAAAGGTGACGGCGCGGCGCAACGTGGTGCTGGGCCAGATGCTCAAGCAACGATACATATCCACCGCCCAATATGACTCGCTGCGCGCGCTGCCGCTAGACGTGTCGAAGTTTCGCCGCCAAGACCATAAGGACGGCACGGCCCCATATTTCCGCGAGTTTCTGCGCATGCAGCTCAAGGCCCACAAGCCGGAGCGCAAAGACTACGCCTCTTGGCAGGGGCAAGAGTTTATTGACGACAGCATCCAATGGGTCACGAACCCGCTGTTTGGCTGGATTGACAAAAACCCCAAGGCGGACGGCTCACTCTATGACATATATCGCGACGGCCTCAAGATATTCACCACTATAGACAGCCGCATGCAAGCCTATGCCGAGGCCGCAGTGGAGGAACACATTGGGCACAACCTGCAGCCGCTTTTCTTCAAGAGCAAGAAAGGGGCCAAGTTCGCCCCCTACTCCAACGACATAACGGAAGACCAGTTCAACGCCATGATTGGCCGCGCGCTGAAAAACTCAGAGCGCTGGCGCGCATTGAAAGCCTCCGGCATGGCCGACGGCGAGATAATGAAAAAGATGCACGAGGCCGTGGAGACCCGCGTCTTTGACTGGGACGCTAAGGGACTGGAGCGCGACACCGTCATGACGCCATACGACTCCGTGGTCTATCACAAGCACTTCCTCCGCTGCGCCTTCATGGCCATGGACCCCAGCACGGGCGGCGTCAGGGCCTACGTGGGCGGGCCGAACTTCCGCTACTTCCAATATGACATGGTGAACAAGGGACGCCGCCAAGTGGGATCAACCATCAAGCCGTTTGTCTACACCACCATATTCCGCGACGGCCACACGCCGTGCGACCTTGTGCCAAACTCGCCACAGACGTTCACCGTGCCGGCCGAGGGCGGAGGGACGAAGACGTGGACCCCGCGCAACGCCGGCGACGCCCGCCTGGGCGAGATGGTGAGCCTGAAGTGGGGACTGGCGAACTCCAACAACAACGTGACGGGCTGGGCCATGAAGCAGACGTCGCCAGAGCAGGTGGCCAGCCTGATTCACGCCTTGGGCGTGGAGAGCCCCATAGACCCGGTGCCGTCGCTATTCCTCGGCACCAGCGACGTGAAACTGAGCGAGATGGTGGGCGCATATGGCACCTACGTGAACAAGGGGGTGCACATCGACCCCATCTACGTGACAGAGATTCAAGACCGCTACGGCAACGTGGTGGGCCGCTTTGGCCGGCGCGAGCGCGAAGTCATTGACGAGCAGACGGCGTTTATGATGATAAGCCTGCTGCAAGGCGTGGTGGACCAAGGCACAGCCCGACGCCTGCGAGGCCCTTCTTACAGGCTCACGTGCCAAATGGGCGGCAAGACCGGCACCACGCAGAACCAGAGCGACGGCTGGTTTATGGCCGTCATGCCGCATCTGGTGGCCGGAGTGTGGGTGGGCGGCGAAGAGCGAGGCATCCACTTCAACAGCATGAGCATAGGCCAGGCGTCCAACGCCGCGATACCGGTCTTTGGCCGCTTCATATTGAAAGTGTTCGACGACGCGTCGGTCATGGACGTGCGACCCGAAGACGTGTTCGACCGCCCGCAGGTGATCAACTTCTCCCTCGACTGCTCCGACAAAGGCGTCAACGCCGACGAGGGCGCGGCCTCGACGACCAACGACGCAGCGAGCGACGACGCCACAGACTGCGGCGAGACCGACATCTTTAACTTCTGACAACCAGCGCGCTAAGGAGACGAAGACCATGGCTGAGAAAAAAGAGAATACGGAGACAGCCCTCGCGAGCCTCAAATCGTGGAAGATTGTGCTGCCCATTGTCATAGGGCTTGGCGTGACGGCCTATCTCTTTGCCAAAGAGTATGAGCCGGGCACTTTCGACGCGTTCAACTTCGGGCCGATGTCCGCGCTGTGGTTCGCGGCGGCCGTGCTTTTTATGATGGGGCGCGACGTGGGCTACATGGTCCGCATCAGGCTGCTGAGCGGCGGCGAGCTTGGGTGGTTTGCGGCGTTCAGGATCATAATGTTGTGGGAATTCTCCTCCGCCGTCACGCCGTCGGCCGTGGGAGGCACGAGCGTGGCCTTGTTCTTCGTCAACCGCGAGGGCATCTCGGCCGGCCGCTCCACGGGCATAGTGATGATAACGTCTTTTCTGGACGAGCTATATTTCGCCTTGTTCTTCCCTCTGGTCGTTTGGCTGATAGGCTATGACAACATCTTTGGCCTCGAGGCCTCGCTCGCCCATAAGTTGGCGGGCGTGGCGTGGGCTGGCTATGGCGTGAAAGTGGCCTACATCTTGGTGCTGAGCTATGGCCTCTTCGTAAACCCAAGAGGGCTGAAGTGGCTGCTGCTCACCATATTCCGCCTGCCTTTCTTGCGCCGTTGGCGAAGAAACATGAACGACATTGGAGACGACATCGTCCAGACGGCCCGCCACTTTCGCCACTGGCCCATCCGCGAGTGGGTCAAGGCGTTTTTGGCCACGGCCCTGAGCTGGACGTCGCGCTACTGGGTGGTGAACGCCCTCATCCTCGCCTTTTTCGGCATAGGGCATTTGGGCCTTATGGATCATCTGGTGGTCTTCGGCAAGCAGCTGGCCATGTGGATCATGATGCTCGTGAGCCCCACGCCAGGCGGAAGCGGTTTTGCCGAATATGTGTTCAAAGAGTTCCTCTCTGACTACATTCCCGTGGGAGCCATGGCCTTGGCGTTCTGCTGGCGACTGGTGAGCTACTACCCCTACCTCATTGTGGGCGTGATTCTCCTGCCCCGTTGGGTGAACGGCTATTTCAAGAAAAAATGATGAGGACCGCGAGGCTTTTGCTGTTGCCCGTGGCCATCATCTATTGGTTGGTCACGACTGTTCGCAATTGGCTATATGACATTGGCGCGTTGCGCTCGCGCGCGTTCGGCAAGCCTGTCATCTGCGTGGGCAACATCACCGTGGGCGGCACGGGCAAGACCCCGATCATAGAGCACCTGGCCCGCCTGCTTAGCCACCGCGGGCTGCGCGTGGCAGTGGTGAGCCGCGGCTACCGGCGCAAGAGCCGCGGGCAAGTGGTGGCCGAGACGGGGGCCACGGCCGAAGCCATTGGCGATGAGCCATGCCAAATAAAACGCCACATTCCGGAGGTTGACGTGATTGTCGACGCCGACCGCGCGGCGGCCATAGGCACGGCCATAGCCCGCGGCGCGGACGCGGTGCTGATGGACGACGGGATGCAGCACCGCAGCGTGAGACCCGGCGCACTCATCATGGTGTGCGACTACGCCCGCCCGCTGTGGCGTGATTTGCCACTGCCAGCGGGAGACAAGAGGGAGTCTGTGACAGGCAGGCTCCGCGCCGACGTGGTGATTGTGAACAAATGCCCTCGCGACCTAACAAAAAACGAGGCCGAGGCCATATTTCGTCACATGAGTCTAAACGACGGGCAAAAGATATTTTTCAGCGCCATTGCCTATTCAGACTTCACCACGGCAGACGGAGCGGCGGCGGACGAGGCCGAAATCTCGGAGCTCGGAGCCGTGGCCATAGCCGGCATTGGCCGTCCGGAACCTTTCTTCACGGAGGTGGAGCGGCGCACGGGACTAACGGCGCGAATGGCCTTTGCCGACCACCACGCCTTCACGGTCTCTGACATTGCGCAGATGAGCAAGCGGCTAGACGAGGCCGGCCCTGACAGCTACGCCATATGCACCGAGAAAGACGCCACGAAGTTGCCCGCCCGCATTGGACGGCACGAGGTGCTGACGCTCCCCATAAAGACAGAGATCCTGCTCGGCGAGCAGACCCGGTTCGACAACCTGATGCTCTCGCTCGCGGCAGGCGGCAAGCAAGGCAAAAAGACAACACAACCGACAAAAGCATAAAGAGATGATACCAAACGAGATTAAGGTGGCGGCGGCATATCTTCAGAGCCGCATAATAGACGGCACCCGCGTGGGCATAATCCTCGGCACGGGCCTTGGCGGCCTGGTGAAAGAGATTGACATGGTGGACAGCATAGACTATAAAGACATCCCCCACTTCCCCGTCTCGACCGTGCAGGGTCACTCAGGGCGCCTCATTGTGGGCCGGATAGGCGGCGTGCCCGTCATCGCCATGCAGGGCCGCTTCCACTTTTATGAGGGCTACGCCATGAGCCAAGTGACATTCCCCGCCCGCGTGATGAAGCTGCTGGGCATCGAGACCCTCTTTGTCTCCAACGCCTCCGGCGGCCTCAACCCGGACTTCAAGGTCGGCGACGTGATGGTGATAACGGACCATATCAACATGTTTGGCACAAACCCGCTCATAGGCCCCAACATGGACGAGTTCGGCCCCCGCTTCCCAGACATGAGCGAGGTGTATAGCAAAAGGCTGACGCGCCGGGCCCTGGAGATTGGCAAGGCCGAGGGCCTCAACCTCAAGACCGGCGTATATGTCGGCACCACGGGCCCGACATTCGAGACTCCCTCGGAATATAAGATGTTCCGCACACTTGGCGGCGACGCCGTTGGCATGAGCACCGTGCCGGAGGTCATCGTGGCGCATCATAGCGGCATGGAGGTGTTTGGCGTGTCCATCATCACAGACTCCGGCGTGCCGGGCGAGATTGTCGAGGTGAGCCACGAAGAGGTGCAGCGCGTGGCCGCGGCGGCCGAGCCTCGCATGACGCGCGTCATCTCCGCCCTCATCTCTAGCGAGTGCAAATAACCGCCGCGTGACCGACCTCACAGCCGCATTGGCGCGCCTCTGCGCCTTGGAACGAGCCGCCGCTCCGCCCGACATCGACGCGGGCGGCGTGGCGGCGTTGGCGCGGGCGGCGGCAAGGCACGGCGTGGCGGGGTGGCTGATGAAGAGGCTCGGGGAGAGCTATGCCGACTGGAGCCCCGCGGCCGCGCTGACGCACGCGCTGCGGCCGCACATGATGGGCAACCTGCGGTTCAACGCCCAGGTGGCCGGAGCCCTGCGCCGCGTGAGCGACCGGCTGAACCGCCACGACATCGAGGTGGCCGCGCTAAAAGGAGCGGCGCTGATGGACTCGCTCTATGGCGACGCTGGATTGCGCTCCACGGGAGACTTGGACATCTTGGTGGCTCAAGACAAGGGCTATGAGGCCATGGAGATATTGGCCGCCGACGGGGCCACTCCATGGGACGAGGCCACGGCGGGGCGCCCTGACGTGATGAACCTCTTCTGCCGCCACCTGCCGCCGCTGAAATATTGTGGCGTGAGAGTGGAGATACACACCAAGCTGTGGCGCGAGCTGAGCGGCGAAGTGCTGATAGACAACGCGATGAGCCACACGGTGCGGTGCGGCGAGACCCTGCGGCTAGACAATGAGGCCATGCTGGCCCACTTGTGCGCGCACGCCCACACGCACCATGCGCTAGACGGCCACATAAGCCTCAAGTGGCTCATTGACATAGCCCTGCTGCTGCACCAAGACGTGAGCCTCCCGGAGCGGAGCGAAAGACAATTTCCCAACACAAGGACGGACATTGAGTGGGCGGCCCGCATGTGCATGAGCCTGCTGCCGGCCTCCGACCGAGACCGCCTCGCCCTGACCGGCCGCAAGGCCACGCCTCTGACGGCCAAGAGCCTGCGCGGCAACAGAGAGCCGCAAGCATGGCGCAGCTTCCGCAGGGCATGGGCCGCGCTGAGATTCGCCTGGAAGCAGGGCGACGGCATAGGCGGCAAGTGCTCCAACGTGGTGGCCACAATCCGCTACGCGCTGAGCAACAGCGAGAGCCAACACCCGGGAGCGCCGGCCCCCGCGGCGATAATGAAACGCATTTTCAGAAAATAGACAGACAAGACAAACCCCAATGAACGCGACAATCAAGAAGATAGCCTCGCTATGGCCTCACGCCGCGGTGCTGCTGTGCTTCATAGCCCTGAGCTTCGCCTATTTCTCTCCCGTGCTGAAAGGCAAGACCCTGCCGCAGATGGACAACATCCACGCCGAAGGCGCGGCCCACGAGCTTATTCAATATGAGAAGCAGACGGGCGAGAAGGCCCAATGGACCGACTCGATGTTTGGCGGCATGCCCGCCTACCAGATAAAGTCGGACTCGAGCCACAACATCTTCTACCACCTGACCCACGCCATACGCCTGGGGCTGCCCTACACCACCGTGGCCATCGTGTTCCTCTACCTGGTGGGTTTCTACGTCTTGCTGCTGAGCCTGGGCACAGGCCGTTGGGTGGCGGCCATAGGGGCCGTGGCCTTCGCCCTTGGGTCTTATAACATCATCATCATTGCCGCCGGCCACATAACCAAGTGCTACGCCATTGCCATGATGCCGCTTGTCATTGGCGGCGTGCTGATGACCTTTGGCGGCAAGAGGGTCATTGGCGGCATCTTCACCATGGTGGCGTTGGGACTGGAGTTGGCCTTCAACCACGTCCAGATAACATATTACCTGGCCTTGGCCATTGGCGTGCTGGTGGTGGCCGAGCTGATAGCGGCCATAAGGGAGAAGCGGCTCAAGGACTTCGGCGCGAGCATGGGAGTGTTGGCGGCGGCAGCCGTTATGGCCATATTGCCAAGCACCACAAACCTTTGGACCACATATGAATACGGTGCATACTCCATCCGCGGCGCAAGCGAGCTGAAAGGCGCTGACGGCACACAAGCCTCGTCTGGCCTGGACAAAGACTACGCCCTGAGCTGGAGCTACGGCGTGGGGGAGACTCCCACGCTGCTCATTCCCGACGCGGTGGGCGGCGCGAGCGAGGCTCTCGGCGGCGGGCTGAAAGCCGTGCAGGCGGCCGACCCGCAAATCAGGCCCTATCTGGCGCAGCAGAGCCGCTACTGGGGCGGGCGCAGCTTCACCTCTGGCCCCGTGTATGTGGGCGCCATTGTGTGCTTCCTCTTCCTGATAGGCTGCTTCTATTACAAAGGGCGCATGAAATGGTGGCTCCTCGCGGCCACGGCACTGTCCGTCATGCTGGCGTGGGGCAAGAACTTCCCTCTGCTGACTGACTTCATGTTTGACCACTTCCCGCTCTACAACAAATTCCGCACCGTGGAGATGGCCCTTGTCATTGCCACGGTCACCATCCCGTTGCTGGGCATGCTGGGACTGAAGGCCATATATGACAACCCCGAGGACGTGAAGTATCACCCCGGCAAGTTTTTCGGCGCGCTGGGCCTGTCGGCGGGCGTGGCCTTGATCATCGCCATGGCCCCCGGGGCTTTCTATGACTTTCTGTCTCCACAAGAGGCCGCCCAGTTTGCCGAGCTCAAAGGGCAAAACCCGCTATACGGAGCGCTGGAGCGGAGCCTTGTGGACGCACGTATGGAGCTGACGCGCAATGACGCCCTGCGCTCCGCCGTGCTGATCCTCCTGGCCTCATCGGCCCTATGGTTCTGCTCCGTGCGGAAGATAAACGCCAAGATCATGCTGGCCACGGTAGGCGTCTTGACCCTCTTCGACCTGTGGGGCGTGGACCGTCGCTACCTCTCGACAGACAACTTCGTGAGCAAGACCGAGAGCCGCAACTTCGCCATGTCCGAGGCCGACCGCGCCATCTTGGCGGACAAGACCCCGCACCGCGTCATGGCCCTCTATTGCAACCCATTTAACGAAGTCTACACATCATATTACCACCACTCCGTCGGAGGCTACCACGGGGCCAAGCTGCGCCTGTACCAAGACCTGATAGACCGCCACCTGGAGCCTGAGTGGCGCGCGCTGATGGGCGCACTTCAGGCCAAAGACTACTCCGGCATAGAAACCTCCCTGCGCAACTCGCCGGCGCTCAACATGCTCGGTTGCCGATACTTGATATACAACCCGCAGCAGAAACCCATTGTGAACCCCCACGCCATGCCAGAGGCATGGTTCGTGGAGCGAGCCACCAAGGCAGCCAGCCCCGATGACGCCATTGAGCGGATCGGCACTGCCGACCTGCGCCGCGAAGCCATTGTGCAAGGTGACGAGGGCGGCGCGTTTGCCACCGACAGCGCGGCAACAATACGCCAGACGGCCTTCGCCCCCGACAGGGTGACGTATGAGAGCCAGTCGGCGGCCGACGGCATGGCCGTCTTCAGTGAGATATATTACCCGGCCGGGTGGAAGGCCACCATAGACGGGCAAGAGGCCGACATTGTCCGCGCCAACTATGCGCTGCGCGCGCTGCGCATACCCGCGGGGCGGCACAACATAGAGTTCACATTCGCCCCCACAAGCTTCAGAGTGGGCAACATGATCTCCACGGCGGCATCGGCCGTGGCCGCGCTGCTTATGGTGGCGGGCGTGGCCTTGTCCTTGCGGAGAAAACAGCCGGCCGGCGAGGAGCGAAAAGAGTAACGACACACAAGAGAGAAGACCATGAGCGTAGAGATGGGACAAGACTACCGTCACCTTAGCGAGGCCGAGGTGCGGACACTCAGAGAGCGGGGCTGCACGGCCACCAACTGGGCGGACGTGATGGTGCGCGGCCAGTTCGCCGCCGAGCGCATGACGGGCGTGAGCTTCGTGGGCGCGGTGCGCCTGGGAGACATGGGCGGCACGGTGCACGTGACGACGCCGGGGCTAGACATGGGGCGGATGGAGTCCGCCATTGTCCGCGCCACGCTCAAAGACGTCACGCTTGGCGACTGGTTCTACATCCAAGACGTCAACCTGCTGGCGGACTACACCATAGGCGGACGTTTTGTGGCCATTGGCTGCGGACGCATCGTGGGCGGAGACGGGCCTTTCGGCATAGGCGCGCGCGTGAGCGTGGTGAACGAGGGCGGTGGTCGCGAGGTGTCGCTCTCGGCCTCGCTCACGTCAAACATAGCCTACTGCGTGGCCATGCACCGCTACGTCAGCGGCCTTGTGGAGGGCTATGAGCGCCTGACTCGGCAGGAAGCCGCCGATGCCCGCGCCGAGATTGGCAAAGACGTCCACATTTTCTCCACCCGCGCGGTGGAGGGCGTGAGGATAGGCACCCGCGCGGTGGTGGACGGCGCTTCGGCGTTGCGCCGCGGCACCATTGTCTCGGCCCCTGAGCAGCCCACGCTGGTGGGGGCCGACGTGACGGCCGAGGACTTCGTCTTTGCCGAGGGAGCCACGGTGGATGGCGGCTCAAAGCTGAAAAATTGCTTCGTGGGCCAGTGCGTCACCGTAGGCCGCGGTTTTGTGGGGGAGAACCTGCTGGCGTTCGCCAACAGCGAGCTTCTGTGCGGCGAGGCCGTCTCCGTGTTAGCCGGCCCATATACCGTGAGCCATCACAAAGGCTCGCTGCTCATTGCCGCCGCCTACTCATTCTACAACGCCGGCAGCTCGACCAACGGCAGCAACCATCATTATCGCCTGGGCCCCATAGAGCAGGCGGTATATGACCGCGGGGCCAAGACGGGCTCCGGGGCCTACGTCTTGGAGCCGGCCCACATCGGGGCTTTCACCATGGTGGTGGGGCATCACCGGACGAACCCCGACACCAGGGCGTTCCCGTTCTCCGTCTTGGCCGAGCGCGACGGCGAGAGCCATCTCATTGTGGCTCAAAACCTGCGCACTATGGGGCTGTTCCGAGACGGACTCAAGTGGAAGAGCCGCGACAGGCGCAAGATAAAGAGCGACGCCATAAGCTACGACATCCTCAACCCCATAACCGCGAGCCTCATGATGGAGGCCGTGCGCCGCATTGAGGGCGGGCTGATGGAGAGCAGGTCAGAGCACCTGATAGAGGGCGGGCTGCGAATCCGCCGCGCCTTGCTTCCCCGCGCCGCGGCGGCCTACCGCTCTGCCATTGACATATACGTGGCCAAGGCCTACGCCCATGACGGGGGCAAGAGCGAGAGCCTAGACTGCGAGTGGGCCGACGCCGGCGGCCTCGTGGCCCCGCTGCCGAAAATCCGCGACATAGAGCGCAAGATTGCCGACGGGGCCTACGCCAACGTGGCCCAGATCGGGGCCGACTTCCGCGACCTGGCCGAGAAGGCTAAAGGGATGGCCATACGCTGGTGTGTGGGCCGCGCCAGAGAGTGGTATGGCTACACCGATACCGAAGACGACGTGAAAGACGCCATCCAACACGTGGCGGAGGCCTGTCATAACCTCAAGGAGGCCACGCTGGCCGACGCCACGCGCGAATGGGGAGCGAAGATGAAGACGAGCTACGGCCTTGACGGCACAGACGAGGAGCAAGACCGCGACTTTGCCGCCCTGCGCGGCGACTTTGAGCAAAACGCCGACGTGAGGGAGTGCCGCAAATATTATGACGAGACATGGTGAGCCTGCGGCTCACACCCTCTAAAAAGGCTACGCAAAGGGGTTTAGGTCTGCTTTGTAGAAATAAAATTTGTATTTTTGCGGCTCGTGGGCCGGCTTGTGGCCGGCCACTTCCCAGACCAACAGATAAGGAACAAACACCATTTGATAAGAATGTCAAAGATAAACGCAGTAATCACGGGCGTGGGCGCGTTCACTCCCGAGTATCGCCTCACAAACGATGAGCTCAGCCGCATGGTGGACACCAACGACGAGTGGATTATGACCCGCGTGGGCATCAGAGAGCGCAGAATCCTCAAAGAGAACGAGGGCGTAGGGGCGTCGGACATGGGCGTCAAGGCCATAGAGGATCTCGTGAGGAAGACTGGTCTTGACCTCCAGACGGTAGACATGGTGGTCTGCACCACAGTGACGGGCGACATGGTGCTGCCCGCAACGGCCGCCATCATCTGCGACAAAGTGGGAATCCACAAAGCATTGGCCTTCGACATAAACGGAGCCTGCTCCGGCTTCCTCTATGGCCTCGACCTGGTGAGCCAATATATCCGCTCCGGCTCCAAGAAGAAAGTCATACTCGTCAGCACCGAGAAGATGTCATCCATCGTTGACTACACCGACCGCACCACGTGCGTGCTCTTCGGCGACGCCGCCACGGCCGTCCTTGTGGAGCCAACGGAAGAGGAGGTGGGCCTTATGGACAGCAACCTCCACACCGACGGCTTTGGCCGCGAGTGGCTCAAGATTCCCGCCGGCGGCTCAGCCATGCCTGCCAGCCATGAGACGGTGGACGGCCACAAGCACTTTGTGTATCAAGAGGGCAAGCAAGTGTTCAAGTATGCCGTGACATATATGGCGGATGCCACGGTTGACGTGATGAAACGCAACAACCTGACGGCAGACGGCGTGGCATGGCTGGTGCCCCACCAGGCCAACCTGCGCATCATATCCGCCACGCAGGAGCGCATGGGCATCCCGGCCGAGAAAGTGATGATAAACATCCAGAAATACGGCAACACCACCAGCGCGACCATCCCCCTCTGCCTATATGAGTGGGAGAAGCAGCTCAAGAAGGGCGACAACCTCATCTTGGCCGCCTTTGGCGCAGGCTTCACGTGGGGCGCGCTCTACATCAAGTGGGGCTACGACACCAAATAAGATATCTGGCCAACACGGCAAGAAGCCGCCACCCGCGCCCCCGCGGGTGGCGGCCTTTTTATTGCCGTCGCACAGGCGCATGGTGCCCATACGCATGAGAGACCTCATTTCTTCATCATGATGGTGAGGCCGTCGCGGATGGGGACTATCACCTTCTCCACGCGGGCGTCGGCCGCCACAAAGTCGTTAAACTCCTTGACGGCCCGCGTGTGATGATCTGACGGCCGCGGCGTCTCCAGCACATGGCCGTCCCACAAGACATTGTCTGCCAAGATGAAGCCGCCCTGGCGCACGCGCGGCAAGATGGCCTCATAATATTCAAGATACTCCCGCTTGTCGGCGTCGATGAAGACGAAATCTATCTGCCCGTCAATGGCCTCCAAGGCCTCGGCCAGGGTGCCAATGTGCAGCACCAGCTGGGCCGCGTGTGGGGAGCGGGCGAAAAATCGGCTGATCAGAGGTTCCAGCTCGTCATTGATCTCCACCGTGTGAAGGCGCGCGGACGGGTCGGAGAGGCCGTCGGCCATAGAGAGGGCGGAATAGCCGGTGAAAGTGCCGACCTCGAGGATGAGGCGCGGGCGGGCCATACGGACGAGCATTTTCAGCAGCGAGCCTTGCAGGTGGCCAGAGACCATGCGGGGCTGGATGGTGCGCAGGTGAGTCTGGCGGTCAAGCTCGTGGAGCAACGCGGTCTCGGGGTCGGAATGCTCCAAAAGGTAACGCTCCATCTCTATTGAATTGACACTCTCCATATTGACCGTCAGCAATATATCAGTCGCGACATTTTCTCGGGCATCAGCACCTTCCGCGCCACAGCTAAGAGGCTCTCCGGAGTCACGCGCTCGCGCACCACGCCGGCCATCTCATATACCGAGAGCGACTGGCCATAGATGACGACAGAACGCGCCGCGGCCAGCATGAGGCTCTCGCTGTCATCTACCGACATTAGCAGCTGGCCGACATATTGGCGCATCACCTTGGCGAACCTGGCCGCGGAGAGCGGTGACTGCAGGAGTCCGTCCACCTCGCGGCGCACAATGGACATGGAGCGGGATATGTTCTGCTCATCGGTGCCGAAGTAGATGGTGAAGAGGCCGGCGTCGTCAAACGGCGTGTAGTTGGTCTCCACGTTATAGGCTATGCCGTGCCTCTCGCGCAGAGCCACGGAGAGGCGCGAATTCATGCCTGGCCCGCCCAAGAAGTTGGACAAGACGGCCATAGAGAGCCTGTCTTCAGAGTGACAGTCTGGCGCGGCGAAGCCCAGTAGCACGTGCCCCTGGTGAGTGTCTCGCTCCTCGCGCTTGTCGAAAATGTTGAATGCGCCGATGCCGGGCCGCCTGGCAGGCCGGATGTTGGCCGAGTGTTGGCCGAAATATCTCTCCGCCACCCTGATCACCTTGCCTCTTTCTGTGGGGCCGATGAAGACAAACGCCATCTGGTCGGTGCAATGCGCGCGGGCAATGAAGCGGCGAGCGTCATCGGCAGTGAATGACGACACGGAAGAGGCCGTGCCCAATATGTTGTGTCCCAGCGGCGTGCCTGCGTAGGCCAAGTCTTCGAACTCATCAAAAATGAGTTCCGACGGGGTGTCTTGGTAACTCGTTATCTCATCAAGAATCACGTCGCGCTCCTTGTCCAGCTCCTTGGCGGGGAAAGTGGAGCAGAAAGCCATGTCGGCAATGAGCTCCGCCGCCCTGGCCAGATATTCTTCAAGAAAAGAGGCGTGGATGGCCGTCTCGTCTTTGGTGGTGTAGGCGTTGAGTTCGCCGCCCACCTCGTCGAGCCTGTTGAGAATCTGGTGCGCCGTGCGCTTGGCCGTGCCTTTGAAGACCGTATGCTCCACAAAATGAGCCAAGCCATGCTCGCCCGCCATCTCGTCTCTTGAGCCCGCGTTTATGACCAGGCCGCAGTGGCACACAGGGCCGGGGGCGGAGAGATGCACCACGCGGATGCCATTGGGAAGTGTTGATACTAACATCGGGAGATTCGTTTGCCGCACGCCGAGATGCCAGACGAAAAGGAATGCCGACGCACGCGCCACGCAAATATAAGCAAAAAGGGGGAGGCGCGCCCCGCGCCCCTCCCCCGGTCTCTTGGCGTCAGATGGCGGCTATGGAGCCACCGTCACCTTGGCCGAGCCGCCAGCGCCACGAACCACGTATACGCCAGGCTCAACGGACAGCCGCCCGGCAACAGTGCGGCCAACGCAAATGCCGCCAAGATTGTAGACATCACACTCTTGGCCATCGTCCACGACAATTGAATTGCCCTCGACCGAGACGGAGAGCGATGGAGATGCCACGCTCTTGATAGACGTCTGATTGTATAGCCTAACGTCTATGCTCTCAGGGGCGTCACTTGTAAGAGGCGCGTACAACGAGGAAGTCGGGAACGACGCACCCATTTCGGCATCGGCACGACGACGAAAATTGGGCCTGAACGTGGCCAAGCCGCCGTTTATTGTCCAAGACGATGGATTGCAAAAAAACGAATGCTCCACACCATAGGTGTCTGTGGCCACACACTCCACACCCCTGGCCAACACGATCTTTTTCTGGGTATCGCTCATATCTTTCTTTATGGCGCCAGACTGGCACCATGCTGAGACATCGTCGGGCGAAGAGCATGAAGTTGTGCGCAGACGCAGGTCTTTGATAGAACCGATGCGCTCCACAGAGAAAGAGAAATCTTCAGTCTCAGCTGTCGTCCTGGCAGTGATTACAATAGCCATATCTTGTGGAGCTTGAACTGCCGCCGCACAATTTGTATTGGAAATTACGATACTCTCACCTATATAATGCTCATCTTTGTCATCTCCCAACGTTAACATATTCTGATCGACATATTCCCCCGTATCATATTTTTTTGCTAAGATTCTTAGCAACTCTTTTGAAAGGCCCGCAACACAGAAAGCCACAGGGCCGTCAGGAGAGCCTAAAGAATCATCTCCTTTTGCCACAAATGCGCTATCAGACAAAAAATTGGACAATATCACCACGTCACCTTTCTTTAATTCCATCATAACGGAGACATAGTATGGACGATTAATCTGCAGGCTCAAATCGCTCTCTTTGAAGTTGCCTTCGTAGACTGCGTAAGCTTCGGTCTGCAACGTCACAACTCCTGCCTTATTTACAGTTCCTGCGTATGAGAAAATACACAGCAAACTCATGAAGAGTACTAATAAAATCCTTTTCATCGCATAAGTTTTTTGAATGAAACTGAATTGTCTTTGTCTGACACTACGAAATATAACTAGCGTAGCTAGACTCATAGGTTTTTCCTGCTTTGGGCTTGATCACTGCCTGCGTACTCGTTTGGCTCACAATCTCAATGCCCCCCACGGCAGACCACGACACTTGCATGCCGGAAATTTGAGGCAAAACGGCGGTAACCGTCTCGCCCGGCGACGACGCGGAGATCGCAAACTCCGAGACATGCTTGCCCTTATAGAATATGCCATAGTCGTCTTGCGCACGGCAAAACGAAACGGCAGTCCATAAGGACATCAACAAAAGAAAAGTCCTCTTCATAGGCTAATTGTTTCATTTAAACGAATGATGGATTTTAAATCTCTGCCTTGGCGATCCGACCCTGTCAGCGCGCCAGGCTCTTCAGTTGGCCATATCTTTTTGAGGTGATGGAAACTTGGTGTTCGCTACTTCATAAGATCTGCTTTAATGCGGGAGTTGATTTACACAAATATACATAAAAAAATAACGGTGGCGTTTTTTGTAATATTTTAATATAACATCTTCAGGGGAAAGCGGCGGAGGGGAAATGTATGTTTTGAAAATGCTGCTTGCGTATTGCAGCAGAGCTTTTCAAAACCCTTGATCTTCTCATAGTATGAGTAGACTCATTATCCTTTTGTTTCATCTTCCTTAAACTTCGCGATGGACTTTAAGATTGCCAAACCCACAGCCTTGCCCAGGAGTGGCGGAACGGCATTGCCAATCTGGACCAGCTGCTTGCTTTTCCCGCCCATGAAGATGAAATCGTCTGGGAAAGACTGCAGGCGGGCCATTTCTCTTGCAGTCAGGACACGCGGAAGCTTCGGGTGGACGTTGACGCCCCCATGGTTCTCCTTTATGGTGCAACTTGGCTGATTCCACGGACACCTCTTCCATGCGTCAGAGTATCCCTTATAGAGGCTCTGCCCTTCCGGCAACTCACGCAAACGCCGCTCCATATCCGGCCTATGATGGGTCGGCTCATGGTTAAAAGCCGGATCGGCAGGACGGCTCATAAGATCCGCAATGGCCATACCCGTCGTGACGTAGTCCTGCGGTTGCAAGATAGGTTTCGGATGAAAATTTATGGCTCCAATACGATTTCCGATAAAAATCACCCTCTCGCGTTTTTGAGGCGTATAATAGTCCGCCGCGCATAGTGTGGCCACATTCATCTTATAGCCTATCGCCGCATAGTCGTCTATTATCTTTTGCTCCACTCGCCCTCCAAGCATACTGCGCAGCCCCTTGACGTTCTCACATATCACATACTCTGGCTGCAGGTTCTTTACAATCTCCAGCATCTCTTTATACAAGGAGTTCCTTGGATCGTCTTCGATCCTATTGCCAGCCATGCTAAAGCCCTGGCAAGGGAAACCACCGGCCACTACCGTAAGTTGGCGCTCTTTCAGGCGTGAGGACACGGCCTCATAAAATTCATTCTTCTTTTCCTGTAGCCTGATGTCGCCATTAACAAACGGGTGCGAAAAGTTCCTGCGGTATGTTTGCCCCGCCTCGTCAAACCAATCCAAACCGCAAATTCCCTCCAAGCCTGCCATCTCTAAGCCTTTGCTCAAACCTCCCGCGCCACAGAACAGGTCCACAAAAGTCTCGCCGGACGTTTTGGGGCTTTGCCAATCATCCGCTATCTCAACCCAATTGACATCCCGTTTCACTCTTAATTTATTAACCTTGCGATCTTCTCCCCCTCGCCGATTCTTTTCAAAGTCGCAAAAATCAGTCTCACTTACCTTCAGCACTCCTCCACGGCGTACTGAAGATATTGCCCCAGATGCCACGAGGCGGCGAACTGCCTTTACGGTGGTGCCTAATTTTTCGGAGACTTGCTCTATGCTATATAGTTGCGCTTTCATAATTCACTTTCTGATAATCATACAAAAGAAAGCCTGTCGCCCGCCTGCCAGATTTAAACAATGGGGTGGCGCCCCCATTGTTAAGGACACCACCCCATTGTTTCTTTATGCAATGCTATTCCATCCCGGCCTCTGGCTCAACGTCCTCCTCCGGGTCGGTCTCGGGCTCGCCTATGGAGTCTTCGGGCTCTTGGCCGTGTGAGAACGCGGCGCGCACTTTGGCCTCAATCTCCTCTTGGAGCTCGGGGTTGTCTTTTAGCACTCGGAGGGCACCCTCCCGGCCTTGGGCCAGCTTGGTGCCGGCGTAGCTGAACCAGGAGCCGCTCTTCTTGACAATGTCCAGGTTGGTGGCAAGGTCTAGAATCTCGCCCACTTTGGAGATGCCCTCGCCGAAGCGGATCTCGAACTCCGTCTTGCGGAATGGGGGCGCCACCTTGTTCTTCACCACCTTGGCGCGCGTGAGCGAGCCCAGCACCTCGTCGCCGGCCTTGATGGGGCTGACCTTGCGGACGTCGATGCGTATGGAGGCGTAGAACTTGAGGGCGTTGCCGCCCGTGGTGGTCTCGGGGTTGCCGAACATGACGCCAATCTTCTCGCGGAGCTGGTTGATGAAGATGCAGGTGGTGTTGGTCTTGGAGAGCGCGCCGGTGAGCTTGCGCAGGGCCTGGCTCATGAGGCGGGCGTGGAGACCCATCTTGGCCTCGCCCATCTCACCCTCAATCTCGGCCTTGGGGGTGAGGGCGGCCACTGAGTCGATGACGATGATGTCTATGGCCGACGAGCGTATGAGCTGCTCCGCCACCTCAAGGGCCTGCTCACCGTTGTCTGGCTGGCTCATGTAGAGCGAGTTCATGTCCACGCCCAGTTTCTCGGCGTAGGTGGGGTCGAAGGCGTGCTCGGCGTCAATGAAAGCCGCTATGCCGCCGCCCTTTTGCGCCTCGGCTATGGCGTGTATGGCCAAGGTGGTCTTGCCAGACGACTCCGGGCCGAAGATCTCAATGATTCGGCCACGCGGGTAGCCGCCCACGCCCAAGGCCATGTCTAGCCCCAGCGAGCCTGTGGGGATGACCGGCACTTTCTCAACCTGACGGTCTCCCATGCGCATGATGGTGCCCTTGCCGTAGGCCTTGTCTATCTTATCCATTGTGAGCTTGAGGGCCGCCAGCTTCTTGGCCTTCAGCTCTTCTGCGTTGTCTGCCATATCTGTGTATGTGTTTTTCTGTTTTCCTTTTCCTTGAACAGGGGCAAAGGTACGTCAGGGTTTTGACAAGTCTTGTCAAAAAGCCGCGAGAGGATAATTTTTTCCGCTGCTACCGCGGCTGCGCCTCGTCATCGTAGGTGTCGTAGAGGAAGTCGTTGTAGGGGAAGCGCTGAGTGTGCACCTTCCGCACCTCGTCATAGACCACTTGGCGCAGCTCGTCGAAGTTGGTCTTCTCCTTGGCCGAGATGAAGACGCACTTGCGTTGCTTGGCCATCCACGTCTTTTTCAGGTCGTCTAGTGATACGTTTTCTCGACGCACAGGGGTGAGATCGTCCTCGTCTTTGGGCGTGTAGGAGAAAGCGTCCACTTTGTTGAACACGATGATTGAAGTCTTGGTGGAGCATCCCAGCTCCTCCAGCGTCTTGTCCACCACCTCAATCTGCTGCTCAAAGGCGGGGTGCGAGATGTCCACCACATGGAGCAGGATGTCGGCCTCACGAACCTCATCGAGTGTGGATTTGAAGCTCTCCACCAGATGCGTGGGCAGCTTGCGGATGAAGCCGACAGTGTCCGCCACAAGGAATGGCAGGTTCTCAATCACCACCTTGCGCACCGTGGTGTCTAACGTGGCGAAGAGTTTGTTCTCGGCAAAGACGTTGCTCTTTGAGAGCGCGTTCATAAGGGTGCTTTTGCCCACGTTGGTGTAGCCCACGAGCGCCACCCTCACCAGCTTGCCGCGGTTTTGCCTCTGGGTGTTCATCTGGCGGTCAATGTGCCGCAGCTCCTCTTTGAGGAGGGAGATGCGATCCAGGACGATTCGGCGGTCGGTCTCGATCTGTTTCTCACCGGGGCCTCTCATGCCAATTCCGCCCTTCTGCCTCTCAAGGTGCGTCCACAGCCTGGTGAGCCTGGGCAAGAGGTACTGATATTGCGCCAGCTCCACCTGTGTTTTGGCGTGGGCTGTGCGGGCGCGGCGCGCGAAGATGTCGAGGATGAGCGACGTGCGGTCCAGCACGGCGATTCCCAGCCCCTCCTCAAGGTTTTTCTGCTGCGACGGGCTCAGCTCGTCATCGCATATGGCGGTCTCGACCTCATTCTCCTCCACAAAGGCGCGGATCTCCTGAATTTTGCCGGAGCCCAGATAGGCCCGCGAGTCGGGCATGGGCAGGTTTTGAGTGAAACGCCCTACGGTCTCGGCGCCGGCGGTCTCGGCCAGAAAGGCCAGCTCGTCTAGGTAGTCGCCCACCTGCTGCAGGCTTGTCATGGGCGTGCGGACAGAGAAGAGGACCACCCTCTCCAAGTCCTTGTCTTGGTTTGCGTTGTCTAGCAAAGCGAATGTGTTGTTGAAAGAGTAAGCGTCTGCAAATATAGCATTAAAAAGCATTGGCGTCAGTGAGCCTGGAGCCAGTTGTCTCCCACGCCCACCTCGGCCGTGAGAGGCGCGTCGAGGGCGCAGGCCGACTCCATCTTCTCCTTGACGAGAGCCGACACGGCCTCTAGCTCGGCCTCCGGCACCTCCAAGACGAGCTCATCATGCACCTGGAGAATCATGCGCGCAGCGTAGCCCCCTTGGCGCAGCGCGTCGTGGACGGCGATCATGGCCAGCTTGATGATGTCCGCCGCCGTGCCCTGTATGGGCGCGTTGATGGCATTTCGCTCGGCCACGCCTCGGACTGTGGCGTTTCTGGAGTTTATGTCCGGCAGCTCGCGCCGGCGGCCAAAGAGCGTCTTGACCACACCCGTCGCGCGGGCCTGCTCCACGCACCTCTCCATATACGCCTTCACGCCGGGGAAGTTGGCGAAATAGCCGTCAATGAGATCCTTGGCCTCTTTGCGTGGGATGTCTAGCCTCTCGGCCAGGCCGAAGGCGGAGATGCCGTATATGATGCCGAAGTTGGCCGTCTTGGCCTTGCGGCGCATGTCTGGCGTCACGTCGGCCGCGGCCACGCCAAAGACCTTGGCCGCCGTGGCGGTGTGGACGTCCTCCCCGTTGCGGAAGGCGGAGAGCAGATGCTCATCTTGGCTGAAATGAGCCATTATGCGCAACTCCACCTGCGAATAGTCCGCCGATAGAATCTTGCACCCTGGCTTCGCTACGAAGCACTCCCTCACCCTGCGGCCATCCTCATCGCGGACGGGTATGTTTTGCAGGTTGGGGTTGGAACTGCTGAGCCGACCCGTGACGACGACCGTCTGGTTGAACGAGGTGTGGATTCGTCCCGTCAGCGGGCATACGAGTCGCGGCAAGGCCTCTGCGTAGGTGCCGAGGAGCTTGCAAAGGCCGCGGTAGGTCAGGATCTTGGCCACGATGGGGTTTTCGTGCGCCAGCTTTTGGAGTGTCTCCTCGTTGGTGGCGTAGCCGCCGCTCTTGGTCTTACGGGCGTTGGGGTCTATCTTGAGCTTGTCAAAGAGCGCGTCTCCCACCTGCTTGGGGCTTGAGACGTTGAAACTGAAGCCCGCGAGGCTGAATATTTTCTTTTCGCTCTCTGCGATGCGGCCGCGGAGGAAGTCGGCGTAGCGTCTCAGCGCGCCGCTGTCTATGGCCACGCCGTCCATCTCCATCTGCGCCAAGACCTCGACAAGCGGCATCTCCATGGTGTTGAATATGCTCTGCAACTCCGCGTCGGCCTCCAGCCGCGGGGACAAGACGCGGTGGAGACGTAGGGTGACATCGGCGTCTTCCGCCGCATACTCGGCCAGTTTGTCATCCGCCACAGTGTCCATGGTCTTTTGCCTAGCCCCCGCGCCAATGAGCTCCTCAATGGCGATGGGCTTATAGCGCAACAACTCTTGCGCCATAGCGTCCATGCCGTGGCGGGCCGCAGGGTGGAGCAGGAAGTGGGCTATCATGGTGTCAAAGCGCGGGCCGCGGACCTCGACCCCGTAGCGGGCGAGAATCATGATGTCGAACTTCATGTTCTGCCCTATCTTCAAGATCCGTTCGTCAGCGAAGGCCGGCGCCACTATGGCCAGCAGGCGGCGGGCCTCGGCCTCATCGGGCGGGAGGCGGACGAACCAAGCCTCGGCCTGCACCACGGCCACGGAGAAACCCACAATGGAGGCCTCTATGGCGTTGAGCGAGGTGGTCTCGGTGTCGAAGCAGAAAGCGTCGGCGCGCAGCAGAGCGTCGCGCAGTGCGGAGATCTCGTCCTCGGTCTTGAGGAAGTGATAGGTGTGGGGCGTGTCGGCCGCCGTGGCGTAGCCCGACTCCGCCGCCACGGCCGGCCCTTCTGATGGCGGAGCGTCAAAGAGCGTGGGCTGCGCCGATGGCGGAGCCACACCCAAAGCCGCACGTATGCGGTCCGTCATGCCGCGAATCTCCAGCTCGCTGAAAAGGGCGTCCAGCCCTTGCCAGTCCGGCGCGGAGAGTGTGACGTCGGGCAAATCTATTGACAACGGCGCGTCGGTGGCAATGGTGGCCAGCCTGCGCGAGAGCATCACGGTGTCGCGGTTCTCTTCCAGCCGCTCCCTCATCTTGCCCTTGACGTCGGCAATGTGGCCATATATGCCGTCTATTGAGCCATAGGCCGCCAGCAGCTCCTTGGCCCTTTTCTCTCCCACGCCCGGGCACCCGGGGATGTTGTCGGAGGCGTCACCCCACAACCCCAGCAGGTCGATGACCTGGGCAGGCGAGGCCACCCCGAAGCATTCCATGACATCTGCCTCCGTAATGACCTGCGGCGCGGCTCCCGCGTGCGGCCGCAGCATTGACACGCCCGGGGCCAGGAGCTGAGCGTAGTCCTTGTCTGGCGTGACCATGACGACGTCGCAGCCCTCGGCGGCGAAACGGCGGGAGAGCGTGCCCACGACGTCGTCGGCCTCATATCCTTGGCAAGACGCTTCGGCAATGCCCAGGGCGCGGACGAAACGGTGGACGAAAGGCACGGCCACGCCAATGTCTTCAGGCTGCGCTTGTCGGTTGGCCTTATAGTCTGGGTAGAGGTCATGCCGGAAAGTGGGCCCGTGGAGGTCAAAGGCCACGGCCGCGTGAGTGGGTCTCCGCTTCAGCACAAGATCCGTAAAAGACGAGACGAAGCCAAAAATGGCGGATGTGTTGACACCCTTGGAGTTGATCCGCGGCGAGCGCATAAAAGCGAAGTAGGCGCGGTATATCATTGCATAGGCGTCGACTAGGAAGACCGTCTGCTGCATAGTTTAGTGTGGTAAAAGAGGGGGTTACGTCTTCGCAAGGTAGCGCGAAATAAAGATTTTTGCAACCTTGGCGGCCGCGCCTCCGTATTAGAGAGTGAGAATCAGAGAATAGTTTTTCGTTGATTAGTTGATAAGTGTGTTTGGTGATTAATTTCACGGGCGCGGGGCGTTGTGAAACGCCCCGCGCTTTTTTTGTGCGCGCGGCGCAGCCGCGTTGGCGCTGACACCCCGTGCCGCGCCAACAGACGCGCAGCCCATCGGACTACGGCAAAAAAGAAACCCCGATTTCCCAAAAGAGGAAACCAGGGTCGAAGCACTGGGTGGTACCACCAGGAATCGAACCGGGGACACACGGATTTTCAGTCCGTTGCTCTACCGACTGAGCTATGGTACCAACAAAAAAGCACTCGCAATCTGGGGTTGCCTCCCGATTGCGAGTGCAAAGTTACAGCTTTTTATTTACCGCGCAAACCCGCGCCTCATTTTTTGAGGACGTTAGCCTTGCGAGAGAAGCAATCTTATTGGATTTCAACGTTTTGCCATTTCTCGTCCTCTTTCTTCACCTCGTGCTTTGGCAGATCGATGTAGAGGACTCCGTCCTTGACCTCGGCATGGACGGCTTTCTGATCCACGTTCTCAGGGAGAGTGAAACTCTGCTCGAACTTGGTGTAGGAGAACTCTTTGCGCAGATAGCGCTTAGAGTCACCCTCATGGCCTTTCTTCTCTTTCTCGACCGAGATGGTCATCACGTCATCGTTTAGGCGGATCTTGCAATCCTCTTTCTTGATGCCCGGAACGGCCACCTCGACCTTGTACTCTTTGTCGGTCTCGGCCACGTTGATCGCCGGCGTGGATTTGGAGCTGGTTGTGAGCCAATTCCAATCATCGCCAAAGAAATCGTTGAATACGTCAGGCAGCCAACTGTTGGCGCGCCTTGTGTTGTTATTGTTGTTCATCGGTACCATAGTAGTCACCTCCGTTTATTTTTTAGTTCTTTTTGTCGTTTGTTTTTCTGAACCTCCTCCGCAGCCCGGTCTCCCGTGCCTCATCGGCGTTCGACACACTACATTGCAACACGCATGCCACACCAAGATGACCGCAGGGCGCATTAGGCATTTAACAACAAGACAATCAAGTAGTTATTTAGCACTATCTAGAAAATCGTCTGATTTACGCCGTCTGACATTATGACAAAAAGAAGCCGTATTGTCATTCAAACTATGACAATACGGCAGAAATAGCGTTTTTGTCCTTCCCCCTGCCTTTAATCTTTGCGGATGGCCGCCCTCGTTTTAGAGATGGCGGAGAGGTAGTAGACCTCAAAGAAAATGAAAGCCAGAGAGAGGAGCGACAACTTGAGAGACGGCAGCTCGGCAGGAGCCGTGAGAGTCTTCACTATGTCATCGGACTCAGAGAGAGCAATGACAACGAGCAGGTTGTTGCAAAAATGAAGCAGAATGGAGGCCAACAGCGACCGCGTCTGGACAAAGACCACGCCGAGCAGACAGCCCAATACGGCGCGCGCCAAGAAAGCGGTGGCGTCTAGATGCACCAAGCTGAAAATGAGAGCCGAGACCACAACGGCCACATGCCAGCTGCCCGTGGCGCGGCGCACGAGCGGCAGCAACGCGCCACGGAAGAAAGCCTCCTCACACACGGCGGGCAGCAGGGCCAGCACCACGACTGCCTCCGCCCAATGCCACACAGAGTCAAAACGGCACACGGAGGCCATGACGGCCGCGGACTGCATCGCCATGGACTCAGCCCCACCCCACACGGCCTCGTAGAAGACGCTGTCAAGATAGGCCGCCCACTGCACCACAGGCTGGCACACGAGAGCCAGGATGGCCAAGATGATGACAAGCGACGGCCCCGGCACTGACACGCGATCCCGCGCCCTGACGCCCACCACGCACCGCATGGCCACGGCGCCCGGCACTCCAAAGCACACCAACGAATTGAGAGCCAAAGCCAAGCCCCACCCGCCAGTGACGGAGAAGGCGGCAGCGGACAGCAGCGAGGCCACAAGGAAACCCGCAACGAGCGAGGCCACAAGCACAAAAGCGGCCCTGCCGACAGGCAGCGGCCGCACGGGATGCCAAAGACCCTTGAAGAAACCAGCGCCCAAGGCCTATTTCTTTTTCGACAGATTGGCGCGCTTGTCTCCCGCATGACTGGCCACGGTGCCATTGAGCAAGCCAACGTAGCGAGCGTCATCGGTCAGGACGTCCACCGCCGTCTTGAGCTGAACGTCATATTGCAGGGCGTGGGCGATGGCCGCCTTCCGGTAATTGACGGCCCTTATCATCTCGTCCTCCACAAGCGGGCGCACCTGGTCCTTGGCGTCGGCCATGTCGCGGTCGATATTGGCGGCCATAGGGGCCCGCAGCGCGTCTATGGCGTCTTTCGCGCCGTCATAGAGGCCTTCGGCCTTGGCCATTTTGACGAGTCTCTCATAGGCGTCTTGCGAGGCCGTCCGATAGGTGAACTTTGGTTGCGACTTCATGAACGTGACGAAGTCGGCATAGGCTTTGTCGTCCATGCGGCCGTCAGCCCCGAGGGGCATGGGCTTGCCGCTCTCCAGGAAACTGAGGGCGTAGCGGAACGGGTAGTCGCCCATGACCACGGAGAGGCACACGGGGTTATATTTTCGCTCGGCGAGCATGACGTCGGGCGAGATGCCGCCGCCGTCATAGACCGTGCGGCCGTGGCGAGTCTTGAACGCCGAGATGAGCGAGTCCGGCACATAGTCCACGGCCCCGTCCTCGTCTCGTGTGCTGTAGTCGATGGCCTGGATGCACCTGCCGGAGGGCGTGTAATACTTTGCTGTGGTCACTTTCAGGTAGCCGTCATAGGCCACCTCACGGGTGGCCTGCACCAGCCCCTTGCCGAAAGATCGCTGACCCAAGATCACGGCCCTGTCCAAATCTTGCAAAGCCCCCGCCACAATCTCGCTCGCCGAGGCCGAAGCGCGGTTGATGAGCACGGCCATGGGCATGACGGTGTCTAGCGGCAGGCGGAAAGCTGTGTAGATGCGGTCCGCCGCCTTGCGGCGGCCTCTGGTGGAGAGAATCTGAAGGCCCTCGGGGACGAAGAAGTTGACAATCTGGAGGCTCTCGTCGAGCAGGCCGCCGGCGTTGCCGCGAAGGTCAAGGACGAGCCTCTTGGCCCCCTTGTTATCCCGCAGGTCAAGGAACGCCTTGCGTATGGCCTCGGCGCAGCCCGACTCGAAGCCCGTGAGGCTTATGTAGCCCACCTCGTCATTGAGCATGCCGTAATACTCCAGGGCCTCTAGTTTAATGGCCTCTCGCTTAATGTTGAATTTCAGCGGCTTGGACACGCCTGGCCTCTCAATCTCCACCTTGATGGTCTCTCCGGCCTTACCTCGGAGCCGAGAGCTCACCTCATCGACCTTCTTGCCTCTCATGCTCTCGCCGTCGATGGCCAAGAAACGGTCTCCGGCGCGCAAGCCGGCCTTGCAGGAGGGCGTGCCGGCGTAGACCTCGCGCACGTTGATGAGGTTGGTGTCTGCCGAGAGGGCTATTATGGAGCCCACGCCGCCATATTCACCATCGATGTGGAACTTGTACGCCTCCTTGTCCTTTTCGGGGATATAGGTGGTGTAGGGGTCAAGCTCAGAGAGCATTGACTGTATGGCCGTGGGGATGAGGCGGTCGGGGTCCGGCTCCTCCACATAGCTCATATTAAGCTCCTTGAAGACGGAAAAGAAAATGTCTAGATTCTTGCTTATCTTGAAGTCGCGGTCATCACCGCGGAATGCGGTGAATGCGACCGCGACGCAGGAGACGGCGGCCAAAGATGCCACCCAGTAACCTCTCTTCATTATTCTCTTTATGACGCAGGAAAAAATTGAAAATGTAGCAACAATGATGTTCGGCTTAAAGGTAGTAATATTTTAATTATGCTAGAGAGGAGAAAAAGCGACAACGCAGTTTGGAATGTGGGCGATATGTTATATCTTTGCACTCACGAAGGGATGGTACCATAGCTCAGTCGGTAGAGCAACGGACTGAAAATCCGTGTGTCCCCGGTTCGATTCCTGGTGGTACCACGACAGCGGCCTCTGACATCCGCACGGATGTCAGAGGCCGCTGTTTTTATACCCAACCCGCCTTGAGCAGATTGAAAATGCGCATCCCTTTTCTTACATTCGCGCAAAAGCGAAATCATATGGCCATTATAGCAAACCCCCTGTACGACACCGTATTCAAGTTCCTTATGGAAGACAGGCGCGCCAGCGCGATTATCATAGGGAGGCTGCTCCAAAAGAAAATAAAGTCCATCAAGCAAAGGAATAACGATGTGACGCAGGCGGGCGTGGACGGCCTGCGCCTCCTGAGGCTGGACTACGCCGCCGTGGTGGAAGACGAGGACGGGCACGAGGTTGAGGTGTGCATAGAGTTGCAGAGGGCCTCGACGGAGACGGAGGTGGAGAGGTTCAGGCAATATCTGGCCACGCAATACTCCAACAAGGCCAACGTGGACAAACACGGGAATCCGCTGCATATCATATCGATATACTTTCTCGGCCACAACCTGGACAAGGACGAGACCCCCGCCGTGATGTATGTGGACCACGTGTGCCGCGACGAGGGCCTGCAAATTCTGAAGACGCCAAAGCTTGTCTTCGTGGAAGCTATGACTCACAACCTCATAATAGTCCAGACGCTAAAGCTAAAGCCGCGCCCCAACACGCTGCTTGGCAGGCTACTGGACATTTTCAGGATAAAACCCGAAAAGCGGTCAGACAAGACCATAGAGTATGACGAGCGAGAGGACGAGGAGGATTCCGGAATGGTGACGGTGCTCCGCAGACTGGAGCAGGCCGCGGCTAACGAGAAGCTAAAGAAAGAGATGCTGCTCGAAGACGAGCTGCTGACCATAATAAAAAACGTCAAGACCGCACAACAAGCGAAAGAAGAAGCACTACAAGAGCTGGAAGAGAAGCAACAGGAACTGAAGGAGAAGCAGCAGGAATTAGAGAGAACACAACAGGAGTTGAAGGAAACGAGAGACGAACTGAAGGAAACGAGAGACGAACTGAAGGGGACAAAAGAGATGATGCAAAAGATGGCAGACGCCATGAGAAAGGCCGGCCTGATGTGAAAAAACCGGTTCTTGCCAAAACTTGCAAATTTTGGCTAGGGGCGTAATGAGAGGCCACCCAAAACATCTAAAGTTAAGGCGATACTTAGAAGCTGTTTTGAATTATGTGGAAATAAATGCTATGTGACAGCGTAAATAATTAAAAGTCAGTTGGTTAAGCAGGA
>CAKUVM010000003.1 GCA_934699135.1 uncultured Bacteroidales bacterium
GCCATGACGTTCCCCGCCGCATCTGCGGCGGGGAACGTCATGGCGCGTCTTGATGCCGAGACGGCTACGCCTCACGCTCCTCGAGACGGAAGACGGAGACGGAGTTATTCAGTTCCAGGATCATGTCTTTCATTTGCGCTGTGCTTGCGGCAATCTCCTCGGCGCCGGCCGCATTTTGCTGCGTGACGCGGTTCAGATCCATAATGGCCGTGTTGACCTGCTGCACGCCGGAGCTCTGCTCGATGCTGGCCGTGGTGATCTCCTTGATGAGCGCGGCGATCTTGTCGATGCGCGGCATGAGCTGATGGACTTGATTGTAGGCCTCCTCGGCCTCGTTGATGCTAGATGTTGCCGTCTCGTTGATGCTGTCTGCCGTCTCGTGGGTCTGCTCGGCTAGTCGGCCCACCTCCTTGGCCACAACCCCGAAGCCCTGCCCGTGCTCACCGGCCCTGGCGGCCTCGACGGAGGCGTTGAGGGCCAAGATGTTGGTCTGCGAGACAAGGTCGTTGATGTCGTTGATGTTGTTGGCAATGTTGCGGATGGCGTCGAAGCTAGTGTTGCTGGCCTTACCGACGCGGTCGGCCATGGCGGCCACCTCCTCGGTGAGCTTGTTGGTGTTGACGGAGTTGTCAGTATTCTGCTGGATGTTGGCCCCCATTTGCTCCATGGAGCTGGAGATCTCCTCGAGCGAGGCCGCCTGACGGTTGGCCGCGTTGGAGAGACTCTCTGAGGCCCCGGATAATTGGTTGGCGGAGTTGATGAGCGCCTGCGATGTGTCCAGCACGGGCTTTATGACCTGACGAATCTTGGCCTCCATCTGCAAGACGCTGTCGGCCAAGGCGGCAATCTCGTCACAGGCTTCGCCGGGGTTGACGCTGCGCGTGAGGTCGCCCGTGGCAATGACGTTGACGTCTTCAATGAGCTTCTTGAGCGGCTTGAGCACACGGTGGTGGAGCCTGCGGCCAAGGAGGAAGAAGATGACGAGGAAAATGGCCAACACCACAGGCAGGAAGAGCTGAAGGTCCGCTATGATGCGGTCGGTTGTCGTGGAGTCTCCCCGGAGCATGATGACGCCGAGGCACTGGCCGGTGTAGTCCACGAGCGGTGCCGTGGCCAGGTAGACCCTATGTCCTAGCATTTGCGAGACGCCGATCCACGGCCTCTTGCCGGTGTAGGACGCGGAGAAGATCTCATCGTCCATCCGTACGGACGACGGATCGACCCCGTCTAAGGATGTGATGACGCACCTGTCTCCCTGGAAGATGAAGGCGTCGAGGCCGAGCTGCTGGCTCGCGGCCTCGACAGACGGGCGGGAGTTGGCGATGTATCCAATGAGGAAAGCCACGCCTATGGGTGTCTGCTCGTTGTTGCGGACCACGGTGGCCGTGTAGTCGCAGATGACACCGCCTATGAAATCGCCGCATGAGCTCACGACGCCCTTGTCCTCGACATGGCGGACTACCTCGCTCAGTTTAGACGGGTTGAGGGAGGGGTAGGTTGAGGAGATGACAGTGCCGCCCATGTCTGTGAAAATGTAGCCGAGGGCTTGGCACGTCTTGACGGACCATGTCAGCTCGTCTCTCACTTTAGAGGTGTCGGCGTTGGCCACGGCGTCATAGAGCGCGTCGTACTCGTCATTGAGCATGCGGCATGCCGTCTGCAGGGATATCCTTTTTTGCTGGATGATGTCGGCAGTTGACTTGAGGTTGGCCTCGAGCATCCCTATCTGCATAGACCTTATGTCTTTTGACAGGGTCACATAGGTATAGATGCTGCCAGCCGACAGCAACACGATGAAGGCTATGAATGGCACCAGCAGCAAAAAGCTGATCTTGTTAGTTTTTATCCTGCTCATGAGACTTGATAATGGGGCACTGTTTCTGTTCATTAACGCTAATTTCGCTCTTTTGCACGAAATTATCAGTCTTGCGGCCGCAAAAAAGCCTTCGCGGCCACCGTAACTCTTCATTACGGATTTATGGCCTCACTTGTTGCCTAGGGCGGCGACTTTCAAATTAATCTTATTTATGCCGCGCCATTTTCACCGCTCGGCCCATGATTAATATCTTCGCGGAAGTTGCGAAAAAAAAAACAGAAAAGACAGAGATGAAGCCCCCGACGCGGCACATGGCCGCCACACTGGCCGCCGCGGTATGCTGCGCCATGACCGCGGCGCAGAGCCGTGTGACACTCACGGTGCGAGAGCAGGGGACGGAGCAGCCCATAGCGGGCGCCAACGTGGTGTATGCCCAACAAAAAGACGCGCCGCCGGCAGAGAGCCGCCTGGCCGTGACAGACGCCGACGGCAAAGCGACGCTGGAGACCGGGGCGTGGGCCGAGAC
This sequence comes from uncultured Bacteroidales bacterium, assembly GCA_934699135.1. GTDB lineage: Bacteria > Bacteroidota > Bacteroidia > Bacteroidales > Marinilabiliaceae > W3P20-009. The sequence continues at coordinate 2,343 of CAKUVM010000003.1, forward strand.
GTTCTTCAAAATATCGTCGGTGGGGTTCGCGCCAACCGAGGGGCGCGTGGGCAAGGGTCAAAAGGAAGAGACCGTCAGCATGGCCGAGGACGTGATGAACATGAGCGACGTGGTGGTGACGGGCAGCCGCACGGCCAGGCCGATAAAGCTAAGCCCTGTAAGCACGCAAGTGATTGGCGGCAAAGAGCTGGTGGAGGCCGGCTACGGAAACTTGCAGCAGGTTCTGCAACAAGAGACGCCGGGGCTGAACATCCAGAAAGTGGGCTTCGGCAATGAGATCTCCATGCAAGGGCTGGACGCGCGCCACGTGCTCTTCCTCCTCGACGGCGAGCGAATGACGGGCGACATGGCCGGGAACCTGGACTATGAGCGGTTCAACCTCCACGCCATTGACCGCATTGAGGTGGTGAAGGGAGCCAGCTCCACGCTCTACGGCAGCAGGGCGTCGGGCGCCGTTATTAACATGATCACGAAAAAGACGGCCAAGCCCCTGGAGATCCGCGCCGGAGGCAGATGGGGGCAGATGAACCAGCGCAACTTCCCAAACGCCAAGGCGAGCGACTTCCTCTTCATGTTTGAGAAAAACGCCGACAGGCCAAACGCGCAGGCGTGGCTCTCGGCCGGCGCCAAAGTGGGGCGCAAGGTGACCACGCAGACCGACGCGTGGTACAGCTCATCGGACGCATATTACATGTATCAGACCCAGAACGACGTGAAGACCTACACCCGCGAGGCCAACCCGTGGCTGGAAGAAGACGTGAGGGTGGTGAGCGCCGCCGCGCGCCCGCCCATGGGCATTGAGGGGACGGAACACGCGTCGGCCCAACAGAAGGTATACGTTGACGGGCTGGGACCCGTGAGCCTGCTGGCCTACGGAAGCTTTTTCTTCATGAACACGTATGACATGGTGCAGGACATGACGTTCGGCCAAAGCCGCGACTATACGCTTGGCCTGAAAGCCACCGCGAAGGTGAAAGGCTGGCTGACGGCCACGCTGAGCCTGCACGGCGATTTTTACGACAGGTATAAACGCCACGAGAGGCGAGATGCCCGCACAAAAGTCTACGACAGCCATATTTTCCAACCTCGGCTGACGCTTGAGAGCCGTCACTTCGCGGGTCATGACATAATGGCCGGGGTGGAGCATACGAGCGACGACCTGACGTCCGACCGCTTCAACGGCGACGCCAGCCACACCATGAGGCGACGCTCGCTGCGCGAGACAGAGTATTTCGTACAAGACGAGTGGACGCTGTCCGACCGCTGGATGCTGTCAGTCGGCGTGCGTACGAACTTCAGCCGCTCTTTCGGCTTCATGGCCATGCCCAAAGTGGCCGCGAAATGGTCGCCCACGGGGTCGATGGCCATACGCGCCAACTACTCCATGGGCTACAGGTCGCCATCTATCAAAGAGCTGTTTTTCAACTGGGATCATATGGGGATGTTCATGATAAAAGGCAACGAATTCATGCGCCCCGAGAAGAACAACTACTTCAGCCTCGGGTGCGAACTCTCAACCGACAACGCGTTCTTCTCCGCCAACGCCTACGCCAACCTTTTCCGCGACAAGATTGAGGGCGTGTGGAGGGTGTATGACCTGCAATATAACTTTGAATATAAGAACCTGGCGAGCCAGCGCCTCTTGGGCCTGGAGGCCATAGCCCGGTGGCATTTCCTTGACCGCTTCACGCTCCACGGCACGTATTCATTCGTAAACGTGTCTAAGCAAGACGGAGTCCGGGTGAACACCACCTCGCCACACGCGGCCACGGCGAGCCTCGACTACAAGCTGCGGCGCAAGCACTACAGCCTGGCGGCCACTCTCTCGGCATCGTTTATGGGGAGCAAGAAATTCGACATACAGGATCGCCTTAACGTGGACGGCGAGAGCCGCGAGGCATATTTCCGTTGCAGCCTGCCAGCCTACGCGCTGTGCAACGTGTCTGTTAACCAGACATTTTTCAACACAGTCAAGCTCACGTTGGGCGTGAACAACGTCTTCGACTACGTGCCCAAGACACTGGGCTCCGGCATCACCATGTTCAACGTGCCTGCCACACCCGGGACTCGGGCCTTCGTGCAGCTAGAGGTATTGGTGGAAGAGATTGTGAAACAGATAAAAGACCGATGAGAGAGAGAGACCTCATTTGCGTTGCCGCAACGGCATGCTGCGCCATCATCGCGGCGGCGTGCGTGGAGTATGACGCGGAGCCGTTTACGGGGCGCACGCTGCCGCGCGTCACGGGCTACTCGACGGGCGTGACAAACGACTGGCTATACTTCAACCTCCGCACCGGCAAGACGTATAACGCCGCCGCGCCGAACCGCGACCTGCGCGAGGGGCAACAGCGCGACAGCGCGGAGGTGGCCATGGACTGGGACCTGGCCTTTTGCGGTTACCGCCTGCGCACCAACAGCGGCACGAGCGGCAGGGGGAGCGGCGGCGCGGCAGACCTTGGCCGCGGGGGCTACGACAAGTGGACGAGGGCGGAGCAGGTGGAAGGGCTGGACTTCGTGGAGGACAATGACAGCACTGTGAGCATAACAATGTCTCAAAACGACTGGAACAAATATTTGCTGGCCAACGGATTGGACTTTGACACGCACCCGTGGTTCGACCCCAACGACGGGCCCGCCACCACGCTCGCGAGCGCGAACCCCGTATTGGCCGAGGCCTTGGCGTTTGCCGGCCCGCCCCCCGTATACACGCCATCGGGCCACACATATTGCGTCCGCACGGCCGATGGGGAGCGATTCTTTAAACTCATGATTGTGTCGTGGTATGATGCGGACGTGGAGATTGGCGGCGAGGGCGGGCGGCTAAGCTACTATCTGGACGAGTTGCCATGAGGCGCGCCGCGTGGGGCCGGATTCACAGGGCGACGGGCGTGGCCGTGGCGGCTCTGCTCATGCTGGAGTGCGTCTCGGGCATCGTGCTCAATCACCGCGAGGCCGTGGCTGGAGTCGGCGTGAGCCGCGGCTGGCTGCCGGGGCGGTATGGTTTCGCAAGGTGGAACATGGGGCTGCTGCGCCAGACAGCGCGGTGGCGCGACTCCGTGCTGATATGCGGCGCGGCGAGAATCTTCAGGGCAGACACATTGGCAAAACACTTTGAAGAATTCAACGCCGGCATCCCGCGCCAAGCCGACCTTAGAGCCATGCGAGGCGTAGTTGTCTCTCCGCGGGGCGACGCATTCACGGCAAGCCGATACTCACTCTATCGATTTGACGAGACAACGGGCCAGTGGCGCGCCACAAGCCTGCCTCTAGAAGCCGGCGAGAGGCTGACGGACATAACGATGGCGGGAGACACGCTAGTGGCCGTGAGCCGCTCGCGCTTTTTCACATCCACGCCACCATACGAACTATTCACGCCCATATGGCCAGGCCACTCTGCGGACTATGACGGCAGCGAGACGCTTTTTCGCACGGTATGGAAACTGCATAGCGGGCAGCTCTTCGGCCCGTGGGGGCAGGTGGTGGCGGACGGCATTGGCGGCCTGATGATATTGCTGTGCGCTAGCGGACTGGCACTGTTGGCTCTTCGCAAGATGGCCAGGGGAAAGACGTGGATGCCGAGGCGATATGGCGAGACCTTGGCCATTCATGACGGCATAGGCCGCCGCGCCTGGCTTCTGATGCTGGTCGCCGCGGCCACGGGGTGGGCCCTGCGACCACCGCTGATGATACCTCTGGCACTGTGCCGCACGGCACCGCCCCCGCGCACCGCGCTAGACAACCCGAACCCGTGGGCGGACAAGATTCGCATGGCGCGCCATGACAAGGCGGCTGACAGATGGCTCATTTCGACATCCGCCGGTTTCTTCTCGGCAGACACACTGGGGGGCGAGATGCGCAAGATGGCGCAGGCCCCGCCCGTGAGCGTGATGGGACTCAACGTTTTTGAGAAAGATGGGGATGGGACTTGGCTTTGCGGCTCGTTTTCCGGCCTTTTCAGATGGGACGCGTCTGAGGGCCTCGTGACGGACTTTTTTACGGGAGACACGGTGGCGGCCACGTCCCAAGGCCCACCATTCGGGACGCGAGCCGTGAGTGGATACTCGTCCGACTTCGCCACCGGCCCTTTCGCCGCCGAGTATGAGGCGGGCACCGACTTCGCCCCGCAACCTGTGAGACTGCGAGACACGCCAATGCCTCTGTGGGCGTTGGCTTTGGAGGTACACTCGGGGCGGATATTTTTCGGCAACGCCGCCACGTATTTCTACATTTTCGTCTTCGGCGGCGCCGTCTTCACGGCCTTGTTGTCTGGCTGGAAGGTGAGGAGAAAAAGTAAGAAGCGGTCAGGACAAGGCGGAACGGAGGAAAGCGTCGGCCTCGGCACGAAGAGCCTCTAGCCTGGCGGAGACATCGGCGGGCTTGGAGAGTAAATCGGCCACGTCTTGCGGCTTAGCTTTGGCAGGGTCTGCTATCAGCCTGTCGTTCAGGCCAAACATGCGCATAAGGCTCTCCATGCGGGTGCTGCCGCGGCCGGCATTGGAAATGACCACGAAAGGCTTGCCGAATATTATGCTGAACACGGAACCATGGAAAGAGTCCGTGACGACGCACTTGGCATCGCGGAAGCAGCGGAGCCACTCCTCCACCTTAGCAAACCGAATCTCACCCGGGAAGGTATGGAAGAAAGACGTGACACCCGTTATGGTGGTGAGTTCCATATTGAGTATTTTGGCGGCAGAGCGGGTGAGCCTCCACTTACCGGCATTGGAGTCCAGAACGTAGCAGAACATGTCATTGCACGGGCGCAACTCGCCTGCCGCCTCGATGAGCCTGCAATAGTCCTCCTTATTGAGGAGCATGGTTGGGTCGATGACATGCTTGGCCTCAACGCCCAAATATTCGCGGCAGAGCATGGCGGCTGAGTCCTCCCTAACGCTGACAGCGTCAAACATTTTGGCCAACTCCGCGCACGGCGTCGTCTCGTTGTCGGGATAGTTCCACTCCGCCTCTCCGAAAGATGCCGCATAGGCCACCCTGCGTATGCCCCGCCACTCCTTGGCAAAAGACAGGAACTCATATATCTCCGTGGCTGGGCGAGGCCTGCCGCCACTGAAGAAACGCTGCCTCCACACCTGATCGCTGCCGACCACGAAGCCGTCGAAATCCTTGCGAGACAGCGCGGAGAAATCCCGACTGCCGGTGAGGTGGAGATACCTGCTTATGAATGGATATTTCGCCCTCAGCTCAGCACTCCACGTTGGAGGGAAAGCAGGGCGGCGCAGAAGCCTCTTGATGGCCCACTTGGTAAAGAGGAGGCACAACTTCCACTTGGGAAGCCGACCCGGGGACTCGACAGAGTCAACAATTGTCACCTCATTGCCCATCCGCTCCAGCGCGGTCTGCAAAGCGTAGGACTGAAGGATTCCCCCAATATTTGAGTGGAGGTGCAATGATATGATGGCCAGACGCATATTGGTTAGAGTTTTAAGATGTGGCGCAAAATGGTTTTGACCCGACCCACCAGCCTAAAAACCAATGGCTTCCTAAGGCAAGCATTTGCGGCTTGGGCAACAGTCTTATTCTGTCGCAGCACAGCGAAGAATTCTTTTCTCTTTGGGTGTGGCAGAGTTTCTCGAACGAAGCCGCCGCCCCTAGATGAGCATCACGATGGCCATCCTGACGTAGAGCAGGAGCGTGTTTTTGGCTATCCGTTTGTTATCTTCGGCCCTTGAAGACATCGTCGGCTGGATATGAACGGATGTGAGCCTGCCGCATAAAGCCGGTCACAAACGGTGGCAAAGTTAGTAAAAATATCTGTGGCGACACCCCGGCACACAGAAAGCCCCCCGACCCGCAAACCAACAACTTGTCCGCCGGGCCGAGAGGCTCTTATGACTTGACAGATGAAATGTGCCCTATGCGGCTAGCGCACCGTGACCAGCTTGCTCACGCCACCGGCACGGACCACGTAGGCGCCGCCGGGCAGGGAGACATTCCGCTGCCGCTCGCCATTGTTTGAGGCGAAGACGAGCGAGCCGCGCAGGCTGTAGACCTCCACCATCTGGCCGTCTGCGCCAAAGACGCAGAGAGAGCCGCGGCCGGCGGAGACCGTGACGCCCTCGCCAAGCTCGCGGAGCGACGTCTGGCCACCAGAGAGAGCCGTGGCGTAGACCTGGAAGTCCCACATGCTCATGCCGTAGTTGTTGTCTATCGAGTTTCTTAATGAGCGTATGCGGACATACCTAGCGGGCTTGGCTGCGAACATGAGCTCGGTGGCGAACTCCGGCGTGTTGCCCACCTTGGGGTTCTCGTCACTCACGGCCGTGAGGACAGTCCAGTCTCCACTGTCTTTGACGCGGCCCTCAATGACATAGTCAATGGCGTAGGCCCCCTCCCAGAATATCACGACCTTGGAGACGTCGTAGGCCGCGCCCAGATCCACTTGCCACCACTGGTTGGCGTAGTCGTCTTTGCCCTCGCCGCTAGACCCCCATCGCTGGTTAATGTCGCTGTTATTAGACATCCACGCGTTCTCGGGATTTACGCCAGCCGTGGCGGGCTTGCCCTTGGCCAGGTTGATGTCGGGGTCGAACATTGAGGACATGACGCGGAACTCGTAGAAAGAGTTGCCCCACGGGGTGCCGCGCTTCAGGCCGTGGAAGCGGACGTAGCGGCCCGCCGCGCCGCCCATGTCATATTTCTGCTCATTGGGGAAGCCCTCCAGCTTTTGGCCTCGGACCTCACGGACCGTGGTGAATCCCTCACCGTCGTCAGACACCTGAAGGTCGAAATCTTGGGTGAAGGCACCCTCCCAGAGGATTTGAACCTCAGAGATGTCTGTATACGTCTTGCCAAGATCCACCGTCCAGTCCACTTCATCAATTTGCGCAGACTCCCAGCGCGAGTTCAAGTCGCCGTCTGTGGCCAGGCAGGCCACGGCAGGGTCGGCAGGAGAAGAGGCCGTGGCTGACTTGCCGAGGGCCACGTTGCTTGCCGTCTGAGCGGGGGCTGAGGCGGAGAGGGCCAACGCCGCGGCGGAAAGAGCATAGAGAATTCTCAAATCCATAAAGTTTTGGTTAATTAGTTATTTCTGGAGGGCGAACCTCACGGCCTCACCCGATGCCGAGTTGGGGGACACCCACACGTCGAAGTCGCCAGGCTCGGCATATGTCTTCATATCGAGGTGGCAGAAGGCCAGGTCGGACGGCACGAGGCTAAACGAGACCGTGACGGTCTTGCCGGCCGGTATCATAACCTTCTTAAAGCCCTTGAGCTCCCTCACGGGGCGGCATAGCGAGGCCACGAGGTCGCGGACGTAGAGCTGCGGCGTCTCATAGGCGTCGACAGAGCCGGTGTTCGTGACGTCGCAAGAGACGGTGAGCGTGTCGGCCGTCATACCCAGCTTGTCTGCCGAGAGGGAGACGGGGCCATACTTGAACGTGGTGTAGCTCAAGCCGAAGCCGAAGGGGAAGAGCGGCTCGCTGCCGGCATCGAGATGGTAGCTCGTGGCTCCGAGGGAGAACTGCGGCGCGCCGGGCTCAATGTCGTCCATCATGACAATGTCTTGCGCCGGACGACCGGTGTTCTTATGGTTGTAATACATGGGCACCTGACCCACCATCTTGGGCATCGTGACCGGCATGCGGCCCGATGGCACAGCTTTGCCTAGGATGACATCGGCCAAGGCGGGGCCGGCCATGGTGCCGCCATGGAACTGGTAGAGGACAGCGTCTGCCATCTCCACCTCTTTGCCAATGGTGAGCTGGCGGCCCGCCATGACCACGAGGACCACTTTGCGGCCCTGCTTCTTGAGCTCGGCGAGCAGCTCGGTCTGTCGGCCTGGGAGCGAAATGTCCGCGCGGCACTTGGCCTCGCCCGAGAGGATGGCCTCCTCGCCGGCGAAGAAGAGTGTGACATCCGCCTTGGCGGCGGAGGCCAGAGCCGCGCGGAAATGCTCTTCGCTCTTGTCGCGGCTATATGTCAGACCGCGGTCGGCCGACACGAGACGCTCGCCGACAGCCTCGCGGATGGCCGTGAGGGGCGTGACGCAGTCCTCTGGCTTGCCGTCAAACGTCCACGTGCCGATCTGATCCACTCCATTGTCTGCCAAGGGGCCCACGACGGCCACCCTGACGCCAGGGGCGAGAGGCAGCAGGCCGTCATTTTTGAGCAGCACCGTGCCTTGCACGCAAGCCTCCTTGGCATCGGCCAAGAACTTGGGGCAGAGGGTGGAGTCGGCGTCGGTGGTGTAGGGGTGGTCGAAGAGACCGAGGCGGAACTTGAGGCGCAGCACGTCTCGGACGGCGGCATCGATGTCGGCCATGGAGATGGAGCCGTCTTCAAGGAGGCTCTTGACGTGGCTGACGTAGCCGTAGGCCATCATGTCCATGCCCACGCGGCATTTCAGGGCCATACGGGAGGCGTCTTTGAGGTCGGCGGCAATGCCGTGAGGCACAAGCTGCGCGATGGAGGCCCAGTCTGTCACGAGGAGGCCGTCATAGCCCCACTCATCGCGGAGGATGTCAACGTTGAGGTGACGGTTGGCCGTAGACGGCACTCCGTTGATGTCGTTGAAAGAACACATGAAAGTGGCCGCGCCCATGTCGGCCTGCGCCCGGAACGGAGGCAGGTACACGTCTCGCAGCTGCACCTCGGGAATCCACGTGGTGTTATAGTCGCGGCCCGTCTCGCTGGCCCCATAGCCGCAAAAATGCTTGGCGCAGGCGGCCATGGATGTTGGGTCGGCGAGGTCGGAGGTCTGGTAGCCTCGGGTCATGGCCTCGCCCAGGACGGTGGTGAGATACGTGTCCTCCCCAAACGACTCGGCGATGCGCCCCCACCGTGGGTCGCGGCTAATGTCCACCATGGGCGAGAATGTCCACCTCACGCCCACCGACGAGGCCTCGACAGCCGCTATGCGCGCGCCGCGCTCAACGACGTCGGGGCTCCACGTGGCGGCCTGTCCCAACGGGATGGGGAAGACGGTGCGGAAACCGTGGATGACGTCGCGCGCGAAGACGATGGGAATGCCCAGCCTCGTCTCCTCCAGCGCCACTCGCTGGAGCTCGTTGACCGTCTTGGCGTCCACCTCATTGAGGATAGAGCCCGCCAGCCCGGCCTTCACTTGGTTCACAATGTCTGGCGAGGCCCAGCCCACGCCATTTATTTGGTTCATTTGGCCAATCTTCTCGTCAAGTGTCATCTTGGCGAGGAGGTCGTCAATCTTGCCCTCCGTAGGGTCGGCCGGCGCGCTCCCGCATGAGGCGAACGCAGCGGCGGCTATGACGGAGAGCATCATATATCCGCATTTGGTTATCATGACTCTAAATGTTTGTATTGTTTGGGTTTGGGTGGTTACTCAAAGATAATCCAACCGAGCGACATGGAGCCCTTGACCACGGAGAGCCTTACCACGTGGCATCCTTTCGACGCCTCCGCGGGCAGCTCCACAGTCTGCCACTCGCCGCCCGTCAAGATATTGTCCGAAGCCACCTCGCGGCCATCCACCGTCACGGTGAGGCTGGTGGCCGTCAGGGTGTTGACCCTGAGCTTGATGGATGAGACTACAGACGTGGCGTCAAGTCCATACTCGAGCCACTTGTTTGTACTGAAGCTAGACACCTCAATTTCTCCATAGGCTTCAGTGTCGGTGGCGGCGCGGAGCCTTGGCGCGGCGGAGAAGGGCTTGTCAGCCGCCACTCCCTCCGAGGCGTTGGAGGAGCGGTAGTGCGCGGCGCGCCACTTCTGGCTGGGGAGGGCGTAGGCGTTCTTGTCTGCCGTGGAGGCGTTGACGTAGACCTTGCCTGCCTCGGTGAGGCTGGAGCCCTCAAGCAGCTGCATATACGGCTCGCCCGTCTTGTAGCGCGGGATGAACCACGCGTATCGCTCCACGAGGGGGTTCTCCTCAAGATATGGCAGCACCTCGCTCATGTAGGCGATCTGCGCCGCGGCGTTTTTCACGCCGCCGTCCCAGGCGCAGAATTCTGTGAGCCAAAGCGGCTTGCCATATTTCACAAATTTGTCAAGGTAGCCCTTGACGGCCGAGGCGGAGTTCATGTAGCAGTGGAGCGCGATGGCCCAAATGTCGTCAATGGAGACGCCAGGCTGCGCAAAGAACTCATCGAGCCACTTGACGGGGTCGGAGTAGCCGGGCAGGGTGCCATAGTTCATGGCGGGGGAGACAATCTGCAGGCCGCAAGCCTGAGCGAACGCCTTGAGCGCGGGCCAATATTTTGCGGCTTCGGCAGGCGTCATGCGGGCTTGGTCGGTAAGGTTGGGCTCATTGAAGGCGAGGAGATATTTGTCTCCGTAGATGGAGACTGTCTTGGATATGGCCGCCGTGTCGTAGCGGTCGTTCCAGGCCATGGGCACGAACTTGACGCCGTAGCGGCCAGCCTCAGAGGCCACCTCGTCAGACGTCTTGGGTGACCAGTTGTAGAACCAGCTTATGCCGTCGGAGAGCAGGAGCATGTCCACCGCCGGCAGTTGGAAAGAGTAGCCCACGCCCCTCTTCGGGCTCTTACGCTGCGTGTGGCGCACTTCGGCCGGCTGGTCGGGGGTGGGGGAGTCTTTGCCCCCGTCATCGTCAGAGCACGAGGCCGCCCACATGAGGGAGGGCAGTGCCAGGAGCATAAGTTTCAGTTTCATTATTCAATGGGATATTTTTTCTGATAGACTCGCACGTAGTCCACCAGCAGTTTCACTTCGGAGTTGAAAATGTCGTCATTCACCGTCCCGCCCATATTGCCGCCAATGGCCATATTGAAGATGATGAAGAACTCGTCATTGAATGGCCAAGAGTCCTTGGCCGCGTTTGGCGACTGAATTTTTCGGGCCGTCACTTGACCGTCTATGGTGAAGATGATGATGTCGCGGCCATCCTGGTAGTTTTGCTGCCACTCTATGCCGTAGGTGTGCCACTCATCCTCGACGCTCAGCCCGCGGGCCTGGCTGTACCAGTTGCGGCCATTGGAGCCGTTGGCCTGGGCCGTGTGGAGGGCGTGGGATATCATGTCGGGGTCGTTGCCCACATGCTCCATGATGTCGATCTCGCCGCAATAGGGCCAAGAGCCGTAGCCGAGCATCCAGAAGGCCGGCCACGTGCCTCCGCCCTTGGGCAGCTTCATGCGGGCCTCAATCTTGCCATACGTGAAGCTGGCTTTGTCTTTTGTGGTTATGCGGGCGCTGGTGTAGGAGTTGCCCTCATATTTCTCTTTGCGGGCCTGAATGACCAGGCATCCGCCCTCGGTGCGGAGGTTCTCCTCCCGCCCCGTGTAATATTGCTTCTCGTTATTTCCCCACCCGTTGCCGCCAGTCTCGACGTTCCATGTCTCGGGGTCTAGCCCGTCTTCTTCAAACTCGTCAGACCACACCAGGGTGTAGCCCTTGACCATGACCAGCCTCGATGCCCTGGCCTGCCCGGCGGCCGCCGTCACCCTCGCGGTACCATAGGCCTTGGCGGTCAGCTTGCCGCCGTCGGTCACGGTGGCCACCGCGGTGTCGGTCGTAGACCAGAGTATGGAGGCCCCGTCAGAGGCCGAGGCCGTGAGCTGCACCTCGCCGCCCTCCTCCAGGGCAATGGTGGCCGGGCTGTCTATGGAGACCGTCACGTCCGCCACGGGGTCGTCATCGGCCGAGGCACAGGCTCCAGAGAGTATGGCCAGCAAGGCGATGGACGTCAATATCTTGACAGTTTTCATGGTGGGTAATGTTTTAAATTGGTGTCTTGGGGAGATTTCTTGAGTGGGAAAAGTCCATGGCGGGCCGAATTCCCGCGGCCCGCCATGGCTCATTGCTTTAGCGCCGTCGCCCACAGGGGCGAGCCGAACTACTTGTTCTTCTTGTAGATGTACATGGCGTCATACTGGAGCTGCGTGCCAGTCTTGCCACCAGAGAGGAATGCCACGAGGTTCTGACCCTCAGAGGGAACCCAGTTCTCCGGATAGATGATGCCGGCCTCAATGGCCTTGGTCATCGGGAACTCGATGGTCTGCCACTCGCCGTCGCGATCGAAAGAGCCTATGCTGGGATAGGTGGTGCCGTTGTCTACAAAGTCGCCGCCAATACCGAACTTAGCCTCGCTGCCGTCTGCGCCATACATGATGAGGCAATGGACTGCGTCATCGGTAGACTTGATGCCCATATGGAAGTAGTACTCCTCGGGGTGAGCGTAGATGTCGTTCAACTTGCTGAGGTCGAATGGAGCATCCTTAGTGCCGTAGCAGAGACCCATGCCGGACCAGCCTGCAGAAGCGACCTCAAGGGAGACCCAACCCTCGGCAAGGCCGAAGTAGTTCTTTCCTGAGGTGGAACCCGCATTGTATGTTTCATCCCAAATGTATAGGAACTTGTTTGCGGTCTCGTCAATTCTCAGATCCATGACCACATCATTGGAGACGCTGTTGAACGTGGTCTCATCGAGCTGGAAGACGTAGAAGTTGGTGCCTTCAAGTTTTACTGCGTTGCCACCTTGATCTATTTTCTTCACCGTGATGACACAGCTAGCGGAAACTTCGCCAACGGCAGCCGTGACAACGGCCTCGCCCAAAGCCACAGCGGTAACCGTGCCTGCCTCGACAGTGGCCACGTTTTCATCGGAGCTGCTCCACACGATGTCGCCCTTGGCGTTAGATGGCTCCAAGGTGGCCGTCAGGGTGAATGTCTTGCCAACCTCAATCTCTTGCGATGTGGCGGAGAGGACGACCTTCTCCACTTTTACTTCGTCAGGCGTCTCGGGCTTCGGGTCGTCGTTGTCATCGTCAGAGCATGCGCTGAAGGAGAGCGTCGTTGCAGCCATGGCCGCAAACGCCAGGAACTTTGTGAGTTTCATGATGCTGAAGTTTAATTAATTATTGAGATACTTACTGTTTGAGAATGAAAGAGTCCCCCCCTCCCCCTTGGTTTTGGGGGAGACTCACTTCACACGCTAACTAAAACTTATCGGGTTATTGTTTCGGGGCCGGGCTAGTAGCCTGGGTTCTGCTCCATGACCGGGTTGAGGTCTATCTCGTCATACGGGATCGGGAAGAGCTCGTGCTTGCCCTTGATGAACTCCGCCATATGACTCTTTGCCTCTTCAGTCTCGGTGGCCTTGTAGGCGTCCATGGTCTCTTTGGCCACGCCCCAGCGGCACAGGTCGAACCAACGGTGGCCCTCCATGGCCAGCTCCACGCGGCGCTCGTGGCGTATGGCTTTCTGGAGCGAGGGAGCCGCGTCCTCAACGCCATTTATGCGGATGGAGTAGCCCGGGTAGGTGTGGAGGCCGGCGCGGAGGCGCACCTGGTTGAGGGCGTCAATGGCCGGCGCGTCTTTGCCAAGCTCCGCGCACGCCTCGGCGTACATGAGCAGCACGTCGGCGTAGCGTATCTGCTTGTTGTTGATGGGCCCGCGGGTGGGGTGGGTGAGCTTGTAGTATGAGTAGTTGTCGTCCGACGTGTACATGCCATACTTGCGGTTGTGATAGGCCGAGCCGAGATAGGTCTCTTGCGCCGGGTTCTCCATCTGCGCCGCCGCGGGGGTGAGGATGGTCACGTCGCGGCGGATGTCGCCGCTCTCATACTCGTCGTAGAGGTTTTGCGTGGGATGGTTGAAGCCCCACCCGCCGCCGAGGACACTGGAGCGGGAGCGCGTCATGATGACGTCGAAGCAGCCGCGAGTGAATCCGTTGCCCTCGCCATAGTCGCTCGTGGGGTCTTCGGTATACTGTATCTCGAAGACCGACTCGGGGCCGTTCTCGCCCTCAAGGGTGAAGTTGTCGGCATAGTCGGGGCAAAGGCTATATTGGCTTTTGGAGATTACGGAGTCGCCCCACTGAATGGCCTTGTCGTAGTCGCGGGTGTAGAGGTTGGCCTTGAGGAGCATGGCCTCCGCGGCGCCCTTGGTGGCGCGGCCCAGGTCGGAGTCGGCATATTGGCTCTTCTCCGGCAGGTTCATCTGAGCGAACTCCAGGTCTTCCTTGATGAACTCATACAAGGCCTTGACCGAGGAGCGGGGCTGCGACCACTTGGTGTCGCTGTCCACCACGAAGTCTACGAGAGGCACGCCGCCGAAGACCCTCACGAGGCGGAAGTAGTAGTAGGCGCGGAGGAAGTGGGCCTCGCCAAGGACCCTGTTGCGCAGCTGGAGCGAGAGGCTCTCATCAGTGGCCATCTGGCTCACATAGTCAATGGTCAGGTTGCAACGGGCAATGCCCTGATATTGCGCCCGGTAGAAATCTAGGAGGAGGGTGTTGTTGGGCATCGTCTTCCAGTTCTCCATATCATAGACGTCGGCCATGTCGTTGGTGTTCTGGCCGCCTTTGAGGGCGTCATCGCTCACCACGTCGCCAATGAACCACTCTGGGTAGAACGTCTTGTTATATTCCCACTCCAGCGGGGCGTAGCAGCCGGTGACGCTCTGCACGGCCGTCTCGCCGCTTGTGAAGTAGTCCGTGAGCTTCGTCACTCCAGGAGACGGCTCCTGGAGCCAGTCGTTGCACGATGCGGAGAGGGCGACCAAGAGGGCCGCGCCGCCCCATATTTTTATGTTTAGCTTGTTCATGGTTGACACTGTTTTAAGTTGGTTGACCAAAACTGTGGCACTAGAGGCTCATATTGAGGCCGAAAGTCACCGTGCGGCTCTGCGGATAGTTGCCGTAGTCAACGCCTCCGCCCACCTCGGGGTCGTAGCCCGTGTAGTCAGTGACGGTGAAGAGGTTGGTGCAGTTGACGTAAAACCTCACCTTTTCCAGCCCGGCTTTCTTGACCAGCTGAGTCGGGAGCGAGTAGCCCAGCTGCAGGGTCTTGAGGCGGAGGTATGACCCGTCTTCTATTAGGCGGTCGTTGTTATACTTGTTGCTTGACGCGCCCGTGGGGTTCGGGATGGTGCCTTGGCGGTTTTCCAAGGCCTGCCAGTCGACGCCCTTCTTGGCCAAGTTGTTGCGGATGGCGTCTTTGTATCCCACCCAGACGTTGCGCATTGAGGTTGAGAGTGTGCACTCGTCACCTGCTCCCTCGGTGCGCTCGCGCAGCGCGTTGTATATCTTGTTGCCATAGATGCCCTGGAAGAACGCCTGGAGGTCGAAGCCTTTGAACTGCGCCGCGAGGTTGACGCCGTAGGTGAGCCAAGGGAACGGGGATCCGAGGTCGGTGCGGTCGTTGTCGTCAATCTTGCCATCGTTATTGCGGTCGCGATACTTGGCGTCGCCGGCATGGACGGCAATCTCGTCAGGGCCAAAGGCATACTGATGCCGGAGTGCCTCCTCGTCAGACTGGTAGATGCCCAGGAACTCGTAGCCCCAGAAGGTGTTCATGGCCAAGCCCTCGTCACACACCGTGCGGTCTCCCCAGAGCGGCTGGCCGCCGTTGAGTTCCACGAGCTCGTTCTTGATGAAAGAGACGTTGCCACCGACGCTGTAGCCAAAGGCGCCGACGCTGTTGCGGTAGTCGAGGGCAATCTCAACGCCATGGTTCCGCAGGGTGCCTACGTTGGCCAGGAGCGAATACCTGTTGCCGGCGTGCGCTGGGGCGTCAACATAGAGCAGGGCATCCTTCGTGTCGCGGAGAAACCAGTCGATGGAGCCGTCGAGGCTGCCGCCCAGGAAGCCGAAGTCGACGCCGGCGTTCCACTGCTCGTTGTTCTCCCATCGGCCGTTGTTGTTGACGAGGGTCAAGACGGCGGCCCCTGTGCTGAGGCTCTGGTCTTTGCCAAAGGGGTAGTCCACGAAAGACGGGCCCGAGGTGAACATCTTCATGGTGAAGGCGTCATCGCCCACCTTATCATTGCCCACGCGTCCCCACCCGAGGCGGAGCTTGAGGTGGCTTATGGCCGTCACGTCTTGCATCCAAGCCTCCTCGCTCACGCGCCACGCGAGAGCTGTGGAGGGGAAGAAGCCCCATGTGTTTTGCGGGAACTTGCTGGAGCCGTCGGCCCTGAAGTTGAACGTGAGCAGATACCGGTCAAGGAGCGAGTAGTGCACGCGGCCAAGGAATGAGAGCCTGCGGTTGCGGGCCACTTCGTCTCCGGCCTCTGTCCTGTCTTCCGTCGCCTGGTTGAGATACCAGTTGTTCGGGTCTTGAGAGTTGATGACGGTGGCGCCGGAGCCTCCTATCTTGTAAGAGACGTATTGCTCCATCGTCTGGCCGAGCATCACGCTCAAGTAGTTCTTGCCCAGTGTCTTGTTATATGTCACCGTGGTCTCCTCTCCAAAGGTGGACTGGCGGCGGATGCTGCTGGAGATGTAGTTCTTGTCTGCCTTGTCGAAGGCGGAGTGCTCATACTTCTCTTTAAAGAGACGGCTGCGCGTCAGGCCCATGTCCAGGCTCACGGAAGTGTGCCAAGTGAGGCCGTCGAACGGGGTCACGTCAAAATACACGTCGCCAATGAGCCTCTCGTCCTTATCCTCTGGGTGGCTGTGCTCAACCATTGAGAACGGGTTGGTCACGTTCTTGAAGTTGGTGGAGGCCGCGATCTGGTTGCTCAGGTCTCGCTTGCCGCTGGCCGACACTGTGCCGGCGGGGTAGTGCGTGGGGTCCCATGGAGCCATGGCCAGGGCGGCGGAGATGATGGAGGCTCCTGGGCTGGCACTGTTGTTCATGGCGTTGCGGCCTTTGGAGGTTGAGAAAGAGAGGTGCTCGCCCACCTTGATCCAGTCTTTCACCTGATAGTCGGCGTTCACCCTGATGGTGAACCTCTGGTAGTCTGAGCCAATGATTGTGCCGTCTTGGCTGAAGAAGTTCGAGCTGAAGGCGTAGTGGCCGTTGTCGTTGCCGCCGTCCATCGAGATGCTGTAGCTCTGGACCTGGGCGTTGCGGCGGAACACCTCGTCTTGCCAGTCGGTGTCTACCGCCGAATAGTCAAAGCCATTGGGGTTGCTCTTGGTCTTCGCCGCGGGAGCGTAGTCAGAGTTGCTGATGTTGTAGGCCTGCATCCACTCGTTGAAGCCGTCGTTGAGGTAGTCGGCCAATTGGCCGGCGCTGTTTTTCATAGGGTCGATGCGCAACTTGGTCATCGCCATCTCGTCCCGACCCATCAGGTCGAGCTTGCGCCACCTGTTCTGCACGCCCCAGTAAGCGTCGGCGCTTATCACGCCCTTGCCCTTGGAGCCGGTCTTGGTGGTCACGAGAATCACGCCGTTGGCGCCGCGGGAGCCATAGATGGCTGTGGCGGAGGCGTCTTTAAGAATCTCGGTCGAGACAATGTCTGACGGAGCCAAGAACGATATGTTGTCCGTTATGATTCCGTCAACCACATATATAGGGGAGCAGTCTCCCACCACGCTGCCGATGCCGCGGATCCTGATCTCCGCCGAGCCGCCAGGCTGACCGCTGTTGGCATTGACCGTCACGCCCGCGGCGCGGCCCTGGAGGGCCTGGTCAAGGCCGGCGGCGGGGGTCTGCTGCAAGGCCTCGGCCTTGATGGATGTCACGGCGCCCGTCACGTCGCTCTTCCTCATGGTGCCGTAGCCCACAGCCACCACCTCTTCCAGCATCTGGTCACTCTTCTCCATCATCACGTTGAGTGGGTTCTGGCCTTCATAGGCCTCCTCCAGGCTCTTGCAGTCTATGAAGGAGAAGACGAGCACGTCGCCTCGCTTCGCCTTGATGTTGAAGTTTCCGTCCATATCCGAGATGGTGCCGGTCGTCGTGCCTTTAATGCTTATGTTCACGAAGGGGAGCGGCAGGCCGTCGTCTTTAGACTTCACGGTGCCCGTCACGCTCTCCGGCTGCTGGGCCCACAAGAGCGCGGGCATAAGGAGCAGGAAGGCCATGAGCAGCCATCTGTTTGTTCCGCTAGATATTTTCATAATAGGTGTCATAAATGGTTTCACTTATCGTCTGTCGCCCTCGCTGTTTCGTTTGGTTGACATCGCAAATATGCTAACGCAATTTAAAAAGCGCGCACAAATGTACTCTACTCGAATACGCAACACATTTTTGCGTATCGTCCATCGCTACTACACTCATTATTCATAATTCATATTTTCAATACGTTATGATGTTTTCTCAACTCTCATTTATGACATGTCCCATAACGGCAAACTCTCCCATTTTTTACGCCCAAAACCCGTTTTATTAATATTTGTAGTAAGAGGTGAGTATCTCCGCATATTCTTTTTTTACTTATTTTGAAGTTTGGTATCTCAATGAACACGAAAAAGCGATGCGCTCTTTAATCAGTCCGACCCGCGCGGCATGGATCTCGCTCCTCCTCGCGGCTGCCTTCTCAATGCCCGCCGAGGCAGCCTGGCAGATGCCCGTCACCAACTTCACGCGGCAAGACTATGCCGCGGGCACGCAAAACTGGGACCTGGCCCAGCAGCAGAACGACTGGATATACGTTGGCAACAACTACGGCCTGCTGGAGTATGACGGCATGCGGTGGAAGCTCTATGGTCTCTGGAACTCGTCAGCCGTGAGGTCGGTCAAGGTGGCCGAGGATGGCGACATCTTTTGCGGCGGCACCAACGAGTTCGGCGTCTTCAGGAGCGATGGGCTTGGCGGGCTGACATATGAGCCGCTTTCCGACAGCCTGCCGGAGGCCGACTGCGGCTTTGGAGACGTGTGGGGCATTGAGGTATGGCGCAACAACGTCTATTTTGTGACGCACAACGCCATATTCACGCTAGACAGGGTGACGCGCCGGGTGTCTAAATATGACAGCCGACAGGTCATAAGCAGCTGCGCGCTCGTGGGAGACACGCTCTACGTCTCCCGCGCCGACGGCATCTTCAGCACGTCGTCAGACGGCTCCGTTGTCACGCGGCTCCCAGGCAGCGAAGAGGTGACGGCCCTGGGTGTCAGGAAGATATGCGCCATGAGCGGAGGCCGGCTGCTCGTAGGCACCACAAAGGGCGGGCTGTGGGTGGCCGCGGGCGGTAGGTTTTCCAAGATGCGCACCGAGGCCGATGACTACGTGAGCCGCAACGTGCTCTACACCGTCTGCGCCAACGACAGCTACATTGCCCAAGGCACCGTGGCCGGAGGCGTGGCCCTGACGCGGCTAGACGGGAGCGAGGCATGCTACGTCACCGGGGCCAACGGGTTGCAAAACAACACTGTGCTCTCCGCCATGTTCGACAGGGCCGGCAACCTGTGGTGCGGGCTTGACCAGGGCGTGGATCGCATAGAGATAGACTCGCCACAAAGTCAGCTCTATGGGCAGGCGAGCGACTTCGGATCCGGCTACACTTCCATCATCTCGGCGGGCAAGCTCTTCATTGGCACCAACAGAGGGCTCTTCCGAGCCAACTACCCGTTAGACGACAGCGCGCCCACATTCTCGGCCGAGTGCGTGGGAGGCAGCATAGGGCAAGTGTGGAGCCTGGGCCTCGTGGGCGATCAAGTGGTCTGCTGCCATGACAAGGGGCTCTTCGCCGTGGGGGCGGAGGGGGGGCTGCGGCCCATATCTGAGGCTGACGGTTTTTGGCAGGTGCGGACGTTCCCCCTCAACGAGAGCCTAGGCGTGGCCGGCGGCTATGACGGACTCTACATCGTCCGCCACACGCCTGCCGGCATAGCGGTGGTGCGCAAGCTCAATGGCGCGCCACGTCAGGCCAAGACGTTCGAGGTTGACAGCAATAACAGGATATGGATATGCACAGACAATGGCGTCGAGAGGCTCACGATAAACCAGGACATGACGCGTTGCGTCCGCGAGGTGGTGATGAAGAAACCCGATGGCGGCTCGCCATATTGCAACGTCATCAAGCTCGACGGCCACATTGTGGTCTCGGCCGGCGAAACCTCCTACGTCACAAATGAGCACAACGAGCTGTCTAATGAGCCGGGCATCCTTGAGCTGTGCGATGGAAACAAGGCCTTCTACAACATAATACAGCGCGACTCAGACGGCAACGTGTGGTACATCACCGGCAATGCTCTCAAGGTGAGGCGGCTAGACAAGCGCAGCATGCAATACGACACCCGACCCGCGCTCCTGTGGGACCTGCCGGGGTTCTACGTCTACGGCTTCACCTCCATGCTCACCATCGGCCACGGCCAGGCCATTGTCAGCTGCGTGCAAGGTTTTGCCCTGGCAGATATGAGAAACGCGGCCGTAAGGGTCAAGGAGCGGAGCCCCAAGCTCTTCGTTCGCCAGCTCTCCTCCATCACGCCAGGGCATGAGGGCGTGTTTTTTGGCGCGTCATATCCGCCTGTAGAGCGGGAGATTAGCATACCATATGCGCAAAACTCCGTCCGCGTCACTTTCAGCTGCACCCAAGGCTACGCCAAGGCGCAGTCTTTCAGCTGCATGTTGAGCCGCGATGGCGACGGGGAATACACCGATTGGGATGCCGCCTCCGCCAAGGAGTACACATTCCTCAAGCCAGGCCGATACCGGTTCTGCGTCAAGATGCGACACACCGACGGCTCCGTGTTCGGCCCCGTGGGCATCTCTTTCGTCATCTTGCCGCCATGGTACCTCACCTGGTGGGCCTGGTCCGCCTACGCCATCTTGGCCTTGGCGTCGGCCGCGCTCATTGTCGTGGCCGTCAAGAGGCACAACAAGGCGGCCCGCCGAAGGCTCACCTCGCAAAAGGAGGAGGAGCTAAAAAGGCAGCAGCAAGACTTCGCGCAAAAAACGCTACTGAGAGATAAGGAGATTCTTCAGCTCAGAAATGAGAAAATGGAGAGTGAGTTGAAGAACAAGAGCCAAGAACTGTCTAGTTTCATGCTCAACACCCTAAATCGCAATGAGCTGATAACTAAAGTAAAACGCGACATCGGCAAGATTCAGGAAGACCTTGAGGAGCAAGACAAGGCCTCAGCCCAAAAAAGGCTCGCGCAGCTGCAGGCAAAGCTCACCCAAGATGCCGACACACGTGTCAATTGGGATCGGTTCGAGGAGAATTTCGACATCGTGAACGATAAGTTCATGCGCAAGCTGCAGGCCAAGTTCCCATGGATCTCCTCCAATGAGAAAAAACTCTGCGTATACATCGTCATGGGGTATATGAACAAGGAGATAGCGCCGCTCATGAACATCTCCACTCGCGGCGTGGAGATGTTGCGATACCGTATGCGCAAAAAGATGGAACTACAGCGCGAAGACGACATTGAGTCGCTCCTGCGCTCCATACGCGATGAGAATGACTCTAGCGCAGACTGATGAGGTCGTCCAGCCTCATCTTTCTGCCAGCGCGTCCCTCCGTTATCCAAAGCGAGCTCGCGTGGCAGGCGGGCGTGAGCAGATATTGGGCCCTGGGGGCGTCCTCTTGGGGAATGGCGTCGGCATTTAGCACGCAGATGTCACATGGCGGCACGGCCACGGCCTGCTGTTCACAATAGTCAATCGCGCGCCCGGCGTCTCTATTGTCTCCAAGTCTCTCATAACCCGTATGTTCCGCAGCCTCACGCCGCGACCACCCGCCCATGTCTTTATGGCTCTCAATGTGCCTGGGTGAGCCTCTTCTGACATAATAGCGTCAGCGCGCCTGCCATCGCTCACCACCACCGATGCACGCCCAGACACCACAAAAAGCAAAACCTCGGGTCTCCTCCACACGTTGTTAACAGCCATCACCGCGGCAAAAGCAGCCACGGCCAAGCACATGGCGCGCCTGCCGGCTCGGTTGCGGTTGCGGAGCCATACAAATGTCGTAATCACTAGAGCCGAGGTCGCCAATAATGAGCCTATGTTTTGCGGTCCCAGACTCAGATTGGCCATCGGCAACTCCGACGCCCACGCGCAATATTCTGTTATGCCGGTCAACAACCAGTTAGTGGCCGTCCCTACGGCATGTCCCACATATGGCAGCGCGCTGACGAGTGGACCAAACAATGCCATGTTAAACGCCAACCAAATCGCCGGAACGACAACTAAGTTGTTTAGTCCGAAATATGTAGGAAAGTAATAAAAGCAGTATAATATTATTGGTGCTGTAGCCAACTGCGCCACAGCGCTCACACCCAGGGCCAGCAGGCTCTTGCTGCATATCCATAGCCATGCGCACCTGACGGGGCCTGCGTTTTTCTCCGGCCTGCACCATAAAAACACTCGCTCGTTAACCCATGGCATCATAGCCAAAAGTCCTCCCACGGCCGCAAAACTGAGCCACAGCCCCACACTTCCCACTGCCATCGGGTCAAATAACAAGATTATCAGCAATGCGGCCGACAAGGTATGGACGGAACTGAACGGCATTCCCCTCATCTTCGCCAACTGTATGAATGTAAACATAATCGATGCTCTCACCACCGATGGTCCAAACCCCACAAGCACGGCGTATGCCCATAGGCCTAAAACGGTTAGCAGCATCACAATCCTGCCGCGCAAAAACAATGAGAAGACCAACGTCATCACCCACGCCAACACTCCAACGTGCAATCCGCTCACCGCCAGCACGTGGCTCGTTCCGCAACTTGAAAAGTCGCTGCTCACTTCTCTAGGCAACTCGCTCCTGTCCGCAAGCAACAAGGCGCGCAGCAGGGCAATGTTCTCCTTCTTCACCCCCATTCGCTCCAAAGCCTCCCCATATTTTTCGTTAATCAACCCAACAAACCATGCCACGCTCACTCCTTCAGGTTCACTTGTCTCCATCTCATAGCCGCGTGCCAAAAAGCCAATCCCCTGCTGCTCTAGGTAATATCTGTAGTCAAAACTGCTAAACACGTCCTGATATGGCTCCAACGTCACGCCCCTCACTCTCACCCTCATCCCACATCTCACCTCCGCCAACTCATGCCCACGCTCTCGCTTCAGTTCAATGAGTCCCCTCTTTTTCCCATCCGCGCGCTCCCCATCCACCGTCAGCGTGTCTGTCTCCACTTCAAAAGAAGTCCTGAGCGTGTCCCTCCAGGCAATCCTTGTCACCACGCCTGTCAGCCTAAACGTCTTTTTGCCAGGCTCCAAGTCCACTCGCTTCCCTTGCACGCTATATGCGCCCCACATAAACGAGCATACGCACACAAGGGCAAGATATGCGCCATTACGCGCATCTGCCACTCTTCTCAGTCCGTAATGGAAAAACGACGCAATCACAATAAGCACCGCCGCGCACACCATCATCACGCCCCATTCGGCGTCAACCCTCATTCCCACAGCGGCACCTGCGGCCACAAAAGCCGCAATAGGCAACAAAGGGCAACCAGACAAATAGTTGGCCCAACTATTTCTAACAGGTATCTTCGGCATCTCTCACGCAACTGCGGCAAATGTCCCTAACAAAAAAAGAGGCAACCAGACTCAAATCATCTGGCTGCCTCTTGGTCGGGATTATGCGATTCGAACGCACGACCTCTACGTCCCGAACGTAGCGCGCTACCAACTGCGCTAAATCCCGATCCTTGTTGCCCACCTTCGCGATGGACGATGCAAATTTACTCTTTTTTTGTTTCAGGGCAAGGGGGTTAACCCATATTTTTGTCCCATCGGGTGTTTTATTGGCGTAGTGGCGGGAGGGCTGCTGCTGTGGGGTTGGCGTAGTGGCGGAGGGTGCAGCGGCCCACGCGGGTAGCGTCAAGTAAGACGGAGGGGCACAGGGCGGGAGAGGCCACGCCAGTGTGTCCCAACGCGGAGTCGGACTCATAGACGTAGGCCTCGTCCCACAGGCCCTCGGCAATGAAGGTGCTGAGCGTCTGGGCTCCGCCCTCCACAATTATGGAGTTGAGGCCCTCGGCCTTGGCCACGTCCAGGGCGTCACGGGCCACGCTTCCGTCTGCCAAGGGCCGAGACGCGTATCTGACGGCCCCCGCCTCGGCTTCCACAGTGCGGTTCACCACCACGGTGCGGCCGCCGTCGGTCAAGGCCGCGGCATGGGGGGGCAGGTGCAGCGTCGGGGCCAAGACCAGGCGCGCGGGGGCGGGGCCTTGCCACAGGCGCGGCGTGAGGCGCGGATTGTCTGACCGTATGGTGCCGGCGCCCACCAGGATGCCGTCCTCCGTCGTCCGGCGCCTGTGCTCGCGGGTCAACGCCTCCGCGCCGCTCACTGCCAAGGGGGCGGCGCGGCCGTCAACAACATCGCCAATGAAGCCGTCGGCCGTGCGCGCCCATTTTAGTATCACGTAAGGCCGGCCTTTCTCCTGGATGGTGAAAAACCGGCGGTTCAGCCATCGGCACTCGTCTTTCAGCACTCCCACCGTCACATCGGCCCCGGCCTCGCGAAGTTTAATGATGCCGCGGCCGTCAACTTTTGCAAATGTGTCTCGGCACCCTACCACCACTCGGGGGATTCGTTTGCTTATTATGAGGTCGGCGCACGGCGGGGTGCGCCCCTGATGCGCGCAAGGCTCCAGGCTCACATATATGGTCGAGCGCGTGAGCAGCCGCTGGTCGCGCACCGAGGCTATGGCGTTGACCTCGGCGTGGGGACCTCCGGCCTTGTGGTGCCAGCCCTCACCAATTATGCGCCCGTCGCACGCCACCACGGCGCCCACCATGGGGTTGGGGTAGGTGCGACCCTCGGCGTTGAGGGCCAGTTGGATACATCGGCGCATATATTTCTCGTCATCGCGGGCGTTGGCGTTTTGACCCGCGGTGGTTATTTTTGTCTCGTTTTCCATTCGTTCCAGTGTTGGTCATGGTCGCCTCGCTCTTGCCGCGCACGGCCTCCTCACTTGGCCAAAAGTAGTAAAAATAGATGAGCCAAATCACTGTTTTCGGGCTTCGCCGAGAGCTGACCTCCTTTTTGGAGCCGCACCTTGGCGCGGAGGCCGCCCCCGCTGTCAGATGGCTGCTGGCCACTGAGTGGGGGTGGTCTCTCACCGACATGGCCTTGCGCCAGCAAGACGCTGTGCCACAGGCCGAGGCCGACAGGCTGCGCCACATGGCGGCGAGGCTAGCCGCCCACGAGCCTCTGCAATATGTCTGCGGGCGGTGCGACTTTCGCGGTCTGACGCTCGGCGTGGGGCCTGGCGTGCTGATCCCGCGCCCAGAGACGGAGCAGCTGGTGGAGCTGGCGCGGCAGTGGGCCAACGGGCGGAGCGGCCTCAGGGTGATGGACATAGGCACGGGCAGCGGGTGCATTGCCATAGCGTTGAGCCACGAACTGAATGGCGCGGCAGTCTCTGCCATAGACTTCTCCGCCGAGGCCGTGGAGAGGGCGCGAGCCAACGCGAGAGGCACGGGCGTGAGGGTCTGGAGGCAAGACATCTTGACGGCTGAGCCCGAGTCTCTCGGCACCTATGACATTGTGGTGAGCAACCCGCCCTACGTCCGTCAGAGCGAGAGGGCGGCCATGGAGGCCAACGTCTTAGACCATGAGCCGGAGTCGGCGCTCTTTGTGCCGGATGACGACCCGCTAGTCTTCTACCGCCGCATAACGCAGCTGTGCGCGGGCGGCCTGCTCGCCGCGGGCGGCGGGGTGTTTTTTGAGATCAATGAGGCGCTGGGCCGCGAGACGGTCGAGATGATGACCGCCGCGGGCCTGCGAGACGCTGGGCTGCGACAAGACTATCTGGGCAAAGACCGCTTCGCCTTTGGTTTCGTTTAGAGAAAAGCGTATATTAGCCCGCGGGCGGCGAGTGGCGAGCGACTGCATGACGCCCTCCATGACCGGATGATTTTTCAAATGCATTTAGAACTATGATAGAGCAACTTACGGATGCCACTTTCAAGCAGGAGGTGGAAGGCAAAAGCGGCGTGGCCGTGGTGGATTTTTGGGCCGTATGGTGCGGGCCGTGCCGCGCGCTGGCTCCGCACATAGACGCGCTCGCCTCAGAATATGAGGGAAAGGCGCGCTTCTATAAGATGGACGTTGACGCCAACCAGGAGATTCCGGCAGGCCTCGGCATCATGTCCATCCCCACGGTCATCTTCTTCAAAGACGGTCAAGTGGCGCAAAAAAGCGTGGGCCTGAGGTCTAAAGACCAGCTTGCCAAGATTTTGGACGAGATCCTCTAGCCTCAAGGGCAAGGAGCCATAAGATTTCGCCCCCGTCGCTGCCAGACGTTTGGCCAGTGGCGGGGGCTTCACTTTTGCCAAGGGTGGCATAATTCACGCCCCGCTAAAAAACAAGCAGGCCCGATGGTCTCCCACCGGGCCTGCTTATGAGAAAATCACAATCAAACAGAGCCGGACCGTTGTCCGCTCAGCGCCTGCCGTCACGGCAAGCACAACTAAAAACCTCCATTATGAAAAACTATCACTTTCTTTTGTTGACATTGCAAATATATGACAGCCCGCCCACGCCACACACTATTTTCAACACAGAGCGGCCTTTCATCAATCAACGGCGCGACTGTCGCGCGAATGGTGCGTTTTCTTCTACTGAAATCTATTCTTGCCTGGTAGTGCGGACAGAACACGTCTCGTCAGCTCCTGGATGGGATGGGTTAGAAGACTCTTGCCGCGTTGCCTTTGGCTTTTCCGCCTTATTTTTTTTGGGGTCAACTTTCCCGTCGCGAAACCGGCCTTTTTCGCCTGGCCTTACCCTGGCAGGAATGCCACTCCCGCGGGCTTGCTCGTGTCGTGAGCGGCAAGTATGGATGGCCAACGCGCTCCTTCACGTCTTTTTCGTTGACTTCAGGCGAGTGTTTGAGCGGTCGAAATGGCTTTCGTTGAGATATACCCGCCGATGGTGGAAAAGATTGCCCAAGGGCGGCACGACACGCTACCTTTGCCAATGTCATAAGACAAGAAGCAGAGAATTCTTTTCATAATAGAGGTTTCATGGCGGACGGCCGCGACGGTCATCTCCGCAACCCCGACAACGGTCAGGGACAATCAGTTTGATAGTTACAGTGAACAAAAAGTCCCTGCCGCCCTCACGGGCGGCAGGGACTTTTTGTGTGGCGCGTGTCCACGGCTCTGGTGTTTTTGAGAGTCAATTGTCAAACATAGTGAACTGGTCTTCAGAAGCCACGTTGGCGGGGGTCGTCGGCATAACGTTCCATCATGTCTTGAGGGACTCGTGCGGGTGGCGGGAATATGTGTCGCAATAGTCCCGCGGAAATGAGGTCGTATGGGCTTTCGAACATAAAAATCAGATATTTGCCGCGCGCACCGTGGGTGAGGCCTAAACATACAAGCGCGGCCTGCAGACTCACGTCTGCAGGGCCGCGCCGACAATAAAAAACCAGACTAACAGATTTTTTTTATTCCTTAGCCATAAGCCAGTTGTGGACTCCCTCGGCCGTCTCGCGACCCCTGGCAATGGCACGGACCACCAGGCTCGCGCCCGTGGCGGCGTCGCCCGCCGCAAAAACGCCAGGGACGCTCGTCATTCCGTTTTTGTCAACTTTAATGTTGCCGCGGGCGTCAAGCTCCACGCCCAGCTCATTCACAAGTCCCTCGTGCACAGGGGAGAGGAAGCCCATACAGAGCAACACGAGTTCGGCATCGACAGTGTAGGCCGTCTCGGGCTTCTCGGTCATCTGCCAACGCCCGTCTGCACCCTTCGTCCACTCCACCTCCACAAGCTCCACTTTCTTCACGTGGCCGTTCTCGCCAATAAAACGCTTGGTGTTCAAGCTCCAGCGGCGGTCACAGCCCTCTTTGTGGCTCGATGTGGTCTTCAGCACCATGGGCCAATATGGCCAAGGGTTGCCGGGCGCGCGTTTTTCACTAGGTTTGGGCATTATCTCAATCTGCATCACGGAGCGCGCCTTTTGGCGATTGCTCGTGCCAACGCAGTCGGAGCCAGTGTCACCGCCGCCAATGACCAGCACGGGCTTGCCCGTGGCCAAGATGCGGTCTGACTCTTTCACTTGGTCGCCGCGGTTGACATGGTTCTGCTGCTGAAGGAACTCAAGGGCGAAATGCACACCCTTAAGCTCGCGGCCCTCCACCTTGAGGTCTCGCGGCAAACCCGCGCCAATGGTCACGACGATGGCGTCGAACTCCTTCCTGATCTTGTCAAGTTTTACGTTGACGCCAACCTCAGAGTTAGTCTTGAACGTTATGCCCTCGGCCTGAAGCACAGCCAGACGGCGGTCTATCACCTTCTTGCTCAGCTTAAAGTCCGGAATGCCATAGCGAAGCAGGCCGCCTATGGCGTTGCTCTTCTCAAAGACCGTGACAGAGTGACCGGCCTGGTTGAGCAAGTCCGCCGCCGCCATGCCGGCGGGGCCGCCACCTATTACGGCCACCTTCTTGCCCGTGCGCTCTGCCGGGATGCGGGGCTTGACGATGCCCAGGTTGAACGCGTGCTCCGCCACGGCGCACTCGTTCTCGCGTATGGTCACGGCCTGGTCGTCTTGCGCCAAGACGCAGCTCTTCTCGCACAGAGCGGGGCAAATTCGACCGGTGAACTCTGGGAAGTTGCTCGTGGAGTGGAGTATGTCATAGGCCAGGGCCCAGTCGCCGCGCCACGCCGCGTCTTGCCATTCCGGCGTCTTATTGCCCAGTGGGCACGCCCAGTGACAAAAAGGCACGCCGCAGTCCATGCACCTGCTGGCCTGGAGCTGGCGGTCGGCCTCGCCCAGGGTCTGCTCCACCTCGCTATAATCCTCAACGCGCTCGGCCAGTGCGCGGTAGCCGCCCTCTTTGCGGGCCACTTTCATGAATCCTTTAGGATCTGCCATGATGATATTCTTGTGTATCGCGCGCCGTCGCCGCAGAGACGCCGGCGCGCAATGGGACAATCTGATTAGTTATTCTTTCTTGGGCTGGACTAGTTGGTCAGGTGCGGCGCGTCTTGCGTCTCTTTGATCTTCTTCTCCAGCTCCTTGAGCTTCTGCTCCTCAAGCACCTTCTTATATTCGAACGGTATGACCTTGACGAACTTGTGGACGTACTTGTTCCAGTTTGAGAGTATGGCGCGCGCCTTGGCGGAGTTGGTGTAGAGCAAGTGCTTGCTCAGCATGGCCTGCAGCTCCAAGATGTCGCCCTTGTCCTCCAGCTTGCACAGGTCAACGAGGCCCTTGTTGCAGTAGAAGTCGAAGTCTCCATCCTCGTCAAGCACGTAGGCTATGCCGCCACTCATGCCCGCCGCGAAGTTGCGCCCTGTCTTGCCAATGACAACCACGCGGCCGCCGGTCATATATTCGCAGCCGTGGTCACCCACGCCCTCGACAATGGCCACGGCGCCGGAGTTGCGCACCGCGAAACGCTCGCCGGCCACGCCACGGACGCTCACGAAGCCGCTCGTGGCGCCATAGAGGACGGTGTTGCCAATGATGATGTTATCCTCCGGCACGAACTTGCTGCCAACAGGAGGCACCACAATTATCTTGCCGCCAGAGAGGCCCTTGCCGAGGTAGTCATTGCTCTCACCCTCAAGGCGGAAGGTGACGCCCTTGACCAGAAACGCGCCAAAGCTCTGTCCCGCCGAGCCGAAGAACGTGCCGTTGATGGTGTCTTCCGGCAGGCCCTCCTCGCCATATATCTTGGAGATCTCGCCAGAGAGCATGGCGCCGACGGTGCGGTCAACGTTGTTGATGTCTTTGCTGATCCACACCTTCTGCCCGCTCTGGAGCGCGGCCTCGCTCTGCGAGATGAGGTCGTAGTCCATCACTCCGGCCAGGTCATGATCCTGCTCCGTGGTGTTGTATATGGCAAAACGCTTGCCGGCCTCCTGGAAATATGTGATGCGGCTCATGTCGATGCCGTGCGTCTTCCAGTTTCCCACCGTCTTGTCTTGCTCCAGCAAGTCTGAGCGGCCAATGATGTCGTTGAGCGAGCGGGCGCCGATGGAGGCCAAAATCTCGCGCACCTCACGCGCCAAGAAACGGAAATAGTTGACCAGATACTCGCTCTTGCCGCGGAAACGCTTGCGCAGCTCCTCATCTTGCGTGGCAATGCCCGTTGGGCAGGTGTTGAGGTGGCACTTGCGCATCATGACGCAGCCCAGCACAATGAGCGCGGCCGTGGCGAAGCCATACTCCTCCGCTCCGAGGCAGGCCATCTTGACCACGTCCATGCCGTTTTTGAGCTGGCCGTCGGTCTGTATCTTGACGCGGCCGCGCAGGTTGTTCATCACGAGCGTCTGCTGCGTCTCGGCCAGACCCACCTCCACAGGCATGCCGGCATATTTGATTGAGCTGGCGGGGCTTGCGCCCGTGCCGCCCTCGGCTCCGGAGATGACTATGAGGTCCGCCTTGGCCTTGACCACGCCCGCTGCAATGGTGCCCACGCCGCTCTCGCTCACCAGCTTGACGCTAATCTTGGCGTGGGGGTTGGTGCATTTGAGGTCGAAGATGAGCTGCTTGAGGTCCTCAATGGAATATATGTCATGATGGGGTGGGGGCGAGATTAGGGTGATGCCCGGCGTGGAGTTACGCATCTTGGCAATGATGCTGTTCACCTTGAAGCCCGGCAGCTGCCCGCCCTCGCCCGGCTTGGCGCCCTGGGCGATCTTGATCTGCAGCTCATCGGCGTTGACCAGATAGTTGTTCGTCACGCCGAAGCGGCCCGAGGCGATCTGCTTGATGGAGCTGCGCATGTTGGTCTTGAACCTGGCGGCATCCTCACCGCCCTCGCCCGTGTTGGAGCGTCCGCCGATGCTGTTCATGGCAATGGCCATGGCCTCGTGCGCCTCTTTGCTGATGGCTCCAAAGCTCATGGCTCCCGTCACGAAGCGTTTCATGATCTCCTCTTCAGGCTCCACCTCCTCCAAAGGCACGGGCTGGCCCTCTTTGAGCTTCAGGAAGCCGCGGATGAAGAGCGGCGACGCGTTGTCGGCATTGACCCTCGCGCTGAACTCTTTGAACTTGGCGTAGTCATTTTGGCTGGTGGACCACTGCAGCAAAGCTATGGAGTCGGGGTTCCAACCATGACGCTCGCCATATTTGCGATATGAGAATCGGCCATCGATGTCGAACACGTCCGACGCCGCGAAAGGCCTTGGCCCAAACGCCCTCTTGTGAAACATCTCCGCCTCTTGCGCCAACTCGTTGAAGCCCAAGCCGCCAATCTTGCTCGGCGTGCCAACGAAGCTCGTGTCTATAACCTCTTGGCTCAGGCCAATGGCCTCAAACTGCTGCGCGCCGTGATAGCTGAGCAGAGTGGAGATGCCCATCTTGCTCATTATCTTGAGGATGCCCTTGTCCACGGCATGGATGAAGTTGTCTCTGGCCGTGACGTAGTCGGTGGCAATCTTGCCCTCGCGCACCATTTGGCCAATGGAGGCGAAGCAGAGATACGGGTTGATGATGGAGGCTCCGTAGCCCAGGAGCAGGGCGAAGTGCATCACCTCGCGGGCGTCTCCCGTCTCCACAATTATGCCCACCTGCATACGCTTCTTGGCGCGGATGAGATGGTGATGCACCGTGGCGACGGCCAGCAGGCTGGGCACGGGGGCCATGTCTTCGCTTATGCCGGTGTCTGACAATATGATGTAGTTCTTCTTGGCGTCCACCGCCGCCTCGGCCGCCTTGCACATGTTGTGCAGAGCGTTTTGCAGCCCGACGCCGCCGCTGCCCACGGGGAAGAGCATCGGGATGGTGACGTGGGTGAACTGGCTGTTCTTCCCGTCCTTTATTTTGGCCAGGTCGGTGTTGGAGACCAATGGGCTGTCAAACTTCAACGTGCGGCACTGGAGCGGCTCCTCGGCCAGCAGGTTGCCCATGATGGAGCCTATGTAGTGCGTCAGGCTCATGACGAGGCCCTCGCGGATGGAGTCGATAGGCGGGTTTGTCACCTGGGCGAACGTCTGGCGGAAATATTGGTAGAGGTTCTGTGGCTTCTCGCTAAAGGCCGCCGTAGGGGTGTCATTGCCCATGGAGCTGCTTGGCTCGTTGCCAGTGTTGGCCATGGGGGCGATGGTGAGGGTGAAGTCCTCCTTATTGTATCCGAAGACTTTCTTATACGTGTCGAACTTGTCGTCCGGCACCACCTCCTCGGGCGCCTTGAGCTCCGTCTTGATGTCGTCTAGACTGAACCTGTTGTTGCGCAACCAATTCTCGTAGGGGTGCATGCGGGCAATCTGGAGCTTGGCCTCGTCATTGGGAATGATGGTGCCCAGCTGCGTATCCACAAGCAGCAGCTTGCCGGGGCGCAGCCTTCCTTTCTCCTTGATCTCCTCGGGGGCGAAAATCTGCACGCCCACCTCAGACCCCATCACAATCATGTCGTTGTTCGTGATGACGTAGCGGCTTGGGCGCAGGCCGTTTCGGTCCAGTGTGCCGCCCACGTAGCGTCCGTCCGTAAAGACCAGCGCGGCTGGGCCGTCCCACGGCTCCATGATGGTGGAGTGATACTCATAATAGGCCTTGAGGCTGTCGGGAATGGGGTTTTTGCTGTTCCAGCTCTCCGGCACCATCATGGTCAGGGCCTGCGGCATGGTGCGCCCGGCCTGGACGAGGAACTCGAACACGTTGTCAAACGAGGCCGAGTCGCTCATGTTTGGCTCCACAATGGGGAACACCTTCTTGAGGTCTTCTCCGAAGAGGTCGCTCTGGAGAATGCCCTCGCGGGCCTGCATCCACAGCCTGTTGCCGCGGATGGTGTTGATCTCGCCGTTATGGGCCAGCATCCTGAAAGGCTGAGCCAAATCCCATGTGGGGAATGTGTTGGTGGAGAAACGCGAGTGAACCACCGCGATGGCGCTCTTCACGCGCGGGTCTTTGAGGTCCAGGAAATACTCACCCAGCTGCTTCGGGGTGAGCATGCCTTTGTATATGAACGTGCGGCTGGAGAGCGACACCACGTAATAAGACTCCTTGTCAATGATGTTGCTCTGCCTGACGCGAATCTCGGCCTGCTTGCGGACCATGTAGAGCTTGCGCTCAAACTTGTCCACCTCGTCATTGTGGTTGCGGATGAAGACCTGCTTGATCATGGGCTCGTTGCGCAAGGCAATCTCGCCCACGCAGCTGCTGTCTACCGGCACGTCGCGGTATCCTATCAGCTCCAGTCCCTCGCTCTCAATGAAATGCGTGAGGGTGTCGATGCATTTTTTTGCAGCGTCCTCATTCTTGGGCAGGAAGATGAGGCCGGAGGCGTATTTGCCGGCGTCTGGCAGCTCCGGCATCACGCTCTTGAAGAATTCGTGAGGCATCTGAATCAAGATCCCGGCTCCATCGCCGCTCTTGTTGTCAGCGCCTTCCGCCCCGCGGTGGGTCATGTTGATGTTCACCTGCAGGCCACGGCGCACAATGTCGTTGGTCTTCTCGCCCTTGATGTTGGCTACGAATCCCACGCCGCACGCGTCGTGTTCGTTGGCCGGGTCGTAAAGTCCCTGCGCCTCGGGTAGTCGTATTTGTGTCATGGTCGTTTTATTGTGTTTCTGTATCGTCTTTGCCCCTTTTGGCTAGGGGGGGAGCGCCTCATTGTGCCTCTGCCCGCGCGCCTGCCCTTTTGCCAAGGGGGGGGTGGATTTTCATTCACTATCTTTTCAAAAGCATCGAAATGACGCATCTCACATCGCTTTGCTTCTGAAACGTCACAAATCTAACAAACAAACTAATAATTCGGAAGCATACAAGACACTTTAACCGCCATTTCCGACTTCTTTAAGCAAATCACCCAAGAAAACGTAAGTAATCCACCTAATGATGTGTCAAAAAGAAACAAGCCGACAGCCATTGACCCAAGGGCGACTAAAAAAAATGCCGCATAATCATACATAAGCGTGGGCAAAGAAAAAGCGACCCCAGTTTTCGCAACTAGAGACGCCATTTGATGAATACAAAAACTTATCACTACCTTGTAAAACCTAAACTTGCGTAACTAAACCCAATTCTCCGCTAGCCGCAAGGCTCGGACAGAGAACGAATTGCGGAAATTTTGACATAGACTTCTTCACAGCTGCAATGGCAAAGGTAGAAAGCATATCCACATTGGCACCATGTAAATCTTTGTTTTTGACGAACGGTATGAAATCTTTGACGAGCCGTTAAAGTTGATGTCATTTTCGGTGACGAACCGCACTCTCGCCCCGCCGCTCAAAAAAAAAATTAGCCATAGGGCATTTTTATTGCCACGGATAGTTGGCGTTTCAAACAAAAGCTCTACCTTTGCTGGTGAAAGGAGTTTTTCATTAAAAAGCTCGGGCCGTGACGGTAACTGGGCAGCTGAACAACGGTTCAGTGATTTTTGATTGTGATTTTTCTCATAGCGGTGAGGGGCGGCAGAATTCTTCTGCCGCCCTTCTTTTTTATTATACACTTGTGTTTGATTCCGCAGAGGCTTGCCGGCGCTAGATCTCACGCAGCCGCGGGCGTTACATTTTTTAGTGACTATATTTGTAGAGTAGCAATAGAGTTTAGCCTTGAGCAAGAAACTGCCATACGGCGTGTCAGACTTCAACGTAGTGATCCGCGAAGACTACTGCTACGCGGATAAGACGCGATACATTCCACTGATGGAGGAGCAGCCCGACTTCCTCTTCCTCATCCGCCCTCGCCGCTTCGGCAAGAGCCTGTTTCTCCGCATGCTGGCCTATTACTATGACTCATTCTTCAAAGATCGCTTCAACGAACTCTTTGACAAACTTTGGATTGGCCAGAGCCCCACGCCCAAACAAGGCGCCTATCAAGTTCTTTGCCTAGACTTCTCGAAAGCAGGTGGCAAGCTGAACGAGATTGAAGGCAACTGCAAGAGGTATATCAGCGGCACCCTTGATGACTTCATGCGAAAATATTAGGCAGCTCTTCTTAATGTTTGAGGGGTGGGAACTGAAGAGGATGGAAGAGGCGCTTGACTAAGGCGCAAACAAGTTAACTACTAATGGAAATGGAGAAAAAAGATATGGCAGGCAGCGCTGCCGGCTACCGTGAGGGCATTGTCTCCGTGGTGATGAACACCGCTCTCTTCGGTCTCAAATTTTGGGCGGGCGTGACCTGTGGGTCTGTGGCCATTGTGGCCGACGCCTGGCACACGCTGTCAGACACTTTCAGCTCTGTCATTGTCATTGTTTCCGTCCGCCTGGCGGCCATGCGCCCCGACGACAAGCACCCTTACGGCTATGGCCGTTGGGAGCAGATTGCGGCTCTGTTCATTGGCTGCATGCTGGGCATCGTGGCCTATGATTTCGCCTCGGAGGCCATAGGCCGGCTCCAGAGCCGCACGCCCACCAGTTTCGGCCCGTTGGCCATAGGCGTGACGGCCATCTCCATTGTGGTGAAGGAGGGGCTTGCGCAATATGCCTTCCGCCTGGCCCGCAAGAGTGGCAACGAGGCCGTGAGGGCCGACGGTTGGCACCATAGGAGCGACGCCCTGTCTTCCGTAGTGGTGTTGCTCGGCATTCTCTTCGCCAAGCAGCTGTGGTGGATTGACGCCGCGCTAGGCCTCGTGGTGGCCGCCATGCTCTTTTTCGCCACATATAAGATAATCCGTCAGACGGTTGACGAGCTGCTGGGCGAGAAACCGTCTGACGAGCTCACTGAACAGATCAGACACATTGCCGCGGCCACGAGTCACGTGGAGCTGGAGGTTCACCACCTGCACCTCCACAACTACGTGACGCATAAGGAGCTCACTCTCCACATCAAGATGGATGGGAGCAAGAGCTTGCGGGAGTGTCACCAAGTGGCCACGCGCCTTGAGGATAATATAAAGAAAGAGCTGGGAATTGACGCCACGGTGCATCTGGAACCCCTTGGCGACGCTCACGACACCGACTAGACCTCAGATTGCGACGCTCGGCGGGCGGCGTCCACTTTGTTGGTCAGGTCAACGAACTCCGCCACGCTCAACTGCTCGGGCCTGCGCTTCACCACGGGGTCGTCTTGAAGGGTGGACAAGTCTAGGCCGAGAGACTTCAACCCGTTCCAAATCATCTTGCGCCTCTGCCCAAACGTGGCCTTCACCACGCGGCGGAACAAGGCCTCGTCACAGTCTAGGCGGCTCACACCATTGCGCCGCATCCTGATGACTCCGCTCTTCACCTTGGGTGGCGGGTTGAACACGTCTTCATGCACCGTGAATAGGTACTCTATGTCGTAATATGCCTGCAAGAAGACGCTCAATATGCCATAGTCTCTCGTGCCAGGCCCCGAGGCCAGGCGCAAGGCCACCTCGCGCTGGAGCATGCCCACAATCATGGGCACGCGGTCCTTATATTCCAATATCCTGAAAAATATCTGGCTGGAGATGTTATATGGGAAGTTGCCAATCACGGCAAAGCTCTCACCCGTCCCGAAGAAAGCGTCGGCGTCGAGGCGCAGGAAGTCGCCATAGACCACCGTCTCGGCTTTGTCAGGATAGTTGGCCTTGAGGTAGTCCACGCTCTCTTGGTCCACCTCTATCAGTTTCATGTCCAGTTCGGGACGGCGGAAGAGATATTGGCTCAGCACGCCCATGCCAGGGCCCACCTCCACGGCGTGGCCCTCATAGTCGAGCGCGTCCACAATGTCTTTTGCTATCTGCTGGCTCGTCAGGAAGTGCTGACCGAGCTGTTTTTTAGGCTTGACGTTCTGCATAGTGGCCGCAAAGGTAAGGATATTATCACATTGCGCAGCGAGGCAGTTTGCTCCAGAGGCCGGCCTTTGCCTATCTTTGCGGATCATAAATCTAGGCAATGATGATTAAAGCATATGACGTCAGCGAGCGTGAAGATGGCCTCATTGGGTCGCTTGCGGGCCTGTGGGACTGGTCAGTCCGCACGTCTCATCACTTTCTTTCTAACGATGACATTTGCCGTCTTCGCCCGTTTGTCGTCACCGCTCTGCGCGGCGTGCAGTCATTGCGCATGGCGGAGGGCGATGGTGGTGGGCAGCTAGGCTTCATTGGCGTGTGCGATGGCAAGATAGAGATGCTCTTTGTGAGCGCAAGTCATTTGGGCCGAGGGGTGGAGAGTGCGCTGATGCGCCACGGAGATTGACGTGAACGAGCAGAATGAGACGGCCGCGGCCATATATGCCCACTGGGGCTTCCGCGTCATTGGCCGTGACGAGACAGACGGGCAAGGCAACGCCTTCCCAATCCTCCATATGAAGATGGGGTAGGAGGGTGTGGCAAGAGCCGACCTCACTTTTTCGTCTTAAAGTTTAAGCTCGTCCCAATCGGTATCCGACACTCTGGTCAACGGGTCCAGGAATCTGTTCAGCACCCTGCTCCAATCTGCCTTTTCAGCCACAATCTCACCATTTTCAAGACGGCTGTAGCGTATCCACTCGTTTTTTTGATAATTGAAGATGAAGCCTTCTTCCATTGTCGGCTCAAAGTTAAACGCCTTCATTATGGCTTTCGCCGCATAGCC
This sequence comes from uncultured Bacteroidales bacterium, assembly GCA_934699135.1. GTDB lineage: Bacteria > Bacteroidota > Bacteroidia > Bacteroidales > Marinilabiliaceae > W3P20-009. The sequence goes on from CAKUVM010000003.1 coordinate 39,298, forward strand.
CACGTTGCGAGGAGAGCGAGCCACCTCCACAACCAACAGTAAGTCTTCCAACTCAAGTTTCCCTGCGTTCCAGCGACTCCTGCGCCACAGTGAGACGTCTGGCTCAACGTGGCCAGAGCCATTGGGGTCTTTCACAGAGACTTCATTTTGGACGTTTTTGGCATATTTCTTAGGCAACCGAGACGTTATACCCTCCAAAACCATGCGGAAGAAGGCATTATGCTCGGTCGTGTTGTTGGCCATTCCAAGGCCACGTCTCATCGCGTTGTTTGTCATAGCTGTTTCTTTAACGTGTTCATTGCGTCCACAGCAAAAATGATGCCATGTCAGTCTGACTAATTTGAGCTACCGACTACGCAATTTATCGTTATCTTGGCCTCATGATTCGTACGGTGCGAGACATAAGGAGTTGGGGCAAGCCCGTCGTCGCAGTTTTCTGCATCGTGTGCCTCGTTGTCTTCATTCGCAATCTTTCAGTCTCGTGGAATGATGTGTCAGCGTCCATCTCCTCTTTTCTTCGCAGGCCGTGGCTCGTGACTGTGGAGGTAGCGCTTATGATCCTCAACATAGGTGTGGAGAGCGCGCGGTGGAGGTGCGTGCGTCGCGCCTTCACTCAAGGCTCTTGGGCCGACGACGTGAAGGCCTCGTTGCGTGGGGTCAGCCTAGGGAACGTCACTCCTGGCAATGTGGGTGAGCACGTGGGGCGGGCGTCGTCTTATTCAGAACACGGCAAGGCAGGAGCGGCCAGCGTCTTGTCCAGCGTCTTGCAGACGGCCGTCATCGCTCTGATGGGCGGGGCAGCGTCATTAGGTTTGGCGAGGGCCGATGGCGGACACACTGTCGCCATTGTCGGACTTTGCGTATTTATCGTCCTTGTCTTCCTCATCATTCTTTGCGGAAGGTCGCCGCTCCGCAAGTTGGGGGTGAGGGTCAGATGGAGCGGAGGGCTATGCGCAGCCGCCTTTGTCAACGTCTTGAAGGTATGCGTTTTTTCATTTCAGTTCGCCATCTTGTTAAGCGGGGGGGCGTGGCCGTCGCTGATTCTTTTCCAGTCAACTTTGCTCTATTATTTTCTCATCACCGTCATTCCCAGGGTCAACCTCATAGACGTTGGTGTCAAGGGGGGGGTGGCCGGTTGGGTTTTCGGGTGCGGGTTGTGTTCCGCGGCCGCCGTCAATGCGGCAGTCATTTTCATTTGGGTTTTAAACATAGTCCTGCCGTCCATTGCCGGTTTCGCCACTTTCCTCATTCGGCGAAAAGCCTCTCAATGATCCCGTCAGAGACGAACCACCGCTTTTCAGGGATTCGAAGCCTACCTCCTTTCATCCGTTCCAAGTTTCCGACAGCAATCTCATTCTCTGATTTCCGATCAAAAAAATCTCTCATATCGGTCGGGATTTCATCAGCAGCCAGCCCTCTGCTAGTTCGCAGACGGAGCATCACCGTCTCGTCATACACGTCTTTTGCCGACAGAATCTCCCGAAACGCCTTTCGTCTTCCGCCAGAACGGACGTATTCCGCCACGTCAGAGACGTTCGTCTCCCTAATTCCGCCATAATAGGACGATGCCGCCGGGCCAAAGCCCCAATACGGGGTGCCGCTCCAATATGATGAATTATGCCTCGCCTCACGGCCGGGTTTCGCGTAATTAGATATTTCATAATGACAATAGCCCGCCGACGCCATCACCTCCGTAAGTTTTTGATATTGGTCTGCCACCGCGTCGTCTCGCAGCGGGAGAAGGCTGCCATCCGCCACCATTCGAGAAAAACGACTGCCGCTCTCGTAACTCAGAGCATAGGCCGACAGATGCTCCGCGCCAAGATCAACGAAGCGGCGAAAGTCAGTTTCCGCGTCATACCCATTCAGTTTCGGAAGCCCAAAGATGCAATCCACACTTATGTTAGTGATTCCCGCTCTCCTCAAAGAGTCAATGGATCTTGTCACCTTATCGGCAGTATGCCTCCGCCCAAGGAATCGCAACATATCATCTTGCAAGCTCTGCGCCCCCATACTCACCCTGTCAACGCCCGCAGCCGCCATGACGCCCGGCAGCTCGTCACTGACGTCATCGGGGTTGCACTCAACAGTGAATTCCACCACGGCACTCAAATCCAGCCGCTCACTGACAATTTCAAGCAGCTTTTCAACACCTTTCGCCCCAAAAACAGAGGGGGTTCCACCACCCACGTACACCGTCTTCGGGCGCAAGCCCGCAATGGGCGAATTAGCAATTTCCTCCGACAGTGTCCTCAAATAATCATCCGCAAGTGATAAATCCGTCACTCGGCAAAAATCGCAATAGCCACATTTCGACTTACAAAACGGCACGTGTATATAAATCCCAAACGAAGATTGTTCCACGTGAAACATTTGATTTTCAATACTTTCAGTTAGCATTATCAACAAGTTATCAACATCGCAAGACAGGGGGGTAAGGTTGTCAATTTCAGAGTATATACTTTTAATTGATTTATAATCAATCGTTTATCTTGTTTGATCGAGCTTTGGGTTTTCCATTCAGCAAAGTTATGTCATAATGGCATTTGAAAATCTTCGTCAGGGAGACTCGTGTTGTCAGTTTCGAGCGTTTTTATGTTGGTTTAGGGCGCGATTTGGTGTCAGCCAACGATTCGTTATTTGTGCATTTTCAAGGCGGTATCCGTTGTCGTCAGTTTCACCCGTCGTTTTCAACCCGCAGCTTGACAACAATCAGGCGTTTGCCAACAGCCTGATTTTGTTGTCAGGCTATGTCGGCAGAGTTGCCAACAACTGACAGGCCAGCTGTTAGTGTGCTGATTGTCAGATGGCGGCATATTCTGCGTTATGATTTTTTTGTTTGCAAGCCTGCTAAGCTTGTTTGTCTCTTTTGGGTAGGGGATACGTCAATGAGCTCTACTGACCAGTTTGACAAGCTATATATATTATTATCCTTATAAAGAGATAATTAGGATATTATATAATAAACGGCGTCCATATCTTAGCAAGTAGGTTGTATAGTGTCACTTTTGTGGCTGTCAGGCGTAGAGCTTGCGGCGGTCACGTTGTGTGTCTTGCCGTTTGTCCGAAGGTTATGTTTCAACTATTGCCCGCTTTAAGCTCCACACGTAAATGCTAGTGTTCAATAACCCTCATTTTCATGTCAGTTATGCGTGTTTCAGGTGTCCACGGCGCGTTTAATTGTCAGGGCCCGCATGTCAGCGGATGCCTCGCTGTCAATATTGGCGTATGTTATCAAATCTCCACTGACATTCTTCTTTGCATAGCTGACATCGGCGGGCAGCCTGTCAATTACGGTCTTATGCGTTGCCGACACCCAACAGTTGCTTTGTTAATCATCTGAAAGCAAATCAGTTGAGCTGTCAGTCACAGGCAGTCAGCTTGTCGGTATCTAGTTCGGCTGTTTGGCCTATGTTGGGCAAGAACCCGGATGACAGCGACAACTGACATGACTGACCGACTATATATATTTATATTCTTAAATAGAGGTAAGTAGGATATTATATAATAAAGCCAGTCTATGGCCATTTGCCATATGCCGAATATTGGCGGTCGCAAGCAATAATTTTCTTAGTTTTGTAGGTTGTGTCGTTATGCTTCGTGTAGAATGGGGCTTACGGCATTTTTATCAACGAAAACTAAGTTTTAGGCGACACGTCTCGGTCTGGGCGGTTGCCGCATGGCAATATTTTTTCATATATGGCATTGAGCGTTAAGAAAGAATGGGCAGAGAAAGGCTATGTTGACGAGGAGATTCCTCAGGATCTTGACCTTGTTGGCGAGATTAAGCGCCTAAAAGAGCAGAAGAACGCCGTCTTGATGGCTCACTATTACCAGCAAGGTGACATTCAGGACATTGCCGACATAATAGGCGATAGCCTCGCACTGGCGCAGAAGGCTGTGGGCGTAAAGGCGGACGTCATACTCTTGGCCGGAGTGCACTTTATGGGCGAGACGGTCAAAATCCTCAACCCGGAGAAGAAAGTGCTGATCCCGGACTTTAATGCCGGCTGCTCATTGGCAGACAGCTGCCAGCCGGCCGATTTCGCTAGGTTTCTGGCTCAGCACCCCGATCATAAGGTGATAAGCTACGTCAACACCTCGGCCGAGATAAAGGCCATGACGGATGTCGTGGTGACAAGCACCAATGCTCTACAAATCGTAAGCTCTTTCCCCGCCGACGCCAAACTAATATTTGGCCCCGACCGAAACTTAGGCTCCTACATCAACGCCCAGACGGGACGGCATATGCTGCTGTGGGATGGCGCTTGCCATGTCCACGAGCAGTTCAGCCTTGAAAAAATAATTGAGCTCAAAAAGCAGTTTCCCGACGCGGAGCTCATAGCCCATCCGGAGTGCAAGCACCAGATTATCGTCCTGGCAGATTTTGTCGGCTCCACGGCCGCGCTTCTCAGCCACATTGGCAAGAGCAGGGCAAGAAGGTTCATCGTGGCCACCGAGAGCGGAATCCTCCATCAGATGCAGAAGAGCTACCCCGACAGGGAGCTCATACCTGCCCCGCCGATGGACTCCACTTGTGGTTGTAACAACTGCAACTATATGAAGCTCAACACGCTGAAAAAGATTTACCTCACCCTCAAGTATGAGTGGCCGGTGGTGAGTGTGGACCCAGAAGTGGCCAGGAAGGCCCGCAGGCCCATTGACGCCATGCTTGAGCTCTCTAAAAACTTTGCCAAGTAGGCAAAGCCTTTCGCCCCTTAATCCAGCAAAAATTCCAAGTTAAGATGAGTAGAATTCTATTGGTCGAAGACAACAAGCTCAGCCAAAAGATGATGTTCTACACGCTCAAGCGCGTCGGCCTAAGCACTGACATGGCAGACGATGGCAAAATGGCAATAGACATGGCCAAGAGCTTGCAATATGACCTCATTTTGATGGACATTATGATGCCTGAATACGACGGCTACGAGGCCACGCGCATAATCCGCCGGCATGAAGCAGAAGATGGCTCCAAGAGGGCCTTCATTGTCGGCCTGACTAGCAACGTCTATGACGGCGAGAGAGCCAAGTGCATTGAAGCGGGAATGGACGAATATTTGCCAAAACCCTTTGACGTGGATCGCTTCATGGATATGATGAGGCAATATAACGTCATAAGCGTCTGACTCTCCGCCATCTTAAAGAGAATACTGACAGCATATTGGAAGACATTGACATACGCAGGGAGGCATCTCCCGACAAGGAGTTGGACAAAAAACTGCGCCCTCTGACCTTTGACGACTTCACCGGTCAGAGCGGAGTGGTGGGCAACCTGCGCATCTTCGTGGCGGCCGCAAAGATGCGCGGAGAGCCTCTTGACCACACCCTCCTCTACGGCCCGCCTGGCCTGGGCAAGACAACCCTCTCCAACATCATTGCCAACCAGCTTGGCGTCAGTATGAAGACCACCAGTGGGCCCGTAATTGACAAACCGGGCGATTTGGCGGGCCTGCTCACCTCCCTGGAACCCAATGACGTGCTGTTCATTGACGAGATCCACAGGCTCAGCCCCGTGGTGGAGGAGTATCTCTACTCCGCAATGGAAGACTTCAAGATTGACATCATAATAGACAAAGGGCCGGGCGCGCGCACCATACAGATAGATCTCAACCCCTTCACCCTCGTCGGCGCCACCACGCGCAGCGGACTGCTCACCAGCCCGTTGAGGGCGCGGTTTGGGATAAAGTGCCATCTGGAATACTATGACTCGGCGCTTGTTGCCAAGATCGTGCGTCGCTCCGCCGGAATCTTGGGAGTGAGGATTGATGATGAGTCTTGCGAGGCCATAGCGTTGCGCAGCCGAGGCACGCCGCGAATTGCCAACGCGCTGCTGCGCAGGGTGAGGGACTTTGCGCAGGTGGTGGGAGACGGGCACATAGACAAAAAGATAACAGCCACGAGCCTCAACGCCCTCAATATAGACGGCTTGGGACTCGATGAGATGGACATGAAGATTCTCCTCACCATAATTGACAAATTTGGTGGCGGGCCAGTGGGCGTCTCCACCATAGCCACTGCAATTGGCGAGGATGCTGGCACGGTGGAGGACGTCTACGAGCCATATCTCATCCAGAGCGGCTTCATCAAGCGCACGCCCAGAGGACGCGTGGCGACGCGGCTCGCCTATGCCCACACAGGGCGAGCGGGCTACAAGCCCGAATCTCCAACTCTCTTCTCATTTCAAAATTTAAACGGGGTTGATGGCGGCGAATAAGCCTGTCATGAACTTTCATCATATTGCTTCGCAATGGGCAAGCTAAAAACATTGGCATCTGACACGGTGGTCTATGGAGCCAGCACCATTCTGAGCCGCCTCATAGGTTGGCTCATGATGCCGCTCTACGTAAGGGTGGTCTCGCAGACGGTCTACGGCACATTCTCCTACGTCTACAGCTGGATTGCCATTTTCCTCGTTGTGGTGACACTCGGTTTCGAGACGGGCTACTTCCGTTTCGCCACCGATGACAACCGAGACCGACTCCTTGGAACACTCTCCCGCGCCGTGGGCCTCCTCGGCCTTTTGGGCGTGCTTGCCTGCGCCTTCTTCCCGTCGGCCTGTTGCGCTGCGCTAGACTTCGACTTTGGCCCGCAGAGTGGCGTATATTTGGTCATCATGGCCGGAATAGTGTTGCTAGACTCTTACAACGCCATCTTCTTCGCCGAGCTTCGCTACCTTCGCAAATCATTGGTCTACGCTCTGTTGCGCCTAGGGCAAGTCCTGATCAACGTCTTGCTCACCGTCGTTTTCCTCTTTTGGCTGCGCCATCGGGGCGGTTTTTGGTCGGGCGTTGACGACATCACGTACATGATGCTTGCCAACTTGGCCGGCTCGCTCTTCTCAACTGTCTATTTCTTGCCCCGCATTGCCTCCGTCATATCGCAAAACGACAAAGCATTGCTCCGTAAGGCTCTGATATACAGCTTGCCACTTGTGGGTATGGGATTCTTTGGACAGGCGAATACTAACATTGAGAAGATTCTCATTAAGCACCTTGACCCAAGCGCGGATCCCTTGGCTTCGCTTGGCGTGTATGCGGCTTGCTACAAGATTGGCGTCTTGATGTCCATCTTCACGCAGAGTTTCCGTATGGCTTTTGAGCCCTTCTTCTTCAAGGAGAATAAAGACAAGTCCAAGACCGACATCTATGGCCCTGCCCTCAAGTGGTTCGTCTACTTTGGGTTGCTCATCTTCGCGGCTGTCATGCTGGCCATGCCGCTCTTGCGTCTCTTCTTGCCTCAGAGCTACTATGACGGCACCGCCATCATACCCTGGATTCTCATCGGCCAGCTTTTCTTTGGTGTCTACTACTCCATGTCGCTTTGGTATAAGCTAACCGACCGCACCTATTGGGGCATCGTTATGAGCGCCATAGGCTTGGCCGTCAACACTGGGCTCAACTTCGTCCTCATTCCGAGGATGGGATATATGGGCGCGGCCATATCCACCTTCGTGGGCTATGCCGTCATGATGCTCACGTCATATTTCCTTGGCCAGAGATATTTTCCAGTGGCTTATCCTGTTGGCAGACTTCTGGCGGTCGGCGTCAGCGTTGTGGGCATTGTGTCGCTCTCGGTGTGGCTCACCAAGGCTTTCGCCCCGGGTTTGTGGGTTCTCACAGGCTTGGTGGCCTTCGCCGTCATATTGGCGCTTATGGCCCGCGTTGAGCAGATAAGCCCAAGGTTCATCATTAACAAGATATTGCCCAGAAAATGAGCAAAGTGGAAGTCAAGATAGTAAACAAGAGTGGCAACCCCCTGCCGGCCTACGCCACGCCAGGGGCGGCCGGCATGGATTTGCGGGCCTCGCTAGAGGCCGACGTCACCATAATGCCACTGCGGCGCGTCATTGTGCCCACGGGAGTCTACATCCAGCTGCCAGACGGATATGAGGCGCAGATACGCCCCAGGAGCGGTTTGGCCGCCAAGAGCGGCATAACCGTGCTTAACACCCCAGGCACCATTGACTCTGACTATCGTGGCGAGATTTGCGCCATATTGGTTAACCTCTCCGACGCGCCTTTCGTAGTGCATAACGGTGACCGCATTTGCCAAATGGTCATTGCCCGTTATGAGCGGGCGGAGCTGAAGCTCGTTGAGAGCCTTGACGATGACACGCGGCGCGGGACTGGCGGCTTCGGCCATTCGGGGCTAAAATAAAGAGAAAAAAGTGCCTATCATGAACGTACGTAAGACACTCATTTCGTTGGCACTGTGTGCCGTGACCTCCGCGACGCTAGTGGCTCAGCCCGCGCCGACGGAGCAGGAAAAACTGGTCTTCGAGAGCCTCTACCTGAATGCCTTGCAGGCCAAACTGAAGGGCGACTACCAAAACGCCTTCAACATATTCGCCTACCTCAACAAGCAGCAGCCCAACAACCCGGCCGTGCTGAACGAGTTGGCCAAGCTGCTCAACGCCTCACAAGACTACGTCCACGCCGCCGAGCTGGCTGAGAAAGCCATTGCCAACGACACCACCCGCAACCGCGAGTATATCAAGACGGCAATTGGGGCCTACGCCATGGCCGGACAGCAGGAAAAAGCTCTGCCGCTCTATGACAAGCTTCTTGCTGCCGACCCCGCCGACGTGCAGACCCAATATGAGAAATTCTCGCTCCTGGCCACGCTAGGCCGCGACGCGGAGGCCCTGCGCATGGCGGACGCCATCAAGACAAACGACCCGGACATACGCTTCGAGGTGGCCATCCGCCGAGTCCTCATCTTGGCCAATCAGAAAAAATATCGCAAGGCGTTTAAGGAGGCCGACCGCCTCTATGATAAATATCCTGACAATGCGCGCGTCAACTACGTCCTCTCGCGCCTCTTCTACCTCAAAGGAGACATAAACGCCTCCATAGCCAAGTGCAAAGAAGCGGCAGAGTGCCCAGACGGGGCATCGTTCATCTTCATTCTTGCCGACCTCTACGAGACGCAGCATATGGACAGCCTCTACGCCCAGACCGCCCTCAAGGGATTTTCCGTGCCAGACCTGTCCGAAGAAGCCAAGGTGCAGAAGATATATGAGATTATGAACCGTCCCGATGATATGTTCCATTCAGCGAATTGGTATCCTTTTCTCAAACGAGTGTTCTATTCGCTAAGCAGACAATACCCAGGAAGCGCAGACGTGTGCTCACTTTTCGAGACATTCTATAAAACCAACGGCCACGCCGCCCAAGCAGACAGCTTGCTCCGCTCGTTTGTCGGCGCCAACCCCGGGACGGAATATATATGGGCAAACATAATTGGCTACGCCCAAAACTCCAGCAAGGCTTCTAACGCCCAAATGATAGACTTCTGCAAGCGAGCTGCCAAAGACGTGCCTTCTAACCCATTGTTTTCAATATACTTGGGTCAATATTACTCTGCTGACGATCAGCCGGCCCTGGGTCTTAAAGCCTTTGGCGACGCATTCAGCGCCTATGACAATGTGGAGTCTTCGCGCCGCGAAGACTTCAAGCAATACCGTCTGGCCGCACTAAACGGCATGGCCATATGCTATGAGAAGATGGACAGTCTCACGCAGGCGTTTATGGTCTTCGACCAGATTTTGGAAGATGACCCCGATGACGCCATGGCCCTCAACAACTACGCCTATTACCTGGCCCGAGCCGGCAGGGATCTGCTGAGAGCCGAGAAAATGAGTATGAGATCTCTCAACTTGGAGCCCCTAAACCCAACGTTCCTAGACACATACGCCTATATCCTGTTCCGTGAGCAGAAATATCAAGAGGCTCTCTTTGTGATGGAGCGTTGTATGGAGAATTATAAGCGAGACGAGGATGACAGTGATGAGAGCGGCGCCATCTTTGAGCATTACGGCGACATTCTCTCTTGTCTCGGCAGGACGGAAGAGGCTTTGCACCAATGGCGTAAGGCATTGAAGCGAGAACCCGACAACGACCTGATTAAGAAGAAGATAGATGAAAAGAAATATATCGCGGAGTAGTTTCAAGGGCTCTTTATTCCTGGTTTTTGCCATAGCCTTGGCTGGTTGCCGTGGCGGAAAGATCCCGTCCCAGACCTCAAACTCCGAGTACAGCACAAGCAAAAGGTTTGTCGTGGGGCAGATTGCCCAAGCCGAGGGTCGTTTGAGCATAAATTCTTATGAGACGAAAAACGCCAAGGCTGAGGTCAGAACAAACGGGAAAGACGTCTCCGTAAGGGTCAACATCTCTTTTGAGAAGGGTGGGGACACTAAACTTGGAGCCCGTATGATTTTCCCCCCTGTAAGCGTCGGCACGATTGAGATAACAGAGCGTGCCACCCACGTAGAGAGCAAGCTCCTTGGCGTGAACAAAGACATGCAGACCCCACAGGTTCTCAACACCTTGTTCCAAAACGCCCTTTTGGGCATTGTGCCCCCTGTCTATCAGCTCTTTGGCGAAGAAGACTTCTCGCAATTCGACATGTTGTTGAGCGCCGATGGAAAGTATGTCATATCCCGCTCGGCTAAAGACATGAGCATAGTCCTGCGCGTCAACGCGAACGATTTCACCCTTGCCGGCATGAAAGTCTTCTCCATGGGGCAGACGGTAGATTTCGACATAAAGGAGTATTCTGACTTCTCGGGTCCCCGGCTTCCTTCTGGCCTCCGCGTAACATCAATGGCAGGCAAAAACGACGTCGGGAGCATCGACATTACCATTGGTGACATTAAGCTCAAATAGCCAATAGTCTCGCAAATTCTTATGCGCATAACCAAAACTGCCATACTAGTTGCGGCCGCATTGGCCTCGGCGACGCTCGCGGGCGCGCAACAGTCCAAGACGCTAGACGACCTTAACAGGGAAAAGGCCAGGCTGCAATCCATCATTGAACAAAACAACAAAATGATGGAAGAGTACGCCAATCGCCGAAACAGCGAGATGATGCGCATATCTGTGGTGGATAACAAGATTGCGAAGCGAAAGGCGCTAATCGATGTCTATAACACCGAGATTGAGGCATATAACGCCCAAATCCGCTCCCTCAACCTTCAGATTGACTCAGTGGCCGGAGAGCTGAAAAGGCAAAAGGCCGAATATGCCGAGCTACTGCGCCACATCCAGGCCCGCGGCAAAGGTTATTCACCTCTGGCCTACATCCTCTCATCCACGTCTTTCAATCAGAGTTACAGGCGTTTCCTCTTTTTGCGCCAATATGCGGCCTACCGCCGAAGCCAATTTGAGCAACTCACGGCAAGCAAAGAGAAGATGAGCGAGCTGAAGGCCTCCGTATCGCAAAAACTCACGTCGATAAACATAGCCTTGGGCAAGATAAAAGACGAGAACGCCCGCCTCAACAGTGAGCTTCTGGCCAGAAAAGGGAACGTGGAACAGATTACACAAAGCCAGACCGACCTGCAAAAAAACATTGAGAAAGCTCAGAAACAGACCCGGCAACTTGAAGAGCGCATAGTGGCCGTGATTCGCGAAGAGGCGGAGCGCGCGCGCAGAGAGGCCGAGGAAGCCAAAAAGAGGGAGCGGCAAAGGAAGAATAAGCCAGGGACGAAAAAGAGCGAAATAGCGGCTCGTGACGCTCTTTCTGACGACATATCGGAAAACAAGGGGAAACTGCCGTGGCCTGTCAGGAGCTGCGTGGTGACGAGCGCCTTTGGCGAGCACGACCACCCGCTCGTCCCGTCCATCAAAATACGCAACAACGGCATTGACATGGACATTTTGGCCAGCAAAGACATTCACCCCGTCCATAAGGGCAAAGTGTCGCGCATAATCGTCATCCCCGGCAGTTGCGCCTCAATAATTGTGCGCCACGGCGACGTCCTGACGGTCTACTCAAACCTGGCCGAGGTCTTCGTGAAAAAGGACCAGGACGTGGACACGTATACCAACCTTGGCAAGGTCTATACGGGCGAGGGCATCAACTCAAACATCCTGCATTTTGAAATATGGAAGGGCGAGTACAAGCAGAACCCCGAAGAGTGGCTGCGAAAACTATAAACAAATTGGATTGTCTTACGTATAAAGCAACGTTTCACGTAACGCAATAAGGCACAATGGATTCAATAAACATTGAAGAAAATCTTGTCCTTGACTCCACCATGGACAGCATCAGTCAGGTTGAAAAAATGATTGACGGGCAGTCTCAGATGCTCAACATTGACGATGAGGTTTATGGAAAGTACATGTTGTCTGTTGTGGAGTGTGTGAACAACGCCATCGTCCACGGTAACAAGCTTTCTGCCGACAAAAAGGTAAGAATACACTATCATATAACTAATAAACGTATCGAGGTGACGGTGACGGACGAGGGTGAAGGTTTTGACCCCGACTCTCTGCCTGACCCTACGGCGGAAGAGAACATCGAGAAAGATTGCGGGAGAGGCATTTTCCTCATGCGTCATCTGGCAGACGATGTCTCTTTCGAGGACCATGGCCGAAAGGTCAAGATGACTTTCAACCTGCAGTGATTAATTTTTACAACGAGGACGTTGACTTTAAGCTAAAAAACAAGCTCGTCCTCAAACGCTGGATTAGACAAGTAATTGAAAGCTACGGCTTTAAAGCTGGCGAACTCTCTTACATTTTCTGCTCCGATGATAAGATTTTGGAGGTCAACAGGCAGTTCCTCCAACACGACTACTACACTGACGTCATAACTTTTGACTATGACGAAGACGGTGTGGTGGGTGGAGACATGTACATTTCCGTGGACACCGTCAAGACCAATGCGGAGCAATACGCGCCATCTTTCGAGAGGGAGATGCAGAGGGTCGTCATCCACGGGGTGCTTCACCTCTGCGGATTGAAAGACAAGCAGCCGGAGGATGAGAAAAAGATGCGCGCGGCAGAGGAGAGAGCCTTGGCCATTCTAGACGAGATGTTGGCTCAGAAAGGATAGTCATGAATTTTTCTTACGACGTTATTGTTGTCGGCGCGGGCCATGCCGGTTGCGAGGCGGCCCATGCGTCGGCGCGTATGGGTATGCGCACCCTGCTCATCACTCTAGATCTGACAAAGATTGCCATGATGAGCTGCAACCCGGCCATAGGAGGGATTGCCAAAGGGCAGATTGTCCGCGAGATCGACGCCTTGGGCGGCATGACCGCCAGAGTGACCGACGCCACGTCAATTCAGTTCCGAATGCTCAACATGAGCAAGGGGCCTGCCATGTGGAGCCCCCGCTCACAGTGCGACAAGACAAAATTCTCCCTCGAATGGCGCAAAAAACTCGAATCCGTCCCTCTTGTCAGCATGTGGCAAGACGCTGTTACAGCCCTCATAGTCGAAAGTGATACTGTTAAGGGAGTCCGCACCAAACTGGGCGCTGAATTCCGAGCCGATGCTGTCATCATAACGGCCGGCACATTTCTCAACGGCCTCCTCCACGTTGGCCGCGTAAACTACTCCGGCGGACGTATGGGAGACGAGGCCTCATACCTCCTCTCAGACCAAATAAAATCTCTTGGGGTGAACACCCAAAGGATGAAGACAGGAACGCCCGTGAGGATTGACGGTCGCACCATCGACTTCAGCAAGACGGAAAGGCAGGAGGGCAACATAGGCGGCCACAAGTTCAGCTTCGGCACAGACAGCAACTTGCGGCTTCCGCAGATGCCATGTTACATAACGTATACCAACCCTGCGGTGCATGACATCCTCCGCGCCGGCTTTGCGGACTCTCCGCTATACAACGGCACCATCAAAAGCATAGGGCCGCGATATTGCCCGAGCATAGAGACCAAGCTCGTCAACTTTGCCGATAAAGACCAGCATCAGCTTTTCCTGGAGCCGGAGGGCGCAGACACGGTTGAGTATTATCTCAACGGCTTCAGCAGCTCGCTGCCAATGTCTACTCAACTTGAGGCTTTAAGCCATATTCCGGGGTTGGAGGGCGCTCAAGTCCTCCGTCCCGGCTACGCCATTGAATATGACTTCTTTGACCCTACGCAACTCTATCACTCGCTCGAGAGCAAAGTTTTGAGCGGCCTCTTTATGGCCGGGCAGGTCAATGGCACCACGGGCTACGAGGAGGCGGCCGGTCAGGGCCTTATGGCTGGCATCAACGCGGCCTTGAAAGTGAGGGGAGGGCAACCGTTCACTTTGATGAGAGATGAGGCTTATATTGGCGTACTGATAGACGACCTCGTTACGAAAGGCGTTGACGAGCCCTACAGGATGTTCACCTCCCGCGCTGAATATCGCATCTTGTTGCGCCAAGACAATGCTGACGACCGACTGACAGAAAAGGGTAGGTCTCTCGGATTGGTGACGGACGATGCATACGCCAGGTATAAAACAAAAGTGGCCTTACGCGCCAAGCTTTGCGACACTTTGGCCAATAAGCTGCTAAGGCTCGGCCCTTTGAACGAAATATTGGCAAAGGTCGGCGGCACCCCGTCTGCCGAGTCTGTCAAGGCCGCGCAAGCCTTGGCGCGCCCACAACTTCATTTGACAGACCTTATGCCCCTAATGCCCGAGGTGAAAAGGCTTTTTGCGGGATATGCTGACTTGCGAGACGAAGTGATGGAGTCTGCGGAGATTGAGATAAAATATGGCGGCTACATACAGAAGGAGAAACAACAGGCGGAGCGAATTCTCCGACACAACAACATACCGCTGCGCGGCAAGATTGATTACGCCTCCGTCACGTCACTAAGCTACGAAGCGCGTGAAAAACTTATTCGCATCGACCCCGCCACCATCGATCAGGCCATGCGAATACCGGGGGTGTCTCCAGCCGACGTCTCCATACTTATGATACTTTTGGGTCGTTAAACCCTCCAAAATCCGTTCTGCCGCCTTACGCAGAGCGGATTTTTCTATAAGGGAATCAGTTTCCGTTTCACGTGGAACTGAACGATTTTCTGACAAAATGAAACTAGACGCACTTTTTGCTGTCTAAAAAACTATGCAACGCCATTGTTGCAACTTTAAATTGAAAGATAAATACAGAAACTGACATCATAAGACTCACTACAAAACTATCAACGTGATATATAAGAACACAGTAAGGACAATCAACGCGAACTACGTTGACGTCATAAACAAAAAGATATTCGCGGCTAGCGTCAGCTTCGGAAAGACAATAGTGGAAATTTGCCCGCTCTCTGAATATGCCGAACCCGCGCTGCCATATTGCACGCCTGGGTTCATTGACGCGCACGTGCATATAGAGAGTTCTATGCTCACGCCGCAAAGGTTCGCCACCATGGTGATTCCCCACGGCACCGTGGGAGTGGTGTGCGACCCGCACGAAATTGCCAACGTGATGGGAGAGGAGGGCGTAACGTTTATGATGCGCGACGCAAGCAAGTCTCCGCTCCATTTCGCTTTCGCCATACCGTCTTGCGTCCCCGCCACGCCTTTTGAGACCAACGGCGCGGAGTTTGGCCCGGAGCAAATAGCCCGCCTGATGCCGCAAGGCGTGGCTCTGGCCGAGATGATGAACTATCCTGGCGTCTTGGCTGGCGACCCCAAGGTGATGTCTGAGATTCAAATTGCGAAAGACGCGGGCAAACCTGTGGATGGCCACATTCCCGGCATCGTGGATGAGAGGCTGCGTAAATATGTTGAGGCAGGCGTTTCTACCGACCATGAGAGCTTCACGCTCGATGAGGCAAAAGCCAAACTCGCCCTTGGCATGAAAATATTGGTCCGAGAGGGTAGCGCGGCGCGCAATCTCGATGAGCTTTTGCCTCTCTTCAGCACCAATAAGGAGAGCGTCATGGCCTGCACCGATGACGCCCACCCCGATGACATAAGGGACCGAGGCCATATTGACAAGTTCTACCACAAGGCCATCGCCGCGGGTCTGGACGTGTTCGACATCTTCCGCATACTGACCTTGAATCCCATTGAACACTATAAGCTCGACGTGGGCAGGCTCCAGGTGGGGGATAATGCCGATTTCCTTGTGGTGGACAACTTGGAGTCTTTCAACATCAACGCGTCTTATATCAATGGCGAGCGGGTCTACGACCGCAACGTCGGCCTGTGCTTCAACCCCGCGCGCACGGCACGCGTCAATAACTTTGCCGAGAGAGAGTTTTCCGCCGCCGAATTCAAAGTCATCGCGCCCAAAGACAATGCCGTGGCCAGGGTCATTGGCCTGGTGCCAGATCAGCTGGTGACGCGCCGCGAGGAGTGGGAGACCAAGACGATGGCCGGAAATGAGGTGTTGGCGTGCGAGGCCCGAGACATCATGAAGATTGCCGTCATTAACCGTTATGACGCCAAGGCCAAAGTGGTGAACGGCTTCATCCGCGGCACCGGGCTCAAAGGCGGGGCCATGGCCTCGTCCATTGCCCACGACTCTCACAACGTGGTGATCATTGGCCATGACGATGAGGCCATCAAGCTGGCTGCCGATGCCATGTTCAAGATGAAAGGCGGAATTGTGGTGGTGGAGCCCGACGGATTCGTTGCTAAACTGCGACTGCCGATAGCAGGCCTCATGACCGCGGAGAAGTGGCAAGACGTGGCCATAAAATATGAGCGGCTCGTGGCCAAGGCCAGGAATCGCTGCGGGGTGACGCTCCGCTCGCCGTTTATGACCATGGCGTTTATGAGCCTGCTTGTCATTCCGAGCTTGAAGATAGGGGACAAGGGGCTCTTTGACGTGGATGAGTTCCATTTTGTGGATTTATTCAAGTAATACACCTTAACTATGGCGGCAGCATACACTTACGCTTCAGATGCGGAGAGGCTGGAGCATCTGAGACAGCTTGTGAGCGTCTTGCCAGACCAGCCTGGCGTGTATCAATACTTTGACAAAGATGGCAAGATAATATACGTAGGCAAGGCCAAGAACCTCAAACGCAGGGTCTCCTCCTATTTCCTCAAAAAACAGCAGACCCCAAAGACGCGCGTGCTGGTGAGCAAGATTTGCAGCATCCACCACATTGTGGTGAACAATGAGGAGGATGCGTTGCTGCTTGAGAACAACCTCATTAAAAAGCACAAGCCGCAATATAATATCCTGCTTAAAGACGATAAGACATACCCGTGGGTGGCCATACTTAATGAGCCGTTCCCGCGCGTGGTGCAGACGCGGCGGCATGTGCGCGATGGCAGCATATACTACGGCCCATATCCTAGCATCGGCCAGATTCGCGACATATTCGACATTTTCAAGCAGCTATACCCGCTGCGCCAATGCGGCCTTAACTTGTCAGATGAGCGCATTAAATCAGGAACATACAAGGTTTGTCTAAAGTATCACCTGAAGCTTTGCGGTGGACCCTGTGAGGGGCTTGTCGGCAAGGAGGAGTATGCCGGGTATATCCAGGGCGTGAGGGACATACTTCGGGGGAACGTGGCCCCCGTGATACGCCAGTTGAAGACGCAGATGGCCGAGGCCGCGGCAGCTTTGGAGTTTGAGCGCGCGGAGGTGCTGCGCCGGAAGATAGAGAGACTGACAACCTATCAGAGCCGATCTCTCGTGGCCAGCAACTCCATCATAAATTGCGATGTCTTCTCCATCGCCCGCGATGATGAAAAGAGCGAAGTGTACGTCAACTTCATGAGAGTGCAGGAGGGTCAGATTCTCTCATCATACACCATGACGTTCAAGCGCAGGATGGAAGAGGCCGATGACGAGATACTCTCATTCGCCATCCAGAGCGTGAGAGAGACGAGCGGGACGCTACAACGGGAAATTGTGGTGCCGATGCGGCCCGACGTGGAGTTCGCAAACATAACATTCGTGACCCCTCAGATGGGCGACAGGCGAAAACTCCTCGACCTGTCGGAGAAAAACGCGCGGATGTACAAGCTCGAACTCCTGCGCCAAGAGGCAAACAGGAGCAGGGCCACCCATGAGGAGAAGCTCATGATCCAGATAAAAGAGCAACTGGGGCTGCATGACTTGCCGCGCCACATGGAGTGCTTTGACAACTCCAACATCCAAGGCGCGAGCGCCGTGGCGGCGTGCGTGGTGTATCGAGACGCCAAGCCAAGTCGAAAAGACTACAGGCTCTTCAACATAAAGACAGTTGAGGGGCCGGACGACTACGCGTCAATGTATGAGGTGGTCTATCGCCGATACCATAGGCTTAAAGAGGAGGGGTGGCCTATGCCAGACCTCGTTGTGGCCGACGGCGGGGTGGGTCAGATGGACGTGATTCGCCAAGCGACGGAGGATCTTGGCCTCTGCTTGCCCATAATTGGCTTGGCGAAAGACTCGCGCCACCGCACCAGCCAAATTTTGGTGGGCTTCCCGCCCAAAGTGGTTGAAGTGGGAAAGAGCGACGCCGTGTTTCGCTTTTTTACTCGGATGCAAGACGAGGTTCACCGCGTGGCCATAACTTTCCACCGCAACAAGAGAAGCAAGGCTATGGTGGCCTCGGAGCTTGACGATGTGAAAGGCATTGGGCCGAAGACAAAAGAAGAACTCTTCAAGGCGCTCGGCGGCGTGGAGGCCATAAGACAGGCCACGCTTGATAAACTTACGGAATTGGTGGGTAAAAGTAAAGGATTGTTAGTGTATGGCCACTTTCATCCCGCCCAAACTGACAGTTTGTAAGAACAAGCCCGCGTTCCACGGGAAACAGACCAACAAGATATAAGCAAATGAAGAAAACAATTCTGGCTCTCGTCTTGCCCCTGTCTATGACAATGACGGCATGCTCCAGCGACTCTTTCAGTGACTTCTCAGACGATGACAACAAACAAGAACAGGGCGATGACGAAGATGACAATAACGCGCCGACGGAGGGGAGATTCAATGTCGTCGCCGAAGTTGAAAACGTCTCTTCGCGGCAGGCCGCGGCAATTCATATCACAGTGTCGCGCCTCCTTGCCGACTCCTGCTACACAGGCCGCGAAACAAAGCTCTACTTCTTCTACTACGGAACTGAACCCGACCCCGCGCATTTCCAGATTTGCGAAAACTACGTCAACAAAACGTCTCCAGACAATGGCGACGAGTTCATAGCCTTAGGCATGGGCAATGACGGCAAATATTACGGGCGGATTCTTATGACCGTTGTGGATGGCGACAGCAAGGAGGAGTATTACTCCAACATTGTGGAAATTGACATTCCGGCAAAGCCTGATGCCAAGAAGCAGAAACTCACGGCTTGCGACCTCGGCCTCTCTGTGTTGTGGGCCACCACCAACCTCGGGGCCGATGCGGAAGAAGACGCGGGCGACCACTTCGCTTGGGGCGAGGTCGTGAGTAAAAAGAAATATGACGAGGAGGGTTACGCGCTCCGTTACCTTGTGGAAGAATTGACATATGACACTATATCCGCGAAGGCGGATTTTGACCCGGCCACGGCCGCTGCCGGAGACGGATGGCGGTTGCCGACGCGGAGTGAAGTGGATGAACTGAGGAGAAAGTGCAAATGGGAGGGTGTCGCTTTGAGCGGGGGCCGCGCCGCCTTGCGTCTCACTGGGCCAAACGGCGGCAGCATAATCTTGCCTTGCGCTGGCGCGAAAGTGGGCAAGACGACAATGCATGACGATGACGTGGAAGACTTCAACGGCCGCAAGCTGTCGGGCTACTACGCCGTCGGCACACGCGCTGACACATATTCCCAAGGCTGTCCGAGCCTCCGTTTTGATATGACGAGTGGCGGCAAAGAAGAGGGCATATATGTGTCCAACGACGCCCAATTGTGGTGGGGATTATCCGTAAGGGCGGTAAAAGACAAAAAATAGAGGCATTTTTGCAACACTTATTTTTGCCTTGTGCCAATATTGCATAATTTTGCCCCAGACAACTATAATTCAATATTCCATCAAGATTATGAAGAAAACATTCCTGATGCCTATGGCTGGCGTGATGATGTCCGCCATCGTGGCATGCTCTTTCACCGCCTGCTCTGACGATGACACCGACGACAGCCTTGAGATCGCGGAGAAGTTCAACATGACGGGTCTCGTGGCCGCCGCTCAGAATGACGGCACCATCGTCATTTCCGGCACCGTGGAGACCAACAAGAAGCTCAAGACTTTCACCCTCACGTCTGAAGACGGCTCAAAGACCTACGACCTGCTCGAGGGCAGCGAGGCCGAGAAGGATCGCACGGAGGACGGCAAGGTGTGGACATGCACCCTCAGCTCGCCCAAGATTCCCGTGGGAATATACACGATGCAGGTGCGCACGCGCATGGGCACCACGAAGGAGACGAAGATTGGCAAGGAGTATAGTTTCCTCGCCGGCACGGGAGCTAACAAGTCATATGGCTCATACATGTCGCTCAAGAGGCAGACGAGCTACTTTATGCAAGACGGTGACGGCATCACCGGCCTCTTAGATGAGAACGGCAACGCGAAGGAGGAGTGCAAAGACGTGGAGATCGCCCTCAATGCCGACCTCACGCTCAAGTCGGCCAAGGAGGTCAAGAACAAAGTCATAGCTGAGAACGCCGCCAACGCGAACATATACGCCGAAAGCCACTGCGTGATCACCGAGACGGGCTGCATCGCCACATACGAGATCATCCCCGACGCTGATGACGAGACGCTGTGCACCATCAAGGGCGTAGTCCTGACGTCTAATGATGAGGACCTCATCAAGGTCGACGTCAACGGAGAGACCTGGGGAAAATAAAAGGCAGGCTCGAAGTGGCCTATTGCCAACGCCCGCCGCGCGTCATAGTGCGGCGGGCGTTTTGTTTAATCTCCCGCCGTTTGTGTCTGTCGGGCCACGTCGCCCTCGCCGCTGCGCCATTTCAACAGAATGAGTTACCTTTGTGGCATAACTCACAACGACGTGCCGCCGCGTTATGGCGGACGGGTTCATAGGAAAGAAAACTTCAATAGCGTAAATGACCGACATAGAGATTGCAGACGCGGCGGAGAAACTGCCGATTAAAGAGATAGCGGCCCGCCTGGGCGTGGGAGAGGACTTGCTGGAACCCTATGGCAGGCTCAAGGCAAAATTGCCGCTCTCGCTCATTGACGAGGCCAAGGCCGCAAAGGCGAAGCTGGTGCTGGTGACGGCCATAACGCCCACACCCGCCGGCGAGGGCAAGACGACGGTCTCCATAGGCCTGGCCGACGGGCTGAGCCGCATTGGCAAGAAGACCGTGGTGGTGCTGCGCGAGCCGTCGCTCGGGCCGGTCTTCGGCATAAAGGGCGGGGCCGCCGGCGGCGGGCAGAGCCAGGTGGTGCCGATGGAGGACATAAACCTCAACTTCACGGGCGACTTCAACGCCATAGAGAAGGCTCATAACCTCCTTGCCGCCATGATAGACAACGCCATACACTTCGGCCAGCGCGCGGCCGTCAACATCGACCCGCGCGCGGTGACGTGGAAAAGGGTGATGGACATGAACGACCGCGCCTTGCGTCACATCGTCATAGGCCTTGGCGGCAAGACGCAGGGACTGCCGCGCGAGACGGGCTTTGACATAACGGCGGCCTCGGAGATCATGGCCATACTTTGCCTCTCGCGAGACCTTGGAGACCTGCAGCGCAGGCTGGGAGACATATACGTGGGCCGCACCTACGACGGCAAGCCCGTCAGGGCCCGCGACCTGAAGGCCGATGGAGCCATGACGGCGCTGCTCCGCGAGGCCATGATGCCGAACCTTGTCCAGACCATAGCCCACACGCCGGCCATTGTCCACGGTGGCCCGTTCGCCAATATCGCTCAAGGTACTAACACATTGGTAGCCACCAAGATGGGTCTTTCATTGGCCGACTACGCCGTCACAGAGGCGGGCTTCGGCTCAGACCTTGGCGCGGAAAAGTTTCTCGACATCAAGTGTCAGGCGGGCGGCCTGAAGCCGTCGGCAATTGTGGTTGTCGCCACAGTCCGCGCCCTCAAGATGCACGGCGGCGTGAAAAAAGAAGATTTGGCAGCCGAGAATGTCGAGGCCGTGAGGGCCGGCCTGCACAACCTGGAGCGTCATGTGAAAAACATGCTCGGCTATGGCGTGAGGGTGGTGGTGGCCATAAACCAGTTCGCCACAGACACGCCGGCGGAGCACGACGTTGTGGCCCGCGCCTGCCAAGAGTGGGGCGTGAGAGCCGTGGTTGCCAACGTCTGGGGCGAGGGCGGCAAAGGGGCCGAGACTCTGGCCCGCGCCGTGGCCGAGGAGGCCGAGAGCGGCAGGAGCCACTTCAAGCCGCTTTACTCGTGGAGTGAGCCGCTTGAGGAGAAGATAAGCAAGATTGCCAGGCAGATATATGGCGCCGAGGCAGTGGAGTTCGCACCGAAAGCGCAGAAAGACCTGGCCGAGGCCCGCGAGATAGGGTTGGAAGGCGCGGCCGTGTGCATCGCCAAGACGCAATACTCATTTACTGACGACCCTAAACAGGAGGCCGGCCGGCCGGGCCGGTTCACCCTCCATGTGCGCGCCGTGGAGCTGGCGGCGGGCGCCGGCTTCGTCATCCCGCTCACGGGAGATATGATGCGAATGCCGGGCTTGCCTCTGCACCCCGCGGCGGAGGGCATGACGGTGAGCGAGGACGGCCAAATCCACGGCCTCAGCTAGGCGAGACGATAGATTACGGACAAAAGGCGCGCGCGGGGCTTTAAAGGCTTCCTGCGCGCGTTTTTTGAATATAGGGGAGTTCGTGACGACGATGAGGATTGTGGATGAAAAAGAGGTCGGGGTGGGGTATGCCACATAACCCAACCGCCGCCGAGCGTCAACATGACTCTCGGCGGCGGTTGGGCCTATTTATCAAACTAAAGACTCTTTCCTTGCGGGCCTGCGCCTAAAACGCCTCGGCCATGCTGCCGCAACGCTCCCAGTTGAGGTAGTGCCAATAATTCTCCGTCACGTCGTCGCGCCTGAGCGATCCCCACAGTCCGCCTAGTACCGCCACGCCGCCGAAACCCATGTCTCGCGCCGTCCCCATATTTTCGGGTCTCACGCCCCCGAGGGCAATGACCCTCCGCCCTATGATTCCCTCAGCCGCGCCGCGCAGAAGCGCGGCGGTGGTGAAGCCTGCCGTGTAGCCCCGCTTGGAGATGCTGTCAAAAATGGGGCTGAGGAACACGTAATCCGTGCGCCGTTGCGCCTCGCGGGCCTCCTCTAGAGTGTGGCATGAGGCGCTGAGCCGCCCCTCCCACCCGTCGGGCTGCGGCGCGCGCCCAGCGCTCAGGTGGTATCCGCCAAGCTCAAAGGCCTCGGCCAGGGCGGGGAAGTAGTGCATGGTCAGCCTCTCGTGAAACTCTGGCCTCACGCGCCTGATGAGGTGGGCCACGTCAACCTCGGCAGCCCCAGGCTTCCTGACGTGCAAGATGGGCAGCCCAGCCTCAAAAAGGGAGTTGATTATCTCCGCCTCACCGTCAAAAAACGTGGGCCATGAGATGGCTATGAGTTTCATATGGCATACTGTGGATGATGAGCGCAAATATATGAAATCTTATCAAAACCTAGTATTTTATTGCTAGCTCTTGGCTAAATTTTGTAAGTTTACGGCCATAAGTCCCCTAATTTTGATACATTGACACTCAAATAACAGACCTATCTTTATGAGAGACATTATGATCTTCGTCCTTGGCCTGCTCGCGGGCTCCGCCCTGACGCAATGGGTGAAGGCGGGCGATGACGGCAGGATGGAGGAGGCCTTGGAGCAGTTTGTGACCCGGATGGACTCTTGCAGGCAGGTGGCCGGCGAGACCATGGCTGGTCAGCCTGCCGCGCCCGCAAAAAAAGCGAAGCCCACCGTCCGCAGAGATGGCGACGGGAGGACATTTTCCGCCTCCAGGGGCGAGGTGGTGACGCGCAAGCCGCTGCAGGTGCAGAAAGTCCTGGAAAATGGAGACGCCGTGGCCCAAGAGTATAACGCTGAACTCGGCATTGCAATAGGCATCAAGGTTCTCCTGCCTAGGCAGGACGGCAAGGAGTATTATGACGACCAGATCATCAAGATGCCGGCTGGCAAATGCGCCAGACAGATAGGCGTATACCGCGGCGGCTACGCGACGCTCCCGATAGTGGAGATAGGAGATTAAGAATGGAAGCACACACACCAAACAACACGCCCGCGGCCCACAGCGCGGGCCTGCCCTTATCCGTGGCTCTGAAGTTTCTTGACGGCCACAGAGAGCTGGCCTTGGCCACAGTGGACGGTGGCATGCCTCGCCTGAGGGCCTTTCAGGTGATGGGGGTTGAGGCTCGGAGAGACGCGGTTGACCTATTTTTCGCCACCGCGCCTTTTAAGGCCGTGTATGCGCAGCTTTGCGCCCAGCCCTATGTCGAGATGTTGGCCACGGCCGGCACGGTCTCCGTGCGCATGGGCGGAGACGCCTCGTTTGACGTGGAGGACCGCATGTGCCGCGCCTTGTTCTCCGCCCCCGGCAATGAGGTGCTTCCGCGGCTCTATGCCGCATACGACACCTTGGCCTATTTTAGGGTGCGCCTGCGCTTCATTGACTATTTTGACGATGGCCCCGCCCCGTGCGTCTATGAGCATTTCACCCTCAGTGGCCAATAGGGGCCCCCGTCGGGACATAAAAAAGCCCCGCGCCAGGCATCGGCCTAGCGCGGGGCTTTCTCTTTTTGGCGTTTAGTCCTGAGGCTTAAAATCCTCCTTGCTTGCTCCGCAGAGGGGGCAAGTCCAGTCGTCTGGCAAATTCTCAAAGTCCGTCCCCGGAGCCACTCCGGAATCGGGGTCGCCAACGGCTGGGTCGTAGACATAGCCGCACAGCTCGCAAACGTATTTCTTCATAACCTGTGTTTGGATTGTCGCCCTAATTAACGCATATGTCGTCTTTAAGGACGTGATTTACACTTCTTTATACGCAGACTGTGGCCGTGGGTTTCGTCTTTTGGGCCTATAGCCTGCGCTTTCTTGCGTTTGCGGGCGAGTTCAGGTCCGGGCCTTTGATTTTGTGCAGCAGCCTGGCGCACTCGGCTTTGGCGGCCGCCACGTCGGCCTGGAACTCCGCGCTGGTGTGCATACGGGCCACGGCCGCGCTGCCTGTCACCCTGCCCGCGTCGACATCGCTCTGAAAGTGCGCGCCCACGATGGTGCGGCTCTGCCCATACTCATAGCCAAGCGTCAGGATGCTGTCTTGCGCGTCGGGGTTGACCTCGGCCAAGACAAGGGCCGTGGCCCACCCCATGGAGGTGTGGCCAGACGGGTATGAGCCGTTGCGCGAGAGGCCGGGCTCGTCATCGGGCGTCAGGGTGTGCTGGTTGAAGACCATGAAAGGCCTGCGCCTCATATAGTGGTTTTTGGCTTTCCATGTGGCGTCGCCGCCCGTCCGCGCCACGCAGCAGAGCAGGTGGTATGTGGCGGGAGACTTTTCCTCGCTTATCTCGTAGCCCATGGCTGGCGAGAAGTAGGCTGCCAGATATTCGCTCGTGTAGTCGGCGTCGGCCTTGGCTTGCGCTCCGCGCGGGGTTGGGCGCAGGGTCAGTCCGCGTGAGTATACCAGCCAGTCGTTGAAGAAGGCGGCGTCCGCCGTGTCGGGCGGCGCGGGGATGTAGGCCACGCTGTTTGGCAGCTCATCGTGGGTGAAATAGGGTTTTGCCTGGCGTTGTGCCGAGGCCGAGCAGGCCGTGATGATGGCAGTCGCCAGAGCGGCTGCGTGTGTCATTCTCATTGTTATGTGCATTAGTCTTTTTACGCAAGCAATTATAGCTATTTCGGAGTGTTTTTGCAAGGTTGCGAATAATTCGGGAGGCGCGGCATTTGTTGTATATTTGCCGGCGAAAGTCTTTCGGTAATAAAGTGAGATTTATAGATCTATTTGACGAGCTGGGATATCAGTGCGTCTTTTCTTCCGAGTGGGACGCGGCCGCGCAAGACACTTATGAAGCTAATTTCGGGGAAAAGCCATTCGGAGATATAACAAAAATTGACGCTGCTGAGATTCCACCTCATGACTTGCTCCTTGCAGGATTCCCTTGCCAGGCGTTTAGCATAATGGGTAAAAAGATGGGATTTGAGGATACGCGAGGGACTATGTTTTTTGAGGTGGCTAGAATTTTGCGCTACCATATGCCCAAAGTTGTATTGTTGGAAAACGTCAAGAATTTGACTACGCATGATGGAGGGCGCACTTTTGCCGTAATAAAGCAGACTTTAATGGATATGGGTTATCACTTGAAGTGGAAAGTTCTCAATGCCCTAGACTTTGGAGTGCCGCAAAAGAGAGAGAGAATCATAATTGTCGGTTTTTTAGACAGCCATATGTCAGAGGCTTTTAGTCTAGACTTTGAGAAAAAAAGATACTCGCTCAGTAGCATTTTGGAGGATGACAAAGACGTTGAATCCAGCTTGTTCGCTTCTGACGCCATTGTTTCAAAACGCAGGCGAAAGACTGAGGGCAAAGACGTGTTTTATCCTTCGGTCTGGCATGAGAATAAGTCGGGTAATATTTCTGTCTTGGATCATTCTTGCGCCCTGCGTACGGGTGCGTCATACAATTACCTGTTAATAAATGGCATTCGTCGTCCGTCATCAAGAGAATTGCTCAGATTCCAAGGCTTTCCAGATACGTTTAAGATCGTAGTGTCGCATAGTGAGATAAGGAGACAAACAGGAAATTCTGTGGCTGTGCCGATGATACGCGCCATAGCGCGAGGTTAGATAAGGTAATAAAATCTAAAGGAGATGCAGCAACAGCACCCGAAACTGCGCGATCAGCGCAAATTGCATGCTAATGAGCCTTATGCGCTTAACTCAAGGTGAGCGCGTCGTCAGAACCATAAAACCGCCCCGCCGCAATCCTCAAGGATTGCGGCGGGGCGGCTTTATGTAAGGCAGTGGCTTGGCTAATCTTTAAGCTCCCACGCGCCGTTGCCTTTCCTTGCTATTGTCACACGTCTCAGGGCTTCCGAGTCCTGAGGCACGGCTTTGACCGTTTTGCCGTCAATCTCCATCTCGGCGAGGTGGAACTCGAAGTCCATATAGTGGTCTTTAAGCCTGTTTGGCACTTCGAGTTTGAAGACGGTCTTCACCCTGAGCTTCTTCCCGTCGAGGGTAAGGTCACTGAAGTAGGAGGCCGTGGTGACGGCGGACGTGTCTGTGTCCGTGGTAATTTTCTTGGAGAACGCATTAGGGCTCGGGAAGTCAACCTTTATGGAATTGCCGTCCGCTCTCCCTATTTTGAGCTTGCTCCTGTTCTCTTCGCAATACCCGCTCGTGGCGGCGATAAAAGCGTCGTCCACGTCGTCTCCCTCAACAGCCAAATATGTGGAGAGCACGCGTGAGTTGCCGTTGGCGGGCGAGTAGCGGAAGTTGCCCGATTCGTCATCGCATCCGCACGCGGTGAGCATTACGAAGACTATGCCTAGGATTGCTGGTATGTTTTTCATTTGTGAATTGTTATCGATCGTCATAATCAAGCTGTGACATCACACGGGAATATATATATATAAACCCCGAGAAAAGAAACAATCGCTATAGGGTGTTTTTTTAGTTTATTCAATGTGTTTGCTAGTCCAGTAAATAGCCATATAGCAGTTTATGGGCATTTCAAGAGAATAAAGACCCCGCCATAAGAGCGCGCATGCTCTTATGGCGGGGCGAGAGTCTTGTGGACTGGGGGCTCGGCTCAGTTTACGGCCTCGTCCCAGTCTTTCCAAACGGGCTCGCGGCCCGCGCGGCGGATTGCCGCCGCCACGTCTGCCGTCTTGCGGTTGTCCGAGACGTGGAACTGCTCCAGAGTCTGCGGGTAGCTGAAGTAGCCGCCAGGCTCGGTGTGGCTCTCCGCGCTCATGGTGGTCACGCCAAGCGCGCACATGTGGTCGCGGATGGCCGCGGGCTCGCGGGTGGAGTAGCTTATGTCCACGTCGTGGTCGAAGATGCGGTAGGCGAAGGTGAGTTGCGCCAGCTCCTTGTCGCTCATGATGACGTTGGGCTGGAAGCCGCCGTTCTCCGACGCCCTCATGCGCGGGAAGTTGACGCTGTATTTCGTCTTCCAATATCGCGTCTCAAGGTAACGGAGGTGATAGGCCATCATGGTCATGTCAGTGCGCCACTCTTCCAAGCCCACCAGGACGCCCATGCCGATGGTGTGGACTCCAGCCTGCCCCATGCGGTCGAAACCGTTGACGCGCCACTCGAAGTCGCTCTTCATGCCGCGAGGGTGGTAGACCTTGTACCGCTCGCGGTGATAAGTCTCTTGGAAGCAGATGACGCCGTTGATACCCACGTCGGCCAAGCGCTTATATTCCTCCGCCTTGAGCGGCATCACCTCAATCTTGATGTTGGAGAAATATTTCTTGGCAATCTCGACCGACTCGGCAATGTAGTCCACGCCAGCCTTGGCGGGGTTCTCGCCTGTCACGAGCAGGATGTTCTCGAACGGGCCGAGGCGTTTGATGGCCTTGTACTCGTTCTCAATCTCCTCCATGGTCAGAATGGTGCGCTTCATGGGGTTGGAGACATGGAAGCCGCAATATACGCATGAGTTGGTGCACGAGTTTGTCGTGTAGAGCGGGATGAACATCTGTATGGTGTTGCCGAACCTCTCCAGGGTATATTTTTGGCTCAGCCGGGCCATCTGCTCCAGGTGTGGCGCGGCGGCGGGCGAGATGAGAGCCATGAAGTCGTCGACGTCGCACCGCCTCTTGGCCAATGCGCGCAGCACGTCGGCCTCTGTCTTGCTGTATATTTTCTCCGTGGTCTCCTCCCACGATATTTTCAGCAATTCGTCTGAGAACATGTCTTGATTTTCAGGTTATAAGGTAATCGTTTTGTCTGCGTGGCCTAGCAGCCTTTGCCCATCTTGCGCAGGTCGCGGCTTATGCGCATGGCGCAGAAGTTGGGGCCGCACATGGTGCAATACTCGCCGTCTTGGTGGCCGCCGGCCTTGAAATATTCGAGGGCGCGCTCGGGGTCGAGGCTTAGGTTGAACTGGTCTTTCCACCGGAACTCGAAGCGCGCCAGGCTGAGGGCGTCATCGCGCAGCGCGGCCCCGGGGTGGCCTTTGGCCAAGTCGGCGGCGTGGGCCGCTATCTTGTACGTGACCACGCCCGTGCGGACGTCCTCTTTATTTGGCAGGCCGAGGTGTTCCTTTGGCGTGACGTAGCAGAGCATGGCCGTGCCGAGCCACCCTATCTGCGCCGCGCCTATGGCGGAGGTTATGTGGTCGTAGCCTGGGGCTATGTCCGTCACGAGCGGGCCAAGGGTGTAGAACGGCGCCCCGTGGCATTTCTCAATCTGCCGCTCCATATTCTCGCGGATCTTGTGCATCGGCACGTGGCCGGGGCCCTCAATGAACGCCTGCACGTTTTTGGCCCACGCGCGCTCCACTAGCTCGCCCATGGTGTCCAGTTCGGCAAACTGGGCGCGGTCGTTGGCGTCGTGCGTGCAGCCCGGCCGCAACCCGTCGCCGAGCGACAGCGCCACGTCATATTTGGCCGCTATGTCGCAGATGTCATCAAAATGCTCATAAAGGAAGCTCTCGCGCTGGTGGTGGCGGCACCAAGTGGAGATGATGGAACCACCGCGGCTCACCATGCCCGTGAGGCGGTCGTCTGCCAGGCTCACGTTTTTGAGGCGTATGCCGCAGTGGATGGTGAAGTAGTCCACGCCCTGCTCACACTGCTCAATGAGCGTGTCTCGGAAGAGCTCCCACGTCAAGTCCTCCGCCTTGCCGTGGACTTTCTCCATGGCCTGGTACATGGGCACCGTGCCAACGGGCACGGGGCAGTTGCGCACAATCCATTCGCGCGTCTCGTGGATATTGTCTCCCGTGGAGAGGTCCATGAGCGTGTCTCCGCCCCATTTGCAGCTCCACACGGCTTTCTCCACCTCCTCGTCAATGCTGCTGGTGGTGGCCGAGTTGCCTATGTTGGTGTTTATCTTGACCAGAAAACTGCTGCCTATGATCATGGGCTCGGCCTCCGGGTGGTTGATGTTGGCCGGCAGCACGGCGCGCCCCGCGGCAATCTCCTGCCTCACGAACTCTGGCGTGATGTGCGTGTCGATGCCAAGCTCGGCGCAGTTCATGTTCTCGCGAATGGCCACATATTCCATCTCAGGCGTTATGACGCCTTGCTTGGCGTAATACATCTGCGACACGTGGCACCCGTCTTTTGCCCTGAGCGGCAATGTTATGTGCTCAAAGCGGAGGTGGTCCAGGCTCTTGTCCGCAAGCCTTATGCGCCCATATTCAGATGACAGGCCGCTGAGCCTTTCCACGCCCCCGCGCTTCAGAATCCAAGGCTCGCGCAGGCGCGGCAGGCCTTTCTTCAGGTCTATGGCCGCGTCTTTGTCCCCAAAGGGGCCGCTTGTGTCGTAGACTAAGACGGGGGCGTTGTCGCGCCTCGTCTCGTGCCCATCGGCGTTGACGCTCACTGTGGGCGTAAGGTTGACCTTGCGCATCCCCACGCGGATGTCGGGGAAAAGCTTGCCGGCAATGTATACTTTCTCGCTGTTTGGGAAAGTTATTTTGATATTGTCTTTCACAGGCTTAATGTGTTTTGCTGGAGTGATGGTTAATGTTTGGCCCCTCTACTCGTTGAGGAACGACGTCAGGGGGCTGCTGGCCTCCGCCACCTCCGCCACGGCCCCGAGTCCCGCCTCGTAGGCTTTTCGCCCGCACTCCACGGCCTGCCTGAACGCCTGGGCCATGGCCACGGGGTCGCCTGCCACGGCTATGGCCGTGTTCACCAGCACGGCGTCGGCCCCAAGCTCCATGGCCGCGGCGGCATGGCTAGGCGCGCCAAGGCCGGCGTCTACCACCACGGGCACGCACGCCTGCTCAATTATCATCTGGAGGAACTCCAAGGTCACCAGTCCCTTGTTTGTGCCAATGGGGGCGGCCAGTGGCATGACGGTGGCCGCGCCGGCCTCCTCAAGCCTCTTGCAGAGGACGGGATCGGCCTGGCAGTATGGCAACACTTTGAAACCCAGCTTCACCAGTTGCTCCGTGGCCTTGAGCGTCTCGATGGGGTCTGGCAGCAGGTGGCGCGGGTCGGGATGGATCTCCAGTTTGAGCCACTCCGTGCCGAAGGCCTCGCGGGAGAGCTTGGCGGCGAAGACGGCCTCCTCGGCCGTGCGCACTCCGCTGGTGTTGGGCAGCAGTTGGATGCCGGGGGCCTTGATGTGGGTCAGCATGTCGTCCGAGGCGTTGTTCATGTCAATGCGTTTCATGGCCACGGTCACCATCTCCGCGCCCGATGCCGCAATGGCTTTTTTCATCAGCTCGTTGCTGCTGAATTTGCCTGTGCCCAGGAAGAGGCGGGATTCGAACTCGCGGCCCGCTATTGTCAGTTTGCTCATGTCTTTTTTCTGTCTTTTATCTTGGTGTATGTTTCTTTTGCGCATTTTCCCCTATCCGCCACTGGCCGCGCGGATAATCATTACTTTGCACCCCTCGGTGAGCGCGCGGCTCTCCCACTCCTCGCGCGGCACGATGTCCATGCCCACGGCCACGGCCACGCCGTTTGACGGCACGCCGAGCTGCCTCATGAGGTCTGACACGGTGGAGCCTGCCAGCTCCACCTCCTTGTCGTTTACTGTTATCTTCATGGCTTCAGGTATGTTGTGCTTGTTAGTCGTTTTGCCCGATAAGATAAGTCGTCGCTCCATACGGCTCGTGTCGCCTCGCACGCCGACGGGGTGGGGCGTGAGAGGCGCAGCCGAGTGGATAAAAACGAGAAATAGAGTGGGGCGCGAGGCCGGTGTTGAGGCTATACTCTCTAGGCGCATGGGGCGCCGTTTTCATCAGTCCCTACGGCAGCATTACCTGCATCAGGTCCTGGGGTATAATCTCAGCCGAGCATTCTCAGCACCCCCGGCGCCTTTTCCCTTGACGGGCGCCACGTCGACCGCGGCAAATATATGCAAATTTGTCTTTCTTTGTCATGCGCAAGATGGCGTTTATTCCACCACAATCTTGAAATTGGCCTTGCGGCCGCCCTCTTTTGCTGTTCCCGCAAAAATGCCGCGCGGCAGGCGTAGGCAGGCGCGGCTTTGCCCTTGAGCCGTCGCGACCCTCGCCCCGCTCGTGGAGAAGACGTCCACCGTCACGTTCCGCCCGCTCTCGTGGCCTGTGGTTTCCACAGTGATCTCTTCGCCCGTCTTGGCGGGGTTGGGGTATGCTTTGACCGCCAATGCCTCACCCGCGCCGGAGCTGCCCGTGTTGAGAGGGCATGAGGTAACATGGGTGCCATCGGCGAGGGTCAGCCGCACGGCATATTGGCCGGCGGGGAGCGATGGCGAGACGTGATGGAATTGGCGCGTGGCGCCGTCTATGGCTTCACCTCCCGTCTCCCATTGGTAGGCTTCTATGCGGTCGCCTATGTTGTCAATGAATATGGTGTTGCCAAACTTGACGTGGATGTGCGAGGCGTCCGGACGGCGCATAAAAAGGAGCGGCATGGGGGCACTGCTGCGACCTTTGGCGTCGTGGAGTGTCAGGGTGGCGGAGAATTTGCCGTAGGCTTCGGAGGGAGTGACCGCCTGCGTGACAAGGAGCCTCCCGTCGTGCCCCGGCGCGGGCAGCGGATTCTTCAAGATGTCGGCAAAACCGGCGGCGCGCGCTTCCGCGTCATACGTTAGGCTGAAAAGTGTGGGGGCGCCGCTTTCAACTTCTATCCCAATCTGCAATTCATCTCCTCCGCACACTCCGTCGTCACCTATGGCATGCGCCGTGGCGGTTACCGAGTCCGCCGCCTCCACAATTTGTCCCAAAATGACGTAGTCACGGGGGGCCTCGTAGTTGGCGGCGTCATCGCCTGTGATGGCGTATGAGACCGTTATGTCTCGCATGCCCGCGAGCGGACTGTCATATTCGGCCTTGAAGAGCAGGCTCACGTCGTCATGGCCAACCACGCCCTCAAGCTCAGGCTCTGTGGCCACGGCGGGAGGCTCTGTTGTGCCGTCATATTCCTTTGATGTGCTGGAGAATGTGGGTGGCGCGGCTGTCAGGGCTTTGGGCGTTACTTTAGTTTGAGCGGTGAGCGTGAGCGGGATTCTGCCAATGTCGTAATTCTCTATCCCCGCGCCCACGATCGAGAAAGATATCGTGGCCACGCGTGTGCCGGCGTCCGGTTTGTCCAGTCTGGCCGTGGGAAATTTCAGGCCGATGGCCGCGCTGTCAGCGGGGGCGACCCCCGTCAGCGCGGGGAGAGAAATGAGGCCGCCGTCCACTGTCTCAGTGCCGTCATAGACGCGCGGCTCTACGCTCGCCTCACCTTGCAGGGTGAGGGGTTTCCGCAAGATGCGCATGGTGGCCGTCATGGTTTCCGAGCCGAGGGCGTAGTTGCCGGCTCTGCTTCCCGTGAGGCGGACGTGGGCGGAGGCTGTGCGAAGCCCGGCCTTGGGGCTGTCTGCCGACGCGTCCACTATGTCTAAAGACACGCGTCCCTGGTCTTTACTCACCACGCCCGCCAGGTTTGGCAAGGAGACCGATGCCGTGTCAACGCTCGCGGTGCCGTCATATTCCTTGTCCGCCACGCCCAAGTTCCCATCAGGGAACAAAGTTTTTGGCAAGATGGAAGATTGGAGCCGAAACGTGTCTTGTGGCAGAGTGTAGTTGCGCGCGTCGTCGCCAAATAGCGATGCTATGGCCGTGACGAGGCGGGATCCTGCCTCATCTGAGTCATATGAAGCTATTATGTCCAACTTTAAGTCGTCTCTTTCAACTCTATTGGAAATAAGTGGAATATGAATTTGGTTTTGGCTTGTTGAGCAAGTGCCGTCATATTCCCGCAGGTCTGTCGTCAAGTTAGTCCACTCGGCCTCCACCGTGCGTGGCAATATATTTATTTTTGAGGCCACAATGGTGTCTGCCAGGGCATGGTTAACGTCATCCTCATTGGCCAGCGCTAGTCTGATCAGCGCCTCTCGCGTCCCCGCGTCGGGTGCATCGGCTTTGGCCCACAACACTCTCACGGCCTCACCCCCGTCCACCGTCACCAGTCGCGTGGCGATCTCCTCGGCCCCGTCATATTCCTTGTCGGCCACGGCCACGCTTCCCGCGTTCACCACTTTGGGCGTTATGACGGCCTGCCTGACAATGGAGGCCGACCCGCTTCCGCCGCTTATGACGTAGTTTGCCGCGTCGTTGCCGGTGAGCGTGGCATGCGTGCGGACGGTGTACGTGCCGGCATCGGCGGCCCCGTACTGAAACCCGTCGCGGGACACGTCCGCCACCACGTCGTCGCCATCAATGACGCCTGTCATTATTGGAAGCGATATTTGCCAGTCATATATGGCCGTAGTGCCGTCATAAGCCCTCGGGGCGACGGCCATCGAGTCATAGTCGGCAAAAACGTTCTTGGGCGCGATGCGCGCCTCCGCTTTCTGCAAACCGTCGGCCGGAAGGGCGTAATTGGGTGCGGCCGCGCCGCTAAGAGCCAGCAGAATAGTTGCCACTCGCTCGCCCGCCGCCTTGGAGTCGTATGACGCGCTCGTGACGGTCAGGCTCACGCTGTCGCCACGCAGCGCGCCGGAAAGTGACGGGAGGGAGATAAGGCTCACGGGGATGTCGGCATTGCCGTCATAGGTTTTGTCAGCGACTGATACATTGCCGGAGAGAGTGATGAGGAGGGGACGGACGTCAATGGTCAGCAGGGTGTCCACCGCCTCATAGTGAACGGTGTCTACCGGCACGAAACTCACCCTCACGCGTTGCCCGAGGCCAACGGGCAGCGAGATGGAGCTGCTTAGCCCGTTGATTTGCATTGTGCCGCTTATTATGGGGTCTGTGTCCACAATGGCGTCGGCCGTGGGCGCGGCTCCTATGGTTGAGTGACCGTAGACGAGATTCTCCACGTTGCGCAGCTTTATCTTCACGGGCTTTTTCAAGACCTCTGAGACTGTGGCGGGCACCGACAGTTCAGATCCGTCCAGCTCATAGTTTTCCGCGTCGGAGCCTGTCAGCCCTAGGCGTATCGCGGCCATGCGTTCACCCGCCGCGGCTTTGTCCAGCCTCGCCTCTATGACGTAGGGGCTGACCTCGTCACCTCCCACAACGTTGGTGAGGTTTGGCAGTGAGATCAGGTCTTTGGATATGTCGGTCGACCCGTCGTAGGCGCGCAGGCCCACCGTGGGTTTCCCGTTGAGCGTGACCTTGCGTTTGCTTATGACGCCGGATGTCGGATACGCTATCTCCTTGGCTAGGCGCCCCCCGTCTGCGAAGGCGTGATTGGCATCCGTGCCTATGTCCACAAAAATGGGCCACTCGCCCGCGGCGGCGGACGAGAAGCGCGCTGAGCTTATGAACACCGAGCCGTCGGGACAGAGTGGCGAGCCCCCATGGGCGATTGGCAGGTCGGGTGTGCCGTCATACGTTTTCGCTGATGAGATTTCGGAGCCATCCAATGTTGGCATCGCGACTTGAGCGGGGGTGATGGACAGAGTGGCGGTGAGAGGGGTTTGCGCGCCTACGGTGTAATTGGAGTCTGAGAGAATGGGAGTGAAGAGGACCGGGTATTGGCCAACGTCTGGCCGCACGGCCGAAGAGTCTATTGCGAAAGACAGCGTGACATTCTTATCGGGGGGAGAGGAGATGGAGGGGAGTGAGACGTGGCCTAGGCGCGCTGTGCCGTCGTATGGCCTGGGGGCAATCTCTGGCGAGCCTTGCAGTTGGAGCGGCAAAGGGTCTATCAGGATTTCAAAGTCCTCCCTCACGCCCATATATGTTTCGCTCTCTTCCGTCAGCACCGTCACCGTGTGCCTCCCCGCGGGCAGGATGAAATTAAGTTTCGCAAGTGATGTGCGCTTGGCCGTGTCATCGTAGAAGATGTAAGATCGCCAGCCTTTTCCTTCGGCGGATGGGATTGACGCCCTCACGTCTGTTTTTGCGCCATAAGTCGCCCGCGCCGGCGAGACTGTTATCTTTGGCCTTTTCTTACGGATTGTGCCACAACTGGGGCAGTATCTGAAAGACCTCAGGCCTGCGTTCGCGCCGCCCAACGCGTAATTCGGGTTGCCGCTGAGGCGGTAGAACAGGGTGATGGGCTTGCCTTCGCCTGGTGTGTCGTCGTTTCCGCCCGCAGTTCCGGGTTTGCCAAAAACGCCACTTATGATGTGGATGCTGTAGCCTTTGACGCTGGAATATAATAATATGCTGTCGGTAAGTAGCTTTAGGCCACTCTTCCCGTCATATTCCTTTGAAATCTCCGTGTCGGAGAGCTTGAAGTTCTCTAGAGCCTCGGCGGGCGGCTCCACGGGCGCGGGATAGATGGCTCCTTGGCAGGTGTATGTCTTAGGGTCTTTTATCTTATATTTCGCCGCGTCCTTGCCCGTGAGCAATATGTTCACGACCACCCTAGTGGCCGTCTTTACATCCGAGGCCTTATGGCCGTCATTGTCAGTGAAGTAGCCGGCGTAGGTGAGGCTCACACTGTCTCCAATGGCAACTCCGCTCCTGATTTGTGGACGATATTTTTCATTTGCGTTGTTGTATTTGTCTATCTGGCTTTGAGTGATGTCTGGGATGCCATCATATGCCTTTTGGTTTAAAAAATATTGTTTTCCATTGAAGGGGAACTTGTTCTCATAGACCAATAACTCCACCTCTGTCGCCTCCTGGGCGCATGCCGCCGCATGCGCTGTTATGCCGATGAAGGCTAGCCACAAGCATCTCCTCATAGCGACGGGCGTGAGCTGTTTATGGATTCCACCACTTGGGCTGTCATATTGCTAATGTTGGCCGAGCGGATGATCTCGCCGCTCATGGCTATGCCGTCGGGCCCCGCCTGCAACACATCGACTATGTCGCTCAGCGTTATGCCGCCGATGGCCACTATGGGGATGTTCACGCCCATGCTTCTGCACTCCCACACAAGTTTTTTATATCCATCCAGGCCAAGGGTGGGGGCGAGGTTCTTTTTTGTCGTGGTGAATCGGAAAGGGCCGCAGCCGATGTAGTCCACAAAGTCTTTCACTGCCAATATGTCCTCAAGCGTGTTGCACGTCCCGCCAATGATGAAGTCGTCTCCCAGCGCCTTGCGTGCGTCTCCTGGGTCCGTATCGTTTTTCCCCAGATGCACCCCACTGGCGCCGACGCGTTTGCAGATGTCTACTTTGTCGTCTATTATGAATGTGGCTCCGTAATTGTCGGTGTGGAGTTTGATCGCCTTTGCCGTCTCCTCAATCTCGCCGTCTCGCGCGTCTTTCATCCGAAGCTGAACCCATCGGCATCCGCCCTCCAGGACTTTCTGTGTCTGACAGACGCACTCTTGGCCATCTTTGCCGTTGGTGATGAATTGAAGAGGGAAATTGCTGAAGTTTAATTGCCTCATCTTATGCTTTAATATGTCTGTTATAATATATTGTGGCGCACTGTGTTATATGTGTCGTTCAGTGCGTCATTATTCCGCATTATGAGCGAGGCTCGCGATTTCAGAGGCAGATAGGCCCGTGCATGCGGCTACAGTCTCCTGAGGAATACCGTTTTTGAGCATTGCCGCCGCGGTTTTTAAAACTCCTTCTTTCATTCCTTGCTCCATCCCCTCTTTCATTCCCAGCTCCATTCCTTGCTCCATCCCCTCTTTCATTCCCAGCTCCATTCCTTGCTCCAATCCTTCTTTCATTCCTTGCTCCATCCCCTCTTTCATTCCCAGCTCCATTCCTTGCTCCAATCCTTCTTTCATTCCTTGCTCCATCCCCTCTTTCTTTCCCTTTTCAATGCCTTTCTGAATGCCCTTGATGAGTCCTTTCTGAATGCCTTCCTCTATGCCTTTGCGCAAGCTGGCTTGCGAGGCCTCATCTAGAATCATGTTTTGGGTCCTTATTGCGTCCCAGAACTTGTCATATGCTGCCATCTCGCTTTGGGAGAACGCCGACG
This sequence comes from uncultured Bacteroidales bacterium, assembly GCA_934699135.1. Lineage (GTDB taxonomy): Bacteria > Bacteroidota > Bacteroidia > Bacteroidales > Marinilabiliaceae > W3P20-009. The sequence continues at coordinate 76,906 of CAKUVM010000003.1, forward strand.
TCTCCACCTGCTCTAGGGCGCGGCTCACGAGTGGGTTCGCGGCAAGCTCGTCTGGCGGGGTCACCGTGTCCTCGCCAATCTCCGTGAGGAATCGCAGCCAGAGCACGGCCATCTTTTTCTCCAGGTGCGTTGTGGGCTTGAATTTTGGGAGTTCCACAAACGTGAGGTGCAGTCCGTTAATCACCTTGTCGGAGTGGAATTCGTGGACAATGTTGTAGTTGTGGATAAACTCGTTAGGCAGGTCTTTCAGGAAGACGCTGTTGACCAGGTTGAGGGAGTAGACTGGCTGGAGGAAACTGTAGTTGGTCCTTTTGTCCAGCTGCCTGACGTAGGCCTTCGAGGCGTTGAAGACGACCCTCTGCATGAACATTGGGCTCCACAGCGTCTGCATCTCCACAATGAACTGACGGCCAGACTGGTCGGTGCACCTCACGTCCACTATGCTGTTGCGGCCGATTGGGGTTTCGGGCACCATCTCCGGTGTCATGTATTCCACCTCGGTCACCTGCCCGTCGTCCGGCAGGGGCAGCAATGAGTTGAGCAGGCTGATTAGCAGGTCTTTATGTTCGCCGAATATCTTTTTGAACGTAAGGTCGGCTTTCGGGTCAAGGTATCGCATGGAAGTGTGGGTTTAGTCGTTTCGCGAATATATGTCTTTTCTCACACCGTGCGCCCAGTGTTGTAGTCCACGAGGTTAGCCAAGGCTTCGCGCGCCTCGCTGTCAGGCACTGGAGTGAGATCCGCCTTGGCCAGGTCGGCAAAGTGGGTCATCATCTTTTTGGCGTAATCCATTCCGCCGTGGGCGTGCACCATGCCGATTGCCGCCTCGGCTGTCGCATCGTCTTTCGGGTGCCGCCTTATTTTTCTGAGCATATCCGCGCGTTCTTCCGCCGTGGCGTTGCGCATGGCGGCCAGCAAGGGCAACGTTATTTTCTGCTCTTTCACGTCGTTTAGGGCCGGCTTGCCAAAGAGGCCGCCTGGCGTGTAGTCGAACATGTCGTCGCGAATCTGGAATGCCAGTCCCAGATGGTTGCCATAGGCGGCCAGCGCTTCCACTATGTCGGTGTCCGCGCCTGCGCTCGTCGCACCCGCGCGGGTGCAGGCCTCGATCAGCGTGGCCGTCTTTTGCCGGATCACCTCGTAATAGTCATCCTCTGTCAGGTCTAGCCGACGGGCGTGTTCCATTTGGCTCAGCTCTCCCTCGCTAAGGTCGTGGACGGCTCGGCTGACAATGCGCAACGCGTCATAATGCCCGCCATCTAACGCCAGCTCCATGCCGCGGCTAAGGAAGAAGTCGCCCACGAGCACCGCCACTTTCGGCCCCCACAGGCCCATGAGGCTCCACTGCCCGCGTCGCGTGTAAGTCTCGTCCACCACGTCGTCATGCACGAGCGAGGCGTTGTGCAGAAGCTCAATGAGGGCCGCGGCGGCATATGTGCCGTCTGTGACGCCGCCGGCCGACATGGCGGAGAGAAATACCAGCAAGGGCCTCATGCGCTTGCCTTTGCGGCGGAAGGCGTAGTTGGTGGCCAGTGTGAGCAATGGGTTAGGTGAGTGGAGGTTCGACTTGAAGTATGGCTCAAACTTCTCCAGATGTTCGGCCACGGGCCGTTGCATGTCTTTAAGATCCATATTTTTTCGTGGCGGCGCGGTTCGCAGTCCCGTGGCGGGCGCGCCGATTGTTGCAAAATATCAGCTATCTTCGCAGCTATGAGTAGCACAGAACGACCCATAATCCGCGTCACGAAGGAGTTTTGCTTCGAGATGGCGCATCTGCTGACTGAGTATGACGGGCTCTGCCGCAATATACATGGCCACTCCTACAAGCTGGCCGTGACGGTCCGCGGCAGGGCGTGTGACGACCCGTCATCTCCCAAACTGGGCATGGTCATTGATTTCTCGGTCCTCAAGGGCATTGTCAATGAGGAGATTGTAGGGCGCCTTGATCATGCCCTGATGGTCAGGGCCGACACGCCTCAGGCGCGTCGGCTGGAGGGGGTCGCTGAGCGCATAGTCTTGGTCGGCTATCAGCCCACGTGCGAGAATATGGTGACCGACTTCGCCCGCCGCATCGCGGCCCGCTTGCCGGAGGGAGTCACGCTCCACTCCGTGCGCCTGCATGAGACAGCCACGTCGTTCGCCGAGTGGGTGGCGTCGGACAATGGCCTCTAGCGCTGTCGCGCCCGGGTGCCGAGTTGGCTCTTGATGGCGTCTATCACCTTGGCGCGGTCAGCGGCGTTGCTCACGAAGTCCGTGTTGTCAATGTCTATGGTCAGGATGTCGCCCCTGTACGTCTCCACCCACTCCTCATACCTGCGGTTCAGCATGGCCAGATACTCGTAGCTTATGCCGGCCTCGTAGGCAACGCCCCGCTGGCGGATGTGGCTCATGAGCGTAGGCACGGAGGCCTTGAGGTATATGAGGAGTTCCGGCGGCTTGATGAATGATGACATAACGTCGAACAGGTCGCGGTATGTGTCATAGTCCTGCCGCGATATGATCTGCATGGCCAGCAGGTTCTCCACGAAGACGCAAGCGTCTTCATATATCGTCCGGTCTTGCACCACAACGTCGGTAGACCACATGGCGCGCTGGACGGACTTGAACCGCCGCGTCAGGAAATATATCTGCAGGTTGAGGGCCCAACGGGGCATGTCGCTGTAGAAGTTCGCCAAGTATGGGTTCGTGGCGTCTTTGTCGCCGTCTGACGTGCGAAACCCGAACTCGTCCGCCAGGAGCCGCGACATCGCGCTCTTGCCGCTCCCTATGTTGCCCGCTATGCCTATGTACATCTTATTGATTCATTTTTAGCAACTCGTCGATGAGCTGGCGGTCGTTCTTTAGCCGCGGCACTTTGTTCTGCCCGCCCAGCTTGCCGTGCTTTGCCAGCCAGTCCGCGAAGAGTCCGTCGCGGGCCACAGTCAGACGCAGCGGGGCCAGGGTTATGTCTTTATATCGTTTGGCCTCGTAGTCCGAGTTGACGTCTTGGAGGGCCTTGTCCAACTCCTTGGCGAAGCCTTCCGCGCTCTCCGGCTTGCGCTCAAACTCCACGAGCCACTCGTGGCAACCGCGTGAGGCCGCGTCCATAAACACGGGGGCGGCCGTATATTCCCTCACCACGGCTCCCGTGGCGGCGCACGCGCGGGCCATGGCCGCCTCGGCGTTGCTTATCATAAGCTCTTCGCCGAATGCGTTGATATACAATTTTGTGCGCCCGCTTATGACAATTTTGTAGGGCTCAGTCTGAGTGAAGCGTACGGTGTCTCCTATCATATATCGCCACAAGCCACCGTTGGTGCTGATGACCATGGCGTAGTCCACGCCCGTCTTCACCCCCTCTAGCGGCACAATGCCATGCGGGTGCCGCTGCCCGGCCTCGCCTAGCGGCACGAACTCGTAGAAGACCCCATAGTCCAGCATCAGCTGCATGGCTCGGTCTTTGGGGTCGGTCTGGATGGAGAAGAAACCCTCGCTGGCGTTATACGTCTCCAAGAAGTGCATATTGTGCGGGGCCAGGGCTTTATACTGCTCCCGATAAGGGTCGAAGTTTATGCCGCCGTGGATGAAAAGCTCCAGGTTCGGCCACACGTCTTGCAGCGTCTTGGCCCCGCTCCGCTCCATGATATATTTAATCAGAACCAAGAACCAGCTCGGCACTCCCGCGAGCGATGTCACGTTCTGCTTCACCGTGGCGGCATATATTTTCTCCAGCTTCTCTTCCCAGTTGGCAATGAGGGCAATGTCTTTGGCGGGGGTCTTGAACATCTCGGACCACAGCGGGGCGTTGCCTATCATGATGGCGGAGAGGTCGCCCGTCTGGCTGCCCGCGCCTGTGCTGGTCAGTTTCTTGCTGCCGCCAAGCGTGAGGCACTTGCCTCGCCATGCCCGGGTGTCGGGGTTTTGGCGGAAGTAGGTGGCAATCACGTCGTTGTTGCCCCTCATGTGGCAGTGGCGCAGAGCGTCGTCCGTCACGGGGATAAATTTGCTCTTTGAGCCCGACGTGCCGCTGCTCTTGGCGAACCATTTCACCCGCCCGGGCCAGCACACGTCGGCCTCGCCGGCCACCATCCGCTCCACATATGGGCGGAAGCCCTCATAGTCTGTCACTGGCACTAGGCGGTCGAAGTCGGCGTAGGCCGTGCCGCCAGTCAGCCCATGGTCGCGCCCAAACGCTGTGGTCTCGGCTTTGCACAGCAGCTTGGTCAGCTCGTTGGCCTGCATCGGCGCCGCGCCCGTTGCCATGCGATCCATCTGTCTCAGGCGGCCCGAGTAGGCGGCCAAGACAACTTTGTTTATGATGGACATCTTATCATTGTTATTTTGAGGGTGGTGGTGGGCTTGTCTTTAGAAATATCTCTCCGGGGCCTCTTTGCCCTTGGCTTTCAGAATTTGGGCGAGCAGCGAGTTGGCCAGGCGGCTGGCCCCGATGCGGAAGAGGGTGTTGACGAGCCACTCTTGGCCCAGGATGGATTTGACAATCTCGTAGTATAGGGCCGCCTCGGCGGGCGTCGATACGCCTCCGGCGGGCTTGAAGCCTACCTTGCGGCCTGTCTTGGCCGCGTAGGCCTTTATGGCCTCGCACATGATGATGGCCGCCTCCGGCGTCGCGCCTTCACAGTTTTTGCCCGTGCTGGTCTTGATGAAGTCGGCCCCGGCCTCCATGGCAATCACGCTGGCCTCCCATATCTGCTCGTGGGTCTGTAGGGCGCCCGTCTCCAAGATCACTTTCAGGCGGGCGTCGGCACATGCCTCTCGGATGGCCGCAAGCTCCTCAAAGACAAACTGGTAGTTGCGGCAAAGGAACTCTCCCACCGAGATGACCACGTCCACCTCCGTGGCTCCGGCCTCGACGGCCTTGCGGACTTCGGCCACTTTTATGTCAGTGAAAGCTTGAGATGACGGGAAGCAAGCAGCCACCACTGCGCGGTGCACACCCTCCACGCGCAGCTCTGACTTGACCACGGGGGCGAAGACGGAGTATACGCATATGCCGCCAATGTTCTTGAGCGTGGGGTAGTCTTGGGCGAATTTGTTCACCTTGCTCACGAAAGCCTTTACGCTCTCGGCCGAGTCTGTCGCGCTGAGCGTGGTGAGGTCTATGCTGTTGAACATGGTCTGTAGGGCCTCCGAGTCGTTGAGGTAGGTCTCGGAGCTCAGTCGCATGGCCTCGATGGTGCCCTTGAGGCTGTCTAGTTTCTCTGCCGCGTACGGGTAGTCGTTGAGAATTTCGTCTATGTTTTTCATTTTCTTTCGGGTTTTATTAGGATAGAGTAATATCAGTGTCTTTCAGTGTTTTGTCTGCCACAGTTTTTCATTGGCCTTGTGCCTCTCGGTGTCGCGTTCTGTCTTTTTCTTCAGGCTGGCGCGGAGGGCGTCCGTCAGGTCCACGCCCGTTTGGTTGGCCAGGCACATCAGGACCCACAGCACGTCCGCCATCTCCTCGCTCAGGTCGTGGCTCTCGCCGGCCTTGAAGCTCTGGTCTCCATACGTGCGGGCCATCACGCGCGCCAGCTCGCCCACCTCCTCCGTCAGGCACGCCATGTTGGTCAGCTCGCCAAAGTAGCGGATGCCGTAGGTCTTGACCCATCGGTCCACCATCTGTTGCGCCTCGCGCAGTGTCAGGTCTGCCGTCATTCTTTTCGTTTTGTGTCCACAATTATGGTCACCGGGCCGTCCGCCTCCATGTCAATTTTCATGTCGGCGCCAAACTCTCCCGTGGCAATCTCTTTGCCCGTCTGCCTCTTCAGTTCCGACACGAATGCCTCGTAGTATGGCACGGCCACGTCGGGCCTCGCCGCCTCGATAAACGACGGCCTGTTGCCTTTCCTCGTCTTGGCGAAAAGGGTGAACTGGCTCACCACCAAGATGTCGCCACCGGCGTCGGCCACGGAGAGGTTCAGCAGCCCTTGGCTGTCGGAGAATATCCGCATCTGCGCCACTTTTTGCGCCAGCCACGCCACCTCGCCCATGTCCACGTCCGGGCCGTCGGTAGCCTCCACGCCCAGGAGCACCATAAGCCCGCGGCCTATGCGCCCGGCTTGGCGGCCATCTGCCGTGACGGATGCTCGGCTCACGCGCTGTATCACTGCTCTCATCGGCTATGCCTGTCTCTGTTTTGACTTTTTGTCTAAGATACGACTATCTTTGATGCCGTCAAATAAAAAACATTGATGGCAGACCCGTTTTTGCGCCGCCGGCTGACCGATGCCGAGGTGGCCTACGTCTTTCGGCATTTGGCATGCCACGTGTCGGCCGACGTCCCGTTGGGCAGCGTCATTGAGTGGCCGCGCTCCGACGCTCCCCTGCGCAAAGATTTCATGATAGGCGGCGTCCCGGTCCTCTTCCCGTGCGCCGGTGCCCCGCCGGCGCCTTTTGAGGTGGACGGGGGCAGGGTGGTTGTGAGGCACGATTTGGTCAAGAGCGCCTTCTACCTTCTCTCAGCCTATGAGGAATGGGCGACGGGCAGGGTCGATGAGTGGGGGCGTTTCCCCTATGAGGGCTCATTGCAAGATGAGTTGGGCGTGGCTCGTAAACCCATTGTGAACTATTACTTCAAGTGGATGACGGAAGCTATTGCGCGCCAATGCGAGATGCTCGGCATCCGATGCTCTGTGACCAGCCCCCTCGGAGGGCCGTCGCTCCACTTGTCTCATGATGTTGACCAGGCTCGCTACTTCACGTGGCGCAAGGCGCTTTTCCGTTGCGCGCAGGTGGCGGGCCTCAGGCGATGCGACGTCAGTCGGAGGCGCATGGCGGCTGCTGCGGTTCGCTCCCTGCTCCAGATGGCCGGCCTGCTCCACGATGCCGACCCATATTGGAGCTTTGAGGAGATTTTGGACAACGAGGCTTACGTGGGCTACAAGTCTGACTGGTTCTTCTTGCCCGATGACGCAGGCCCTTTCCCGCCAGACTACGCGCTCGCTGACCCCGACATCGCCACGCTTATGGCTCGTCTTGCGGGGCTTGGCTGTAATGTAGGGCTTCATGCACCCATATGTTGCAGAGATACAGGACAATATGCCGCTCAATTTAAAGCACTTTCAGATGCCTGTGGCCATGCCGTGCGGCGTGTGCGGCAGCACTTTTTGGCCATCCGTTGCCCACAGTCCTACGTTGCCATGGAGGCCGCGGGGCTTGAGGCAGATTTCTCATATGGCATGTCTCATCATGAGGGCTTCCGCAACAGCTATTGCCTGCCCTTCCATCCTTTCGACCATGACGGGCAGCGCGCCCTGGAGCTGACCGTGGTGCCGCTGGCAATGATGGACGTGACGGTGCTGCGCCACCGCTCGTTGGGCTATGAAGACATTCTCCTCGCCGTCGGCGAGATGCTTGAAGAGGTGAGGCTCTTCGGCGGTGTCTTCAGCCTCTTGTGGCACAATTCTACTTTCGACGAGGTCTACTATCCTGGCGTGCGCAGGCTCTATGAGGACTTGCACCTCTTTTTCAGCCAATATCAGCTCCGCCAGTTCGTCTTGCCGAAGTTCTAGCCCCCGCGCCCGGACTCAGCGTCCTGTGGCCATATATTTCCACCTCTTCAGGGTGTTTATGACCCTGCGGATGGCCGATGTGTCATAGAATTTTCGAAATTGCGCGGTGATGCGCGGGTCCGGGGCCACGCCTTGCGCGAAGTCTCGCAGCCCCACGTTGGCGGCCAGTGGCGCGTCATATCGGTCTGTGGCCCTCATGTTCGTGCCGGAGCCGTCGGCCCCCGTGTTGCGCACCAGGCTCTTGCGCGGATACACCGTGGGCTCATGGCATGTGAAGCCCGCGTAGCAGAACCGTATGCTCCACGAGCGAATCTCGCCCGTCTTCCACCGCAAGAGCATGGGGCTGAGGTCGTCTCCGCACCCGTTGAAGGCGCGTCGGCTCCGGCTGTCGCGTATAAAGGTGTCGAAGGAGGCCACGTCCCAGTCCACCTTTTCCCATTCTGCCCGCCACGTGGCCCAGCCCCATGAGCAGTTGCGGTGCATCATGTAGGTCGAGGCCGAGTAGTCTCGCGGCATCTCAATGTCTGGTGAGTAGCCCGCCACGGAAAACACGCCGCGGTTCTCGTAATAATCCAACGCCGCGTTCATATATCGCAAGAAGAAAGCCGACACCTCGAGGTCGTCTTCCAACACAATGGCTCGCCCGCGCTCACGCATCACCCTCCCCACGCCGTCTATGATGTTGGCGGCCAGGCCCATGTTGCCCTCGCGCTCCACAAGGCTCACGCTGCCGAACCCTTTTGCGGAGCGGCACAGGTCGCGCACCTCGGCCACGAGCTTGGCGTCGGGGCCGTCTTCCCGCGCCCCGTCGGAGAATATGACGAGATCCGACCTCTCCGCGCCGTCGGCCGCCGCCAGGCTGCGGAGGGCCCTGCTGGTGTGCGCGGGTCTGTTATATGTGAAAAAAATTACCGGTGCGGGCATATTTGCTTTCTTTTTGAAAGCAAATATAGCTTTTTTGTGGCGAAAGGCAACGCGACGCCTGGCTGCTGCCGGTGGCTAGCGGAAGTTGTAGTGGGCCAGTTTTCGCTGTCTGCGCGAGGCTCGCACCACAGACAGAGTCTGGATTCCTACCGAGAGGAGGATGAGGCACAGCCCGCACACGAATGACGCGTTTAGCTCTTTGGCCTCGCCGAAAAACAGCATGGCCAGGATTATGCTGTAGACGGGCTCCAGGTTGTTGGTCAGGTTCACCGTGAAGGCCGAGACGCTCTTCAGGGCCTGGAGCTGAAGCAGGTATAGGAATATGGTGCTGCCGATGGCGCACGCCGCCAGCCACGCCGCGTCTGTGGCCGACGGCAGGAGCGTCATGTCGGGGTCGGCTATGGCAAAGACGGGCACCAACGCCGTCAGGCACAGCGCGCCGCCCGTCATCTCGTGGAGCAGCACCGTGGTGCTTTTGTAGCTCACTTTGCCGTTGAGCCTCTTGTTGCTGACCGTATATATGGCGCCGAAGAGCGAAGACGCCACGCCTAGGCAGATGCCCTCGCGATAGCGCGTGTCAAGGTGGAAAATAAGCGCCACGCCCACCAGCGTCAGGCCGCTCACCATGACCTCGCGCGCCGATATGCGCCCGCGGGTGAGCCACGGCTCCAAGAAGGCCGTGAAGAAACCCACGAGGGTGAAGCACACCACGCCTATCGATATGTTAGACGCCTTGATGCTGGAGTAGAAAAGCACCCAGTGGATGCCCAGCATGGCGCCCACGGCGAACATCCGCCACACGTCGCCGCGGCCCACGCGCTCCACGCGCCCCATGGCCCAAAACGCCACCCACAGAGCGGCGGCGGCCAAGAGCATGCGGTACCACGAGAGGGCGAGGCCGCCCAGGCTTATCAGCCTGCCGTAGAGGCCCGTGGTGCCGGCAATGATGACGGACAGGTGCAACTTGGTGAGCGCCTCGCGTGTGCCGCCTCGTTCCATATGTGTTTCGTTGATAAGGAGATGAGACAATGTTTCCCGCGGGGTGGGGGCTTGCGCCTCGCCCCGCCCAGTCCCTCACGCCACGCCGGTCAGCTCAATGTCAAAAATGAGGGTGGAGCCGCCGGGTATGTCGGGTTGCGTCATGTCGCCATAGCCCAGCTCGGCGGGGATGTAAAGCTCCCACCTGTCGCCCACGCGCATGTGCTTCAGCGCTATTATCCAGCCCTCAATGAGGTCGCGCAGGCGCAGGGCGCACGGCACGTCCTCGTCGCGGCTGCTGTCAAATTTCTTGCCGTCTATGGTCCACCCGGTGTAGTGGACGCTCACGATGCTGTCGTCGTCGGGCTGCGTCCCGTTGGCGTCGCCGCTCTCCAGCACTTTATACATAAGGCCTTTCTCCAGGCGTTTCACGCCCTCCTCTTTTATTTTGGCAGCCAGCCACAGATGGTTGGCCTTGATATATTCTTTTCTGGTCATTTGTCTTTTGGCGCGCGGTGAAAAAATGCGCGCCCCTGTTTTGTTATTTTGCGGGGCGAAATTACTTACGGGGCGCGACATTTCCAACAAGTTCGGCCTCCCATTCGCCAGGCTCCGGGGACGTAAAAAGCGAGACGGCTGAGGCTTCATGCCTCAGCCGTCTCGCTCGTACCCCGACCCGGGCTCGAACCGGGACAGATTGCTCCATTGGTGTTTGAGACCAACGCGTCTACCAATTCCGCCATCGGGGCGTTACGGGCTGCAAATTTAGCAACATTTTCATTCCGCGCAAACATTTCTTCCCCCTATGCCGATATGAGGAAATAGAACGCTTTCAAATTAGGGAAATATTTCTTTATTCAACCCCGCTCTTTAGCAACCTTACCTTACATTTGCGTGTAAAAATTAGCGTCTGGCGCGGGCTGTCCTTTGCGTCGGGGCTTTTGGCTTGTACCTACCAAAAAATTAATACACATAATTATCAATTCTTTTATGAGCTCAATCTTCAAATCCTCCATTGGAAAGAAGTTGATCATGAGCGTCACGGGTGTCCTCCTGGTGCTCTTCCTTCTTTTCCACATGAGCATGAACCTTGTGGCAGCGTTCTCTGGCTCCGCCTACAATGCCGTCTGCGCGTTCCTCGGAACCAATTGGTACGCCCTCGCCGGCACGGCGGTCTTGGCCCTCGGCTTCATCATCCACATCATCTACGCTTTCATCCTCACGGTGCAGAACCGTAAGGCGCGCGGGAATGACCGTTACGCTGTCGTTGACAAGCCCGCGGGTGTCGAGTGGGCCTCGCAGAACATGCTCGTCCTCGGCGTCATCGTCCTCCTCGGCCTCGCCCTCCACCTCTCCCACTTCTGGTATAACATGATGTTTGCCGAGCTGGCCGGTGTCGAGGGTCAGTTCGGCCACGCCGATGGCGCGGGCTGGGTGGCTTTCTATCTCGGCCAGTGGCCGGTGGCCATCGCCTACATCGTCTGGATTGTGGCCATCTGGTTCCACCTCTCCCACGGCTTCTGGAGCATGCTCCAGACCCTCGGCTGGAACAACCTCGTTTGGCTGGAGCGCTGGAAGACCATAGCCAAGTGGTACGCCACCATCGTCTGCCTCGGCTTCGCCGTCGTGGTCCTCGGCTTCGCCCTCAAGGTCTTCCCACTCTGCTCTTGCTGCTAGCCCCCTGACTTCCCTTTTGACAAAATAACCATTCCGAAAACCATGGCAAACACTATAGATTCCAAAATCCCGCAGGGTTCGTTGGCCGAGAAGTGGACCAACTATAAGGCCCACCAGAAACTGGTCAACCCCGCCAATAAGCGCAAGCTCGACATCATCGTCGTAGGCACCGGCTTGGCTGGCGCGTCCGCGGCGGCCACGCTCGGCGAGATGGGCTTCAACGTCCTCAACTTCTGCATCCAGGATAGCCCGCGCCGCGCGCACTCCATTGCCGCGCAGGGTGGCATAAACGCCGCCAAGAACTATCAGAACGACGGCGACTCCGTATACCGCCTCTTCTATGACACCATTAAGGGTGGCGACTACCGCGCGCGCGAGTCTAACGTATATCGCCTCGCGGAGGTGTCTAACAACATCATCGACCAGTGCGTGGCTCAAGGCGTGCCTTTCGCGCGCGAGTACGGCGGCCTCCTCGCCAACCGCTCTTTCGGCGGGGCGCAGGTCTCCCGCACGTTCTACGCCAAGGGTCAGACCGGCCAGCAGCTCCTCCTCGGGGCCTACTCCTCCCTCTCTAAGGAGATCAAGAACGGCACGGTCAAGCTCTTCACCCGCCGCGAGATGCTCGACGTCGTCGTCATCGACGGCCGCGCGCGCGGCATAATTGTCCGCAACCTCATCACGGGCGCCATCGAGAGATATTTCGCCCATGCCGTGGTCATCGGCACCGGCGGTTATGGCAACACATATTTCCTCTCCACCAACGCCATGGGGTCCAACGGCTCCGCAGCCATGCAGGCTTACCGCAAGGGCGCCTATTTCGCAAACCCCTGCTACTGCCAGATCCACCCCACCTGCATCCCCGTCCACGGAGACATCCAGTCAAAGCTCACCCTCATGTCAGAGTCTCTCCGCAACGACGGCCGCATCTGGGTCCCCAAGAAAAAGGAGGACGCTGAGGCCATCCGCCTCGGCAAGAAGACCGCCAATGACATCCCTGACGAGGACCGCGACTTCTACCTCGAGCGTCGCTACCCTGCTTTCGGCAACCTCGTCCCGCGCGACGTGGCCAGCCGCGCCGCCAAGGAGCGTTGCGACGCCGGCTTCGGCGTCAATGAGACGGGTCTCGCCGTCTTCCTCGACTTCAAGTACGCCATCCAGCGCCTGGGCGAAGACCGCGTCCGCGACCGCTACGGCAACCTCTTCGAGATGTATGAGAAGATCATGGCCGAGAACCCGTACAAGACCCCGATGAAGATATTCCCCGCCATCCACTACACTATGGGCGGCATCTGGGTTGACTATGAGCTTCAGACCTCCATCCCCGGCCTCTTCTGCATCGGCGAGGCAAACTTCTCAGACCACGGCGCAAACCGTCTCGGCGCGTCCGCGCTTATGCAGGGCCTGGCCGACGGCTACTTCGTCTTGCCATACACCATCCAGAACTATCTGGCCGACCAGATTCAGGTCAAGCCCATCCCCACCACCGCTCCGGAGTTCGACGCTGCCGAGAAGGGCGTGAGGGACAAGATCGCCAAGATTATGTCCATTCAGGGAAAGCGTTCAGTAGACTCCATCCACAAGGAGCTAGGCCACGTTATGTGGGAGTATGTCGGCATGGGCCGCACCAAAGAGGGCCTCACCACGGCCCTCGGCAAGCTCAAGGAGATAAAGAAGGAGTTCTGGTCCAACGTCTACGTGCCTGGCAAGGCCGACGACCTCAACACCGAGCTGGAGAAGGCTCTCCGCCTTTCTGACTTCATAGACATCGGCTACCTCATCGCCATTGACGCCCTCAACCGCAACGAGAGCTGCGGCGGCCACTTCCGCGAGGAGTACCAGACCGCGGATGGCGAGGCTCTGCGACGCGACGACCTCTACTCTTACGTCTCTTGCTGGCACTATCAGGGCGAGGACCAAGACCCTGGGCTGCTCAAGGAGCCTCTCGACTATGAGTTCACGGAGCGCAAGACACGTAACTACAAGAACTAGTAGCCCTGCTGCGGAACAAAAACTTTTTCAGACTATTCGCAATGGATAAAACTATAAACGTCACGCTCAAGGTCTGGCGTCAGAAAGGACCTAAGGAGAAGGGCCACTTCGAGACCTATAATCTCCAGAACATCTCCACCAACATGTCATTCCTCGAGATGCTCGACACTCTCAACGAGCAGCTCGTGGCAAAGCATGAGGAGCCCGTGGTGTTCGACCACGACTGCCGCGAGGGCATCTGCGGCATGTGCTCGCTCTACATCAACGGCCACCCTCACGGCCGCGACGGCCACACCACCACCTGCCAGCTCCATATGCGCCGCTTCTCCGACGGTGAGACCATCACCATCGAGCCGTGGCGGTCGGCAGGCTTCCCCGTGGTCCGCGACCTTATGGTCGACCGCTCGGCCTATGACAAGATTATGCAGGCCGGTGGCTACACCTCCATCCGCTGCGGCGCGGCGCAAGACGCCAACGCCCTCCCAATCTCCAAAGAGGCTGCCGATGAGGCCATGGATGCCGCCAGCTGCATCGGCTGCGGCGCATGTGCGGCGGCTTGCAAGAACGGCTCCGCCATGCTCTTCGTCTCGGCCAAGGTGAGCCAGCTGGCCCTCCTTCCGCAGGGCCGTGTCGAGGCCGCGCGCCGCGCCAAGGCCATGGTGGCCAAGATGGACGAGCTCGGCTTCGGCAACTGCACCAACACAGGCGCTTGCGAGGCCGAGTGCCCCAAGGGTGTCTCCATAGCCAACATTGCTCGCCTCAACCGCGAGTTCCTCAAGGCCAAACTCAAAGACTAGGCCGAACCCTCGCGCCGCAGGCGCAGGTTATGGAATATGGCCGCCGCCCCGCTTCGCGGGGTGGCGGCTTTTTGTTTTTTATATGCCTATGTTTGTTAGTCGCGGTCTTTTCAAAGTCGGCGTTTCGTTCTCCTCGCGGTCTGACTCCATAGGCGGGTGGAACGCCATTCGTGTGAAATGAGATAAGGCTTCACCGCTTGCCTAAAGAAAACATCTTATGTTAATGACCTGTTAACGCACCCTCGCTGTTATGCAATATCAATATAGATAACTAACTTCGCACTGTCAAAGAATGGTAGGGGACACCGAACAGAACATGTCCCAATGGCCTCACTGTTCCTTTTCAAAGACACCATCTTTTCGCCTGTATGTTCACTTTCCAAACCTTGCCGAATGCTTCACGCCCTCAATTGGCCTCAATAAAGTTCTCTGTCAGGCATTCTTTCGTCTGCTAGCTAGAAATTCTGGGCGTTTAAGAAGCAACGCGAAGAAATGCGCAGCTGGCATAACTGTTCGTTCTGTACGGTGGTATGTTTTGCCATAATATTTATTTTGTGTATCTGTCTGAAGAATAGACCCTTATTTGTAAGCGGTTGGTGGCAATTTGAATTTTGCGAATATAATTCAAACACAATGGTGCTAACGTAAGAAATAAAGATATACCTTTGAGCCGTCGGACGAAAGGGATGACACCGGATCCATAATCTGTACAGGGTTTCACCGCCGCTTCCGCCAGACAATCAAGTTTCGGTAAGTTTTAATAATCATTAAGCTCTAACATGAGAAGAACATTTTTGGCATTGACTGCCGCCCTAGTTTCCCTTGTATCTTGCTCTGACGACGGCGTTAAGCCGGAGGCTCAGCCGTCAGCCGTCATCCCAGCTTCCCCCGCAGCCAATGAGGCGACCGTTTCGGAGAGCAAAACAGCTTTCGCTCGCATCCTTTCTGCCGCTGTGTCTGACAGCAAGGATGTGAGGGAGTTCCTCAAGGCTGAGGCCTTGAAGAAGTTCGACAAGAACTACGATGTCCTCTATCTGGCCGTCAAGGACGAGATGGTCGGAGACAAGACTTTCCGTCAAGTACTCGCCTCTTACGCCTCGGAGGGGGCTATCGACAGCATTGAGGCCAACGTGCCGCTACTGAATATCTATCTCACCCGCACCGCTTTCCTAGACATATATCCAGAAGACCTTGACGTTGACGACAAATTCACGCCAGTTGCGGTAGAGGAGAAAGACAGCGTGGCTTTCTTCTGCGAGGGTGTGAAGGAGTTCTCCCTTGCTAAGGGGGAGATTCCTGACTGCCACGTCTTTGTGGTTGGAGAGAACTCACGAGTAGTTGTCAATGGGGAAAATTCTGGAAACAAGTCCCTGTCCGTTAAGGGCTTTGAGTTCATTGACGAGGCTTTCGATGGCTCGATTCCAGACGGTTCGACCCTAAAGTCGGTCTGCGTCTCGTCTTCCAATGTCGGTCAACGCGCCCTTGACTCGTATAAGTATTTCTATAGCGACGGGAACGATATTCATCAGAAAGGTCTCCAGAGGGATTATATATATTACGGCTTAACCCCGCAAAACAACACCAAAGGCAAACTCGTAACGTCTGCCTCAGAGTACATTGGGAGCATAAGAGTGCCCATTGCTGCTATGTACACTTTTTCTGATGACAGAACCAAGGATGAGTACTCTGATCCCTATATTTTAACAACAAAAATTGAGCATAAGGGGTCTAGCCTTAGCTATGAAGCCTTGATGGACAAGATTTGGTCTAAGGGTGCCTTCAACTTTATGTTTGAGGTTATCACTTCCAACCAGGCTGTTGCGGGTGTGACGTACGTATCTTTGACACCTGACGATTTGTGGACTCTGTCCTACACGCATACAAGAAAGCATAAGACGTGGTTTCATCGTTCAAGGCACACGTATGTTGTAAATGTTGACAAGTTTGAGTCTAAGGATGTAATTCTTGATAAGCCGGTCAATTTGGGCAAGTGGAATGTCGCTCAGGAGTCTGTCTATCGTTATGTGAAGATTAGGGAGTTTGACAAAGGTCGTGAGATCTCTGTGAAGACGACCTATGAGATGGATCAGATGAAATCTAGCAGCTTTAGCGGTGATGTTAAATTAGAGCTTGGCTTTGGCTCTAAGGGTGGCAATAAAGGTACGGTAGGTGCTGATGTCAACACTAAGGTTGATAACACCAACACTGTCAAGGTGACTCGTGAGGTTACTGAGAAGTGGACTGAAAACTCTGACGACCTGGGCCTTGTGCAAATATATTACTACGACCCGGTTATTGAATCTATGAATGGAAAGAACCCTGTTCTCCGCACATATAACACGGGTTCTGTTGAATTCGGAATCTTTGTCAAATAATTGCAAAATATGAGACTGCCAATAATTGCCATTATCGTTTGCCTTATGTCCATCTTCTGCGCCAAGGCGCAAGGGTCCTACAACAAGATAGCTTTGGGTTTCGAGTCCACCCATGTCACGTATGATGAGGACCCGACGGATGTGACCAAAGGCATCTCGCTCGGCTACGCTCATGGTTTCGGCCTTAGCCAAAATATTCCCCTTTTCATTGAGGCGGGGGCGAAGTTGGCTTGGACGCACAGTGTGACGCACCGAAACGAATCTCTTCTTTCTTCTACTGAGAAGGTCGATTTCCTAAACGTCTCTCTGCCGGTCGACTTCGGCTATAAGTTCGGATTTTTCAGCGACAATCTTGGCCTGATGCTCTTCACTGGCCCTAATTTCCGCTTCAATGTCATAGGCCGCAGGCAGATGACGATAGGGGAGAAGGAGAAGCATTACGACTCTGAAAATTTCCTGAAACGCGACACCGATTATGCCGCCAATATTTTCCAGTTCGGGTGGCGTCTTGGCGCGACGGCATCACACGGCCCGTTCAGTATCGGCTATGCGCTGACCTACGACTTCACCGACTACCGTGATGTCGCGTCGGTCAACACTTTCTCCCACACCAAGCATTTTGGGGAGCAAAAGACGGCGTCTCACTCCCTTACCGTGGGCTACACATTCTAGCCCTGCTGCCTAAAACACAGTAAAAAGCTCGCCCGCCGCAAAGGTTGTTTTGCGGCGGGCGAGCTTTGTTTTTTGTTGGGCAGTGTCGCCGAAGATTACATACCCTTAAGCACAGATTGGCACTTCGCCATGTCGGAAGGCTTGATTATGGCTCTTGCCTGCCCATTATGCTGAAGGGCGTACATATATTCCACCGAGATGTCGCCCGCCGCGATCTTGTCCAGCAGGCCCGCCAGGGCGCCCGTCTCGTTGGGGCACACTACGCTCACAACGTCTGTCACCATCGTGGCGAAGCCTGCGTCTTTCAGCACTTTTTGCGCCTTTTCGACGTCTTCCACCACTATGCGCAGCATGCCGAACTCAATCATGTCCGCCGTGCTGAACGCCAAAATGTCTATTCCCGCGCCCGCCAACAGGCGCGTCACCTCACGGGTGCGCCCCACGCGGTTCTCCAGGAATACCGAAAGTTGCTTTATTATCATACCGCTCTCCGTTTTTTCTGTCTGATATTCTCTTACTTCAGCACCCGCTTGTCCACCACTCTGTTGCTTTTGCCTTGGCTGCGCTCAATGGAGCCCGGCTCCACCAGTTGGACGTTGGCGTTGATTGACAGCACGCTCTTGAGCTTGTCGTGCAGCCCTTTCTTCAGCCCCACCATCTTGGCCAGGTCGTCAGAGTAGAAGCCTTCTTTCACCTCCACCAGCACGTCCAGGGTGTCCAGGTTGTCTTTGCGGTCCACAATGAGCTGATATTGCGGCTCGAAAGCCTGCAGGCCCAAGATCACGCTCTCAATCTGCGAGGGGAAGACGTTTATGCCGCGGATGATCAGCATGTCGTCAGACCGCCCCATAATGGGGTCAATCTTCACTTCCGTGCGGCCGCAGGCGCACTTGCCGTGGCGCAGGGCCGTAAGGTCGCGCGTGCGGTAGCGGATCAGCGGGATGCCCTCTTTCGTCAGGGTCGTTATCACCAGTTCGCCCTTCTGCCCGTCGGGCAGCACCTCCAGCGTCTGTGGGTCTATTATCTCGGGGTAGAAATGGTCCTCGTTGAAGTGCGACCCGCATTGGCACTCGCATTCGTGGGCCACGCCGGGGCCCATTATCTCGCTCAGGCCATACATGTTATATGCCTTGATGCCCATGTTGGCCTCAATCTCGCGCCTCATGTTCTCAGTCCAAGGCTCGCCGCCGAAGCACCCTATGCGCAGGGCGAATTCGTCCATGGAGTAGCCCATCTTTTTGATGGTTTCATAAAGGTGCAGGGCGTAAGACGGCGTGCAGGCCAGCACGGTCACCTGCAAGTCGTGCAGCAGGCGGATGTGCTTCTCCGTGTTGCCTGTCGATGTGGGCAGCACCGTCGCTCCCAGATGCTGCGCCCCGTCATGGAATCCCAGCCCGCCCGTGAAGAGGCCGTAGCCGTAGGCCACGCTCACGGTGTCGGTCTCCCTCACGCCCCAGGCGTAGAGGCTGCGGGCTATGCATTCTGACCACACGGCCAGGTCTTTGCGCGTGTAGCCCACAATGGTGGGCTTGCCCGTGGTGCCGCTTGAGGCGTGGATGCGAATTATCTCGCTCCGCGGCACGGCAAAGAGGCCGCAGGGGTAGTTGTCCCTCATGTCTTGCTTGGTCGTGAAGGGCAGCTTGGCAATGTCGTCTATGGTGTTGATGTCGCTTGGCAGGAGGTCCATCTCCTGCAGCTTCTGGCGGTAGAACGGCACGTTGTGATACAGCCGCTCCACCAGCTTGCGCAGCCTGGCTCCTTGCAGCTCGCGGCGCGCCTCGGGGTCCATGCCCTCTTTGGTCTTATTCCACATGGTGGTCTTGTCTCTCTTCTTGGTTTCTGTCTTTTTGTCGTCGCGATCTCAGCCCTTGGCGGGGTGGTCTTGCCGAAACGCCTCCAGTCTCTCGCGCAGGAGGCCATATTGCTCCGGCCCCACAAAGGAGACGCACACCCTCAGGCCCTGCTCGCGGCTGCCCGTGGTGTCCAGGCTTATTATGCTCACTCCGTAGTAGAGCAGCTCTTCCATAAGTTCCGCCCCGCTCATGCCGGGGTAGCCCACGGTGAAGTAGAACCCGTCCGCCACGGCCTCGCCCATGTCGTCGGCATAGACCAGGCTGAAGCCGTTGTCGGCGAATATCTCTTTTATGGCAGCCGCTCTGCGCCCATACTCCCGCCCTGCGCTCAGAAAGTCATATCGGCCGTCGGCCGCCGCCCCCAGCATGGCCGCCAGGGCGTATTGGGCGGAGTGGGCCGTGCCGCTGGAGAGGCAGTAGAGGATGCGGTTGACAAAGACGGAGCCGAAAGCCCCCACGCCATAGCGCCGGGCCAGGGCCTCATATTTGCGGTCATACTGCCGCCGGCTCATCACGGCCACGCCAATGCGCTGACCGGCGTAGCTGAAGGCCTTGGAGCCGGAGATCAGCATGACGTAGCGGCTTGTGTGGCGACCCACCGATGGTTGGAACGGCGGCACGCCGGGGTGACTTATGTCTTTGCGGAAGTCCATGCCGAAGTAGGCCAAATCTTCCACAATCACCACGTCATACTTGTCCGCAAGGGCGGCCAGTCCCCGGATCTCGTCATCGCGCAAGCACATCCATGACGGGTTGTTCGGGTTGGCGAAGAGCATGGCCGAGATGTGCCCGTCGCGGAGGCGGGCCTCCACCTCGTCCAGCAGGGCCTGCCCGCGGGTGTGGTGGATGTCAAAAGCCTCGTGCCGCAGCCCGATGATGTCTAGCTGAGTCTTCTGCACCGGGAAGCCAGGGTCAATGAACAGCACCGTGCCGCGCTCCGGCAGGGCGTGATATAGCGTCAGGAAGGTGGCGAACGCCCCTTGCATGGAGCCGCTCACGGGTATGCAGCAGCGCGGCTCCACGTCAACGTCGGTAAAAGCCTTCACAAAGCGCGCAGCGGCCTCTTTCAGGGCGGGCAGGCCGTCTAGCATGGGGTAGCGGGCGGCGCACCCGCCGCGCAGGGCCTTGATCTCGGCCTCGGTGCCTATGGCGTCGGGCGGCAGGCCGGGCACGCCCATCTCCATCCTTACATATTTGAGGCCCGTGGCGGCCTCCACTTTATTGGCCACGGAGACAATCTCGCGGATGTTGGCCCGCGAGAAGTCCGGCAGTCCGAGCGAGGCCTTGGCCTCGTCCACCGCTTGGCGCGGCATGGGTGTCTCGTGTCTCATCCTATTGCGCTTTCTCGGCGCCAAGGCGCAATGCCCTGACGTTGCCCTCCACCACTTTTTCACCCTTGCTGGCGAAGACCCTGCCCACGCTCTCGGCCAGCGTCTCCGCGTCCAGCTCCAGCACGCGTGCCGCCGCTCCGAGCAAGATCATGTTCACGCCCCGAGGCAGGGAGTTCTCTTTGGCCAGGGCGTCGGCGTCTATCAGCACCGTGTGGCCAAAGGCGCGCAGCTCGGCCGTGATGGCCTCGGGGTCGGGGTAGTTGGGGATGTTGACAAAGGGCTGCGTGCAGCTCACAATCCACCCGTCGGGGCGCAGGCTGGCCTTGTAGCGCAGGGCCTCCATGGGCTCCATGGCAATGACAATGTCGGCCTGCCCCTGCGGGATCAGGTCGGACGCAATCGGGTTGTCCGATATGCGCAGGTGGCTGTGGACGTCGCCGCCCCTCTGGCTCATACCGTGGACCTCGGCCTGCTTGATGCACATGCCGCGGTTCATGGCGGCGTCGCCTATTATGGTGGCAATGGAGAGGATGCCTTGCCCGCCTACGCCTGCCAGTATTATGTCTTTCTTCATTTCTCTTTTGTCTCTCGTCCGTAATGGGGGAAAATCACTCCTTAGCTTCAGCTTGCGCCTTAGCCTTAGCCTTGGCTTTGGCTTTGCGCGTCAGCGTCTGGATGCACTCGCGGCGCGGGATTATGACGGACAGGCCGCGATAGTCCATTTCGCGCTTTATGAGGGCCGCGATCTCCGGCATGTTCTTTGGCAGCGGCTCCACCACAAAGAGGTGGTCGCGGTCTAGCCCCAGCCCCAGGCAGATGGCCTCATATTTGTTCAGCCCGGCGGAGTCTTGCCCGCCCGTCATGGCTGTTGTCAGGTTGTCTGATATTATCACGGTCATGGCCGCGTTGGCGTTTATGGCGTCTAGCAAGCCGGTCATGCCTGAGTGGGTGAACGTGGAGTCTCCGATGACTGCCACCACGTGTTCCAACCCCGCGTCTGCGGCCCCTTTGGCCATGGTGATGCTGGCGCCCATGTCCACGCAGCTGTTCAGCGCGCGAAATGGCGGCAGCGCGCCCAGCGTGTAGCACCCTATGTCTCCAAACACTTTGGTGTCGGGATATGTGTTTCGGATCACCTCGTTAAGCGCGTCATACACGCTCCTGTGGCCGCAGCCTTGGCACAGGGCCGGGGGGCGGCTCACCACGTTGGCGCTTGGTGCGTGCAGCTCGTGAGGCGGCAGCCCCATGGCGGCGCGGACGTTGTCTGGCGTTAGTTCGCCCGTGCGGGGCAGCGCGCCGCTCAGTCGCCCTTCCACGCTCACGCCGCTGGGCAGCACGCCGGCCAACTGCTCCTCCACAAAGGGCTGGCCGTCTTCAACCACCAGCAGCCGGCCCGTCTGCGCGGCCATCTTGCGGATGGTCTCGGCGGGCAGCGGGTATTGCTGAATCTGCAAGACCTCGTAGTCGTCCATGTCGCGCAGGTTCTCCGTCACGTAGTTATATCCTATGCCGCAGGCCACGATGCCCACCCTCGGGCGCCCCGAGGCCACAATGCGGTTCAGCGCCGTCTGGTCGGCCATCCGCGTCAGCTCCGGCTGCAAGGCCGTCAGGCGGTCGTTGCGTTTGCGGGCGGCGGCGGGCAGCAGCACCCAGTTGTCTTCCGCTGGGCGCAGGGCGTTCTCGGCCTGCGCCTCGGCTTTCACCTCCACCACGGCGCGAGAGTGGGCCATGCGCGTCACCAGGCGCAGCAGCACCGGCAGGCGCAGCTCTTCTGACATGGCGAAGGCGCGGCCCATCATGTCATACGCCTCTTGCTGGCTGCTCGGCTCTAGGGTCGGGATCATGGCGAATTTGCCATAGAAGCGCGAGTCTTGCTCGTTTTGAGACGAGTGCATCGAGGGGTCGTCTGCCGCCACCACCACCAGGCCGCCGTTGACGCCCGTCATTGCGCTGTTGACAAACGGGTCGGCGCACACGTTCATGCCCACGTGCTTCATGCACACCAAGGCCCTCTTGCCGGCGTAAGACATGCCCAGAGCCGCCTCCATGGCGGTTTTCTCGTTGGTGCACCAGCGGCTGTGGACGCCTCGGCTCCGCGCCAGTGGCGAGGTCTGGATGTATTCGGTAATCTCTGTTGACGGTGTGCCGGGGTAGGCATACACGCCGCTCAGCCCGGCATGGAGCGCGCCCAGTGCCACGGCGTGGTCGCCCAGGAGCAGTTGCCTCTCTTCTTGAGTCATTAGTATGGTTTTCTGTGTTTTTGCCTTTGTTCTCGCTTGGCGGGTGCGGGCCGCTATGTCTCTTTGACAAAGAATATGCTGGTGGAGATGAACACTTTGTGGCCGTCCTCGTCCGTTATCTCCGCGGCGTAGGTGGGCATCTTGCGGTGGGCGGCGATCTCTGTGGCCTTTGCCGTGAGCCTCCCTTTGCTCGCTCCGCGCAAAAACTGGGCGTTGCTCTGTAGAGTCACGGCCATTCGCCCTCGGCTGTTGGCTGCTGCGGCCGTCACTGTGTCCGCCAGGGTGAAGAGCGCGCCGCCCTGCGCGCTGCCCACGGCGTTGAGGTGCCTGGGAGTCAGGTCCATGTGGCCGGTGGCGCATCCGCCTCCGGCGCTGTCTATCACCACGCCGCACGACTTGGCAAACTGATCCCGCTCGCCGAATATCTCTTTCAGCTCTTTCTCGTCCATATTGTCTCTTATGACATCATTACAAATGTCACACTTTTTAGTTTAAGTTCAAAGCGGTGGTGTGTAATTATGCGGTCGGGGTTTAAATCTTAAACCCCAAAGGGCGTAATGTCTCTCTGGCCGCGTCCCGTGTCTTTTGCTCTCATCCCCTTATTCAACGTTTTTTATATCGGTGAGTATGGTGGGTGCGGAGCTGCGCGCTTGCCTGCTTGTGGGTGCGCCGCGTTCCACGCCTTACGGCCGAGGAGTCTGCGGGAGTGTCATTCGGAATCGCGTCCCGGTTCCGGGGCGGCTCTCTGCCACCCACACCCGCCCGCGGTGATACTCTTCCACAATGCGTTTCACCAGGGCTAGGCCAATGCCCCAGCCGCGTTTTTTTGTGGTGAACCCCGCGTCGAAGACGCGGCGGCGCGTGGCGGGTGTCATGCCTTTGCCGGTGTCTGCTATGTCTATCACTGCGCGGCCGTCTTTTTGGCCGACGCTTATGTCAATGCGCCCTGAGCCGTCTATGGCGTCGGCCGCGTTTTTGCACACGTTTTCCACGGCCCATCGCAGCAGTGTCGGGTCGTGCGGGGCGGTCACGTCTCCCTCGGGCTCACGCAGCTCAATTCTTATTCTTTTCGATGTCCTGCGGTTCATATATTCTGCCACTTGGCGCAGGCTGTCGTTTATCGGCGCGGTGGTCATGGCGGGCTGCGAGCCTATTTTTGAGAATCGTTCAGACACTGCCTTCAGCCTGTCCAGGTCTTTGCCCATCTCTTTGGCCACCATCGCGTTGTCTGCTGCCCCGCTCTCTAGCAGGTCGCGCCATGCGTCCAAAGCAGAAATTGGCGTGCCGAGCTGGTGCGCCGTCTCCAACGCCAGGCCTTTCCACAGGCTGTCTCTCTCTCTGCGCCGCGCGCTGGTCAGCAGCATCCACATGAGGGCCACCATCAGGGTCACCACCGCTGCCTCCATCCACCTGACATACGCCACGCCGGCAAGCAGCTTGTTCTCACCATAATAGAGGGTCTGCCGTCTGCCGTCGCCCAAGTCCACGCTCATCGTGTCTCCCTCGGCCATCATGTCTCTGGCGGCCGCCGTCACCTCTTGTTCCGTGGCTTCCGGGCTGTCTTCGGCAATGTTGCAGTATGATATGATCGTGTCGCCGTCGCACAGCACCATCGGCACCTGCGTGTTGCGCCGTAGCACACTTGTGGCATACTCCAGGGCGTTGGCGTCATCGGTCTGCTGAATCAGCCTCTGGGCGTCCCTCACGGCTCTCACAATGTCTTCGCTCTCGTGTTTTATGCTGTCCGTCAGGCTCTTGCTTAGTACCAAGGTGACCCCGATGGCGGCCGCGCAGGCCGTCAGCAGAGCCAGGGTGGTGAGCCGTGTCTTGATGTGAGGTGTCATCTTTTCTTTTTTCGGCGTGGCGGTCGGGTGTGGGGGTCAGAATCTGCCGTTAGTCACCCAGAACCAGAAAAATTTGGCGGCTATGGGGATGTGGTGCAGCGCTGTTGATGTCCACCCGTAGTGGTGGCACATTATCTCAAACCTCTCGCTCAGCGCGCGGGCAATGTTATGCCCCGTCACGCCTCCGTCAAGAAACTTCACAAGCGTCTGACGCGTGTTCACCACTCTTTTGCTGCGGGTCAATATCTTCACGCACCAGTCGAAGTCGGCCGACAGGCGGTAGCGCGTGTCGTAGGCGGGGCACAGGGAGCGGCGCGCCACGAAGGCTTGGTGGCACACCAGCATCCCGCGGCGGAAGCTGTCGCGATTCAGGCTCTCGGGCGGGGTCAGGCGGCGTTGGCCAATCTCGCTGCCGTCTATGCGCGTTATGACTGTGTCTCCATAATAGACGTCAGTGTCGCGGTCTCCCCTGCCCACCATGTCGCTCACTGTCGTCGGGCCATAGAGTTCGTCTCCCGCGTTGACGAACCACACGTAGTCGCCCGTGGCCATGGCCAGGCCTTTATTCATGGCGAAGTAGAGTCCGTCGTCTGGCTCCGACACATATTTGCTCACCGTGGCCGCGTGGCGGCCCACAATCTCCATCGTGCCGTCGGTCGACGCCCCGTCCACCACAATGTATTCTATCGCGGCGTAGTCTTGCCTCTCCACCGAGGTGATGGTTCGCTCCAGTGTCTCTGCGGCGTTATACGTTATGGTGATAATGCTCACCGTGGGCGACATGTCACTTGCCATTTAGCATCTTTTCATACACCCCCATATATCTGGCGGCCACCACGTCTTCGCCAAACATCTTGCGGGCGTGTTCCGCCACCGACGCGCGGAGTTTGTTATGGTCGAAAAACATCATCTGATATATCCCGTTGGCCAACGACAGGGAGTTCTTGGCCTCGGCCAGGTAGCCGGTCTCGCCGTGCGTCACCATCTCCGGCACCCCGCCAATGCGGAACCCCACCACGGGAGTGCCGCACGCCAGACTCTCCACCACGGTGTTTGGCAGGTTGTCTTGCAACGAGGGCAGCACGAAAGCGTCGGCCGCGTTATACAGGTCCACAAGCGTCCCCTCGTTTGTCACAAAGCCCATCTCGTGTACCTTGAATCCGCACTCCAGCCCGCCTGCGTCTTTCCCCAGGTTGCCAAACACCACAAGCTCTATCTGCCTGGCCATGGCGGGGAAGCTGTCGGAAATTATGCGCAGGGCCTCGGTCAGATAACGGTATCCTTTGCGGATGTCCGTCACTTTGGCCGCGCCGAAGAGCAGCAGTTTCTTGTCTTCCGGCAGTCCCAGTCGGCGGCGGCTGGCCAGTTTGTCCTTTGGGGCGAAGACGCCCGTGTCTATGGGGTTGGGGATGTTGCAACACTCCTTTTTGTGAAACAGCGCGCTGCTTCGCGCCAGCGTGTCCAGCCATTGGCTGCAAGAGACGACGCCAATCCGCATCTTGGCGTAAAGCTCTTTTTTCGCCTTATACTCTTGGGCCGACAGGTCGTTCTTCGCCGGAGTGCGCAAAAAAGGGCAATAGCCGCATCGCTCGTTAAATTCCAGACAAGTGCCGGCGTAGTGGCAGCCGCCCGTGAATGGCCACATGTCATGCAGCGTCCAGACGAAGGGCTTGCCCAGGGCGGCCAGTTTCGTCAGGCTCTCCAAAGACAAGTATCCTTGGTTAATCCAGTGGAGGTGGATTATGTCGGCCTCGCGCACCAGCGGGTGTGTCGATATGTCGCGCCCGTCGCTCGCCAGTGAGAAGTTGTAGCGCATGGCCCGGTGGCTCTCGTGGGGCAAGATGCGCAGCCGCTCCCTAACGAAGTGGTAGAAGTCTTCAGCCCGATCCCATGCGCTGTGGCTAGTGGCCTCAATATGGCTGTCGCCAGTGGTGCTGCTCTGCTCCACCAGCATCGATGAGTCCACGCCCGCCTTCCGCAGCGCCGTGTGTATTCGCCTCACGGCCACCGAGGCGCCGCCGCCCGTGTCTCCTTTGTTTATGTGGACAACTTTCATACTCTCAAAGTTATGCTTTTTATCCTTTTATTCCGCTCGGCCCACGGTCACGCCCTCTTTGCGCCGCTCGCTCCGGCCGTCAGCTCCCCACGTCTCCACCACCACTGCGTATGTGCCAGGCCTCAGTGGTAAGCCATTGTCGCCTCTCCCGTCCCAAATTAGGGTCTGCTCCTCCGAAGATGTTGGTGCGTTGTTATATGGCATTGCCATTCGCCGTCCACCGGCATCATAAATTGTCATGCTCACGGCTCTTGTGCCATTGGCAGCTCTCATCTCCACTTCCATGCGCTCTGGCGCCAGTCGTCCGCCTCCGCCTGGTATTATCAGCTTTGAGCGTAGCCGTAGCCGTGTCTTGCCACTCATGTTCATTTCATTAGCGGAAACGGAGTTTTTGGCTGTCGGCGTCCCGAACCCGGCCGATGGCAGTGCAGAGGTCCAGTTTGCGGGGTCGTTAGATGCCCCGTTGGCGGCAACGCGCTCCAAGGCCACGTCGGCGTGCCGCGCCAGAGTGGCGTTGTGCCATGCCTCGAAATATGTCACGCTGTCTAGCCTCGTGCCGTGTCTGTCGCTCAGCGTCAGGGTGCCGTTGGCGGCCAGTGTCGGCATCTTCGGCGGTTTGGTCAAGGCTTCGGGATTTTGTATGCGGTGTCTCGCAGCCACCTCTTCAGGGGCGTTGGATAAGACGAAGTATGCGTGTTGGCTGATTATTGTTTGCTCTTCGCACAGTGTGATTGTCTTCCTCTTGCCGTCCTTGGGCGTGTAGGCCAATGTCATCCCCGCTATGTCTATGTCGTTGTCCGTGGCGTTATATATCTCCACGTAGTCCGCCTTTCCACCCTCCGATGAGGCCATTATTTCGTTTATTATCACTTTCTTGACACCTTTCGCCTGTCCAGAGGCTGCTGAATTATACGCCAGGAGTAAAAAAATAACACAAAAGGTGGCTATAGTTGCTTTAAGTCGCGCTTTTTTCATACTTTTGGGCCGTTGCCGGCGAGATTCCCCCCAAAAAAAGTGGGGGGCTTGGCTCTACCTCTTCGGCGGCGGACAAATTTATATCTAAATATTTACTTTAAAGATGAGAGTTGCTATCGTAGGCACTAGCGGTGCCGTTGGCCAGGAGTTCCTCCGTATTCTTGAGCAAAGGAATTTCCCGCTCGATGAGTTAGTCCTCTTCGGCTCGGAGCGTAGCGCGGGCCGCAAATATATGTTCCGCGGCAAGGAGCTCGTTGTCAAGGAGCTCAAGCACAACGACGACTTCAAGGACATTGACATAGCCCTCACTTCGGCTGGCGCGGGCATCTCTAAGGAGTTCGCCGAGACCATCACTAAGTATGGCGCCGTCATGATTGACAATTCAAGCGCTTTCCGCATGGACGATGATGTGCCCCTTGTCGTGCCGGAGTGCAACGCCGAGGACGCCCTCAACCGCCCCCGCGGCATCATCGCCAACCCCAACTGCACCACCATCATGATGGTTGTGGTGCTCAAGCCCATTGAGAAGCTCTCACACATCAAGAAAATACACATCTCCAGCTACCAGAGCGCCAGCGGCGCAGGCGCGGCGGCCATGGCGGAGCTCCAGCAGCAATATAAGGAACTTGTCGAGACAGGCGAGGCCAAGACGATCAGCAAGTTCCCCCACCAGCTCGCCTACAATGTCATTCCACAAATCGATAAGATGACCGAGAATGACTACACGAAGGAGGAAATG
This sequence comes from uncultured Bacteroidales bacterium, assembly GCA_934699135.1. Classification (GTDB taxonomy): domain Bacteria; phylum Bacteroidota; class Bacteroidia; order Bacteroidales; family Marinilabiliaceae; genus W3P20-009. The sequence continues at coordinate 104,846 of CAKUVM010000003.1, forward strand.
AAAATGTTCAACGAGACCCGCAAGATCATGCACTCCGACGTCCGCACCTCCGCCACCTGCGTCCGCGTGTCGTCGCTCCGCTCTCACTCCGAGAGCGTCTGGATCGAGACGGAGAAACCACTCACCGTCGCCGAGGTCCGCCAGGCTCTCGAGGCCGCGCCGGGTGTCACGCTCGTTGACGACCCGCAGAACTACGTCTACCCCATGCCTCTTGAGTCCGCTGGCAAAGATGACGTATACGTGGGCCGCGTCCGCAAGGACCTTGCCGACGACAATGGCATAACCCTCTGGCTCACGGGCGATCAGATCAGAAAGGGCGCCGCCCTCAACGCTGTCCAGATTGCCGAGTACCTCATCAAGGTCGGCAACGTCAAAGGCTAAGCCATAAATACCAACACGCCGAGGCGCGCCTCCTGCTCTGTGCGGAGGCGCGCCTCGCTTTTTTTCGCATAGCCAGAAGTCATTCTTATTCTCAACAAACTTTAACACACGTCCCAACCCCCTGAACCACACCGCCCCCGCCCCTGTCCCGCCTCCCCCTCCCTGAAAAATCCCGCCCCGCCCCCTTGCGGGGAAAGAAAAAGGCCCTACCTTTGCACCCGTCTTCCGAGAGGGACGGCCACCGAGGCCACCCCCGACGACGAGGGCGAAGCACATTGACACATTGGGAGTGACGCACAAGACAAGCCAAGACGGCCCGGCCCCGCGGGCCGGCGGCGCGA
>CAKUVM010000004.1 GCA_934699135.1 uncultured Bacteroidales bacterium
GGAGGCTGACGATCGACTACGAGTTCCGCTCCGACTCAACCGTCGCGATGATATATCTGGCTAACTGCCACATCGCCCTGAACAAACTTCTCAATCACGCTCCTTAAAACAGTTTCTCAAGACAAAGTGAACGACATGTATCGCGACGGACTAGTTCACTAACGCCACAAATCGAGTCCGGGAACCATCGGGCGATGTGACGCCACCAGACAAAGGGCGGCTTCTAACAATCTGGATGTTAGAAGCCGCCCCTTTTACGCTCCGCATTGCCACCTCTACACGGACACGTCTCCCTTTATGTGTGGCCACGCCACATAATTCTCAAGCTCAAAATCTTCATAACGGAAACTGAAGATGTCTTTGACATCTTGGTTGAGCCTCATTGTGGGTAGAGGGTATGGCGCGCGTGTCAGTTGCTCCTTGATTTGTTCAATGTGGTTGAGATATATGTGCGCATCGCCCAAGGTGTGGACGAATTTGCCTGGCTTCAGCCCGCACACCTGCGCCATCATCATGGTCAGCAGCGCATAGGACGCTATGTTGAAAGGAACGCCCAAGAAGACGTCGCCACTTCGTTGGTAGAGCTGGCAACTTAGCTCGCCGTTGGCCACGTAGAACTGGAAAAGCGCATGACAGGGCGGAAGTTTCATATTGTCAATGTCCGCCACGTTCCATGCGCTCACAATGAGGCGGCGCGAATCGGGGTTATTCTTTATCTGCTCCACCACATTGGCAATCTGGTCAATGGAGCCCCCATCGTGGCCGGGCCACGACCTCCACTGGTGGCCATAGACCGGCCCCAGGTCGCCGTTCTCATCGGCCCACTCGTTCCAAATTCTCACGCCATGTTCTTGCAGCCAATGCACGTTGGAGGAGCCTCGCAAAAACCAAAGCAGCTCATATATGATTGATTTGGTGTGAAGCTTCTTCGTTGTGAGCAACGGGAATCCATCGGCCAAGTCAAACGTCATCTGATGGCCGAAGACGCTCACGGTGCCAGTGCCGGTACGGTCGCCGCGTTTGTTGCCCTCGTCCAAGATCCGCTTGGCCAACTCGAGATATTGTTTCATTTACCTGTTTCGCTCTTTCTGTGTTTATTTGTCTCCCAGCGCTCTTTGCCACCACGTGGCGGGTTTCAGGGCGTGAGGCACAGCCTCCAGGTCTCGCAACATCTCTGCGGCCGTGGAATACCTGCCCTCCACCCCGCTCTTCAGCGTCTGCCCCACCTCCTCCGCGCTCAGCCTGCGCGGCGGGAGGCGAAACGATGCCTTATGCGCCGCCTTGCTCAGCACTGCGAAAAGCTCATCCGTCATGCGTGCGGGCTTCTTCATAGGGTATGTGAGCTGCAAGTTAATCAGCACCTCGGGGTTGCAGTCGGTATAGGGCGTCTTGCCCATCACCATGTGGTATATGGTGATGGCGAGGGCGAAGATGTCGGCTTGCGGCCCCACGAACTCATTGTGTTTTAGCAGCATCTCTGGCGGAGAGTAGATGAGTGAGAACTGCGAGCGAGCCCGTCCGTCCGGGGGGAAGGCCTGCCCTTGCTCAAAGTCAATCAGCGCCACTTGGCTCAGGTCGCACTTTGTCAGGTCGGCTGCGTCAGGGTGGCGTATGATTATGTTAGACGGCTTTATGTCTCTGTGTATCACCCCCGCGGCGTGCACTGCGTCCAAAGCTCTCAGCACCGCGCACCCCATCCGCAGGAACTGATCCTCATCAATTTTGCCGTAAACTTTCTTGTTGGCGAAAATTGTCTTCAAGTCGGTCCCCGCGATCATAGAGCGAACCACATAGAGCCGGCCGTCGCCTCCTGTGAAAACATCCCTCACCTCCGCCACGTCGGGGCGCTTTATGGCCTTGAGCCTTTCCAATATGCCCAAGAGCCCCTCCCCATATCGTTCGAGAGCCTTCACGGTCACTCGGCCTCCGGCGTCGTCAGTGGCGGTCATCACGCCGCCAAACTTGCTGCCGCGCCCCATCGACCCGTCTATCACATAGGTCCCGTTAGTGCCGTGGAGAGTCTCGCCCATAATTCTGAGGGACGCGCCCGTTATTTGTTGTAGCCAAGAATTCGGAGCATATCCTCAGGTTTTTGCTCGTCATTGAAGAGGTAGTCCACTATTTGGCCATTCTCATCGCGGTCAATCACCACGTGCTTGGGACTGGGTATCAGGCAATGCTTGATGCCGCCGTAGCCACTTATGGAGTCTTGGTAGGCGCCCGTGTGGAAGAAGCCAATGTAGAGCGGCTCGGGGTCTCCCTGCTCCACGCACGGCATAAACACCTGCTGGTTCAAATCCTCGGTGTTATAATAGTCCGCATGGTCGCACGTGATGCCGCCTATGTTCACCCTCTGGTATGGCTTGTCCCACTTGTTGATGGGCAGCAGGATGAATTTTTCGGCTATGCCCCAACTGTCCGGTATGGTGGTCATGAGGCTGTTGTCAATAAGATACCACAGCTCGGTATCATTTTGGCGTTTTGCCTCCACAATTTTGAAAATCACCGCGCCTGTCTCGCCCACGGTATATTTGCCGAACTCCGTGACAATGTCGGGGTCGTCAATATCCTCGTTTTGGCACACCTCTTTGAGGCTTCGGACCAGCTCGTTGACCATATATTTGTAGTCATAGTCAAAAGCCAGGTTACTGCGGATGGGCAGCCCGCCACCGAGGTCGATAATGTGGAGCGACTCGCACTGTTTCTTCAGCTCGGCATAGAGGGATATGGCCTTCTGGTACACGCCCCAGAAATAGAGTGTGTCCTTGATGCCGGAGTCTACGAAGAAGTGGAAGAGGGTAAGGCTGACGGATGGGTTGTCCTTAATCTTAGTGTTATAGAAGTTTATGATCTCGGACGGGCGGATTCCGAGGCGGCTTGTGTAGTAGGCTGCCTGCGGCTCCTCGTCTATGGCCATCCGGATGCCTATGTTGACGTGCTTGCCGCCCATCACCGCTGTGAGGCGGTCAAGCTCGTCCATGCTGTCTAGCACCGTGATGCAGTTGCTGAACCCCATGTCTACGAGGCCCTTGATTTTCTGCAAATAGAGGTCGGACTTGTAGCCGTTGTTGATGATGATGATGTCGTTCGTTATGGCTCCCTCATTGTAGAGCTCACGGACAATGTCAATGTCATAGGCCGATGAGGTCTCCAACTGCACTCCATATCGCAAAGCCTCCTTCACCACAAAACTGAAGTGGCAGCTCTTGGTGCAGTAGCAATACTTGTACTCGCCGCGGTAGCCGTTGCTCCTGATGGCTTTGCTGAACAAGTTGCGGGCGCGCTTGATCTGGTCGCCAATCTTGGGCAGGTAGGTAATCTTGACGGGTGTGCCGTATTTGCTGATTATGTACCGCAGAGAGATGTTGTTGAAGAACAGGTTGCCGTTCTCCAAGTCGAAACCTTCTTGTGGAAAGTAGTAGGTCTGGTCAATCAGCTCAAAATAACTACCCCTTGTTTTCACCTCTTGATATTTTAATAAGGTAAGATGCGTAAAAAAGACCCGCCTTTTGCCACCGAGGGCCAAGACGGGCATTCATTGTCTCTTGTTCTACCTGGTCTCTAAACCGTCATTTGAGCCAGCCTATCACTGTCTGACTACCCGTCACCTTGTCTTTGAGCTTAACGTCAACCCTGGTTCCGAGAGGCAGGTATAGGTCCACCCTCGACCCGAATTTAATAAAGCCCATCTCGTCAGACTGCGTCACCGTCTGCCCCTCTTTGACATAGGTGACCACGCGGCGGGCCATGGCGCCCGCCACCTGTCTGGCCAGCACTTTCTGCCCCTCTTTCGTGGTGATCAGGACTGAGGATCTCTCATTGTCGGTAGAGGACTTGGGAAGGTAGGCGGCCATCTTGCGACCGTCGTGATGACGATAGTAATCCACAGTGCCACCGACAGGGAACCAGTTGATGTGGACGTTGAACACCGACATGAATATGGACACCTGAAGGGCCTGGCATTTCAAGACCTCCGGCTCATACGTCTCCTCAATGGCCACCACCGTGCCATCGCACGGCGACACGACCGAACCGGCGAGCCTGACCTTGTGACGTGCTGGCCGGCGGAAGAAGTTGATGGCCACACAAAGAGGGATGAGGGTCACCACGGTCACAATCTGCGCCAACGGGCGCCCGAGACCCCACCATGCGACGGCATTCACCACCACGAAAAGAACAAGCGAGAGCGCTATCGTGACTCTTCCTTCTTTGTGAAAGATCATTTTGATTTTGAGGATGTTGGGTTAAATGAAGAAATAGTAGAGCAGGCTCACAATGGGGGCCGCGAACATCACCGCGTCAAAACGGTCCAAGATGCCGCCGTGGCCCGGCAGCAGACGGCCGGAGTCCTTGATGTGCACTGACCGCTTGAACATGGACTCGACAAGGTCGCCACACGTGCCTATGACAGCCACGATGGCCGTTGTCAGCAGGGTGAACGGGAGACCGGCATGAAAGAAGCAGTCGCCTAGGCAGACGTATGATATGCAGCCCACAGCCACGGTGAGCAGCACGCCGCCCACGAAACCCTCGATGGTCTTCTTCGGCGATATGCGCTCATAGAGCTTATGCTTGCCCATGGTCACGCCACAGAGGTAGGCGCCGGTGTCATTGACCCACACCAGGGCGAAAATGCCAATGATGGGCCAGAAGTCGTAACCGCCATTTTTGAACGCCAGAAGGTTGAACAGGGAGAACGGCAGGCCGATGTAGACGCAGCCGAGGATGGTGAGGGCGATGTTGTTTAGCGGGTTCTTATTCGTGCTGAACAGCTCGACGAGGAACATGAGCCAGACGAGGCCCACAGTCACAAGGAGCAGACGGACATCCCAACCATAGTTGCACACCATGAAGCCCAAGAAGAAGCCGGCCAGATTGGTACACAGCCCAGTGCGGAAGTGCGGAGACATGCCGCCAGCCTGAAGCATATGGTAATACTCATGCGTGGCTATGGTTATTATCACCGCCATCATTATGGCGTAGCTCAGCGCATGGGTCTTCGCCCCGAGTATGAACATGGCCGCGACGACAAGCACAAACAATATGCCCGTCACCGCGCGAGTGATGAAATTTTTTACTACGCTGCTCATTTCATAAAAGCCTAGGGCGCAAGACACCTTCAACGTGGCAAAATTAGCAGGAAAAATCCCTTTTTCCAATTTACCGCGGAATAATATGCCAGCCAGCGCGACTCAATTGCCCGGATCCAGGCCGTGCTCTTTTTTGTATTCTTCCAAGTCGTGCTCATACTGCTCTTTTTCCGCCTCGTAGTTTGTCACGCGCGAGGGGTCTATCGCCTGCCGCTCCGCCACGACCTCGACAGTCATGAGGGCGTAGCTTATCTGCAAGACAATCTCTTTGGTGCGGGCGTTGACGTAGCCCGTGACGGTGGAGCCGTCGCCGGAGGCCGTCTCGTCCACCGCGGAGGATGGCGCGTTGCCGTCAATCGAGAGCTTGCCGCGCCTGCCGTGGAAACGCACCCACCCGCCCTCGTTGAAGTCTCCCTCCTCGAACGAGAGCAAGGGGCCGAGCGTCAGTTCCACGCCGAAGTTTATGGGGAAAGGCATATTGCCCACGCGAAAGTCGCGCTGCCACATGGTCAGTCCGCCATCGCGCTCCTCGAATGTGAAAAACGCGGGCGCGCCATTTGGCAGCAGGGTCTTGTCCACCCCGTTCACCGTGGCCTTGGCAGAGAGTACCATGTCACCTTTCAGGGTGTTCAGGGCGTCTTGGCGTTCGGCCTCGCTCAAAGTCTCATCGTCATCGGTCTTGCAGCCAGGCAACGCCGTCATCAGGGCTATGGCCAGCACCGTCAAAAATCTTGTCATTTTTTATGTTGTTGCGTCTGTGTCTATTCGTGGCGCGAGGCGTCATTCTCGGCCATTATTCTCTTGGCCTGGGCCACCATGGCGTCGGCGGGCTGGCTGGCGTCTATCCACTCTATGCGCGTGCCTCGCCGCTCCATGCCCCGGAACCATGTCATCTGCCGCTTGGCGAACTGATGGATGGCAATCTCCAGCTGGGCCTGCATATCGTCATAGCTCATCTGGCCGATGCAGAACATTGTCACGTATTTATACTCGAGGCCGTAGTATATGAGATCGTCCGCCTTCACTCCTTTGGCCAAGAGGCCGCGCACCTCATCCACCATGCCGTTTCGGAGCCTGGCCCTGAGGCGGCTGCTAATCCTCTCGCGGCGCGTTTCGCGGCTTATGTCTAGCCCCAGCACCGTGGTGCGAAGCCCGCCCGTGGGGCCGCTCTCTTCGGGGTGAGACCGCAGGTGGTCGGCGATCTCTATGGCGCGTATGGCCCGGCGGCGGTTGTCAAGGTCGGTAACGTTGTGCAGCCTCTGATATGATGACAAGATCGCGGCCAGCTCCTCTAGGCTCTTGCCCTCCAGCTCCTGACGCAGGGCGGGGTTGGGCGGCACGCTCAGCAGGCCGTAGTTTTTTATCACGGCCTCGACATATAGTCCGGAGCCGCCGCACAAGATGGGCTCTCGCCCGCGCCGCGTGATGTCGGCATAGGCCTCGGCAAAGTCCTGCTGATAGCGGAAGACGTTATATTTCTCACCGGGATCGGCAATGTCTATGAGGTGGTACGGGATGTCGCCCCGCGGCGTGCGATAGTCGGCCAGATCCTTGCCTGTGCCGATGTCCATACCTCGATAAACCTGGCGGGAGTCTCCGCTAATAATCTCGCCGCCAAGCTCTTGCGCCATACGCACTGCGAATGCGGTCTTGCCGCACGCCGTGGGGCCGACGATGGCCAGCAGCCTCTTCGCCACCCCCGTCATCTCTGCCCGTCTTCAATGGCGTCATCGGCTGCCTTTGCGCCGCGGCCGAAAAACTTGTCCATATATGTCCCCACCGGCGTCTTTTCCACAAGCGGTATCAGCACAGACGTGGTTATTATGCTATACAGCACAACGTGGAAGGTTATGGCCTGGATGTCTCCGCCCTCCACCATCCCATATTGCGACGGCAGACCGGCCAGCACGGCCGCGGCCAAGCCCTTGGGCAGCATCACGGCGGTGAGGGTCTTGTCATGCGGCGTCACGGAGTCGCCCGTAAGAAACAGCGCGCACCAGGGCCGCAGGGCGAAAAGCACGGCCACGATGGTGAGGGCCACGGCCACGATGCCGGAGCTCTCGAAAGGAATGCTGATGCCCAAGTAGAGGAAGAAGAATATTTTAACCAGGAAAGCCAGTTCGCTATACAGGTTTTTCTCAGCGTCAGAGACCACGCCCACGGGACTCGCCGTGAGATATAGATTGTATAGCTTGCGGGCCACGATGCGCGCGTTGCCAATGACGATGCCGAAGGCGAGGGCCGCTATGGCCCCGCTGAAGCCCATAAGCTCCGTGAGGCCATAGACGACGAACATGAAGAAACAGGTGGCGAACTGGGTGTTGGAGAACGAGCGTATCCAATTGATTATCCGCAACCATATGATGCCGCAGGCCACGCCAATGAGACACGCCACGACGAGCGACGCCACAAGGGTGTATATGATGCGGCCAATCTTGAACTCGCCATTGTCAATGCTCTGCAACACGCCGATTGTGAACACGATGCACAGCACGTCGGTGAGGGCGGACTCAATCACCAGCATGGCGCCCGCCTTCTTGCTTGCCCTTATCATCCCGAGCAAAGGGATGACGACCGCGCTGGACGTGCCGCCGCAGATGAAGCCGGTGACGGCTGCCGCCATGGGGGAATAGTCGAAGCCCACATGCATGACAAGCCCCACCGCTGCGGCGGAGATGAAAAAGAAGCACGCGGTCATGATGACGCTCTGGCGGGCGGAGCGCACCAAGTTGCGAAGCTCTATGCCCATGCCGCCCTCAAAGAGAATGATGATGAGGGCGAACTGGGTGAAGACCTCTCCCGCGTAGCCGATGCGGTCGACCGTCATGAGGCCAGTCAGAGGCCCCGCCACGATGCCGAACAAGATGAGCATCAAGACATCGGGAATCTTAGACCGCTCAAAGAAATGGGTGAGCATGTGGCCCACGAAATATATGATGCCAGCAGCCAGAACAAGTGTTGCCATCTTTGCCGTTTTAGCATACAAATATAGCACTATGCTGTTAAATATCTTCAATCTTTGCACGCGGGCTCGCATTTTTGAACGCGCTGCCCTATCTTCGCGCCGTCTTAATAGAACTTCGGCATGGCCGATTTTCCCGCGTCTTCCATTTCTGGCCACCAATAAGCCGGGTGGGTGCGAGAGGCGCCGAGCTGCGCTGGCAGGCGTCTTCGCTTTTAGATTTTGTTTCGTCGAAAGAGTCCAGTCGGGGCTCTGTGGGTGAAGGAGGACGTAGGGATTGAGAGCAGTGTCTGAGTGTTTCTGTGAACGACCTGCGTTATTTTATTATCTCACCACCGCACGAAGGCAAGACGCGAGTCATGCCCCGTGGCGTGGACACACATCCCTTATTTTTCAAATGGCAACATTTCAAGAGACTGGCCTAGACGAGCAGATGCTCCAGGCCATCGGCGAGCTCGGCTTCGTGGAGCCCACGCCCGTTCAGGAGAAGAGCATCCCTGAGATTCTCAATTGCGGCAAAGACATCGTTTCGCTCGCCCAGACGGGCACCGGCAAGACCGGCGCTTTCGGCCTCCCCATCGTGCAGATGGTAGACCCTCAGGTGGACCACGTGCAGGCCATGATCCTCAGCCCCACCCGCGAGCTTTGCCTCCAGATTTCACGCGACCTCGTAAACTTTGCAAAATATAAGCCTGAGGTTGAAATTTGCGCCGTATATGGCGGCTCAGACATCCGCAAGCAGATCAAGCAGCTCCGCCAAGGCGCGCAGATCGTGGTCGGCACCCCCGGCCGCGTCATAGACCTCATTGAGCGCGGCGTGCTGAAGATTGACGAGATCCGCTGGCTCGTGCTTGACGAGGCCGACGAGATGCTGGACATGGGCTTCAAGGACGACCTGGAGACCATCCTCAGCTCCACGCCGGACACGCGCCAGACGCTCCTCTTCTCGGCCACCATGCCCCCTTTCATAGCCAAGGTGGCCAAGAACTATATGAACGACCCCATCGAGATCAAGATTGGCCGCACCAATCAGGGCGCCGACACGGTGGAGCATGACTATTACCTCGTTCGCCCGTCGGACCGATACTTGGCCCTCAAACGCATTGTGGACATGGTGCCTGACATCTACGGCATCGTGTTCTGCCGCACCCGCGAGGAGACCAAAGACGTGGCCGACAAGCTCATAACCGACGGCTACAACGCCGACGCCCTCCACGGCGACCTCTCGCAGGCGCAGCGCGACATGGTGATGCAGCGTTTCAAGATGAAGCACCTTCAGATCCTCGTGGCCACCGACGTCGCGGCCCGAGGCATTGACGTGCATGACCTCACCCATGTCATCAACTACAACCTGCCGGACGACATCGAGGTCTACATCCACCGTTCCGGCCGCACGGGACGCGCCGGCAAGAGCGGCATAAGCGTGGCCATAGTATGCAAGAAGGAGCTCTCCAAAATCAGGCAGATCGAGAAGATCTCCGGCAAGACCTTCACCCGCAAGATGGTGCCCAACGCCGACGAGATTTGCCAAATCAAGCTCCAGCACTTTGTGCAGGGCATCGCGGACCAGCAGGTCGACGAGGAGTCCGCCGTGGCCAAGTTCATCCCGGAGATGATTGAGAAGTTGGCAAATTTCTCCAAAGAGGAGGTCATTGCCAAGTTCATCTCGGCCGAGTTCGAGTCCGTCAACAAATATTACCAGGGAGCCAACGACCTCAACGTGTCTGACGAGCCTGCGCAGAGGGGCGAGCGCCGCCAGGGGGATGAGAACATGTCTCGCCTCTTCATCAACGTGGGCAAGATTGACGCCATCCGCCCCGCCGACATCATCGGCCTTATCAACGAGTACACCCGCGACCTGCCCGGCAAGGTCAACATCGGCCACATCGACATCATGCGCAACTTCTCTTTCGTTGATGTCGATGGACAATATTCCGACCAGATTGTCGAGGCTCTCAACGGCCGCGTGGTGGACGGGTATAAGATAATCTGCGAGAAAGCAGCTCCCCGCGCCGATGATGGCGATGACGCGCCGCGCCGCCGCCGTGGCGGGTTTGGCGGTGGCTTCGGCGGTGGCCGCCGCGGAGGCCGCCGTGACGACCGTCGCGACGGTCGCGACTTCCGCGATGACTACTACCCCTCTCCACGCCCCAACCGCGCCGAGCGTCGCCACCGCGACAGGGGCGGAAAGCAGAGCTAATGGCCGTGTGGCCAACATCATAGCCTAAAGTCTCATTGAGGCCGCGCCCCCATTGTGTGGCGCGGCCTCTTCTTTTTTAACACATATGATAACACTCATCGCGGCCATTGACCGCCGCCGGGCCATAGGCCTCCATGGCGATCAGCTCACCTACATCCGTCAAGACCTCAAGCACTTTAAGGCTCTCACCCTGGGCAAGACGGTCATCATGGGCCGCCGCACAAACGAGGCCCTGCCAAAGCGCATGCTACCAGGGCGGCGCAACATTGTCCTGACCCGCGACCCGTCATTCTCTGTCGAGGGCGTTGAGGTGGCCCGCTCGGTAGAAGAGGCACTGCTGCTTGTGGCGCAGGAGCAGGAGGTGTTCGTCATAGGCGGCGCACAGGTCTATGGGGCTTTTCTTCCTTTCGCCTCGCAGCTGTGCCTAACCATGATAGATTGCGAGTTTCCGGAGGCCGACACGTTCTTCCCCGATTTCTCGGACTGGAGCTCCACAAACCGCTCACAACCAATGAAGGACGAGAAGAGCGGACTGACGTTTTGGTATGAGGAGTTTGGACAATAAAATTTCCATAAGAATATTGCGCAAGATTAAAATAAACTTTAATATCGCAATGTATCAACTCCTAACTTTGTTACTATGTTAAAACATTTCCTACTAGCCACCGTGCTTTTCACTGCGTTTAGTCTTCAGTCTTGCAGTGAAGAGGCAATGGAACCTACGCACGAAAAACTATCAGAAGATTCTGACATCGAGAAAGATGCCAAGGTTCTGGTTCGAGAGTCTCAAAACATTTTCCCAATCTTCTCTCCAACCTATGGAGAAGATAGCCCTGGAGAAAACAAAATGACTATCGGGCTTGACGTTGTGAAAGACGCTGGTGACGTGACAATCAACTGCCAGCCTATACGAACAGTCATCGTCGGAAATCAACGATGGACAACAGCTGACTACAACCAGACAATTGACCTGCCTAATGATTTTGATCATTGGTCCGTAAGGGAAGAGTTCCGTTGGCAAAGCGGAACCAAGCTAGAAGTCAGTAAACACCTGAGGCTCACCGTCACCAAGGTTAAAACAAACTATTACCTACATAGTTTGGCTATGCTTTTGGAAAAGCAAATCCGCACGGAGGGCCTCGTTGACCTTGATGAACTCACACCAGAATATGAGGCTCTTGACAAGTGGCACATTCCATCTACAGAAGAGTCTGCGGAAATGATTTCCAATCTACGCTGGAAAGAAGCTCAATCCCTGCTCAAACTTAGGACTACAGGACATATATACCACCTTTATGGCCACAGAGATACGCTAAGGCAGGCTCAATACCAGGTTTAGAAAAAGACTCGATAACTCCACACCTCATAGATTACCATATGGGAGAAAAGAACGCCTATTTCTGGAACCGAGAGTACACTCCCAATACAAATGGCCACCAAGGTCCATATGGAACTTGGTTTATAACTATAGTTGACCTGGATGGTGGATATGACTATTACACTGCAGCCCACCAAGATATGGAACCTCTTTTGCCCATAAGACTTGTTCAAACTGTCAAGAAAATCAAATGATGAGGCACCTTATCTTTACCCTCCTCTTCATTATTTTTTTCCCGCACCAACTTTCTCACAGGAATATCATGTTCTTACCACGGACGAGGTTGAGGTGAGGAACGGGGAACTTGTGAGTGTAAAAATTGGCAAAAAGGATTTTGAGAGAATTGAGGTACCGTCTGAGTTCGGCGGGGAGAAGGTGACAGCCATCGGCAAAGGCGTTTTTGAGAGATTTCGCCTATCTGGCGTGCGCATTTCAGAGGGAGTCAAGCGGATAGGCCACAAGGCGTTTCAATTCTGCCCGCTGATGGACATTTCATTGCCCGACGGTTTGAAGGTCATTTGCGACTCTGCATTCAGGCAAAGCTACAACGATAGCACCATAGCGTCCCTGACCATCCCTGCTAGCGTTGACAGCATAGGTGCCTCAGCCTTTTCGGACTGCCCCATAGAGCGACTGGTTCTCTCACCCGGCGTCAAATACATTGGTGACAAAGCCTTCTATTCGTGCTTCCTCACTGAACTGGACTTGCCGCAGACAGTTGACCACATTGGTCACGATGCGTTTACATACAACTACATCTCCCGCCTCACACTCCCCGGCTCTCTTCGTAAGCTAGACGGCTTCGCCATGAATATGCTGACAGAGTTGCAGATAGGGCCGGATGTGGTGGAGATAGCAGATTCTGCATTCTGCGCTAATCTGCTGACATCCGTCAACATTCCGGCCAACGTCAAAAGGGTTGGCAACTACGCCTTTGCCAGAAACATGGAGGATCTTATCCACGGCTTTGAACAGAATCGGGTCACGGTGAGACAGGTCACCATAGCATCTGGCGTGGAGTGGGTGGGAGACTATGCCTTCTTTATGTCTCACAGCGATGTGCTTTACATTCCTAAGTCGCTTAAACACATTGGCTCGCACGCCTTTGTGGGCGGATATGGGCGACTTGTTTTTGAAGATGGCCGCACGGAGTTGCCGCGCGGGTCTTTCGCCCAGGCCTTCGCCGATAGCTATGAGTTTCCGGCGTCAATTGTCTCCATTGGGGCTGGCGCGCTTGCGGGAATAATAACAGGCTATCCGGTAAGTGAGAAATTCATCCCACTCCCTGAGAATATTGAGTCTATTGGAGACTCCGCTTTTTACGGTGTATGGTGTAGGCGCATAAGCCTCTCAAGTAAGGCCAAATTGGCTGTTGGCGACTACGCTTTTTACGGCAATTGGTATCTTGAGCGTATCAAAATAGGCAGAGGAGTGGTATCGGTGGGGCGCAAATGCTTCGCAAAGGAGGAGACGGTACGCGGCACGCGCATAGACATGAGTGAAGCCACTGACCTCACGCACATCTTGCCAGGAGCATTTGAGGAGTATACGAACAACCTGAATGCGGAGCTTCCAACAAACAGGAAGTGGCTTGCTTATGACGGCACGCCTCAAAACATAGTCTCAGACGGCTACGTCAGCGTCATCTCCGACCCCAAGCTAGGTTACATCGCGGCGGAACTGACGGCTATGAGGACTGTGGCGTCAGGAGACGGGCGCGCGGAGACCTATGACCTTGCGGGCCGGCGCAGGGCGCGGGGGCATGACCGTGGCCTGACGGTGGTCAAGACGCGGCAAGGCTCACAGTTGGCGGTTTCAAAATGACGGTCTTATGTCTTGGATTAAATGGGCAGCTTCCTTGGCGGCCATAGTTGTGAGCATCGTAGATTATCAGGCGCAAGCGCAAGACACGCAGGATTGTGACTATTCTGGGGAATCAAAGCATTGCCACGAAATTTGACGGGAATAAACTCGACATGGACGGCTTCTCTGAGTGCGGCCTCGCCATTGGGAAGTATGGGCAAAGCTCCGAGATTGTGACAGAGTTCTTAGTCCGCACCTACGGCAAGAAAGGTTTCAAGGAAACCAACAAAGGCTCCAAACTCATACTGAAAGTGAATGGGGAGATTATGGAACTTGTGTCTCCCCAGGGGAGCAGTTGCCCAGCAGCTCACACGACATACTGGGGCACGGATGGAATTTTGGGTTTACTGGGCGGAAGTGAGACTTGGGTCTTTGCCACCGATGCCAAGTACCCACTCTCAAAAGAGCAACTTGAAAAACTACTCAAACATGGTTTTTCAAAATACAGGTTGCAGGTGGAGGGTGATGTGCGAGAGGGGGAGCTGGATGACAAAAAGATCAAGAAACTGATCCACAGACTGAACAAAGCCTACAAGAAAATCTCCCAAATCCCGGCTGACATGAACGACTTGTCGGACTTCTAAAATTCTCAATATACAAGCGCAAACATCACAGAAATGGCATTAGACAGCAAAGGAAGCCTCACGGCTTCCTTTTTTTCATCGTCTGCGCTCATTTGACTCAATTTGTCATCTTCCCCACGCTCCACTACCCAAAGAAAAAATAGGCTATGGCGATGGCCGCAATGACGCCCGCCACATCGGCAATGAGGCCGCAAGCCACGGCATGGCGCGTGTCCTTGATTCCGACAGAGCCAAAATAGACGACAAGGATGAAAAAAGTGGTATCCGCCGCCCCTTGGAAGAGGCAAGAGAGGCGACCCGCAAAAGAGTCCGCCCCGCAGGTGTTCATGCATTCTATCATGAAGCCGCGCGCGCCACTGCCACTGAGGGGCTTCATGAAAGCTGTTGGCAAAGCGTCAACAAACCGGGAGTCTATCCCCAACGAGCCTACACACCAACGGACTCCGTCGAGGGCGAAATCTAACGCCCCGCAGGCGCGGAACATGCCGACGGCCACAAGCATGGCCACAAGGAAAGGGATGATGGAGACGGCGGTCTTGAAGCCGTCTTTCGCTCCGTCAATAAACGTGTCGTAGACATTGACGCGTCTCCGCAGCGCCATGATGACGAAGCAGCAGATGACAAGCACCAAGACCGCGCTTGAGACGCCGACCGAGAGATTTTGCACCCGCTCGCGCGGCATGCCGTCCAAGGCGAAGACAAGCCCGCACATAAGAGCCGCCATGCCGCCAAGATAGGCCAAGACAACGCGGTTGAGCAAGTTGATGCGCTGCACCGCGGCCACAGCCACAAGCCCCGCCACCGTGGAGCAAAACGTGGCGAGCAAAAGGGGCAGGAAGACGTCGGCGGGGTTGGCCGCGCCGCACTGCTGACGATAGGCCATGATGGTGACGGGAATTATGGTGAGGCCGCTTGTGTTGAGGACAAGGAACATGACCTGCGCATTCGTGGCGCGGCTCTTCTCAGGGTTCAGCTCCTGCAGCTCAGCCATGGCTTTAAGCCCCATGGGCGTCGCGGCGTTGTCGAGGCCGAGCATGTTGGCGGCAATGTTCATGGTCATGGAGCCATAGGCCGCATGCCCCCTCGGCACGCCAGGGAAAAGACGGCAGAACAGTGGCGATATGACCCGACTGAGGCCACCGACTGCGCCCCCGGCCTCGCCCACTCTCATAAGCCCCATCCAAAGCGTAAGGACGCCAGTGAGGTAGAGCGAGATCTCAAAGCCCGACTTTGCGGACGTGAACGTGGAGCCCACGACGTCTGAGAGAGCGGACACGTCTCCGCTAATAATCCATCGGCAGAGCGAGACGACGCCCGCCACCAGAATGAAGAAGACCCAAATGTAGTTAAGTGCCATGCTTGCCGTTAATGAGGGTGAATTTAGCTAATTTTGCCATCACATCCACAAAACGGCAGATGCAAACATCGGTGTCAGACATAAGCCTCGCCCGCATAAAAGGCAAGAGGTGCGCCGTGATCGGCCTAGGTCTGGCCACGGACAGCGTCCTGACGCGGAAACTGGCCGACTTGGGAGCGGAAGCCCGTCACATAATCCTCTGTGACGAGCCAACGGCCGCAAAAGACGCATGCCACATTGACGCGTTCTGCCCCAAAGACATAGGCGACGCCATCGCGGGGTCTGACGTCATATTCTCCACCGCCAGCCTTATGGACTTTGAGCCACACAAGGCAGAGAGGGTGTGGGCCATGAACGTTGGCGGCATGACGAACCTGACCATGGCCATCGAGGCCTCTGGCGTGAAGAGACTGATACACTGCGGCTCAATACTTTCACTAGGGCATCAGACCACGGAGTCCCCCGTTGACACCCACACGGCATATCAGTCAGACGACCGCCGCACGGCAGTGGAGCGGTCTCTATTCCGACAAGAGATGGAGGCCTGGCGAGCCGCGGAGCGCGGCGTGAGCGTGACCACGGTGTGCGCAGGATGGGCATTAGGAGACACGCACTCCGGCCACGGGAGCGTCTTGGAGGAGAAATTGCGGAGATATTTGGCAACTGGCGGGCGTCACGTCCCGCCAATGGAGAGCGCGTTTGTCAACGCGGAGACGTTGGCGTCAGCCCTCATTTTCGCATGGACGGACGGAGGAGTCGGAGAACGCCTGATGTGCGCGGGCATCAACTCGACCCTGGCAGCCGTGGCGGAAGAAATGGCCAAGGGAATGGGCATAAGGGGCGGAATCTCCGTCCTGACCCCTCGGCAGACGCGCCTGTTGCTCAAAATGCCAGCCAGCCTTTCAAGCCATTGGCTCTTTGACCCTCATATGGGGCACTTGCTCACGCAAAAGGAGCGCTACCGCACGGAATGACAGGCCGACAACTCTTTCACCCACACCAGCCTACGCTACAGCCCGCCATCGTCACTCCTCTTTTCATAAAAGCGAAGATCCCTGCTCGGCAAAAAAAACGCGGCCGCGCACGTTTCCGCACGCAGCCGCGCCATCTATGCTAATTGCAAAACTATTGCCAGATTTCGGCCTCGCCTTAAGCTAGGAGTTGAGGAGTATTGAGACCTTGTTGGCCGAACACTCCACATACCCCGCCTGACAATCAAAAGACTGCTCCTCACCGCCAACAGGCTTGACGCGGATGGCGCCTGCTGCCAGCGTGGCGATTATGGGGGCGTGATGAGGCAGGATGGCGAACCTCCCGTTCTTGCCGGGCATCTCCACCATCTCGATGTCGCCACTGAAGACGACCCTCTCGGGTGAGACTATTTCCAGATTCATGGGCGTGTCCATATTGCTGTCTGTTAAGCGTTGGCGTGCCGTTAGGCGTTCTCTTTCAAGAGGCGCTCACCCTTCTCAATTGCTTGCTCAATGGTTCCGACAAGGTGGAACGCGGCCTCGGGGTACTTGTCAAGCTCGCCATCCATAATCATGTTGAAGCCCTTGATGGTATCCTCGATTGAGACGTAGGCGCCCTTGAGGCCTGTGAACTGCTCTGCCACGAAGAACGGCTGTGAGAGGAAACGCTGCACGCGGCGCGCGCGGGCCACGACGAGCTTATCCTCCTCAGACAACTCCTCCATACCCAAAATTGAGATGATGTCTTGCAACTCATTATAGTGCTGCAGGAGCTGCTTTACGCGCTCGGCGCACTCGTAGTGAGCCTTGCCCACAATCTCTGGGGAGAGGATTCGGGACGTGGAGTCGAGAGGGTCCACAGCCGGGTATATGCCGAGCTCTGCAATTTTACGGCTAAGGACGGTCTTGGCGTCGAGGTGGGCGAAGGTGGTGGCCGGAGCCGGGTCGGTCAAGTCATCGGCAGGGACGTAGACGGCCTGCACAGAAGTGATGGAACCGTGCTTCGTTGAGGTGATTCGCTCCTGCAAGGCGCCCATCTCAGAAGCCAGGGTTGGCTGATAGCCCACGGCCGAAGGCATACGTCCCAAAAGGGCGGAGACCTCGGAGCCGGCCTGAGTGAATCGGAAGATGTTGTCAATGAAGAGGAGGATGTCTCGACCGGCGCCCTTGCCATCGCCATCGCGGAGGCTCTCCGCCACGGTGAGACCCGAGAGCGCCACGCGGGCGCGGGCTCCGGGAGGCTCGTTCATCTGACCGAACACCATGGTGCATTGCGACTTGGCAAGGGCCTCCTGATCCACCTTAGAGAGATCCCACTCGCCCTTTTCCATGCTCTCTTTGAAAGCCTCGCCATAGTTCACGATGCCGCTCTCTATCATCTCGCGGAGCAGGTCGTTACCCTCGCGGGTGCGCTCGCCCACGCCCGCGAAGACGGAGAGGCCGTTATGTCCTTTGGCAATGTTGTTGATAAGCTCCTGGATAAGGACAGTCTTGCCGACGCCCGCGCCACCGAAGAGGCCAATTTTGCCGCCCTTGGCATAGGGCTCGATGAGGTCGATCACCTTGATGCCTGTGAAGAGGATCTCGGCCTCTGTGGTCAGCTCCTCGTAAGATGGTGCTGGCTTATGGATGGGGCTGCCGCCCTTCTTGTCGGGGTTTGGCATGCCGTCTATGGCCTCGCCGATCACGTTGAGCAGGCGTCCGCGGGCGTTGTCGCCGTTAGGCATCTGGATGGGCGCGCCGGTACTCTCCACCTCCATGCCTCGGCGGAGGCCGTCGGTGGTCTCCATGGCTATGCACCTGACGGTGCTCTCGCCGATGTGCTGCTCGCACTCCGCAATGAGCTTATCCCCGTTGTCTCGGGTTATGACCAGAGCGTCGTATATCTCCGGGAGCTCGTCCTCGGCGGTGTCGAAAGCGACATCCACCACAGGGCCAACTATCTGGATAATCTTGCCTTTCTTTGCCATAAAATGTGTATGATGTGTATGTTGTTACTTGTCTCGTTTGAAGAGCTTGTTGGCGAAGTCTATGAAGAATCTCTTGCCCTCGGCCGGGATCTCCATCTCGCGGAGCTTAGACATGGCCTGTGAGAAGAGTTCCTCCACCTTGCGCTCCGTGAGGCCTCTGGCCCCCGTGGCCTCGTAAAGGTTCTTCACGGCCTCCACCTTCTCTTCCCTCACCGCGTCGGCGTTGGCCATCCACGCCTGGAGCTCCCTCTTCTGCTGCGCGTCGGCATTGTCCAAGGCGTTGATGAGCAGGAAGGTCTTTTTGTTTTCCATGATGTCGCCACCTATGGCCTTGCCAAAAGTGGCGGCATCCCCAAAGCTGTCTAGCAGGTCGTCTTGGAGTTGGAAGGCCAACCCAAGGAGGATTCCGTAGTCATAGAGGCCCTGGGTGTCCGCCGCAGTGGCCCCGCCCACGAGCGCGCCAATCTTCATCGAGGCGGCCAGGAGCACTGCCGTCTTGAGGCGAATCATCTCCAGATACTCGGCGGCCGTCACGTCATTGCGCGACTCGAAGTCGATGTCCAGCTGCTGGCCTTGGCAGACCTCACGGGCCGTCTGGTTAAAAGTGTCACAGATGAGCGAGAAAGAAGGGGAGTCGGTGAGCTGGAGGAGGCGGTATGTCTCAATGAGCATGGCGTCTCCGCTCAATATGGCGGTGTTGAGGCCATACTTGGCCACCACTGTCGGCTTTCCCCTGCGGATGCAGGCCTTGTCCATCACGTCGTCATGGAGCAGGGTGAAGTTGTGGAACACCTCAATGGCCATGGCGGGCCACTTGGCCTGGCCGTAATCGTCCTTAAAGAGGGCGCAGGTGGCGAGGCACATTGACGGGCGCAGCCTCTTGCCGCCAAGTGACATGGAGTATCTGACAGGGTCGTAGAGGTTGCGCGGCTCCTGGCCGTAGTCTATCTCGGAGAGCCATTTCTCTACGTCTGAGAGTATATTTTCAATAGAAAGCATAGTCAAAGATACAAAAAGATACGGAAGCTAGGCCGTGCCAGTCATAACTCTTTTAGCTCCTTTTGACGGTTTTAGAACGCTTTGCCCTCAATTTGGGAAATTCTTTCCCTCCACCTCTCCAAGATTGGTATGCTGGACTGCGTCCTTTTGCTGAAGCCAGACATGACGGAGTCTGACACCGCGCAAATGGCTCCCGTGTTCTTGTTCACTATGGCCATTATCATGCTTATGCTCTTGTACCCGATGCGGTGCACGGCCACGCGGACTTCGATGTCGTCTTCGAGGTGCACCTGGTGCAGGAAGTCCGTGGAATATGACACCACGAGCATTGTGGAGTCTCCCTTATAGAATTCGAGGCCGCAGCACTCCTTCATATAGGCGGCTCGGCCTATGTCAAAGAAAGCCTGCATGGAGGCATTGTTGGCGTGCCCGTAGCCGTCTAGGTCGTTGAAGCGCAGCTGCACGTCGGTCTTGACCTTGAACGGGTAGTTCTCCACGTCTATGGGATATTGCTTCTTGATCATCTGTTGTTGTGTCTTAGTTGTCGCGTCGCAGTGTGTTTGTAGTGGTCGGGGGCTAAGGGCGGAGCACCGTCACTTGCCCGTCGGCCTTGAGTTTGACAATGCTGCTGGGCTTGGCCTTGGCCGTGTCTTCTCGGCGGAAGAGGACGGCGTAGTCCACGGCGTTGAGGATCTCTGGAGAGACTTCGGAGAAGATGGCCGCGACCGGCTGGCCGCTTATGTTGGCTGAGGTGGAGACCACGGCCTTGCCGAAGGCGCGGCACAAGTCATGGCTAAACTTCTCGTTGGTCACCCTGATGCCTATTGAGCCGTCCTCCGCAATGAGGTTGCAGGCCAGATTTTTAGCGCCGTCGAGTATGAGGGTGAGGGGCTTGTCGGCCAAGTCCATCATATCATACGCCACGTCCGGGATCTCCTTGGCGTAGACGCCGGCTCGACTTGCCGAATCGACCAGGACCAGCATGCTCTTGCTCTCCGCCCTCTGCTTGATGGCGTAGACCTTGGCCACGGCGTCGGCGTTTGTGGCGTCGCAGCCCAGCCCCCAGACGGTGTCCGTAGGATAGAGGATCACGCCGCCCTCGCGGAGCGTCTTGACGGCCTGGCGCAAATCTGCCATATACTCTTCCTTGTTCATGAGTGTCAATGTGTTTTTGGCACCGCCACCACGTCTGCGTTGTACGAGGCGCGAGGCCATTATGTTATGATAAAAAGCGAAAGAAGCGCCCCGCCGAGGCGGGCGCGCTCCGTGTGCCGTCGGCCT
Source organism: uncultured Bacteroidales bacterium (assembly GCA_934699135.1). Classification (GTDB taxonomy): domain Bacteria; phylum Bacteroidota; class Bacteroidia; order Bacteroidales; family Marinilabiliaceae; genus W3P20-009. The sequence continues at coordinate 20,656 of CAKUVM010000004.1, forward strand.
GACGCGACGGGAGTCTGGCTAGGCGTTGATGTCGTAGTCTCGAAGGCACTCGTTGAGCGACGTCTTCTTGTCGGTAGATTCTTTTCGCCGGCCAATGATGAGCGTGGCTGCCGTGGCGTATTCTCCAGCCGGGAATTTCTTGACGTAGGAACCGGGGATGACTACGGAGCGCGGCGGGACGTAGCCCTTGGTTATGACGGGCTCGGGGCCCGTGACGTCGATTATCTTGGTGGAGCCCGTCAGCACGCAGCCGGCGGCCAAGACGGCCTCGCGGCCTATGTGGCACCCCTCTACAATGATGCACCTGGAGCCAATGAACGCGTGATCCTCAATGATGACCGGCGCGGCCTGCACGGGCTCCAACACGCCGCCCACGCCCACGCCACCGCTCAGGTGAACCCCGCGGCCAATCTGCGCGCAGCTGCCGACGGTCGCCCACGTGTCCACCATGGTGCCGCCGCCCACATAGGCGCCGATGTTGACGAACGATGGCATCATGACGACGCCTTTCTCAATGAACGAGCCAAAACGCGCCACGGCGTGCGGCACGGCGCGGACTCCCATTTCGGCATAGCCGTGTTTGAGCGGCACCTTGTCATGCCACTCAAAGGGGTCGCACTCCACTGTCTTCATCTCGTGGATGGGGAAGTAGAGTATGATGGCTTTCTTAATCCACTCATTGACAGTCCAGTTCGAACCCGTCTCATCGGGAGTGGCCACGCGGAGCCAGCCTTTATCCAGCAAGTCCACCACACAGTCTATCCCGCGCCTCACCTCATCTTTGGCCAAGAGGGAGCGGTCGGCCCATGCGGCTTCGACCATCTGCTTCAGTTCTTCCATAATATTTGTTTTTCAGGTTAGGTTAGTCGTTTCGTGCCAAGCGCGCGTCAGATTCGGAGCTTGGCCAGCCTCTTGGCGAGTCGGCGTTTTTTCAAGTTCTCGAAATGCTCAAGGAGGTGGCGCAGCAGGTCGAAGTATAGCGTGACGTAGAGCAAGCCAATGAGGAGCCATATCACTGCGCAGTTGAAGAGCGGCGTGGGGATGAGCTCCGAGCCGAGCCTCTTGGCGGGCGAATAGAGATGAGCGCGGCCGTAGGGGTTGTCCGGCATGTCGTATATGGGTTGCCTCTTTCGCACCATTTTGTCGGGGTAGATCGCGATCTGCTCAAAATTGTCTTTGGCCTGCGCCAAGCGGCTGAGAGCCTCATTGACAGACGAATGCTTGAGAGCGGCCAAGGCGTCGGGCGAGCCGAGCCGCGCCACGAGAGCCTGCGCCACGCTGTCTGACTGCGCGCTGGCCTGGAGGAACATGGCCTGCGCCCGCCCTTTGAGGAAGTCTATGGCGGCAGCCGCCCTAGGCGAGACCGAAGGCGTGTAGGCCACGGGCAGGCGCAGGCTGTCTGGCAAAAAAGCCCCCAGTTTTTGCTGCACGCGCGCTAGCTCGGAGAGGAGCAGGGCGCCGCCCTCTGGCTTGGAGACGCACCGGCGGTTGAGGTTGTCCAACTCGGGCAGCCATGTGGCGGCCGTGTAGGACGCCAGGCTGCGGCGCACCTCCACGTCATAGAAATGCTCCTCGTAGAGGTTGTTCTTAAACTGGTCTACGGCCAAAGCCTCATAGGCCCACCGGGAGACCATGACGTCGCCAATGACGGGCGTGTACTCGCGGTTACCGAGAGCGGGGTGCAGACGCGAGAAATCCACCATCGTGCCACTGAAGAGAAGCTGCGGCACGATGACGAGCGGTATGGATATGTAGATGGAGACCGCCGTCTTGAGGCCGCTGCTTATGTTGAGGCCAAAGACAATGGCGAAGGCGAACGTGGAGAACAGCACCGCGGCGTGGACGGGCCACATGTGCGTGCTGATGCCCATGATGGAGTGACCAATGCCCACAAGCATAAGGGTCTGGGCAAGTGACATGGCAAAGAGGTTGACAATCTTGGCACTGAGGTATGACGTCCTGCTAAGGTTGAGAAACTGCTCTCGCATGAGCAACTTGCGGTCTTTTATCATCTCCTCGGCCGAAGTGTTGAGACCCACGAAGATGGCCACGACCACGCACATGAAGAGGTAGGTGGGCAGGTTGGAGTTGGCGAAGAGGGTGTAGACCCCGCTCTTGTCAATGTAGTGCGTGGCCAGGGCCAGCAGCATCGCAAGGATGGGCACCTCAAGGATGTTGAGGAGAATATATTGGGTGTCTTTGAGCTTCTTGAGGGCGTCTCGCAAGACGAAGGTTATGAACTGGCTGCGCCGGCTGGGGATGCTGTATAGGTTAACGGGCAGTTTCTCCTTTATGGTCGCCTTTTTGTTTTTCCAGTCGAAGTTGGCCTCAATCTCGTCTTGATATGCCTTATACCACTCCTGCGGCGTCACTTTGCGCTTCCTTATGAGTTTGCCGGATGGGTCCACCATCCTCGTCTCGATGATGCGGAGCGGCTGCTCCGTCTTGACGTTGCCGCAAAGGTAGCACTCCCTCTCCTCGGGGTTGACATAGTGAGCCTTCTTCTTGAAATATACAATGGCGTTCATCGGGTTGCCATTGTAGACAATGTAGCCGCCCTGGTCAATTATGAGGAGTTTGTCCAGAAGTTTGTATATGTCGCTGTTGGGCTGGTGTATGTTGATTATGACCAACTTGCCCTTCAGCACCTGCCTTTTGAGCAGAGCCATGACTTTTTCGGAGTCGGAGCTGGAGAGGCCAGACGTAGGCTCATCGACAAAGAGGATTGAGGGCTCGCGCATGAGTTCCAGCGCGATGTTGAGGCGTTTGCGTTGGCCGCCGCTCAGCACTTTATTGAGCGGGCTGCCCACTTTGAGGTCTCGGGCCTCGACAAGGTCGAAGTCTTGGAGCGCCTTCTCAATGAGTGCCATTTTCTCTTGCCGGCTCTTGTTGCTGAAGATCAGGCGGGCGTTGAACCACAGGTTCTCATAGACCGTCAGCTCCTCGTTGAGCATGTCGTCTTGCGGCACGTAGCCAATCACGCCCTCCAGGGCGTCATGGTCGGTATAGAGGTCGTAGCCGTTGATGGTTATGCGCCCGTGGCTCAGTTTGAGCTTGCCGCACATAAGGTTCATGAGCGTGCTCTTGCCGGAGCCGGACCCGCCCATGATGCCCACCAGCTGGCCGCTCTTGCCCAAGAAGCTGAACTGGTGGACGCCCACGGCCGTCTCGGAAAACTTATACTCAATGTCCACGGCGCGGTAGAGGATGCGGCCCGTGTCTGGTCTCGTTATGAATTTCTCGGCAATGTGGCCATAGTACACGGGGCGGACATGCGACGTGTTGATGACTCCTCCCGGGGCCATAGGGTAGACCTTGTCAGCGTCTAGCTTATGGCCGCTGAGGTAGAGGTTTCGCTCGCCATCATAGCGGAAGACGAAGGTGTTGGTGCACTTGATGTGCAGCACCCACACGCTCACTCCGAATTTGCTTATATATATGTGCTTGACGTCGGGGTGGGCCTTTTCTGGCCGTCCGTCGATGAGCAGGAGACGGCTCTTGTCCACCACGTCGAAGGGGGAGAAGAGCGTGAAAGTCTTGAGGTTCCAATAGTCTCCTGGCGGGATGCGGAGCAGGTCGGCCAACGCGTCGACGAATCGCTCCTCGTCATAACTCACCTCCGGCTTGGCGATGTAGTTGAGCATCGAGGAGAGCAGGAGTATCTTTTCCTCCAGGTCAATCTCCAAGTTCACGTCGGCGCAGATGCTCTTCATCCGCCTGATGTTCTCTTGCGCCTGCCTCTTCCGCTCACCCTCGTCGGCCAAATCGGCCTGGCTGTGAAACTTGCCCAGGTAGTAGTCGTAACGTTTGAGGAACTTATTGACATACTCGGCATTGAACTGGCGGGCGAGGTATTCGCCCACTTTGGCGCGACCTGTGGCCCCCGCGACGTGCTTGACGTCGGTCAGGAGCGCGAAGAGCTGCATCAGAGCCTCTAGTAGTACTTCACTCATTGAGATAACTTATCGATGCCGCCAGCCTGTCGGAGTTTTCATGGTGCTGGCCGTGTATTCTTGTTCCCCAAATATAACTCAATCGGCTGTTAATAGCGTGTCTCGACGGTTAATTAATAAGATAAAGGCGAGTGCGTTGGTTCAGAAAGAGGGGCGGTGAAATATGGCGTCTAGCACCACGGCCTTGCGCAAATCGTCCGGCGTTAGGCTTCCCTGCTGCGCCACAGGGCTGTCTGTCAGCGCGTCGGCAGTGCTTCGCCCGCCCTCTTCGGGCAAGACTGAAGCCGCGGCCTTGCGTCGTTTTTGCTTCGCTGGCTTCTCCTCCTCCCTTTGCGTCACGCACTCTTTGGCTGCCGCGCTTTCCGCCGCCCTATGACGCTCAAGCTCCCTCTGAGCGTCCTCGGCCTCAGCTCGTTTGCGCTGCTCTTCCGCCTTGCGGGCCAAAATCTCCTCCCGCTCTCGTTTCTGCCGCTCACGCATCTCCTCGGTGCCGTCCATGCCGGCGTTTTCGTCCAGGGTGTCCATGACGGCTTTGCCCATCTGATCCCACGCGTCGGGCTGCGCCACGGGCGGGGTGCTGGCCTGCTCTTGGCGTTTTTTGTTCTTGGCCGCCTTGTTGCGCTCCGAGATGTATGATATCGCAGCTATTATGATGAAGATTATAAGCTCTTTCATTACCCAATCTGTGTCTTGCTGCGTAAAGATATAAATTTTTATTCACAAGGTGCGGCACCGCGCCGCGGGCCTCCTAAACGCCACGCCCCGGCCAGAGAATGTCTGAGCCGGGGCGGGTCATGCCGTCTTGCGCCTGTCGCGTCAGGCGGCCGTTTACTTGCCGTTTTTGTATTTCACGATGTTCTCAACGAACTCGTCGAAGAACTTCTCTGTGTCGGTGGGCCCGGAGCTTGCCTCGGGGTGGAACTGCGTGGAGAAGATGGGCTTGGTCTTGTGACGGATTCCCTCGTTGGTTCCATCGTTAATGTTGACAAACGAAGGCTCCCACTCGTCTCCGAGGGTGGCAGTGTCTAGCGCAAAGCCGTGATTTTGGCTCGTGATGTAGCACTGCGTCGAGCCGCAACGAATCACAGGGTGATTGTGGGCGCGGTGGCCGTAGGGCAGCTTATAGGTCTTGCATCCCGCCGCGATGCCGAGGAGCTGGTTGCCCAGGCATATGCCAAAGATGGGCTTGCCGATCTCTATCGCTTTCTTGATGTTGGCGACGGTGACCTGGCACATCTGCGGGTCTCCGGGGCCGTTGGAGAGCATTAGGCCGTCATAGTCAATCTGGGTGAAGTCATAGTCCCACGGCACCCTGATCACCGTGACGTCCCTCTTGAGGAGGCACCTGATGATGTTGAACTTAGCGCCCGTGTCCACCATCACAACCTTATACTTGCCATTGCCGTAGGTCTGCACCTCCTTGGGCGAGACTTTGGCCACCAGGTTCTCCTTGTTCGGGTCTACGAACTCGACAGGCTGGCCGTCAAACTCGAGCTTGCCGAGCATTGCGCCGTGCTCACGTATTTTCTGCGTCAGAGCCCTCGTGTCCACGCCCTCGATGGCGGGGATGTCTTGCTCCTTGAGCCACTGCCCGAGGCTCTTTTGAGCGTTCCAGTGGCTATATTCGCGCGAATAGTCAGAGACGACGACACCCGCCACATGTATTTTTTCCGACTCGAAGAACTTCAGCAAGCCGGTGGCAGGATCCACCGTGTCATGCGGCACGCCGTAGTTGCCTATGAGCGGGTATGTGAAGACCAGAATCTGGCCCGCGTACGATGGGTCGGTCAGGCTCTCGGGGTAGCCAGACATGGCGGTGTTGAAGACGACCTCGCCGGCACGGGAGTGGTCTCCACCGAAAGATACACCCTCAAACGCTGTCCCATCTTCAAGGACCAGCCTAATCTTCTTCTTTGAGTCGGACATCTCTTGTCTTTGTTGTGTTTTTAATGCTTTGTTGTCCTTTGCGGCCGCGTGTTGACATTTGACCGTTATCGCCGCCAAGGCTCACGCCGCCCGCGAAGTTATAAAAAAGTTGTCACGCGCGCCAACAGCCCCATTTGCCAAAGGGCGCTAACCTATTGTCACCATTGTGGCCCCGAATCCATACTCGCGGAATGAGGCGTCTTGGTAGGCGCACTTGGGATATTTCCGGTCTAGGAACCTGCGGAGCTCGCTTTTCAGGACTCCCGCCCCCACGCCGTGTATAAAGACGACGCGCATCCCCTTGCGACCCGCATTTTGCTCCATTATGGTGCGGACGTGAGCCATCTGGGCGTCGAGCATGTCTTTGTTCTCCAACCCGCGCGTGTCTGGCAAGAGGCTGTCTATGTGCAGGTCAACCTCCAGGAGATCCGTCACGCGGCTGGGCCTTGAGGCCTTGGCGGGCTCTGGCTTGCGCCCGTCGGCCGCCGCCTTGCGCACCTCCTTGTCTGAGAGCTGCTCCAACTTGGTCGCGAACTCGTCTTTGATGACGGGCATGATGATGGCCTTCTCATCAAAATAGTCATTCTCAACGAAGCTGCCGTCTCGCAGCAATTTAGCCCCGCGGGGCTTGATCTCCACGTTATAGACGGGCTGGGCCTTGAAGCTGCGTATTTTTTTGAACATCAGGAGTTGCACCTGCCACGTCTGGCCGTCCACCTGCATCGGGTTGAGGGTGTCTATCTTCTCTTTTGTGTTCGGCTCAATGGTGGCCGCCCCCATGAGTGTGGATGTCCCTTTGCTGTCGGTACGGAGGATGGCGTATGACGCGAAATAGTTGGAGTCGTTGACCACATGCAGGTCCACGGTGCCCGTGCGGCCTCCGTCAGTCTTTATCAGGGCCAGCGCGAAATGCGGCTCTGCGTCGTCGGAGGCGTCGGCATCGAACGTGTAGCTCTCGGGCTTAGGCTCGTCCGTCTGTGGCAGGCTTTGCGGCTTGGTGTCGGCCCTCGGCGCGCGCACGGGCAGCACTGGCACGTCGGGCTCATCCTCGTCTTCCTCTTCCTCCTCGTCTGCTTTGATGCGCTCTCGCCAACTGGAGCCTTCGGCCAGGCCCCTAGGGGCTTTGGGCTTTTGGCTGGCGGCCTTCTTGGCGTTGCGCGCCGAGCGGCTATACGCCTCATCTTGAAGCCGATGCTCGGCCTCGTCAATCACCACAATGTTGTTGTCTAACGTCGGGATCTGGAAGCCGTCTTCGTCTTCCACATATACGGTGTGGCCATCAACGCGCGCCACCTTGCCGCCGCCCTCTTGGTCGAGGAACCTGACGCGGTCGCCTATGTTAACTTTCATCCTAGAAGTCTTGTTTTTGCCAATGCGAATTTAATGAGTTTATCACTCATTTCCGCATCCGACGCAGGGGCATGGTCATGCGCCTTGCGATGCGAAAAAGTCTTTCCTCTTTCGCCAAAAGAGTTTCCACTGGAGTTGCACCTTTGCGTCAGTTCGCCATGGCGCAAGCGTAAGGTCATTGCCCGACCCGATGGAAGAGCAGTCAAAACGACGCACCGACGAGAGCCACAGCCAAAGGCGGAAGCCGCGCCAAGGGCCAAGCGAGGCCATGCCGGTGAATGTCAGGCCGCGGCCGGAATATGAGGCGAAGCCCATATCGTACAAGACGCCGGGGCGGCTCACGTGGACGCGGGCCGAGTGGCTGCCCGCGTTGAAATATGAGCAGTTGAAAGAAAGCGCCGCCCGCCCACCTGCGATGCCGAGGCGCGCGTCTTGCCCCGCCATAAAGCCGTGGGCCAGATCAGCGCCGGCCTCGTTGGCAAACGTATGCTCCACATTGGTCTTGAGGCGCAACGTGCCTCCACATTCCACGACGATGGCAGACAAGAGGCTGGCAGACTTTTCTTCGGCCCTTAGCGCGCTGAGAGGCAATCTGTCATAGGCCGTGTCGGCCGACGCTGCCAAGCCCGCCACAGTGGCGTCTTTAGACACATGGCGCAGCCGGAGGCTCACCTCACGCACAGCCGAGGATCGCGGCGCGAACAACACGGCGGCACGCCAACGCCACCCGGTCGAGGGCGTCAGAACCGCGTATTGCAACCACCGCAGGCGCCACACATCAACATCGGCCATTACTGAAACCCCGTCAAACGGGCTGAAAGCTAGCCCCAGGCTCCCGCCACCCTCGCCGCCTGCCGCCGATGAGCGCGAGACGGGCTGCTGCGCCACGGCGTAATATCGGCGCCCAAAACGACGGACAGAAGCGAAAAACGAAGTGCCGGAACCAGCATCGACATCCACGCCCGCCACGCCTCCCCACGCGTCGCGGCCTTGAGAAGCCGCCTCAGCGTAGACATGGGCGCGGCCTATGAAAGCGCGGGCGTCGAGGCTATACGTGTCTATGGCCTTGACACTTGGTCGGTTGGCCAAATAGAGTCTGCCATTGGGGCCAAGGGGCTTGTCGGCCCTCCAGGTGTTCAGCCCAGCCCCCAGGCGCAGGCCTCCCATGTCGGCACTGACATGAACGCCGGCCTGCAAGACGAGCGTATTGTGCCTGCGCGCACGCTCCGCCTCCGTGCGGTGAAGGCCATCTGCGCGAATTGCGGATATTCGGGCAGTCCCGTCGGACGCGAGATAGGTGGTGGCGTCGGCCCGCAAGGCGGAACCATAGGCCGTGAGACGGAGCGGCAACCATCTCATCTCGGCCGCCAGGCCACGCAACTGGCCACTTTCGGCTGCAGAGAGCGTGGGACTTACGCCCGTGGCCACTCGCCCCGCCGAGCATCCCGTGAGCGGTTGGGCCAGGCCGAAGCCCGTCCAGACGCCAAGGCCTTGCCCCAGACGCACGTTATAATTGCCAATCACAAGGTTTCGGAGCGGTCCTCTGTTAGGGGCGAAACGCGCATAACCACCCCAAAAATCGAAAAATCTGGACTCTCCGGCATCGCCCTCTCCCACAAGGCCCAATCCCCAACGGCGCCCCACACTGGCCCTAAGACGGCACAACCTCTTGACAGGGCCGCCCGCAAAAGGAGCCCTGCTTCCGCCCGTGGCCACAAAGCCGCGGCTGAGCGGCCACCTGCGCCCCACGCGTGCCACAGCCTCCAACTTGAGAGCCGAGGGAGAGGGCGAGTTTTCTAAGTTTTCCGCAAAGCTGACGAAATGGCCGAGCCGCAGCACATCGGAGCGAGAGAGCGACCTTACGGTCATGAGTTCTTGAAGTGAATGGAATTGTCCCACGGCACGCCTGTGCGCCAATAGGGCGTGAATCTTTACACTGTTGAGGAATAGCAGCTTACCCAAATCGGACTCCGTCGCGGCGTTTATGTTAAGAGGGGTCGCGGCCAAGGCTCTCATCTCTGCCAATCCTTCCACGGCGGCATCATCTAGCCGGCCCTCCTCATCCAGTTCTCCGGCAACCTCTGCCACAATGTCATCTGAGTTCTGAGCCCACACGCCGGCCGATGAAGCCAAGAGAAACGCCAAGAGCGGCAGCAGAAACCGAGTCATAGCCATTGAGGGTGAAATGTCAGCAAGGCGGCAGACGTCACTCCCAGGGCAAAATGATGGGCCACGGAGGCGTAAACCCCCATAGCCACCCAATCATAGCCCACGCCCGCGCAAATCTGTCGGCCCAAGGATGAGAAGCCTGCCGTGAAACGCAACCGCTCGCAAGGCTGGAGCGAGACTCCTATGTGCGCCACGGCCTCGCGTCCGCTCTCTTTCTCCAGCTCGGCGCAGAGCGTGAAATATAGCGGGGCGCGCCACGAGGCCGCTGCCCACAACGTTGTGGGGATGTCCTCTTCGCGCCCCGCGCGGCGCAAGCCCCGCCCCTCCACGTTCTTTACCGTCAAGCTCAAGAGCCAGGCGTCGGCTGGCCTGACTGCCACTCCCGTCACACTATACGACGACGCCCCGCTCTCGGCATAGGCCAACGAGTGCGTCACGCCATAATAGGCCACGCCGGCCGACACGCGCCCCCAACGGCGAGCCACCCAGCCGCCAAACGTGCAATAGTGGCTAAGCTCGCCACCACTACGTCCCACTCTGACGCCAACGTGCGCCAAAGGCGTTGGCACGTCCGCAGCCCCAGCCACCTCGGCCAAGTCTGCCAGGCCAAAAGGCAACACGCCGCCCACCGCCGCAGTAAGTCCATCGGACAACGCCACGGCGGCAGGATTGGCGGCCTCGATGGCAGAAATGAGGGAAAGGGAAGCCAAGCACCCAGCTCCAACCCCACCTGCCGGACGCGCGTCAATATTTTGCGCAAAGGCACTGGAGCAAAGGGAAAAGAGCAGACAGCCCAAACCGGCGGACAGACGCGGCAACGATTTCAATACAGCACTCTCCATTCGCAACGGTTGCCCATCCTCTCCAGGAAGCGGCGGAAGTCGGCCTGAGATATGGAGAGTGACACTCTGCTGTCATTGGGATGGAAGGCCAAAAGTTCAAGGCTGGCCAAGTTGGCGTCTATGAAGACAATAACTTCGCGCGCCGCGTCATTTATGAGGCCAAAGGGGCTCACAGAGCCGGGGCGCGCGCCAAGATACGCCATAAGCCTCTTTGGCGAGGCGAATGACAACTTTCCCTCGCCCAACCTTTTTTCCAAGTCGCTCATGCAGATGCTGCGCTCACAGTCCAAAACCACCAGGTAATGTCTCGTGCCCTTGTGGTTTCGCAAGAAGATGTTTTTGCAGTGCTTGCCCTCTGCCGCGTTCCAATATTTTCTGGCGTCGTCTATGGTGGGCGTGGGCGGGTGCTCGGCATAATGGAATTCAATGCCCATCTGACTGAGCAAGTCATATAGTTCGGGCTGTCCTATCATCTGTTTTGCTCTTGGCGCGTTATGACGTCTGTGCAAAGAGGGGCGGGGCGTCTCCCGTCATATGAGAGTCGCCCCGCCCTGTGTTTCATGGTGCTTGTCGAATCTGGCCGCTATGCCTGGCTAGGGTCCACCATCACGCTGCGGACGGCATCGGCCTGATCCTTGATGCTCTTCATGGTCTCCTCAGTGATACTGTTGGCGTCGGTCTTGGAGTAGATCTCGTTGAGGGGCTGAAGCCTTGTGCGGAGGGTCTTAATGTTGGCATCCGCCAAGTTCTGGTCAAGGAGCTTGACTAGCTTCTCCAGAGGCTCTTTCTGGCTGAGGAGAATCTTGACCATCTCCTTGTTGTCGAATGTGTCATCTGAAATGTGGGTGGCAATGTAGAGTCCCTCCACCCAGCTGCCGGCCACAATCATGAGCGAGACGGGGCCGCGGCCGTGTTTGTTGAGGTAGTCATATGAGTCGTAGAAAGCGTTGGAGATAAGCTCCGTCATGCCCTCTTTGTTGTTCTCGTTGTCCTCCATCTTCGTAGCCAGCTCCGGATCCACGGCCTGGGTCATATCCAGCGCGTCTACGAGAGCCCTGATGGCCTGGGTGTACTCCATCACGTTGGCCTGCTGGTTATACGTGGAGGCGTAGCACAAGTCGGCGCTGTAGACCCCCATGTTTTGCGCGCGCTTGGCCTCAGTCACGTATTTATCCACATTGTCGCGAGGGTTGCAAATGTCCACGATATACGCGGCCTCGATGCGGTTGAGCATCTCCGTCACCTCAAAGGCCGTAGGCAGTGGGTATACGAACTCGCGGACGTTCTCCTCGACATTCTCGCGGCTCATGACTCCAGACTTGTCCTGGCTGCCGCTGACAGTGCAACTCGTGGCCACCATGGCCACAGCCCCGGCAACGATTGCCGACATTTGCAGCTTGCTCATATCTTGTGTTTTCAGTTACTATTTTTATTTATCGTTGCTAAAATAGCAAAAAGATGGAACACGGGCGGCCGTAGGATAAATATTTTTTCACTCCAGATTCAGTGACACGCTCACCGCCTTGTGGTCTGACAGCGCGAGGGCGTGCTCCTCATACCCGCCATGGCGCAACCTAGCCGAGGCGAACACAAAGTCAATACGCAATGGAGGCAAGTTGCCGAGATAGGTGCGCGCCAAGCCCAGCCTGTGGCTCTCGCGGCAGTCAGACAGCTCTGACTGGCAGTCTCCGCGGGGGCGCGCCCCCGCCACGGTGTGGTAGGTGTATGAGACAGGCGTGTCATTGAAGTCTCCGCACACCACCACAGGCCGCGGTGAGTTATCCACCGCCCTGGCGAGCATCCGAGCCTCCACCGCACGGTGGGCGGCGGCGCCGACGGCGATTCGGAGCGTCCCGCGAAGGGTGGAGGCATGGGCGCGGTTAATGTCCCTGGCCGTCACGGAGTCTATTTGTTTCTGTGTCAGCTTGAGCGACGCCAAGTGGCAGTTGAACAGACGCACAGTGTCTCCCCCCCAACACACATCGGTGGCCAAGAACACTTGCGGCACTTGCCCGCTCAGGCCCAAGGTGGCGGCATCGTCCACCATACGGACAGGTGTCTTGGAGAGCGTGAGCTGATTAGACTTGCTGGCCATATACGGGTATCGGGCGAGGACATTGTCACAAGTCGCTGAGGATAAAGTCCTGAGCCTTGCCTCTGGCGGCACCTCTTGCAGGCACACCACGTCGGCATCTTGACTCAAGATGAAACAGGCTATCGAATCGAGCCGCTCAGCGGCACTCACAGTCCCATACGTTGCCAGACCCCTGACGTTGTAGGTGAGGAGTTTGACGCCCGACGCCGACTTTCGCGGCAAGGGCAAGTCCACCACGCGAAAGGCGGACGGGGCGGTGTACGCCAGGGCCAAGACGCAGGCCAATGCCGACACTCGCCAACGCAGCAACAGGCACAGCGGAATGGCCGCGGCCAACGCCATCCACGCGTAGGGGAAGGCGAACCACAGGAGGCACAAAGGCCCCACATCATCGGGCGCCAGCCTGACAGACCACGCCACGAACGCCGTGAACACGGCCAACAGCAGCACCGCCGCCTTGGCCAATCGGCGCAAGCCTCCAACCATCATCTCTTGCTTTGCTCAAAAAGGATCCTTTTCTCCGCGTCGGTCAGGCTGTCATATCCGCGGGCGCTGATCTTGTCCAAAATTCTGTCCACTTCGCGACCTTTGTCCACCTTGGCTTTGTTGAAGTCCCAATCAGGATTGCCAGACCCCCGCGTCACCCTCATCCGCCTGTTCCATCGCGGCGCGGCATCTCTCCCGGCCCAGACGCGCGCCAAAACGAAACCAGCCAACGCGCCCCCCAGGTGAGCCAAGTTGCCGCCCACGTTAGAGAGTCCCAAAACCATTATGAGTGAGATGCCCACGTAGACCATTGCCACATATTTAATCCGCACCTCCCCGAAAAACGTGACCCAAACCAGCCTGTTGGGCTGCGCCACGGTGGCGGCCATCATGACACTCATTATGGCTCCCGACGCTCCCAGCAGAATGCCGCCGCCATCTATCATGCCGGTAAGGAAAGCGGCGGCGCAGCCCGTGAGGCCGCCCACCACGTAGGCCACGAGAGCGCGACGCCCGTTGGCGTAGGTGTTCATAAAGATGCGCCCGAACCAATAGAGGCACAGCATATTGAATATGAAGTGGAAGAAGTCATAGTGGGCGAAGATGTTGGAGACCACCGTCCAGGGCCTAGACAACACGCCCAGGCCCATGGGCATGCCAAAAAGCAAGACGGCCCACCCGCGCGGCTCTGCTCCGCCAAGGGCGGCGAGATCCAGGAGGCGCATGACGAGGAAGACAGCCGTGTTGACGTAGATGAGCTTGATGACAATGTCATTGCCACGAAACGACGCCCCAATCTCCTTTAATATCGAAGTCATGCCAGAGGACAATAAAGCTAGTTTAAACGCCTGACGCGCCAGTAGCGCAGCAAGACGAACCCGAAGAGCATGCCGCCAATGTGAGCCCAGTGAGCCACGTTGTCATAGTCCGCGCCATGGATGCCGCCGAACAACTCAATGAGTCCATAAATGATGACGAACCACTTTGCCTTGAGCGGGATGGGCGGGAAGAGTAGCATGATACGCATATTGGGGAAGAGCATGCCGAAAGCCAGCAGCACGCCAAACACCGCGCCAGAGGCTCCCACCGTGACCTGGGCGTTGACGTAGGCCGCCTGATATTGCTCGGCAAAAGAGCGGGCCAAGGCCGCGGCTCCCGCGGGGTCTGAGCCCAGGGTGTCATTATATTCCTTTATAAACGCCTCTATGGCCATCTTGGACTCTGCGGAGAAAGCCACGACGTGCGACGAGAGGAAACCCTGTATGTTTGCCGTGGAGGGGTCGTTCATTAGCTGGTCCACCGCCACCACGAGCGGGTGGAGGTCTATGCCCACGGCCAGCTGCTGGATGAGGCCGGAGCCTATGCCGCACGTGAGGTAATACGCCACAAAACGCCCCGTGCCCAGCGAGCTCTCAATGATGGTGCCAAACATCCAGAGGGCGAACATGTTGAAGAATATGTGGCTCACGCTGGCGTGCATGAACATGAACGTGACGAACTGCCACGGGCCGAAGTCTTTGGCCGTCACGTAGTGCAAGCCCAAGACGTTCTCCAGGTCTATTCGCAAACTGGTGCTGAAGACCCACGCTGCGGCGAAACACAGCACGTTGATGAGTAGCAGGTTCTTGACTGCCGGCGTCATTCTCATATTGTAGTGTCGTTCTGTTGTTGTCGTTTTATTTACTGGTCAGCGGAACATAGCGTCGATGTCGGCGTCGGCCATCACCCTCATTGTCGGGCGGCCAGACGGCGACGTCTGCCTGTTGTCAGACGCCATGAGCTTGGCATAGAGGTCCGCCATCTCATCGGCCGACAATGCGCGGCCATAAGGGATGGCCTTGTGATCAGAGAGGCTGCGCGCAATGACGTCGCTCACGTCGGAGTGCACGTCCACCTCGCCAGAGCGGCAATTGAACGTGAGAGTCTCAATGAGAGACCGCACCGCCTCGACATCCATAAGGGCCGGGATGGACGTGATGGTGACGCGCCCCGCCGCAGAGTCCACCTCCAGGTCAATTCCCGCCGCGTTCATCTCTGCCGTCAGCTCGGAGAGTACGCACAGATCCTCTGCGCCCATGGCCATGACCTCGGGGAAGAGAAGCCTCTGGCACTCCACGGCGGAGTGGGCCATCATGGCTTTCATGCGGTCATAGAGGACCCGCTCGTGAGCCCTGTGCTGATCTATCACCAGAAGCCCCGTCTCGACGGGGCGCAAGATGTAGCGCAGCTTATATTGCGTCAGCAGGCCGGCCTCGGCGGCGTCATTCCCCGCCGCGGGGAACAGGCCGGCCTCAGGGGCGTTGACGTGAGACTCGAAGCTCACCATACCGTCCGAAACCGGGTAGAGTGCCTCCCATCCGCTGGCGTCGGACCTGGGGGACTGACCGAAAGACTGCGCGTACTGGGCGGCATGGAGCCGCTCACTGGCGAAAGGGTTGTATGTGTTGGCGGCCTGGGCCGAGGGGTCGAAAGTGGGGATGTCTACCCTCTCGCCGCTGTCGAAGTCAATCTGCGGCAAGATGTTGTTGTCATTGAGGCAGGCACTCACCGTGGCGTTGAGAATCTTCCAGATGGCCTGGTCGTCATCAAACTTTATCTCAGTCTTTTGAGGATGGACGTTGACGTCCAGCGACTGCGGGTCTACATGGAAATATATGTAGTAGGCCGGCAGATGGTCGGGGCCTATTATGCCCTTGTACGCGTCGGTGACGGCCTTGTTGAAATAGGCGCTGCGCATATATCTGTCGTTGGCGAAGAAATATTGGTCTCCGCCACTTTTCCTGGCGGTCTCGGGAGTGCCAATGAAACCCGATATTTTCACCAGGCTCGTCTCGCACTCCAGCGAGAGCAGATTCTTGGCCATGGAAAGTCCGGCCACCCCGGCCACCCTCTGCTTCACGTTGCCTGCCGGCAGGTTGTATAGCGGCACGCCGCCAGACGTCAGGCTCATGCTCACCGAAGGGTGCGCGAGCGCCACGCGCAGGAACTCGGAGCAGACGTGACGCATCTCGGCCGTGTCGGACTTAAGAAACCGCCGCCGCGCGGGGACGTTGAAAAACAAGTCCTTGACGCAAAAACGGCTTCCTTTGGGCGTGGCGCACGGCTCTTGGACCTCCACGTCCGAGCCCGCTAAGACAATCTTGACGCCGAGCTCCTGATCGGCCTGCCGCGTGAGGAGCTCCACCCTGGCCACGGCCGCGATGGAGGCCAGGGCCTCGCCGCGGAAACCCATGGTGGTGAGGCTATACAGATCCCGCGCCGACGCGATCTTTGACGTGGCGTGACGCTCAAAGGCCAGGCGCGCGTCGGTCTCTGTCATTCCGCATCCATCGTCAATGACTTGGATCTGCGTTCGCCCGGCATCTTGCACCAAGACTTTTATGTCCGTCGCCCCCGCGTCAATGGCGTTTTCCATCAACTCCTTGATCACCGAGGCGGGCCTTTGGATGACCTCGCCGGCGGCAATCTGGTTGGCCACGGTGTCCGGCAGCAGGTGAATAACGTTCATTCCTTTTGCGCTTGGTTCTACGTCAGGCCTACCTGGCGCCCGCCAGCAGCCCTATGAGGCTGTCTAGCTCGCCGCCCAAGTAGGCATAAAGGATGGCGCTGAGAATCAGCACAATGACCCAGCGCCGCACAAAACGCTGCCGGCTTCCGTCCTCCACGCTGGGCTTATAGCTAGCGTGGCGCATGCGCATGGAGCCGGCGCGGAGCATGCCGCCCGTGCCGGCCAGTTTCTCCACCTCGCTGGTCAGGCCCAGCTCCTCGCGCCTCTTTTTCACATACTCCTTGTCCGGGTCGTAATAAAGGGGCTTATACTCAAACACCTTGTGCTTGGGCAGTTGAATGAAAGACTTCATATGGTCATTGTGCGAATGTGGGACATTGCGCCGCGGCGCAGGGTCAGATCTCGTAGTCGGTGCAGGCCCTCACGTCTAGCATCTCGCCCACCTGCTTGGCCACGGCCACATGGCGCGGGTCCGTGGCGTAGGCCGCGAGGCCGGCGAGGTCGTCAAAAGTGGCCACGAGGGCGAGGTCGAACTTCTCCTTGGGGTTGACGTTGAGGCCTATCTCAATGCCGCGGAGCGAGGGTATGACGCCCATGAGGGCCAAAAACTGGCTGCGTATGGATGGCAGGCGCGAGGCCTTGACGTCGGCCCCGACATCATCGCGGAGTTTGAAGAGTACAATGTGCTTGATCATGTCCAAAAGGGTTTACGCGCAAAAATAGCTCTTTTAGCCGTACTATGCTGTTGATGCCTTTCAGTTTTACTTTACGGCCCGCATTTTGTAACTTTACGCATCGTATTAATTTTTACGGAGGTGAGATACAATAACGAAGGCAAAAGCCGCGAGACACGCGGCGGCAGGCCAACCCCATCGTCGCCGCGCGGCACGGCCGCGTTGCATACTGTGTCTGAGAACGACATCGTGTTCGTCAACGTTGAGGGAGTTCCGGAGCTTTGCTCATTTGACAATCTGTCTGCCGACATGCAGCGGCTTTGGGACTCGGCCTCGGCGGCTTGGCGGCCGGCCGGCGTGACCGCCAGTGAAGCGTATGCCGAGGCCGGGGCCATGGCCGAGTTTGGGAAAGTGGCTTGCATAACGGCCGGCGTCATCCGCCATAAGGAGGGCGGGGCAGACCCGTTTTTCATCACGTCGACCTACTCGGGAGACAGCGAGCGCGACGTCTTGTGCGGCTTTGCCGAGATGGTGGGCAACTTCCTCTCAACGCCCGCGCAAGACCACGTGCTGTGCGGCCACGCCATCTTGGCCACCGACATTCCCTTCTTTGCCCGGCGACTCATTGTGAACAACATACAGCTGCCCGCCCTCTTCGACCGGCACGGGCGGCGCAAGGTTGCCGACTCGGTGATTGACACGGCGGACTACTGGGCATTCACCGAGGCGGCCGGCCGACGCGCGCCGGCGGAGCTAATAGGCCGCGTGCTGGGGCTAGACGTGGAGCAAGACGACTTCGACCCGCGCGTGGCGGCGGAGCTATACAACACATCGGCCGGCATGGAGCCGCTCATCGGCCGCTCAGAGCGCAAGGCTCTGCTCTACGCGCAGATTTTGAGGCGTTTCAGGGGCGAGAGCGTCATATTGCCGGATCACGTCATACGCAAGCGATAAGGCAGAAAAAGGACACATCTTCACGGAGGCAGACCGATATGGCGAACATCATCACACTGCGCGGCAAGACGCCGACCGTTGGCAAAGACTGCTACCTGGCCCCCACGGCCACACTGATTGGCGACGTGACGCTGGGCGACGGCTGCAGCGTCTGGTTCGGCGCCGTGCTGCGTGGCGACGTGGCCCCCATCAGAGTGGGCGACCGGGTCAACATCCAAGACAACGCCGTCATCCACGGCACGTTCGAGAAACACGACACGCGGATAGGGTCAGACGTCTCGATAGGCCACGGGGCCATTGTCCACGGAGCCACAATAAAAGACCGCGTGCTAGTGGGCATGGGTTCCATTGTCTTGGACGGGGCCACGGTGGAGCCAGACACCATAGTGGCGGCGGGGGCCGTGCTAACAGGCGGCAAGACGGCCGAGAGCCGCGGCATCTACGCCGGCACGCCCGCCAGGCGCATAAAAGAGCTGACAGAGGGGCAAGAGGCCGACACCATAAAGCGCATAGCCTCACACTACGCCACCTACGCCCGTTGGTACGAGGAGGAGGACAAAAAAGACAACGAATGAGACACTTCAAGGTTCTGGCCGCCCTGGCCGCCTTGGCCGCGTGCGCGCACGCGGCCGCGCAAGATGAGGAGTACTTCAACAACGCGTGGTGGAGCTGCGAGCTCTCCGGCCGTCAGACGGAGTGGTTCATCAAGAGCTACCGCACGGGCATCTCCTTCATCAACGGGACCGACATGGCCTCCGGCACCATAACATTCTCAGACGACTGCATAGAGTTCAACCACCCGGCCATCCAGATGCACTTCCCCGTGGCGGCGTACAAACGCATATCGGACAACATATTCGCCATCACGCGCAACGGGGAGGACGACTATTTCGACTACATCGAGGTGATCCGCGAGCCGGGCAAAAAGACCTATCGCCTCCTACTGGCGAAAAAAGACCCCGACGACACCATGCAGAACACCCGAATATTCATCTGCAAGCCCCACGTCTACACCGAGGGCCGCACGGCGGCCGAGGCCCGAGCGGCCCAGCCCAAGGGCGATGGCATCCCGCCACAAGTGCCAAAGAAATGATCGCCATCTTCGACTCCGGCTACGGCGGCCTGACAATATTCAGCGCGGTGCGCAAGGCCTTGCCGGCCTATGACTACATATACCTTGGAGACAACGCCCGCGCGCCCTACGGCTCACGCTCCTTCGACGTGGTGTATCGCTTCACCCTCCAGGCCGTGACCGAGATGCTGCGCATGGGGGCCGACCTCATCATACTGGCCTGCAACACGGCCTCGGCCAAGGCCCTGCGCACCATACAGCAGCGAGACCTGCCGCGCCTCGACCCGGAAGGGCGGCGGCGCGTCTTGGGCATCATCCGCCCCTCCGCCGAGGCCCTGGGCTCCTGCACCGCCACGGGGAAAGTGGGGGTCATGGCCACTCAGGGCACCGTGTCGTCACTCTCCTACACCATCGAGATGAGCCACTTGTGGCCCGGCGTGGAGGTGTTTCAGCAAGCGTGCCCCATGTGGGTGCCGCTCGTGGAGAACGGAGAATATGACAAGCCCGGGGCGGACTATTTCGTGGAGCAATACACGCGCCGGCTCATGACCCAATGCCCCGCCATAGACACCGTCATGCTCGCCTGCACCCACTACCCGCTCCTGGCGCCCAAGATTGCCATCACCCTGCCGCGGGGAGTCAGGCTGCTGTCTCAGGGCGACATCGTGGCGCGCAGCCTGGCAGACTACCTGTCGCGCCACACAGAGATGGAGGCGCGGCTCAGCCGCGGCGGCACGGCGCGCTTCTTCACCACAGAGAGCCCTGAGAAATTCGCCGACACGGCCGGCATCTTCTTCAGCGGCCGGCTAGACGTGGCGCACACCGAGATAGGGTGACGGATTTCAATTTTCAATTCTCACGCGAACTGCTTAAATTAGCGGTTTGAGGGCGGGCGACTGGCGGGCGTCCCGCCCTCGAACCATAATTGGAAAAACAAGAAGAACAGACATATAATGAGCCTACAAGACCTTAGCGAGCAAGAGATTAACAGACGCAACAACCTGCAATCTCTCCGCGACATGGGCATTGACCCCTACCCTGCGGCCGAATATCCGACCGACGCGTTCTCCTCCGACATCATTGCCGGCTTCACCGACGACGCCCCCCAGCGCGAGGTGTGCATAGCGGGCCGCATGATGAGCCGGCGCGTCATGGGCAAGGCTTCCTTCATTGAGTTGCAGGACTCTAAGGGCCGAATCCAGGTCTACATAGCCCGCGACGAGATCTGCCCCGCCGACAACGCCGACCTCTACAACGTGGTGTTCAAGAAGCTGCTCGACCTGGGCGACTTTGTGGGCGTCAAGGGCTTCGTCTTCCGCACCAAGACGGGCGAGATATCCGTCCACGCCAAGAGCCTGACGGTGCTGGCCAAGAGCCTCAAGCCGCTGCCCGTGGTGAAGGAGAAAGACGGGGTGGTCTACGACTCGTTTGACGACCCGGAGCTGCGCTACCGCCAAAGATATGTCGACCTGGTGGTCAACAAGGGCGTCAAAGACACTTTCCTTCAGCGCGCCACGGTGCTGCGCACCCTGCGCTCCGTGCTAGACGGCGCGGGCTACACCGAGGTGGAGACCCCCGTGCTGCAGTCCATAGCCGGCGGGGCCTCGGCCCGCCCCTTCATCACGCACTTCAACGCCCTCAACATCGACATGTATATGCGCATAGCCACCGAGCTATACCTAAAGAGGCTCATTGTGGGCGGCTTCGAGGGCGTATACGAGATAGGCAAGAACTTCCGCAACGAGGGCATGGACCGCACCCACAACCCCGAATTCACCTGCATGGAGCTCTACGTCCAGTATAAGGACTACAACTGGATGATGAGCTTCACAGAGAAGCTGCTCGAAACCATCTGCGTGGCCGTCAACGGCAAGCCAGAGAGCGAGATTGACGGCCACGTCATAAGCTTCCGCGCCCCGTTCCGCCGCCTGCCCATCTTGGAGGCCATCAAGGAGAAGACGGGCTACGACCTCGAGGGCAAGAGCGAGGACGAGATCCGCGCCATCTGCCGCGACCTCAAGATGGATATTGACGACACCATGGGCAAGGGCAAGCTCATCGACGAGATTTTCGGCGAATTCTGCGAAGGCACGTACATCCAGCCCACCTTTATCACAGACTACCCCGTGGAGATGTCTCCACTGACCAAGAAGCACCGCAGCAAGCCAGGCCTGACGGAGCGTTTTGAGCTGATGGTCAACGGCAAAGAGCTGGCCAACGCGTATAGCGAGCTTAACGACCCGATAGATCAGGAGGAGCGTTTCAAGGAGCAGATGCGACTGGCCGACAAGGGCGACGACGAGGCCATGATCATTGACCAAGACTTCCTCCGCGCCCTCCAATACGGCATGCCGCCCACATCGGGCATAGGCATCGGCATAGACCGCCTGGTGATGCTCATGACGGGCAAAAACGCCATTGGCGAGGTCATGCTCTTCCCGCAAATGAAGCCGGAGAAGAAGGCGGCGCGCGACCCTGAGGCCGCATTCACCAAACTGGGCGTGCCCGCGGAGTGGGTGGAGCCGCTCTACGCCGCAGGCGTCAACACCGTGGCCGACATGGCCAAGATGAAACCCGGCAAGGTGCACCAGACGCTCTGTGACATAAACAAGAAGAACAAGCTCGGCCTCACGCCACTCAAACAAGAGGAGGTCGCCGCGTGGTTCAACGCCCTGCAATGAATACCGAAGGCAAGCCGGAACTGATTCTTGGAGAGAACCCCAGGGTGGGGCTCGTGGGAAGCGGGAGCTGGGCCACGGCAATAGCCAAGATGCTCCTGTGCAACACGAGCCACCTCAACTGGCACGTCCGCAACAAGAAGAACATCGACACGTTCCGAATCACGGGGCACAACCCTTCATACCTCTCCAGCGTCCAGTTCGACACGAGCAAGATAACGTTCTCCAACGACATCAACCAGATTGTCAGCGAGTCAGACGTCATCTTCCTCGTCGTGCCGTCGGCTTTCGTCCAGTCCGCCATCAAGAACCTGACGGTGCCGCTGGCCGACAAATACGTCATCTCGGCCATCAAGGGCCTGATCCCGGAGAAGAACATGATCATCGGGACGTGGCTCAACCAGTGCATGGGCGTGCCCATTGACCGCATAGGGGTCATCAGCGGCCCGTGCCACGCCGAGGAAGTGGCCCTGGAGAGACTGTCATACCTGACCATGGCCTGCCAAAACGTGGACCTGGCCCGCGAGTACGCCCGCCTCATCACGTGCCACTTCATCAAGACATGCGTCTCTGACGACATATACGGCACCGAGTATGCAGCCGTGCTCAAAAACATCATGGCCATAGCCTCCGGCGTGTTCCACGGCCTGGGCTACGGAGACAACTTCCAGGCCGTGCTCATATCAAACGCCATACAGGAGATCAAAAGGTTCGTGGACACGGTACACCCCATCCCGCGAGACATCAAGAGCTCCGCCTACCTCGGGGACCTGCTCGTGACGTGCTACTCGCAGTTCAGCCGAAACAGGACTTTTGGCACCATGCTCGGCAAGGGCTACTCGGTCAAGTCCGCGCAGATGGAGATGCTTATGGTGGCCGAGGGCTACTACGCCACCAAGAGCATCAAGGCCATCAACGAGCGGTATCAGGTCTCGATGCCCATAACAGACTGCGTATACAACATAATCTACGGCAAAGTGTCGCCAGTCATCGAGTGCATGCTCCTGACCGAGCAGCTGCGATAGGGGGGCCGGCGGCGCGAGCCACAGAGCAACGACAACAAGACAAAACATACAAACATCATGAAGATTGACATTTCTAAGGCATCGGTAGACATCAAGCCCCTCCAGGGCGAGGTCGCCAGCGCGCTTGAGAAACTAGACAAGGGCAATGGCGCGGGCTCAGACTTCATCGGCTGGCACCACCTGCCGTCTGAGACCACCGAGGCTTTCCTCAACGAGATTGAGGAGGCGGCCAAGGTTCTCCGCGACAACTGCGAGATTGTGGTAGTGGCCGGCATTGGCGGCAGCTACCTCGGCGCGCGCGCCGTCATCGAGGCCCTCTCCAACAGCTTCGACCACCTCCAGACCAACCGCAAGGCCCCCGTGATCCTCTACGCGGGCCAGAACCTGGGCGAGGACTACCTGGCCGACCTCATAGCCACCATCAAGAGCAGGAAGTTCGGCATCATCAACATATCCAAGAGCGGCACCACAACAGAGACCGCCGTATCGTTCCGCCTCCTGAAGTCCCTGCTTGAGAAGCAGGAGGGCAAAGAGGGCGCGCGCAAGCGCATCGTGGCCATCACGGACAAGGCCAAGGGCGCGCTCCGCACCCTGGCCACGCAAGAGGGCTACAAGACTTTCGTCATCCCCGACAACGTGGGCGGCCGGTTCTCCGTCCTCACTCCCGTCGGCCTGCTGCCCATAGCCGTGGCCGGGTTCGACATCAAGAAGCTCGTGGCCGGAGCCGCCGAGATGGAGAAGGCCACCGCCAGCAGCGTGCCTTTTGAGCAGAACCCCGCGGCTGTCTACGCCGCGGCGCGCAACGTGCTCTACCGCAGCGGCAAGACCACCGAGATTCTCATCAACTTCTGCCCAAAGCTCCACTACTTCACCGAGTGGTGGAAGCAGCTTTACGGCGAGAGCGAGGGCAAAGACGGCAAGGGCATCTTCCCCGCAGGGTGCGACTTCACCACCGACCTCCACTCCATGGGACAGTGGATCCAGGAGGGGCAGCGCATCATCTTCGAGACGGGCGTCACCGTGGCCGAGCCTAACGAGAAAGTGGTCATTGAGAATGACGCCGACAACCTCGACGGCCTCAACTACCTCGCAGGCAAGCGCGTGGATCAGGTGAACAAAATGGCGGAGCTGGGCACCCTGCTCGCCCACACCGATGGCGGCGTGCCCAACATCAAGGTAGAGATCCCCACCCTGGACGAGTTCAACCTCGGCCAGCTCATCTATTTCTTCGAGAAGGCCTGCGGCGTGAGCGGCTACGTGCTCGGCGTCAACCCGTTCAACCAGCCGGGCGTGGAGGCTTATAAGAAGAATATGTTCGCCCTGCTCGAGAAGCCGGGCTACGAGGAGGCCACCAAAGCCATCAAGGCTCGCCTCGGCAAGTAGAGAACCGCAAAACAGGGCGGCGACATCCGCCGACAGGGCGCGCCCGTCATGACGGGCGCGCCCATTTTTTCATCCCCCCCAAAAAAAAGCAATCATATAAGCAAGACATGGGAACATATGTAGACAACAACCTCTCCCGCGGAGAGAAAGTGATATACGAGGCTCACTATCATTGGATCATATGGCTGGAGGTGAAGAGCATACTCTCGCTCTTCCTGCGCCCTCTCATTATGAACAAGACAGACGAGTTCGCCATCACCAACAAACGCATAATCATGAAGACGGGGCTCATCTCGCGCAACGTGTTCGAGATGACGGTGGCGCACATCGAGTCCATCAACGTAGACCAGTCCATCATGGGCCGCATCCTGGGCTACGGCACCATCATCATTGTCGGCTCTGGCGGCACTAAAGAGAGTTTTGAGGACATTGCCGACCCCATCAAGTTCCGCCGCGCGTTCATGGACACCGTAGAATAGCCGCCGGAGGTGACGCTCTGATATTATTTGTTACCTTTGCCCTGTGAACAAGAGGAAAAATAACAATGAGTGAACTGAAAAAGATAGCCGTCATCGGTGGCGGCAATATGGGCGGCGCCATAGCGCGCGGCATAGTCAAGGCCGGGCTGGCCGGCGCGGGTCAGATTGTCGTCACGCGGCGCAACGCGGAGGCCCTGAAGGCTTGGGCCGCCGAGGGCTATGCCGTCACGACGGACAACTGCGAGGCCGTGCGCGGGGCAGACGTCGTCATATTTGCCGTGAAACCCTACCAGATAGCCGACGTCATAGCCGGCACGCGCCCATCAATATCCGCCGGGGCCGTGGCGGTGTCAATAGCCACGGGAGTCGGCGTGGCGCAGCTCACCGAGATGCTGGGCCACGGCGTGGCGGCCGTGCGCGTCATGCCAAACACGGCCGCCGAGGTGGGCGAGAGCTTGACGGCCATTGTGCCGAGCGCCTCGGCCAGCGAGGAGCAGACGCGGCTGGTGGAGAGGATTTTCTCGGCCCTTGGCCTCGCGCTCATTGTGACGGAAGAGCAGATGCCCGCCCTGACGGCGCTGGCCTCATGCGGCATAGCCCACGCCCTGCGCTACATCCGCGCGGCCCAAGAGAGCGCCATTGAGATGGGTCTCAACTCGCGCCTGGCGGCAGACGTGGTGGCGCAGACTGTCAAAGGAGCCGCGCAGCTCATCTTGACAAACCACTCGCACCCCGAAGCGGAGATTGACAAAGTGTGCACACCAAAGGGAGTCACCATTGCCGGCATCAACGCCATGGAACACGCTGGTTTCACATCCGCCGTGATGAAGGGTATGATGGGCTCGTATAACAAGATCGTAAAATAGCCAGCGACCTAATGAGACTGACAATAAAAGTGGGCTCTAACGTCCTGACGGGGCTCGACGGCATGCTCAACGTGAGCCGCATGGAGAGCCTCGCGGGCCAAATCGCGGACCTGCGCGGCCAAGGGCACGAGGTGGTCCTGGTGTCATCGGGAGCCGTCGCCGCCGGCCGCGGGATGATAGAGGGATATAAAAGCCTCAACCCGGTGGCGCAGAGGCAGCTGCTGTCCTCCGTGGGGCAGGTGAAGCTCATTGACCAATATAAGCAGCTATTTGACAGCCGCGGAATCAAGATAGGCCAACTTCTGCTCACCAAACAGGACCTTGGCAGCCGCCTGCACTACCTGAATATGAAAAACTGCGTCGAGGTGCTATGGCAAAACGGCGTGGTGCCGGTGGTCAATGAGAACGACGCCGTGTCGCTCACTGGCCTCATGTTCACCGACAATGACGAACTCTCCGGCCTTATCGCCTCAATGATGGACTGCCAGAGGCTCATAATATTGAGCAACATCGACGGCATCTTCGACGGCGACCCGTCAGACCCCTCCGCCAAAGTGATTCGCGAGGTCGCGCGGGGCTCCAGCGTGTCACAATACGTCCGGGCCTCGAAATCCGACTTCGGGCGCGGGGGCATGGTCACCAAATGCCGCATCGCGCAAAAGACGGCGCAGGCCGGCATAGACGTGTTCATTGCCAACGGTGGCACCGAGGGAGTGATTGCCAAACTGATGGCCGACGACCCCGAGCTGCCCCGCACCCACTTCGAGGCCGGCGGGCACAGCCCGGCCATAAAGAAATGGATTGCCTACTCTGACGGCTTCGCCACGGCCAAAGTGGTGGTCAACAGCGGGGCCGTGGACGCTCTCGTTAACGCGGACCACGTCTCGAGCCTCTTGCCCGTGGGCGTGAGAGAATTCGAGGGGGACTTCCGCAAAGACGACATAATCCTCATCTGCGGGCCGGACGGCAAGACTGTGGGCGTGGGCCGCGCGGCCATGGACAAGGAGACGGCCCAGCGGCAGGCCTTCGCCGCAAAGCAAAAGCCGCTTGTCCACTATGACTACCTCTACGTCTACCCCGCCGACAAATAAAAAGACAAAAAAGACATGACAGCCAACCCTCAGACGCAACGCCAGTTCGAGGCCGTGAAACGGGCCTCGCGCACAATGAGTTCCGTCACACCAGAGCAGACAACAAGAGTGCTGGAGGCCCTGGCGGACGCCATCGTGGCCAACACCGCCAAAATCGTAGAAGCCAACGCCAAAGACCTGGCGCGCATGGACCCCGCCGACTATCGCTACGACCGCCTCAAGCTAGACGCCAAACGAATAGAGGGCATCGCGGCCGACACGCGCAACGTGGCCCACCTGCCAGCCCCATGCGGCGAGGTCATTGAGGAGCGCACAATGGCCAACGGACTCAAGATAAGCCGCGTCAGAGTGCCGATGGGAGTGGTGGGAGTCATCTATGAGGCCAGGCCCAACGTCACCGTAGACGTGGTCTCCATAGGCCTGCGGTCTGGCAACGCCGTGGTGCTAAAAGGCGGCTCCGACGCCCACGAGAGCAACGCCACGCTTGTGGGCATAATAAGGGGCGTGGCGGAGGAGCAGGGGCTAGACCCCGACCTGGTGCAGCTGCTGCCAGACGGGCACGACGCCGCCACAGACCTTATGAACGCCGTGGGCTACGTAGATCTGCTCATCCCGCGCGGCTCGCAACGCCTCATAGCCTCGGTGCGGGACAACGCCAAAGTGCCGGTCATAGAGACCGGGGCAGGGGTGGTGCACACATATTTTGACAAGGCTGGAGACCTGGAGAAAGGGCGCCGGGTGATATGCAACGCCAAGACGCGCCGCGTCAGCGTGTGCAACGCCCTGGACTGCCTCATAATCCACAGCGGGCGGCTGGCCGACCTTGCCCCACTCTGCGAGCCTATGGCCGCCAAGGGTGTGGAGATCCATGCAGACAGGCGCGCGGTCGAAGCCTTGAAAGGGCGTTACCCGCAAGAGCTGCTCAAAGCAATTGAGCCGGACGACTACGGCCGGGAGTTCCTGGCCATGAAGCTGGCCGTGGTGACCGTAGACAGCCTCGACGAGGCCCTGCAGTATATCTACGAACACAGCCTGAAGCACTCCGAGGCCATCATAACGGAAGACGGAGACGCGGCCGAACGCTTCCTGAAAGAGGTCGACGCAGCGTGCTGCTACGTCAACGCCAGCACCGCGTTTACTGACGGCGGGCAGTTCGGCCTCGGCGCCGAAATTGGCATAAGCACGCAAAAGATGCACGCCAGGGGCCCAATGGGTCTGCGGGAGCTGACCTCTTACAAATGGCTCATCCGCGGAGACGGGCAGACTCGCGAGCCATAGCGCGACACTCGCGCCAAAACTCAGCCCCGCGGCAATGGACGCATAAAACATGGCCGCAGGGCATTCCATTTACCGCCCAAGGGCGTGAAGACGGGCGCGGGCAAATTTCAATCCGTAAAATGTAAACAACCGCCGCTGTTGTTTCGTCAAGTTTTTACGTATATTTGTTATGCCGAAACGGCTAATGGCCCTGCTCGGCTTCAATTATCCTTGATAATGGCATTTGGAATGAGCAAGAACTTCGAGACAGAAAATAGCCTGCCAAACAACATAGGCAAGGGGACAAAATTCGTTGGAGACATCGAGACGAACGGCGACCTCCGCATTGACGGGGTCATAGACGGCAACATCAAGTCGCAGGGTAAACTGGTTCTTGGGGCCGGCGGCAGCATCAAGGGCACCATCAAATGCTCTAGCGCCGAGATTTCCGGCTCATTTGAGGGAAAGGTGGAGGTGAGCGAGTTGCTGACGCTCAAGGCGTCCTCTTACTTCAAGGGCGAGATGACCGTCAACAAACTGTGCATAGAACCGGGAGCCAAGTTCATAGGCAACTGCGTCATGGCGGATAAGGGAGGAGCAGCCCCCACTCCCGAAGCCAAGAAAGTCTAACCCACCCTAAGCCGCTCTTTGAGGCCGGGCCAACCTAGAAAACCGATGGCACTTCTTGCAAGAGAATGGGTGGCAGCGGCGGTGGCAGCGGCGGCGACAGGAGCGTCAGTGGCCTTAATGGCTTGCGGGTTGACCAGCCCGGCTCTCGTGGCGGGAGTCTTGGCGCTGTTGGTCGCGGAAGGCGCAAAAATGGCTTTCTTATTGAAACGTTTTTCGTCTTCCGTCGGTAAAAGCCAAGTAGCGTCCACCGTGGTGGCCGAAGCGTTGACGTTCATAGCGGCCGTTGTGGTCATTGCCCTGTCCGCCACCCCCAAGAGCGAGGCGAACGTGGTGGAGATAACGACGCTATGCGCAGCCTTCGTGGCGTTTAGAATAGCCTCCGGGCTAGCCCTCTCGGCAAGGTCGTGAGGCGGGGCGCGAGTCCCAACCAATAGACAACACAATTCAAACAGCCCCGGCGATGAGCCGCGGTACCGGGTGTCGGCGCCCGGCATCGAGACACCCCGACCGCACGAGGCCGCACAGATAAAACGAAGCGAAACAAAACATCTATGAGCAGGATAGCAACCATTCTCACGCTCGCCCTGTCAATGCTGGCGGCGCCCGTTGCCGCGCAAGAGGCGGCCGAGGCTCAAGCGTCAGCCAAGACGCAAGAGGCGGAGGGCGTGGACGTGGTGGAGGTAATAAGCCACCACATTAGTGACTCGCACCATTGGAACGTATTCGCATGGGACAACGGCAAGAAGTCAATAGACATCCCGCTCCCCGTCATGGCGTACAACACGGCCACGGGCGATTTCCTCTTCACGTCGTCCTCCTCTTTCAGCGACGGGGCCTCCGTTGAGAAAAACGGCGTGACGTACACGCTCAACGCGCACGACAAACTGTGCGCCAACGGCAGTCGCGACAACGTCTTCGACTTCTCCCTGACCCGCAACGTGGCCTCCGGCATCATGACTGCCGTGATCCTCCTGCTCGTCTTCGGCGGCGCGGCCCGCTCCATCAAAAAGTCCGGCAATGTCCCTCACGGCGCGGCCAACGCCGTGGAGTATCTTGTCACTTTCGTCAAAGACATCGCCGATGAGCAGATTGGCAAAGAGAAAGGCGCGCGTTTCGCCCCGTTCCTGCTCACGCTCTTCTTCTTCATCTGGTTCAACAACCTTGTGGGCCTGCTGCCATTCTTCCCCGGGTCTACCAACCTGTCCGGAAACATAGCCTTCACGGGCATTTTGGCGGTGTTCACGTTCCTCGTGACCAACTTCTCCGCCAACAAGCATTATTGGGTTCACACGTTCACGGTGCCGGGCGTCCCCGCCGTGATGAAGCTCATCATGGTGCCGCTTGAGATCGTGACCATGTTCACGAGGCCGTTCACCCTCCTAATCCGTTTGTTCGCCAACATCACCGGCGGACATATCATCGTCATCAGCCTCTTTTCGCTCATCTTCATCCTCCACACCGTCGGCATAGCTCCCGTCTCGGTGCTGCTGGGCATGCTCGTCTTCACTTTGGAGCTGATATTCGGAGCGTTGCAGGCCTACATCTTCACGGTGCTATCCGCGCTATACATTGGCTTGGCGGTCAACGCCGGCAGCGACGAGTAGGGGCCGTTTGTCCCAATCTCCCAATTCATACACACAGCCAAAACGACCGGCGCCCTGGTGGCGCGTTCAACAAAAAGATAAACAACAACTAAAAAACAGATTATTATGGGTAACATGATTGCAGTCGGTCTTGGACTGATCGTTATTGGTATCGGCATCGGCATCGGCAAGGTCGGTGGCTCAGCGGTAGACGCCATGGCCCGTCAGCCAGAGATGTCTGGCAAAATCCAGAGCGCCATGCTTATCGCCGCGGGCATGGTCGAGGGCGCAGGCCTCTTCGCCATCGTCATGGCATTCATCACGGCCTAGTCCTTAGCACCTTAACGGTATCACTATGGATGGGATTTTAACTCCGGAGCCCGGACTGGTCATCTGGTCGGGCTTGACATTCCTGGTGGTCCTGGCCTTGCTCACCAAATTCGCCTGGAAGCCCCTCCTGGGGATGCTCAAGGAGCGCGAGGACGAGATAACCTCCTCCCTAGAGAAAGCCAAGGAGGCGCGGCAGGAATATGAGCGGGTGGAGGCCCAGAAGGCCCAGATGCTTGCAGACACCCGCACCGAGCGCGACGCCATCCTTAAAGAGGCGCGCGAGAAGGTGGAGGCCATGCTCGACGATGCGCGCAAACGCGCGCAGAGCGAGGGCGACAAGCTCATTGAGCAGGCGCGGGGCCAGATTGAGAGGGAGAAGGCGGACGCCATCGACGCCCTGAAGCGTCAAGTGGCCACCCTGTCTGTCGAAATCGCGGGCAAGCTCATCGAAAACGACCTCAAGGCAGACGACCGACAGGAGCAACTCATTGAGAAATATCTCCAAGAGAGCAACTTCAACTAAACCACAGCAATGGACGCAGGACTGATTGCCAGACGATACGCCACGGTGCTACACGACTTCGCCGCCGACCGCGGCAAGCTAGACGAGGTGTATGCCGACGCTGTGACCGTAAGGCAGGCTTTGGCCGAGCAGCCACAGGCCAAGAAGTTTTTTGACTCCCCGCTGCGCAAGCTGTCGGAGAAGAAGGCTTTGGTAGAGGCAGTGTTCGCCAGCCGCGTGACGCCAGAGACGCTCCAGTTCCTCACCTTCCTGGTGAAGAAGGAACGCATAGGCTACGTCAGCTCCATCCTGCTCGTCTTCGAGATGCTCTATAAGACTGAGCGTCACATCTGCACGGCGCGGCTGACGACCGCCAAGGAACTCACGGCGCAGCAGAAAGAACGCCTCACCGGGCTGGTCTCTGACAAGCTGAAAGCCTCCGGCAAGGAGGTGGCGGCGATAGACGCCACGTTCCGGGTGAACCCGGCCATCATAGGCGGGCTTATTCTGGAGGTGGACGGGAGTCAGATAGACGGGTCCGTCAGGAGCAAGCTCAAGGCCGTAGAGAGGCAGCTGACGGTTTGATTTTCTTTTTCTAATAACACGACATTCAGCGCATGGAAAAAATAAAAGCCTCGGAAGTGTCTAGCGTGCTCAAGCAGCAGCTTGAGCAGTATGACTCTTCCTCAAAGCTGGAAGAGGTTGGCACCGTCTTGACCGTCGGCGACGGCATCGCCACGGCGTTTGGCCTGTCCAATGTCGAGAGCAACGAGCTCGTCGAGGTGGGCAAGGCTATGGGCGTGGTCCTCAACCTTGACCAGGACAGCGTGGGCATTGTCCTTATGAACAACGCCGATGAGGTCAGGGAGGGCGACACAGTGAAGCGCACGGGGCGCATCGCGTCCATCCGTGTCGGAGACGAGATTGTTGGCCGCGTGGTCAACACCCTCGGCGAGCCGATTGACGGCAAGGGCCCCATAGGAGGCAAGCTCTACGAGATGCCACTGGAGCGCAAGGCGCCACAGGTGCTCTTCCGCCAGCCGGTCAAGAGACCGCTCCAGACCGGCATCAAAGCCATCGACTCCATGATCCCCATCGGCCGCGGGCAGCGCGAGCTCATCATCGGCGACCGCCAGACGGGCAAGACCTCCATTGCCGTAGACACGATTCTTAACCAGAAGAGTTTCTACGACGCCGGCGAGCCCGTGTATTGCATCTACGTGGCCACGGGCCAGAAAGCCAGCACCGTGGCGCAGATTGTGGCCACACTGGAGAAAAACGGAGCTATGGCCTACACCACAGTGGTCTCCGCCACGGCGGCAGACACCCCGGCCATGCAATACTTCTCTCCCCTGGCCGGAGCGGCCATAGGCGAGTATTTCCGCGACTCCGGCCGCCACGCCCTAATTGTCTATGACGACCTCTCGAAGCAGGCCGTGTCTTACCGCGAGGTGAGCCTCCTGCTCCGCAGGCCACCCGGACGCGAGGCGTACCCTGGCGACGTGTTCTACCTCCACTCGCGCCTCCTTGAGCGCGCTGCCAAAATTATTGAGAACGATGAGCTGGCGGCCAAGATGAACGACCTGCCAGAAGACATCAAAACCATCGTCAAGGGTGGTGGATCGCTCACGGCACTGCCCATCATCGAGACCCAGGCAGGCGATGTGGCGGCGTATATCCCGACCAACGTGATCTCCATCACCGATGGCCAGATATACCTTGAGAGCAACCTCTTCAACGCCGGCGTGCGCCCCGCCATCAACGTGGGCATCTCAGTGTCCCGAGTGGGCGGATCGGCACAAATCAAGAGCATGAAGAAGGTGGCGGGAACGCTGAAACTAGACCAGGCCCAGTTCCGCGAGCTGGAGGCTTTCTCCAAGTTCGGCTCCGACCTCGACGCCGCCACAATGGCGGTGCTGGACAAGGGACGCAAGAACGTGGAGATACTCAAGCAACCGCTCCACACGCCATACACAGTAGAGAAGCAGATTGCCATAATCTACTGCGGCACCAACGGGCTGCTCCGCGACGTGCCGATGGACAAGGTGAGGCAGTTTGAGGAGGAGTTTCTCGATGAGATGGAGCTTCGCCACAAAGACGCGCTCAACACACTGTCTCAAGGCAAGATTGACGACAACATCACGGCCATTCTCCGCGAGACGGCCGCAGAGGTGAGCAAACGCTTCGCTAAATAACGGCAGGAGGGCAGACTGATGGCTAATCTTAAAGACATCCGGACACGAATCCACTCCGTCCAGTCCACCAGGCAGGTGACGAGCGCCATGAAGATGGTCTCCGCCGCCAAGCTGAAAAAGGCGCAGAACGAAGTGGCCAAAGTCCGCCCGTTCGAGGCCAAGCTGGCCCAGATCATAGGGTCGCTAGGCTCGTCAGTCTCCAACGTTGAGCTGGACTACCACGCTTTCCGCAAGGCCACGCCGGGGGGGAAGACGCTGCTCGTGGCCATTGCCTCGGACAAGGGTCTCGCTGGGGCTTTCAACTCCAACATTGTCAAGGAAGTGGAGGAGATCCTCGCCTCCACCCTCAAGGCGGATGCCGACAAGGGACTTGTGGAAGTCATGACCATAGGGAAGCAGGTGGCCAAGGGACTGCGCTCGCGCCACGTGACGGTGCCAGTCAGGGAGACAGAGTGCTTCTATGACAACTTCAGCCTCGCCAAGGTCTACGAGGTGGCAGATGGGATCAGAAGCCGCTTCGAGGCCAAGGAATATGGGCGCGTGGTGCTGATATACAATGAGTTTGTCAACACTGCGGTGCAAAACGTGCGAGAGGCGCAGCTGCTGCCGCTTAGCATGGACGCGCAAGCTGATGACAAGGCCACGCGAGACTTCATTGTGGAGCCGAGCAAAGAGGAGGTCTTGGCCGACCTGATTCCGCAGGCCATCAGGATAAAACTCTTGGCCGTGGTCAAAGAGTCGTTGGCCTCGGAGCATGGCGCCCGCATGACGTCTATGCATAAGGCCACGGACAACGCCACGACGCTGCTTGACGAACTCCAGTTGCAATACAACAAAGCGCGCCAGTCGGCCATCACGAACGAGCTTATCGAGATTGTGAGCGGGGCCTCGGCTCTCAACGGCTAAGGTTGCGACTCACTCAGAGTAACGACACTAATTGTAACGGCTGGCGGCCTTCGAGCTTCTTATGGCTCGGAGGCCGCCTTGATTTGTCTGAGGCCGAGAAACCCACCATCCCACAGACGCGGCAATAGCCGGCATCTGGCGGCAGTCTTGCAGAAAATATTCTGTAACTTTAAAGTTGTGTGGGATGAGCATTATGGGATGCCTCGGCACCCATGAGTTACCCTCCCAGACGCTCAAACAATGAAGACAATCGCAGAACTATATGAGGCTTTCCGCCACAGCACGGGAGTCTCAACCGACACGCGCACCATCTCGCCAGGCTCGCTGTTCGTGGCGTTGCGCGGGGCCAACTTCGACGCCAACGCCATGGTCGGCCAAGCTTTGGAGCTTGGGGCGGCCTTTGTGGTGACAACAGACAAATCTTTCGCCAACGACCCTCGCGCCTACGTGACAGACGACACTCTGGCCGCTCTTCAAGACTTGGCCAGAGAGAGGCGCAGACACCTGGAGATTCCCGTCATAGGCATCACAGGCACCAACGGCAAGACCACGACAAAGGAGTTGACGACGGCCGTATTGAGCAAAAAATTCAAGACCGTGGCCACAAAAGGCAACCTCAACAATCACATTGGCGTGCCGCTGACCATACTCTCCATACCGGACGACGCTGAGATGGCCGTGGTGGAGATGGGCGCGAGCCACCCTGGCGAGATCGCGACCCTTGTGACCATATCCCAGCCCACGGCAGGCCTTGTCACCAACGTGGGCATTGGCCATATTGAGGGTTTTGGCTCCATTGAGGGCGTGAAGCACGCGAAGGCGGAGCTTTATGACTATTTGCGCCGCACGGGCGGCACCGTCTTTATAGACCCTAATAACAAAGACCTGGCAAATATGCTTGGCGAATATGCCAACACTGTGCCATACGTGCGGGGACGCGTTGAAGACTGCGCCGCGGAGACTCTCGACATGAGTTGGGCCGTGAGGGACGATTGGCACCACGTCACGACGCACCTTTTGGGCAAATATAACATGCCAAACGCCTTGGCCGCGGCCACCGTGGGGCATTATTTCGGCGTGACGGACAGTGACGTGACCGAGGCCCTTGGGCAATACGAACCTACCAACGGGCGGAGCCAGATAGTCCAGACCCGTCGGAACAGGCTGGTGGTGGACGCCTACAACGCCAACCCCACGAGCATGGGCGCGGCGCTAGACAACTTCGCCAGCCATGAGGCGGGACACAAGTGCGTGATCCTGGGAGCGATGAGGGAGCTGGGTCCTCTTCAAGATGAGCAACACGTCAAGGTGCTTGAGAAGCTCAAGACCATGGACTTAGACCAGGCCATTCTCATAGGTCTGGAGTTCCGCAAGTTTGAGAAAGACTATCCCAGTTTCTCTTTCTTCGACGCCACGCCAGACGCCGCTCAAGCCGTCGGGGCCTTGAGCGGGAAATACGTCCTCATCAAAGGCTCAAACTCCAACAAGCTATCTCAACTTGTGCCCCTGCTCTGACAGAGGGCACGGTAAAACGCAGAAAAAATCAAAACTCATAATAGCCAACCTAATGAACAGATTTCTCACCGTCGGTGACATTGGCGACCTCGACAAGGCCCTCCGCGAGGCCAAGGAGGTCAAGGCGACCCCTTTCGCATGGCAGGAGCTTGGCCGCAACAAGACCATAATCCTTGTCTTCTTCAACTCGAGCCTGCGCACGAGGCTCAGCTCGCAAAAGGCGGCGCAGAACCTCGGCATGAACGCCATTGTCCTGAACATTGACAAGGACAGCTGGAAACTCGAGACGGAGATGGGCGTGGTGATGGACGGAGACAAGAGCGAGCACCTGCGCGAGGCCATTCCCGTCATCGGCAGCTACTGCGACATCATCGGAGTCCGCTCCTTCGCTCGTTTCGAGAGCCGCGAGTTCGACTATCAGGAGACCATAATCAACCAGTTTATCCAATACTCCGGCCGCCCCGTAATCAGCCTCGAGAGCGCGACAAGACACCCGTGCCAGGCCTTTGCCGACCTCATCACCATTGAGGAGCATAAGACCAAGGCGCGCCCCAAAGTGGTCCTCTCCTGGGCTCCCCACCCTCGCGCATTGCCGCAGGCCGTGCCGAACTCCTTTGCCGAGTGGATGAAAGTCGCCGACGTGGACTTCGTCATCACCTGTCCCGAAGGCTATGACTTGGCTCCGGACATCATGCAAGGGGCGCACCTGGAGCGAGACCAGAAAAAGGCTTTCGAGGGCGCAGACTTCATATATGCCAAGAACTGGTCGTCTTATGAGAGCTATGGCCAAATCCTCTCCAAAGACATGAGCTGGACTGTTGACGCGGAGCATATGAGCTGGACCAACAACGCCAAGTTTATGCACTGCCTGCCCGTCCGCCGCAATATGATTGTGACGGACGAGGTCATTGACAGCCCCAACAGCCTTGTCATTCCCGAGGCCGCGAACCGTGTCGTCTCCGCGCAAGTGGTGATGAAACGTATGCTTGAAGATTTGCGCAAATAGGCGAGCGACACACTGCCGCAAACGCAAATGAGGTCGAGACGCAACTAAGCCGCCTCGACCTCTTCTTATATGTTTTCCGCCAAATTATTTAGTCCAACGCTTCCCTTATGGCGGAGATTACGCTATCGGCATCCATCCCGCACTCCTTATATAGTTCTTCCACAGTCCCATGGGCAATGAATCTGTCCGGCACGCCAATGCGCAACACTCTGCCCTTGTAGCCGCAGTCCATGGCATACTCCATCACGCCGGTGCCCACTCCACCCTCACGCACCCCGTCTTCCATAGTGACGATGAGCCGGCATGCGCCAAAAGCCTCACGGAGCAATGCCTCGTCTAGCGGCTTGGCGAAACGCAGGTCATAGTGCGCCGCGCTTATGCCATAGGCTGTCAGCCCGCCCGCCACTTGCCCGGCCTCAATGCCTATGGGGCCAAAGGAGAGCAGAGCCACATCCTCACCATCGCGAAGCTTGCGCCCGCGGCCCACCTCCACCCTCTCCATGGGCGTACGCCAATCTACCGTCGAGCCCTCGCCGCGCGGGTAACGGATGACCACCGCGCCAAGCGACGGGTCTTGAGCCGTGAACATCATGTTGCGAAGCTCCGGCTCGTCCATGGGCGACATGATGGTGAGGTTCGGCACGGGGCGCAACATGGCAACGTCGAAAACGCCGTGGTGAGTGGCGCCATCGGCCCCCACGAGGCCAGCCCTGTCAAAGCAAAAGACCACGTGGAGCTTTTGAAGGGCCACATCGTGAATGACCTGGTCAAACGCCCTTTGGGCAAAAGTGCTGTATATGTTGCAAAAAGGCGTATAGCCAGAGACGGCCAAGCCTGCGGCGAACGTCACGGCGTGCTGCTCGGCAATGCCAACGTCAAAACAGCGATCAGGCATCTCGCGCATCATGACGCTGAGTGAGCACCCGCTAGGCATGGCTGGCGTGATGCCCAGAATCTTGTCGTTTTTGCGGGCCAGCTCCAAAATGGTCTCGCCGAAAACGTCTTGAAAACGCGGGGGGTGAGGGGTTCGCGACGGTGGCGTTAGAGGGTCGCCCGTCTCAATGTCGAAACTGCGTCCCACGGCGTGCCACTTCGTGGGGTCTTGCTCCGCCGCCTTGAAGCCTTTGCCTTTGACGGTGATGACGTGGAGCATCTTGGGGCCGCCGATTCTCTTCAGGTCGCGGAGAATGGAGACGAGATATTTGACGTCGTGCCCGTCCGTGGGGCCGAAATATCGGATGTTCAGCCCCTCAAACATGTTGGTCTGGTGGTTAATGAGGTTCTTGAGGCTGTTGTTCAGCTTCGTGATGAAGCTGTTGTTTGCCGTGGCGGAGTCATTTTTCCTGTCAAGATATTGAGACATCTTGTTCCTCAGCCTGTTGTATAGGCTAGAGGTGGAAATGTCCAACAAATACTGGCTCATGCCGCCCGTCACCTTATCAATGGCCATATTGTTGTCATTGAGGATGACGAGCATGTCGGGGCTTGCCGCCGCCATATTGTTGAGCGCCTCAAAGGCCTCTCCGCCCGTGAGCGCGCCGTCTCCAATCACGGCCACCACGTGGCGCTTCTCTCCACTCAGCCTCGCCGCGATGGCCATGCCTAAAGCCGCGGAGACCGACGTGGACGAGTGCCCCACGCCGAAAGCGTCATACTCGCTCTCAAAGATGTTTGGGAAACCGCTTATTCCGCCGCGCTTGCGGTTGGTGTGGAACACGGCGCGCCGCCCTGTGAGAATCTTGTGCCCATAGGCCTGATGGCCCACGTCCCACACCAGTTTGTCATATGGCGTGTCATAGACGTAGTGAATGGCCACCGTGAGTTCCACCACGCCCAGCGAGGCGGCGAAATGCCCAGGCGCGTGGCTCATCTGCTCAATGATGAAATGCCTCAACTCGTCACACAACTGCGGCAGCTGCTCGACACTGAGTCTCTTCAGGTCGGCGGGCGTGTCTATGGTGCTAAGAAGTGGGTATGTCTGTTCCATTGAGCCTAAAAAACGGTGCAAAGATACGCATTTTTACAACGTGCGGGGCGCGGCATGGCGGCATTGAAGCCAGCCTCCGCGCCCCGCACAATATCTTGCGCCAGACTGTCAGTCAACAACGACTTTGAACGCCGCGCCATTCACTTTTACCACATACACGCCTTGCTCAATGGCAATGGAGCGCGAGCGAGTGCTGGTCATCATCACGCCGCCGGCGTTGAAGACCTTGGCCTCGGCATCGGTGCCTTCAATGCGGATGTGGCCGCGTGTGCCATAGACGCTGATATTGGCAGGCCTGCCGTCCGTTGCTCTCCAAATGGCCTTGACAGTGCCGCCGTCGGCCGTGCGGAACGCCCCGTCCGCCGCACCGTCCACCTCAAACTCACGCGTTCCACTCACAACACGAGCCGGCACCACAATGGTCTCGTCATAGGCCACGCCCTCCGTCGGGTGGAGGATCTCGGCTTTGCCGTCTTCACGCACGCCATAGGAGAGGCCGCCGACAACGAATCGGTCCGCCTCCACAATGTTGCGAAACTTACACCATACGGGCGCGGAGCGATAGATTTGCGCGCAACCGGCAGGGACATAGAGCGTGGCCTGCTCATAGGTCTCGGACATAAAGTCGCTCTCGTCAATCACAAAGGGGCGTTGCGTCATGACCACGACAGAGTCTAGGGTCGTGACGCGTTGGAAGACGCTGTCCGCCATACTGACCATTGAAGACGGGAAGTAGAACGAGCGCAAGCCCTTGCAGCCCAAGTAGGCATATTTGCCAATGTGACGTATCGAGGCCGGCAGGGCGGCGTCTGTGAGGTCGGTGCAGTGGTTGAATGCGCTGCGGCCTATCACGGTCACAGAGGTGGGGATTTGGCTCGTCTTGCAACCCGCCACAAGGGTGTTGGAGCCAGTCTCAATGATGGCGTTGCAGCCGCCGCGGGAGTCATAGGCTATATTGCCGTCCTCGACGCTGACAGACGTGAGCTGGGTGTTATAGGCAAAAGGGTTTTGCGGGCTTATGACCTTGACGCCGCGGGGCAAGACCAGCTCCCTCATGTTGGGGCATTGGCAAAAAGCCACCGCGCTTATGGAGGTGACGGAAGCTGGCACGCTCACGCCACGGAGTCCCGTGCGGCAAAAGACGTAGTCCTCGATCTCGGAGAGAGACGAAGGCTCGCCGTATGTCACCTCGGTGAGAGACTCGCACATCTCAAAAGCGTAACGGCCAATCTTTTCCACGGAGCGCGGGACGCGGAATGAGGCGAGAGACTTGCAGGCCAAGAAAGCCTGACGGTCAATCTGCCGCAAGGCCGACGGCTCTTTTATCTCTACGCTCGTCAGCGCATTGCAGCCCACGAACGCATTATAGCCAATGGTCTCGATGCTGCGCGGCAGCACCACGGCCTCCAACTTTCGGCTTGAGGAGAAAGCGTGCGGGCCGACGGCCACGACGCGATAGACTTTACCCTCGAAAGCCACCGTCTCCGGCACTCTGACGAGGCCCGAATAGGCGTCTCCCGCACACTGGCACTTGCCCTTGTAGGTCACAGAGGCCGTACGGGCCGACGGGTCAAAATCATAATACACGCCATCAACCTGCGTGTCGGACGCTAGTGCGGGCAGCGAGGCCGCGGCCAGCAAGATGGCTGACAAAATGGAGTAGGTAGTTTTCATTGTGACGTTCTTATTTCTTGGCACATTCGCGCTCACTGTCGCGACAGACAAGCGGATTATACGCAACACCCGGGCCCGGGTTGCGCCGCTGGCTAGGCGTTTATCTCGCGGTCGCGGAAGCCAATGAGGTAGAGTATCGTGTCCAGGCCGTTTTGGGATATGGAGTGCTGCGCGGTGGCCTTGACTTTTGGCTTGGCGTGGAAAGCGATGCCGAGGCCCGCCTCTTGAATCATTGGCAGGTCGTTCGCCCCGTCGCCCACGGCAATGCATTGCTCCAGGTGGATGCCTTCCTTAAAGGCCAACAGGCGGAGCAGCTCCGCCTTCTTGGCCCCATCAACAATGTCGCCCACGTGGCGGCCAGTGAGTTTCCCGTCCACCACCTCTAGCTCATTGGCAAAGACGTAGTCAATGCCGAGTTTCTGCTTCAGGTAGTTGCCGAAATAGGAGAAGCCGCCAGAGAGAATGGCTGTCTTGTAGCCGCTCTTGTTGAGCGTCTTGAAAAGCCTCTCCGCGCCCTCTGTGAGCGGCAGATTCTCGGCAATCTCCTTCATCACGCTCTCGTCTAGGCCCTTGAGCAGGCTGATGCGCCTCAGAAAACTCTGCCTGAAATCTATCTCGCCCCTCATGGCCGAGGCCGTTATGGCCGCCACTTGGTCGAAGACTCCGGCACGCTTGGCCAGTTCGTCAATGACCTCGGCCTGGATGAGCGTGGAGTCCATATCGAAACAGACAAGCCTACGGTTGCGGCGGAAAATGTTGTCGGCCTGAAAGGCTATGTCGACATCGCAATTTTTGGAGACCTCTATGAAGTCAAGCTTCAGCTTGTTCTCATCTTTCGGCACGCCGCGGACGGAGAACTCAACCACGCTCATGACCCCGTTGGCCTCGACGTTTTCAAGCGAGCGGCGACCCGTGAGGCGTGATATCTTGTCGATATTGAGCCCTTGCTCCTTGACAATGCGCGTGACCTCGGCCACGTGTCGGCCCTCGAGCTTGCGCGCCATAAGGGTTATGATGTTGCGGCTCTTGCCCTGCTGGTTCACCCACTGCTCGTAGTCAGAGTGCGGGATGAGCTGGAACTTAATGTTCAGCCCTATCTTATATGCGGCGAAGAGCAGGTCTTTGAGAATTGAGGCGGAGTCTTCAGAATCATCGGTTATGCAGATGAGGATGCCCAGACTCAAATCGTTGTGAATCACGGCTTGGCCGATGTCCAATATGTCCACGCTATGATTGGCCAGCACCCGGGTTATCTCGGAGGTCTGGCCGGGGCGGTCTGGGCCCTGGAGGTTTATGAGGATAAGCTCGCTCTTGTGTGACATTGTGTTCTCTGTCGTTGCGTTGTGAGGGGGGGGCGCGGCGTTGGCCTATTTTATTGGCGTCTGTGCCACCTCTCCCGCCTGCCCTACCGTGTAGACGGCGAACCCGTCTTTCGCCTCGCCAAGGGCCATGCCGCCGCAAGATTTTAGGGGAGAGGCGGGCATCTCGTGGCCATCGGCCAATGAGTATATTCTCACCTCCTCGGCCTTGTCATCATAGAGCGCGACGAAGCCGCCGGCCACGGCCACCATGCCGAGGCTCTGAAGGCCAGTGCGCCACTCTGTCCTCACCTTAGGGCTGTCTCCGGTCACGTCAATGACAGCCGCCTTGCGCCGACCGGCCACAAGGTAGGCCGACGCGTCGACGGGTCCGGCAATGTTTTCCGGCCCTATGCTGTCAAGAGCCAAACGGGACAGTTTGCCGTCCGACGGGTCTATGCTTATCACGCTGCCGTCCGTGGTCGTGGTGACAAAATACCTGCCCGATTTCGCCACGGCCATCTCGCTGCGGGTTCCAGGCGCCAAGGGCTGCGTGGTCAGCCGTCGTGTGCCGCGGCGGTCTGTGAAATAGTAAGAATATTGGTCTCGGTACACGATAAAGTCTTTCCCGCCGCACACCAAGTGACGCGCCACGCCCTGCAACTGTCCCTCGGGGTGCTGGGGTTTCCATCCCTCCACCTCTTTGCCATCGGGGCCGAAAAGAGCCACGCCCCCCTGACAGCCCACAAAAAATCTCATTGGGCTGCCGTCAGAATATGTGGCCGCGCTGACCCCGCTCACCGAGGCCGAAGGCAGGCGCACGGGGAATGCGCCGACATCGTTGCCCAAGCGGTCAATGACGTAGACTGACTGCCGCGTGGAGAAGAGGTATTGCAATTTGCCATTGCCGTAGAAGTCAATTTGGCTCACGGGACCCACAACGGGCCCGTCCACCGGCCTCTTCCATAGCAGCATGCCATCCGCGCCTATCAGGCACAACCTATGCTCCCGGTCTTGGGCAAGGCACTCGGTCAGGTGAGTATAGTGATTCTCAACGCCATATATTGGCCCGCAGAGCAATGTGTCTAGCCGCGTCTGCCACGTTGGGCGTCGCGTGGCGCGGTGTTCCTCGGCCAACGGCGTCTGCGCGAAGACGCTCACATAGGGCAACCGGCCAGCCACGGTGAGTTGGCTGCAAACTATGCCAAACGAGGTGTCGTCTGACTGACGCTCAAAGACGAAACGTGAGCACTCGCCGCCAAAGTGCGAGCGGAGCGCAGTATAGTTGGCATAGCCCTCCATCGTCGCGCCCACCACATAGTCCACAAGCACGCGGCGCAACACGTCCATGCTGTTGGCCAAGACTAGGGCGTCTTCATATCGGAAGAAGAGGCGCGACGGCACTTGCCTGCCGAAGATACGGGGGAGGAAAAACAACTCGTCAGACTGCGTGAAACCGGCATAGACGGGGATGCTCACTTCCGCCACCTGCTCCGCGTCGGCCCGGCGCGCCACCACGCCAGCCGGCACGGCCCCCTCGCCTGGCGCGATCTCGCCAATGACCATGGGGGGCGTGCCTCCGTGCAGGGCCGTTATGGCCTGCGTCAGCGTGGCTTGGGCCATTGTGCCTCCTCTGGTGTCCACGACAAGGAAGTCGGCATCGGGCTCGGGATATGAGCAAAGAGCCATCTCTGCAGAGAAGACTTGTGAGAGAAGGGCCTCGACGTCGACGCCCGTCTGGCGAAAAATCTCGCTTTGGCCGGTGCGATAGGCCAGGCCCGCGCTGTCGGCACCCAGGGCCTCTGAGAACGAGGCCGAAGAGAGCCCGCGGAGCCCGGCCCCGACGCGCTCGAAGCGGCGCACCCCGCGAGGCACTCGCCTAGCCACGTTGAGCGCGTCGGTCGTCTCGCGGGCCGTGAGCATGGCCACAGACGGCCTGGGGGCCACGGCGAAGCCGTCGGCCGAGAGGCCGTCGGGGTGCATGCCAATGTCCATGACCATCCAGTCGCTGCCGCTACCCATGGCCAGTATGGCCTTGGCAAGCTCGCCCTTGAGCTTCTGCGACCTGACGGGCGCGGGAAGAGAGCGCAGCGAGCGGCCATTGATGAAGACAGAGACCGGGGCGTCGGCCGCCACGGTGCGCTCAATGGTTGAGAACGCGGCATCGTCTCGCATGGGCGTGACGCTGTCTTGGCCAAAACTTAGCAGCAAGTCCGGCGTGGTGGACGCGAAAAGGCATCCGCCGCCAGCGGCCATGAACAGAGGCTCAGACTCACCGCGCTGCCGAAGCAAGAAAAGGCCGTGCCCCGAGACGGCGGTATCCACCACATCCACGCCCTCGCGGCCTCGGAGGGCGCTCATGGCCTTGTGCCACTCAAGGCGATTATTCAGCTTGAAGGAGGCCGCCAGCTGGCTCACGCTCCCATCGGGGCGCATGGAGAACGAGACGTAGAGGTCGCGCCCCGACAACGCCGGAGACTCTATGACATCGGGAGAGAAGAGAGAGTCCATACGCTGCGCCAGGCTCATGACAACGTCTCCCCCCACAACGTCTAGCAACTCTGAGCCATAGCGAGATGAGGCTATGCGCCCGGCCACCTCGGCCCTCGCGCCCAGACGGGCCAGGAGCGTGGTGCCACAGGGGAGGCAACGCGTGGGGGATGGCGCCCTGTACTGTTTATTGAGGCCAATCCATACGGCCACGACGGCCACGGCGGTAACCACCGCCATGGCCGCGCCTGTCCACAATATACGTTTTGTCGCCGCTGTCATGATTGGTCTTGCGCCTCCATGCGCCGGGTCTATTTTTTTGTAGCGGACGCAGCCAGGCTGCGCACAATGGAAAAGACTGTGTAGAGCAGGATGGTGACGCTGATGCCGCCAAGCCCCATAAACGCAATGCTAATGAGTCCCACAACCAACAAGATGACCTTGAGCTGATTGCCGGCCCACGTCCAGTGCTTCACTTTGAGAGAGAACATAGGGATCTCACTCACGAGCAGGGCGCAGAAGACCGCCACCATCACCAGCACCACGGCGGGAGACAGCACGCGGGCAAAGAGCTCCTCGTGGCCGGGCATCATCCAGAAAAGCGAGGCCGTGAAGAGGCCCGTGGCCGTGGTGGTGAGGCCAAGGAAACTCTCGGTCT
This sequence comes from uncultured Bacteroidales bacterium, assembly GCA_934699135.1. Classification (GTDB taxonomy): domain Bacteria; phylum Bacteroidota; class Bacteroidia; order Bacteroidales; family Marinilabiliaceae; genus W3P20-009. The sequence continues at coordinate 65,238 of CAKUVM010000004.1, forward strand.
GACGCTCGTCAATGTTGAACTTGGCCAACCTGAGGCCCGCGAACACAGCCAAGATGAGCGGAGCGGCCACCATGACCACTTGGCGGGCCTCCATCTCGGCAAGCGGCGTGGTGAGGCTGCCCGTGAGCGCCCAGCGCATATAGGCCGAGTAGATGGCGGCGGGGGCGAGGCCGAAAGATATATTGTCCGCCAAAGAGTCCAGCTCCTTGCCCATGGGGCCGCTCACGCCCAAGGCGCGGGCAGCGAAGCCGTCAAAAAAGTCAAACACCGCCCCGCCTATAATGAAGAGGGCGGCAGCCTGGAGCATCCCCTCAAAGGCGCACGTCACGGCCAAGACGCCGCAGAAAAGGTTCATAGACGTGATCGCGTTGGGGATGTATTTTTTTATAGACATTTGTTCTTCTGAAATTTATATCTCGCCACAAGGCGCTCGCCTGCAAAAATAGTTAATTTATTCGCCTTTCTTTGCGTCAGAAGGGCAGCAATGGGGCCCGGGTCACCTCGATGGCCAGGACCGACGTGTCATCAAAAGACTTACCCGCTGCCCTTGTGGCCTCGGCCAGGCTTGCCAGCTCGCCCATAGTGCGGTCAATGCCCATAGATTTCTTCATTATCTCCACCACCCTATCTTGGTTGCTGCCCATGGTGGCGCCCTCGTCAACCTCCACAAGCCCATCGGTATACGCCACGACCAGGTCGCCCTTGCGCAACCTGACGCAGCCCACGTCAACTCCCGGCATCTCATCCAGCATGCCCAACCCTATGGAGCCGCTCATCAGCTCTCTCACATCTCCGCGGCTGCTCACGATGGGCGGCAGGTGGCCGGCATTGACATAGTGCAGGCGCCCCGTCAGGCAGTTGTATCGGCCAATGAAGAATGTTATGAACTTCTCGCCGCCCGTGTTTTGGCACACTCGGCGGTTGAGATCCTCCACCAGCGAGCGGAGGCTCACCTTGGCTGTGAAGAGGGCTCGGACCATGGCCTGGAAGTTGGACATTAGAAGCGCGGCGGCCACGCCCTTGCCGCTCACATCCGCGATGCAGAAACCGACGGTGTTAGGGCCGAGGCGCAAAATGTCGAAATAGTCCCCGCCCACCTGATCGTGCGGGTGGTAGTATGACATGGCGCGGGTGTGGCCCGTCTGGAGGAGCATACCCTCGGGCGGGATGAGGCCCGCCTGAATCCGGGAGGCCAGGGCAAGCTCTTGTCGCAGCCCCTCTTGCCGCAACAGCTTCGCCTGCATCTTCTTGTTCTCGATGAAGACGATGATGATGTTGGAGAGGATCTGGATGAACTTGAGGTTTCGCAGCGTGGGGCTGATGCCGTCTCCCAGCTCACTGTCTCCCACCACCACATATCCCATGACCTTATATTTGTGGCGGAGCGGGATGATGGCATCGAACCCCTCAAGGGATGGGATTCCTTTCATGGCCAAGTTCTCAATGCCCTCCACGCCGCTCAGATCTCGGCCGATGTCGATGGAGTCTCGCTGACTGTCAGATACGTTGCTCTGGAGAATGCACCGCCAGCGGCCGTCGTCTTTGGTGAAGACGAGAATCCTCCCCACGCCCAGCTCGTCTCGGAGCAAGGACTCAAACTCGGCCATAAGTTCCTCGACGCTGCTGTCTTCATTGACCGTCTGCGCCACGTCTAGCAGGAGGTTTAGCTTCTCCTTGTAGAGGCGGACCACATTTCTGTCTGATGCCATGGGTTGCCGTTGTTTTACCTCGCGGCCTTGCCGCTTATTTTAACGCGTGTGTGGTGGACGTTGGGAAAGGGAAAGAGCCGCGGGCTGGTGCTAGCCCGCGGCTCTGCGTGTGTTGCCGCCGCCTGCCGCCAGGCCGCGCAAGGGAGGAGACTGGGCCTCTTACTTGACGCGCTCCACGTATGAGCGGTCACGGGTGTCCACTTTAATCTTGTCGCCCTGGTTGACGAAGAGGGGCACCATGATGGTGGCGCCTGTCTCGATGGTGGCGGGCTTGAGGGAGGTGGTGGACGACGTGTCTCCACGGACGCCCGGCTCCGTATAGGTGACCTCGAATGTCATGAAAGGAGGCAGCTCGGCCGTGAGGACGGTCTCGGTCTCAGCGTGGACGACCACCTCGATGCTCTCGCCCTCCTTCATCAGGTCGGCGTTTGGAATCTGATCCTCTGGCAACACGATCTCCTCGTAGGTCTCGGAGTTCATAAGGTGGTAGCCGAGGTTGTCCTTATATGTGAACTGGTATTGGCGATGCTCCACGCGTGCCTCGGTGATTTTGACGCCGGAGTTGAACGTGTTGTCAATCACCTTGCCTGTCTTGAGGTTTTTCAGTGTGGTGCGGACGAAAGCCGGGCCCTTGCCAGGCTTGACGTGGAGGAACTTGACGATGATGTACAGCTGGCCGTTGTACTCAATGCACATGCCATTGCGGAAATCTGCAGTTGTTGCCATATCCTAGATTTGCTCTGAATAGTATTGTTTACAAAATCGTTTGCAAAGCTATAAAAACCATACAAAAAACGCAAAGAGAAACGGCTGGGGGCGAGGCAAATTTGGACACGGGGCAAAAAGCGCACGCGGCTCGCAAGGCTCGCATGCGCTTCGCAACCGCTATTGCGTTTTTAGAACAATGACGGTTGTTCTTTATCGTCAGCGTTGTTGCCGGCGTCCGCATCGTCAGTTCCGCCATCCGAGCCGTCTGCCTCGTGGGCGGTCCTGACTGTCGGGATGAGAGGCTCCAGCTCTTTCACCTTGCCCACCTCATAGAGAGCCAGGCGTTTGCCCTTGGCCTTGACCCCTTTCTCGCCAATAAACTCCGCCGCGTCGATTCTCTCGGCGGGTCGCCACTTGTCCGCGCCTCCATACGTGACGGAGAAGAGCGGGTGATCCTCGTCTGAGAGGGCCACGAGGCGGCTCTTGGCGTTTTCGCCTATGAAGTTGACGGGTTTGGCCGCGGGTGTCAGTTTGAATCTCTTTATGTAGTGCTGCCCCGTCTCACCGTCAACGTATATGGCCGTCCAGACCTTATGCGGGTCGAACTTCTCTATGCGCTCAATGTTGTCATCGAAATGCTGCTCGAAGCCCGTGCCTGTGGTGATGGCGTCGCCGCCCTTGGTTATGACGAGAATCTTGTCGTCGGGGCCGAACTCGCCCAGCAGTTCGCCGCGCCCGTCGGGGTTGAGGCGCAGGGTCTCCGGCTCAAACCATATCTGCCGCCCGCCGAGCGTGCTCTCGCCCCTGCGTTTCAGCACCACCTTGTGCACCTCGTTTTTAGTGACCACGTTTCCTTTTGAGGCCCTGCCCTTGATGGCCAGCGAGGCGAAGTCGAAGTCTAGCACCACATTGCGAAGCTTGGCCCTGGGCCTTAGCAACACCTTGACCACCTCGGCCTCGCCGTTGGCGTTGGCGCTGAAGTATCGCAGCTTGGTCCCCTTGGTGCCACTGGTGAGGTCATACTCGCGGTCGCGAGTTATGCCCGTGACGTTGAATCGTTTTGCGAAGGTGACGCCCGTCTCGCCATCGGTATACACGGCGTTGTAGACGGTGCGCGTGTCGTTTTTCTTGAATATGGCCACGTGCATGACGCCTGCGCCCACGTCCACTTTCTCGTCAATCTTCTTGACCACGTATCGGCCGTCGGTGTAGAAGATGATCACGTCGTCGAGGTCGGAGCAGTCGGCCACGTAGTCTCCTTTCTTGAGGCCGTAGCCCATGAAGCCGTCTTCGCGGTTGATGTATAGCTTCTTGTTGCGCTCCACCACCTTGGCGGCCTCGATGTTGTCAAACGAGCGTATCTCGGTGAGGCGCGGGTGGCCTGCGCCATATTGTTTTTTGAGGCGGCGGAAATAGGCTATCGTGTAGTCCACAATGTGTTCCAGGTCGTCCCTCGTCTTGTCCATCTCCTCGGCCAGGGCCTTGAGCTTCTGCTCGGCCGCCTCGGTGTTGAACTTGAGGATTCGGGCCATCTTGATCTCAAGGAGATGGAGGATGTCATCTGTGGTCACGTCGCGCATCAGTTTGACGCTGTGCGCGGCGAAATAGGCTTTTAGGCGTGAGTCAATGTGGGTCACGGCCTCGTCTGTCGAGGCGGCGTCCTCAAACTCCTTGTCCTTATAGATCCGCTCCTCTATGAATATCTTGTCTAGCGAGAGGATGTGCCACTGCTGCGCCAGCTCGTCTAGCTTGATGCGCAGCTCTTGGGCCAGCAAGTCCCGGGTGCGGTTGGTACTATGGCGGAGGATGTCGGACACGCCGAGGAAGTGCGGCTTGCGGTCTATGATGACGCAGGCGTTTGGCGAGATGGACAGCTCACAATCCGTGAAGGCGTAGAGCGCGTCTATCGTCTTGTCTGGCGAGGCGCCAGCAGGCAGGTGGATGATGATCTCGGCATTGTCTGCCGTGTTGTCATCTATCTTCTTGACTTTTATCTTCTTGTCATTGACCTTCAGGATGGACTCGATGACAGACGACGTGGTTTTGGAATATGGGATCTCCGTTATGGCCAGAGTGCGGGCGTCGCGTTTCTCAATTTTGGAGCGTATGCGCACCACCCCGCCGCGGAGGCCGTCGTTGTATCGGGAGACGTCTATGCTGCCCCCCGTGGGGAAGTCGGGATAGAGCGAGAAAGGCTTGCCCTCAAGGTATGCCACAGAGGCGTCGATGAGCTCGTTGAAGTTGTGCGGCAATATTTTGGAGGCCAGGCCCACGGCGATTCCCTCCACGCCCTGCGCGAGCAGGAGCGGGAACTTGACAGGCAGGGTGACGGGTTCCTCGTTGCGGCCGTCGTAGCTCTCTTTCCACACGGTGGTCTTGGGGTTGAAGACCACGTCTTGCGCAAACTTGGTGAGGCGCGCCTCAATGTATCGCGGGGCGGCGGCGCCGTCTCCCGTTATGATGTTGCCCCAGTTGCCCTGCGTGTCAATGAGCAGCTCCTTCTGCCCCAGCTGCACCAAGGCGTCGCCGATGGAGGCGTCGCCGTGAGGGTGGAAAGACATGGTGGCGCCCACAATGTTGGCCACTTTGTTGAACCTGCCATCCTCCAGCCGACTCATGGTGTGCAAGATGCGACGTTGCACGGGCTTGAGGCCGTCATCGATATGCGGCACGGCGCGTTCCAAGATTACGTAGGAGGCGTAGTCGAGGAACCACGACCGGTACATGCCGTGGAGGTGGCTCTTCTTGACGGCCTCGGAGTCCCAGGCCGGGGCGTTGCCGCCATCGTCAGCGGGGAGGACGCCGTCTTGACCCTCGTCATCGGCCTGCGGGTCTTGGTCGTGTATGATGTCGTCGTCTTTTGTATCGTCGCTCATGAGATATGTTAGTTGTTGGTTTGGAGAGATTGACTTTTCAAGGAGACACGCTCAGAAATTAGCCCTTTAAGAGTTTGGTAAACGACAGGCAATTGACTCTGCGGTATGTGATACGCCTCAAAAACTACAGAATCAAAATTCTTCCTATCATCCATTTCGAGTTCCTCCTCCATACTTTTACAAATCTTCCGTTTTTTCACATTTTCAAATGCGTGAATAATTCTCGCCTTAGAATCTTCAGCAAGCAAATCAGGATTGGGGGCTATCAGGCTTTTGACATAATCTGCGTTAAGGTCAAGAGCCCCAAGGTTGCGGGAAGTACCTCTCAACTCAATCCATAAAAGTGTCCACCATCTAACTCCATACGATTAGTGACACTAGCGAGTCTTTCCCTGCAAATCCTAACATAATCAATCGAAGAGGACTTGTGCAATTCAACGTCTACATTTTTTTCTATGCCAATAAAATGGCGACCTTCTAATGCCGCGGCTACAAGGAAACTACCACTTCCGCAAGCATTATCCAACACGACAGCGCCCTTTTCCGTATAAGTCCTGATCAAATAACGGCCCAATGCAACTGGTTTTTGCGTCGGATGCCACACGGGTCCCTCTGCTTCCGCAGTCTTAACGTAGACGAAGTCATCGTGTTCTTCCTCAAAGAAGCAGACATCATTTGGATAGCGAAGTCCATCACTCTTTACATGGCGGGGTTTAAAATCACCATAACTTCCAGTGTTCTGGTCTTTTCGGACACCTTTGTCATAGCTTGTTCCGCTCGACATTTGTGGATGGTATACAGGCTGCTTTTTATAAAAAAAGCAAATATCCTCGTGCTTCCGCAAAGGCTGCTTCCTCGCGTTTAAAAAATTTGTTGACTTAGACTTCACCCAAACGATCTTATACTTGAATAGCCTCACGTTGCTCATTATCAACTTTGCCGTGAAAACGCCCTGCGATGTCAAGACTATTGCTCCATTATCTTTTATAATTCTTTCATACTGAAGCCATAATTGCTCCAAATCTAGGACCGAATCCCATTTGTTTTGCGTCGTTCCATATGGCAAATCACACAAAATCATATCTATAGATTGACTCGGTATTAAAGGAAGGACATCCATGCAATCTCCCTCAATCACCCTGTCTGTGATGTCATTTAAACAAACATGCCCTTGCATAATTCAACTCAAATAAATGCGAACCCCGTATAACATCAGCTCGTTATGTTACTCTTCCTCTTGCAAGATGTGCAGGTCTTTGCCTACCAAGTCTTCCTCAATGACGAGGTTGTCAATGATGAAATTTTGACGGCTAGACGTGTTTTTGCCCATATAGAACTCCAGCAGGTCGTGGACCGCGTCGGAGCTTTTGAGCATGACAGTGTCCAGCCTCATGCCGGGGCCAATGAACTCTTTGAACTCTTGCCAGTTGATCTCTCCGAGACCTTTAAACCTGGTTATCTCCCTCTGCGCGCCCAGCTGCCTGGCCGCCTTGTCTCGCTCCTCCTCGGAATAGCAGTAGAGGGTCTTCTTCTTGTTGCGCACACGGAAGAGCGGGGTCTGAAGGATGAACAGGTGGCCGTTCTTGATGACCTCAGGGAAGAACTGGAGGAAGAACGTTATCATGAGCAGTCGGATGTGCATTCCGTCAACATCGGCATCGGTGGCAATGATGACTTTGTTGTATCGGAGTCCGTCGATGCCGTCTTCAATGTTGAGGGCGCTCTGGAGGAGGAAGAACTCCTCGTTCTTGTATATGGTGTCTCGTCTCAGGCCGAAAGTGTTGAGAGGCTTGCCGCGGAGGCTGAAGACGGCCTGGGTGTGGGCGTCGCGGCTCTTGGTTATGGAGCCGGACGCAGAGTCTCCCTCTGTGATGAAGATGGATGTCTCTTCGCGCCGGGCGTTGCCGGCGTCGGTGAGGTGGATGGTGCAGTCGCGGAGCTTGCGGTTGTGGAGGTTGGCCTTCTTGGCCTTCTCGCGAGCCTCTTTTTGGATTCCGGAGATGGCCTTGCGCTCTTTCTCGCTGTCAACAATCTTCTTGTTGATTATCTCCGCCGTGTCGAGGTTTCGGCGCAGGTAGTTGTCAAGATGCTCGGAGAGGAAGTCGCCCACATAGTTGCGAATGGAGACTCCGCCGTCGGGACTCATGTCCTTGCTGCCCAGCTTCGTCTTTGTCTGGCTCTCGAAGACCGGCTCCTGGATTCGGATGGAGACGACGGCGGTGAGGCCGGAGCGGATGTCGGCCACATCGTAGTTCTTGCCATAGTAGTCTCGCAATGTCTTGACGATGGCCTCTTTAAAGGCCAAGAGGTGCGTGCCGCCCTGAGTGGTGTGCTGGCCGTTGACGAAGGTGTAATATTCCTCGCCATAATGGTCGCAGTGGGTGAAGGCGATCTCCAGGTCGTCTTTCTCAAGGTGTATGATGGGGTAGAGGGCCTCCTCTGTCATATTGTCCAAGAGCAGGTCGACCACTCCGTTCTGGCTCTGGAATTTCTCACCGTTGAACGTGAGCGTCAGGCCCTTATTGAGGTAGGAGTAGTTTTTGAGCATCTGGACGATGAACTCGTCTCGGAATGCGAAGTTCTCGAAAATCTCGGGGTCGGGGGAGAACTCCACCCTGGTGCCGTTTTTCTCTTGCGTCGGCATCACGTCATGCTCCGTCACCACCTTGCCGCGCGAGAACTCCACCACCTTGGCCTGCCCGTCGCGGAAGGCGGAGACGACGAAGCGAGTGGAGAGCGCGTTGACGGCCTTGATGCCCACGCCGTTGAGGCCTATGGATTTTTGGAAGACTGCGCTGTCATATTTTCCGCCGGTGTTCATCTTGGAGGCCACGTCCACCACCGAACCCAATGGTATGCCGCGGCCAAAGTCGCGTACGCTCACCGACCCGTCGGATGTGAGGAGAACGTCAATCCTCTTGCCGAAGCCCATCATAAACTCATCTATAGAGTTGTCAATCACCTCCTTTATGAGCACATATATGCCATCGTCGGCGTAGGCGCCGTCTCCTAGTTTGCCAATATACATGCCGGGGCGGCGGCGGATGTGCTCCTGCCACTCCAATGTCTTGATGCTGTCTTCACCATACTCGGCCGCGGCGGCCTTGATGTCTTTTTCTTCTTGCTCGCTCATTAGTTGATGTCGTTCTTCCGCTGTTTTGGGAGGCCCTCGGGGTGGGTGCTTTGGGGCAAAGGTAGAATTTTTTTCGGGTAGATAAAAAGGCCCCGCATCGGACAGATGCGGGGCACACGTGGCAGAAAGGCCATCAGGCCGCTCTGCTATTTTTCTAGTTTTGAGGCTATTATCTGCGCAGTCTCCGCAAATTCCTTCTCGGTGAGGTGGACGCGATCATTCTTAAAGTTGAGCGTGGCCTCGCTGTCCATCGGCACCAAGTGGATGTGGGCGTGGGGCACGTCGAAGCCCAGCACCGCAACCCCTACCCTCTTGCAACCTAGTGCTGCTTTCTGCGCCTTGGCCACCTTTTGCGCAAATAGCGCGAGGCTGGCCATGCGCTCCGGGGAGAGGTCGAAGATGTAGTCCGTCTCAACCTTAGGGACGCATAGCGCGTGTCCCTTGGCGAGGGGGTTGATGTCTAGGAAAGCGTAGTTCTCCTCGTCTTCCGCCACCTTATATGACGGGATCTCCCCATTTATTATTTTGGTGAATATTGTAGACATGACTCAGGGGTCTTTAATGATTAACAATATGCACTATTCGACGGAGAGGGCTATGTCCAGCACCTCGAAGGTCATGAGGCCTGCCGGGACTTTGATTTCCGCCTTGTCTCCTACCTTCTTGCCCAAGAGCCCCTTTGCGATGGGCGTGGTGAGCGATATTTTGCCGGCCTTCAGGTCTGAGCCCTCTGTCTCTGGCACAATGGTGTAGGTCATCTTGGCCTTGGTCTTGGTGTTGAGGATGGTGACTCGGCTTAGCAGCTGCACAGACGAGTTGTCTAGCTTGCTGACGTCGATGACGCGGCTGTTGGCTATGGTGGACTTGAGTTTCATGATCTTGGACTCAAGGTGGGCCTGTGCCTCTTTGGCTGCGTCGTATTCGGCGTTCTCAGACAGGTCTCCCTTGTCGCGCGCCTCAGAGATGGCCGCGATGACCTTTGGGCGTTCAACACTCTCGAGCTCTGCCAGCTCGTCTTTCATTTTCTTGAGGCCGGCTTCTGTGACGTAGTTGATAGATGACATAGTTGTCTCCTCCCTAATTTGTATTTCGTTAGTGAAACGTATAAAAGAAGAGAATCCTGAAACCAGAATCTCAGGATCCTCACTTTCTATATGGTTATTTATTTGTGTTTCTTTGCTTTGGCGGGCAGGCGAGCCTAACCTTGGGCTTTGCTCACGCAGTCCGTCTCATTTCTTCTGACAGGGCAAAGTTACAACATTTTTTCTTTCGAATCAAAAATTTGAGTTTTGGGAGAACCTAGTCCCTGTCAGAGTTCACGAGCTGAAGGACATAGTAGAGGAGCGTGGCGAGCGATGAGAGCGCGGCCACAAGATATGTGTAGGCGGCCCATTTGAGAGCGTCCACAGCCCCGTCTCGGGTCTCGCCCGCCGCAATGATGCCACTCTCCGTGAGCCAGTTGACAGCCCTGCGGCTGGCGTCTATCTCCACGCCGAGCGTGACGAAAGAGAAGAGAGTGAAAACGGCATAGCAGCCGATGATGATCTTCAGCGCGAGGGTGTAGGGCATAAGGTTTGGCATGATGAACGCGAGGGCGAACATGCCAATGAAGATGACGTTGAGGATGGTGGCGGACACGTTTTGTAGCGGCACCAGGGCGGTGCGGAGCGCCATGGCCTTATAGCCCTGCGCGTGCTGCAGGGCATGACCCGTCTCATGAGCGGCAACGGCCGCGGCGGCCACGTTGCGCGAGGCGTAGACGTCTGAGCTCAGGTTGACGGTCTTATCCGCCGGGTTATAGAAATCGGTCAAAGTGCCATCAACGGGGCGTATGGTCACGTCGTTCACGCCATTGTCGCGAAGCATCCTAGCCGCGATCTCGGCACCCGACAGCGGCAGAGGGATCTGGCTATATTTCTTGAACTTGCTCTTGAGCCTGCTGCTGACAACCCAGCTCAAGATGGCGAAAGCTCCAAAAATGACCCAAAGCATCATAAGTCTCTTTTCTGTTTAATGGTTTACGGGGAATGCGTGGCAAAAGCCTTGCCAAATGTTCTGCCTATGACATTTTGTCAGCCGCCGGGCGCAAAACTTTATCCACCACGACTTCCGGCTCAATGTCGAAGCAACGATAGTCTCCCAGCCGGCAAGGTTTGTTGCCAAATACAGAGCAAGGGCGGCAACTCAAGTCGGCGCGCTGCACGCAGTCGCTCATTTTCTGGCCATAGCCCAAGAAACCGGCGAATGGGTGAGTGGCGCCCCATATGGAGACCACCCTGACGCCATAGAGCGAGCAGACGTGCATGGCGGACGAGTCCATGGAGAGCATGACATCGAGGTTGGACATCAGAGCCATCTCCTCGGCCAATTTCATACGCCCAATCATGACGCTGCAACCATCGCGGCCTGCGGCCAGTGTCTCCGCCTTAGCCTTCTCGACGGCTCCGCCTCCAAAAAGGAAGACCTTGACCCCAGGCGTCGCCAAGAGCAGATCCAGCACGCGGGCCATACGCTCCATAGGGTACATCTTGCCCGCGTGCTGAGCGAATGGTGACACGCCAATCCACACGTCCGCCCCTTTTACCAACCCGCCGCAGCAGCCAGGCAACGCCTCTTTGGGCCTCAGGCGCAGCCCGTCTGGCACCGCCAAGCCTGCTTTTTTGAAGACGTCGGCATACCTCAGCGTCATGGGCCTCAGCTGCTTATGCTCTTTGCCACTCACAAGCCTGCGCTTCTCGGCCCTGCCCTTGTCTATGGTGAAGACCTTGGCGCCAGTCAGGCGGAAGAGCGACCTCAAGACTTTTGTCCGCAGCACGTCATGCAGGTCTATGACAAGGTCATATTTGCCGGCCTCGCCTCGCCCCTGCGCCTTGTCGCTCCTCAAGTCCTGGAAAAGATGCCAAAGCGACGCGAGCCCGCGCCTCTGCTTGCGGATGTCGGTGCCCACGAAGTGGAAATTGGGCAGCCTCTCGAAAAAGGGCTCGAAGAACGGGGTGGAGAGGAAATCGACCTCGACGTCGGGGTTTGCCCGGCAGACGGAGGCCACGATGGGCGCTGTCATGGCCACGTCTCCCATCGCCGTGAGGCGCATGACGAGGATGCGGCGGCTCATTTCTTGATGGCGTAGAGGATGGGGTTTAGAGACGGGTCGTTATACATCTTCATCTGCTTGTATACCTTCATATACTTCTCCCCCGCCTCAATGTCTGCCAAGAGCTGCTGTATGGCCAAAGACAAGTCGTCATGCTGCTCATTGAGGACGGCCAGTTTCTTTGCGCAGGTGTCTTTGTGAGCCTTGTCGGCATCGGCGCGCGCGGCCTCAATGCCCATATGATAAATCTTTAGGGCGAGTATTGAGAGGCGGTCAATGGCCCATGCGGGACTCTCGGTGTTGATGCGAGCCCCGGGGTTGACCTTCACGTCTTTATACTTATCAAGGAAGTAGGAGTCGATATACTCCACCATGTCTGTGCGCTCTTGGTTGGAGGCGTCGATGCGCCTCTTTATGGCGAGAGCTTTGACAGGGTCAATCTGCGGGTCGCGGATTATGTCCTCCAGGTGCCATTGGACGGTGTCTATCCAGTTTTTGCGATACATGAGGTGCTCAATGGCGTTGGCGGGGTATGGGTTGCGGAGCGGGGTGTCCACGTTGTCGGTCTTGTGGTAGTCGTCAATGGCCTCGTTGAACACTCTCCAATAGGTCTCGGTCTCCATAATGTTCTCTTTTGTTTGGGAAGAAGGCTCTTATATGTCGCGAGGCGGGGGACAGGCGCGCCGCGCAGGCTGACGCACCCTGTCTCCCGTCTCGGATGGTTATGAAAAAATACTTTGGACGGCCTACTTGCCTGCCATCTTAACCTTTACGAGGGGAGCGGCGTCTATGCTCTGCTCCGAGGTGTAAAGGATCACTTGCGAGGTGGTGTCAAAGATGTAGATGAACTTGTTCTCTTTCCCCACCTCGTCTAGAGCCTTCTGATATTTGTCCAATATTGGAGCCATAAGCTGCTGCTCCTTTTGCGAGAGGCTCTGCTGCGCCAGCTGTTGGAAGCTCTGGATGCGCGCCTGTGTGTCTTGCAGCTCTTTCTCTTTGGTGGCGCGGATAAGCTCGGGCAGGGAGTCGCGTTTGTTGGCATACTCCTGGAATTTCTGCTGAAGCTCATTTTGCATCACCGTCATCTGGTCTTCAAGTTTCTTGGCCTCATCTTGCAATTGCTGCTGCGCCTGCGCGAACTCAGGCAGCTCGGCTAGGAACTTTTGCGAGTTGATGTGAGCGAACTTGAGGTCTTGCGCCTCGACGCAGACGGAAGCGACGGCAATGACGGCCGCGGTCAGGATGGTCTTAACAAGTTTCATTTGAAGAGGTTGTTACGTGTGGGGGAGAGTGTATGGGTGATTTTTATTTTATTCCGAGTTGCTTCTTGACGAGTTCCGTCACGTCAATGCTTTGTGACCCGATGCTCAGCACGAGTCCGGACTTGGCCTCAAAGATGTAGAGGAAACCGTTGTTGGCCCCGACTTGCTGCACTGCGTTGAGGACCTTTTGCGAGATGGGCGTGATGAGCTCCTGCTGTTTTTTTTGGAGGTCTTGCATCGCAGTCTGCCGATAGGTCATGATTCGCTGCTGCATGTCTTGCAGCTCCTCCTCCTTGGCGGCTTGCTCCTCCGATGTCATGTTTTTTTGCGCCGCTTGATAGGCGGACACTTGCTTGCTGAAGTCCTCTTGCAGGGCCGTCAGCTGCGCCTCGCATTTGGCGGACTCGGCCTCCATGGTCTTCTTCATGGCCTGAGCCTCGGGGAGCGACTCGATGAGCGTGCCGCTGTCGAAATGGCCGAACTTTGGCTTCTGCGCCTCGGCTGTGAGGCAGAGGGCTAGAGCCGCCACGGCAGCGACAATCAGTTTACTAAGCATAATAGAGTTTTGGTTGGAAAAATGACGTGAGTGTATTCGCCTCCCTTATTTGCCGTAGCCAAGCTTGGCCAAGACGGCATCGGACACGTCTAGGCTCTTGTCTGCGAAAAGGAGACCCGCGGAGGACGCCTTGTCCCACACGGCGGAATAGTTCTTCTCCTGCGCCAATGAGGATATGGCGTTGAAGATCTGGTCTTGAATGGGTTTGACGAGAATCTCACGCTGCTTGAAGAGCTCGCCGTTTTGCCCGAAATATTGTTGCTGGAGCTTCTTGGCCGCCTGCTCTTTCTGGACAATCTCGTTTTCCTTTGACACTTTCATGTCGTTTGAGAGGAAAACGCTCTCGTTGCGATAGGTGTCATAGAGCTTCTCCACCTCTTGCATCTTGGCTTTGACGTCGTCCTCATATTTTTTCGAGAGCTTGTTGAGCTGCTCGTTGGCGGTCTCGTAGGCCGGGATGTTTTTGAGGATGTAGTCGGTATCGACAAAGACAACTTTCTGTGCCTGGGTCGCGACGATGGCCGCGGCCATCAGCACGATTGAGAGTAATATCTTGCGCATTGTTGCTAAGGTTTTTGTTGTTAAACAATGTGTTCCGGCGTAGCGAAGCAATAAGCGTGCCAATGGCTAGAACGACTGTCCCATGACGAAGTGGAACTGGCTTCCGCCGGCGCCGTTGTAACCCGCCACCTCGTCGAAGCCGTAGCCCCAGTCCATGCCGAGCAAGCCGAAGATGGGCAAGAAGATCCTGACGCCGACGCCGGCCGACCTCTTGAGGTCGAATGGGCTATAGTCCTCAAACTTGCTCCAGCAGTTGCCCGCCTCGGCGAAGGCCAAGACGAAGACGGTGGCCTGCGGCTGGAGGGTTATGGGGTATCGCAACTCCATGGTGTACTTGTTGTATATGTTGCCATCGTAGGAGTAGGACGAGGACGCGCGCGGGGTGAGTGAGGAGTTCTCGTAGCCGCGCAGGCCGATGGTCTCCTCTCCATAGGTGCTATATCCGCTCATACCGTCGCCACCCATGACGTATTTCTCGAAAGGCGACTTACGATATCTGTTGTAGTAGCCCAAGAAGCCCATCTCGAACTTGCCCATAAGGATGAGCTTGCGGTTTGGCGTGAGCGGCTTGAACACCTGGCCCTTGAGACTCCACTTGTGATACTCAATGAAATTGTAGAGAACCTTCTGGTTATCCTCGTTTCGCCAGTCGTGGCTGGAGAAAGCGGAATAGGGCGGCGTGAACTTGACGCCGATGGAGAAGTTGGATCCCGAGCGCGTGTAGATGGGGTTGTCTATTGAGTTTCGGGAGAGCGTCACGCCGAAAGCCAGGTTGTGGCTCTGGCCGTTTTGCATAAGGAAGTATTGCCAGTTGCGGAGGCGGTAGTGCTGGTATGAGACATCTAGGTAGAGCACAAACCAGTCGTCTGGCCATGTGAGCCTCTTGCCGAAGCCGACCGAGAAGCCGGACACTTTCCTATATTGCTGAAGGCTGCTCTTGCTCGGGACAACCTGCTGCTCATTGGAGTAGCCGCTAGAGTAGCCGTTGTAGAAGTTGTTGTAGTAGCTTGAGCTGACGCCCGTCTGTGAAGAGTAGAACGCGGAGACGGTGAGGGAGTTAGGCCTCTTGCCTCCGAGCCACGGCTCCGTGAATGAGAACGAGAGAGACTTGAAATATTTGCCGTTGGCCTGAGCCTTGAGCGAGAGCTTCTGGCCGTCGCCCGTCGGGAGCGGGGAGTAGGCCTCCTTGTTGAATATGTTTTGGAGAGAGAAGTTGTTGAATGAGACGCCAATGGAGCCCACGAACATGCCCGCGCCCCAGCCGCCGGAGAGCTCAATCTGATCATTGCTCTTCTCCTCCAGGTTGTAAACAATATCAACCGTCCCGTTGTCGTAGTTAGGCTGCGGCACTGGGTTGATGGTCTCTGGATTGAAATGTCCGAGTTGCGCAAGCTCACGCACGGTACGAATGAGTTCAGACTTGCTGAAGAGCTGGCCTGGCTTGGTGCGAATCTCACGGCGGATGACGTGCTCCTTGGTCTTGTCGTTGCCCTTGATAATCACCTCATTGATGGTGGCTTGCGAACCCTCCACAACTCTCATCTCCAAATCGATGGTGTCGCCCTCTACTTTGGACTCCACGGGAGTGATGTTTGAGAAGAGGTAGCCATTGTCCATATAGAGGTTATGAACGGCGTCATCGTCTTGGAAGAGTCGTTTGTCAAGTTTCTTGGTGTCGTAGATGTCGCCGCGTTTCATTCCGAGGACATGACTCAGGTACTCACCAGTGTATATGCTGTTTCCCACCCAAGAGACGTCTCCAATGAAATATTGGTCGCCCTCCTCGATGTAGACGTCAATGTCCACCGTGTTGTCGTCATTGCGCTCCACGGTCTGCTTGACCACCTTGGCGTCATGATAACCATGCTCATTGTAGAAGTCGATCAAGGCCACGAGGTCTTTCTCATAGAGCTCCTTGACGAACTTTTTGGTGCGGAAGAAGTTCATAAGGCCCTTCTGGTTGGTCTTCTTCATGGCCTTATTCAACTTCCGGTAGCTCATGACGTTATTGCCATGGAAGCGCAACTTCCTGACCTTCACCTTGTCTTTCTTATCCACCGTGATGTCAAGAATCACGTGGTTATCTTTTTCCCTGTCAGCCCTTTGGTTGACGGAGACCTCGACGTTGTAGAAGCCTTTGCCCACAAAATAGTCCCTGACATATTTTTCGGCCCTCTTGACGAGGAAAGGCGTCACCTGCGCCTCCTCCATAATGGCCACTTTGTCATGAACGTCTTTTATGTCGCTCCTTTTCAGGCCAATGAAGTTAACCTTGCTCAACCTGGGCCTCTCCTTTAGCGCAATCTCAATGACGACGTGACCCTCAGCGGCATCCTTATAGAACATCTTGACATCTGAAAAGAGGCCATTGTTGAGGTATCGTTTGACGGACTGCGTTATCTCGTCTCCGGGGATGGCGACCTCCTGCCCCTTATGCAGGCCGGAGAGATTGACGAGGAGCTGCTGATCCATGTGCTGAATGCCGGAGACAACAATGTCGTCAATGATATACTTGCGGGCGACACCCGAGTAAGACACTTTCTCCACCTTTTGGTCGGCAGAGTCAATTGCCGTGGTGTCAGACTGCGCCAAAGCCTGCCCGCAGGCCGCGAGGATGAGAAGATATGTCGCCAGGAGAAGTTTTTTCAACATTGAATAGTTGTGTTGCGAATGTGGGATGAGGAGAGAAGTGCGCGTCGCTTAGCGTGGTGGTTTCATTTGGCCTCCACCTGCTCGCTCGTCTTGCCGAAACGGCGCTCGCGGTGCTGGTAGTCCACAATGGCCTTGTATAGCTGCTCTGCGTCGAAGTCCGGCCACAAGGTGTCAGTGAAATATAATTCAGAATAGGCCGCCTGCCAAAGGAGGAAGTTGCTTATGCGGAACTCGCCGCTTGTTCTGACGATGAGCTCGGGGTCGGGCATGAAGCTCGTGGGCAGATAGCTGGCGAAAACCTTGTCATCCACCTCTTGCGGGTCCACCTCGCCCCTCGCCGCAGCCTGCGCTATGGCTTTGGCAGCCTGCGCGATCTCCCATCGGCCACTGTAGCTAAGGGCCAGAACGAGCGTGAGGCCAGTGTTCGATTTCGTTTTCTCCACGCTGTCGTCCAGCTTCTTGCGGAGCGCGGGCGGAATGTTGCCGTCGCCCACCGTCATGAGGCGGACGTTGTTTTTCATAAGGTCGGCGATCTCGCCGTCTATGGTTGCGGACAAGAGCTTCATAAGGCCCTCGACCTCCGCGGCGGGACGACTCCAATTTTCAGTGGAGAAGACGAAAAGAGTAAGGAATTTGACTCCGACAGCCCCCGCGGCCTCTGTGACGCGGCGGACTGACCCTACGCCGAACTTGTGGCCGACGAGGCGAATGCTGCCCTGCTTTTTGGCCCATCGGCCGTTGCCATCCATAATGATGGCCACATGCCGAGGAACTCTGTCGAGGTCTATTTGCTCCCTATATGTCATTTTTCCGGTAGGTCTAAGAAATGAAAAGACGCGCCAGAGCTCTACCTGCGCCTGCCGGGGTTGTAACCATCGTTGCAGACGAGCGAGCGCGGCCACATGCTGAACGTGAGCGAGACGCAAGCCGACGCGAACCAATCATTGTTATGCGTTGGCTTGTGCACCCCGTTCTTGTAGGGGTCGGACGGGTAGAACGTCTCACTGTAGTTGTCAATGCACTCCAACTGGTCGGTAAACGTCTTGTGGAACGTCCACTCCACGCCAAGGCGCACGAGCTTATTGAGTTTATACTTAACCCCAAAACCAAAAGGCAAAGATAATATAAATTGCCGTTTTTTGTCTTTGCCCAGGTAATGGGAGTAGGCCGTCATGCCGAGCCCCAGAGCCAGATATGGCGAGAAGCGCGTCTGCTCTTTTTTGAAGAAATGGTCGAAGCTCAAAAAATTGAACTCGCCATAGACCGAGACGTCGAGAAGCCCGTTTTTGAAGCTCGTGTCTCCCGGCCTCAGCACCTCGGTCTGCCCCTCCTCAAACGAGCCGGCATGGTCATGAGGATAGGAGTAGATGTCGGGGCTGGACTCGTCATAACTGCCCGCGATGCCGAAATATCCCGCCACGGCCTTGAGCGCTATGCGATCCGAGACAATGTAGCGCGCAATGAAACCGGCGGCCGGGCGCGTGTCTTTGAACTGCCGCGAGGGGTTCATCTCTCCCAAGTAGTAGCTGCCGCCCGCCATGAGGCCGAACTCCAAACGATCCTGCGCAGCGGCGGAGGCGGCAAACGCCACCGCAATGGCGGCGCAAGACAGCAGGCGCGCAGCTACGCGCCGCCCGCACTCCGCGAATATTGCCAATATGTCTCTACCTGTCAGCAAGATTTCAATTGACGACTATAAAAAATCTACGAAAGGTGATCGGCCGGCCTCTTACCCGGCTCGTTGCGGGCATCGGCCCCCCACATGAGCTTCTCTCGCAATGTACGGAAAAAGGAGTAGCTTGCCAACTGGACTCGCTTGACACCGATGCTGGCCTTGGCGATGCGAAGCCTGCCACCGCTGGGCATAAGGTGCGTCTGGCCGTCGAACGAGGCCATGACGTTTGGCGCACGCCCGTCTACAAGGATGTGCAGCACCACGTCGTCCGGCAGCACGAGGGGGCGTATGGAGAGATTGTGCGGGGCCACGGGCGTGACGATGAGGTTATGCGACGTGGGAGCCACGATGGGGCCGCCAACGCTGAGCGAATAGGCCGTGGAGCCCGTGGAGGTGGAGACGATGAGGCCATCGGCCCAATAGGTGGCGAGGTAGTCGCCGTCTACATACGTGTCTAGCGTCAGCATGGACGAATTGTCGCACTTGGAGATGGCGAACTCGTTGATGGCGTAGCCTATGGGGTCGCGGTAACCATCGGCATACATGTTGATGACTGTCACGTCCGCGGTGCGATAGTTGCCCGTCAGAAGGTCGGCCACGGCCTTTTGCAACTGTCCCGGGGCCACATCGGAGAGGAAGCCGAGCCTGCCGCGGTTGACGCCCAAGACCGGCACGCCGGAGCCCATCACCATCTTGGCCGCGGCCAGGAACGTGCCGTCGCCGCCAACGCTCAGCAGGGCGGCGGAGCCGTGCACGGCGTTGAGCGAAGCCACCCTCTCGACATGGGCCACCTCGCGGAAGCCGGCCGATAGCATCTGGTCATAGAGGGACGCCCACACGCCCACGCGCGCCCCGGCAGCCACAAGGGCGCGGACAATGGTGGAGAAAGTGTCGGCCGACTGATAGTCGAAATGACGGCTGAAGATTGTGTAGAAAGGCTTGTCGCTCACTGTTGACTACGTGTTATCTGGCCGCAAGGCGCATGGCCCAACAGGCGCGAGGCCAAAGCCTTGAGGTCGAGGCCGCCGAAGTTGCCCGACGTCATGAGCAACAAGACCGCGCCACACAGGTCAGAGGCCTCGAGCCTTGCCACGACGTCTTGAGGCCTGGTGAAGACCGCGAGCCCCTTGTGGGCGAACGCGGCCTCGACATCGGCGGGCGAGAACTGCGCCAGACGCTTGTGGGCTATGACTTCAGGATTGAAATAGACAATGGCCTCATCGGCGGCGTCCATGGTGCCCGCATATTGGGGCAAGAAGTCGCGCGTGAGGCTGCTGAACGTGTGCAGCTCCATGCAAGCCACTATGCGTCGGCCCGGATATCGGCCACGGACGGCATTGATGGTGGCGCGGAGCTTAGAGGGCGAGTGTGCAAAGTCGAGATAGGCCACAGAGCCATCGGCCGCGCGGCACAACTCCTGGAGTCGCCTGGCGGCCCCGTCAAAAGAGGCTATGGCCTCGGCGAACTGTTTGTCGGTCACCCCCACCTCGCGGCAGGCCAGGAGCGCCGCGTTCATATTCTGCATATTATGGTCGCCGAAGACGGCCACTCTGACATCCTGACCGTCAATGGTGGCGAGAACCGCGTCGGCGTCGCCCACGCGCCATTTGAACCCATCGTAGGGCAAGACCTTGACACCCTGCGGATATGCCTCTGCGGCAATGGATCTGAGACGCTCGTCGGCGTGGCAGTAGATGAGGCTTCCGCCGGGCATGACGGAGTGGGCGAACTTGCGGAACTGGTCAACGTAGCCATCGAATGTGGGGAAGACGTTGACGTGATCCCAAGCGATGCCGGTGATGACGGCCACATCGGGGTGGTAATGGAGAAATTTTGACGTGCGGTCAAGCGGCGAGGTGAGATACTCATCGCCCTCGAACACGGCCACCTTAGCCGTGTGGGAGAGACCCACCATGGTGTCAAAGCCCTCGACCTGCGCGCCGACCATATAGTCGAACTCCATGCCCGCGTGGCGGAGGACGTGCATAATCATGGCCGTGGTGGTGGTCTTGCCATGGCTGCCGCCCACCACTATGCGCTTCTCGCGCGCCGTCTGCTCATACAGATAGTCCGGGAAAGAGTATATCTTGAGACCCAGCTGGCGCGCCCTGACAAGTTCGGGATTGTCTTCCGTGGCGTGCATACCCAAGATTACCGCCTGTAGATCCGGCGTGATCCGCTCGGGATGCCACCCCGGCTCGGCGGGCAGGAGGCCGCGCGCGGCCAAGCGGCTGCGAGACGGCTCGAAGAACTCGTCATCGGACCCAGAGACGGCATAGCCCTTGGACTGGAGGGCTATGGCCAAATTGTGCATCACGGCACCCCCGATGGCTATGAAATGCACCTTGCCGAGGCTAGAAGTTTCAATATCTGTCATTCAGATGAGCTAATGCGTTTTTTCATTTGTCTCCCGCCGCCTCAATGACGTCGGTCAGTTCCACCGACTGGTCGGGCTGCGGCATCGGGCTGCCGTCTATCCGCTCCGAGTGGATGGAGAAGGAGACACCCGGCAGCGAGCAGGCCAACGACACGGCATAGAAGAGCAAGCTGAGCGAGATGGCGCAGTTGGGCTCGACACCCAGATATTGCGAGCCGATCATGAAAGCCACTTCTCGCGCCCCGACACCACCAATGGTGACAGGCACGGCCGAGGCTATGCTGCTGAGCAGGAAGAGAAACAGATAGTCTCCCAGCGACCCCTCCGCGTCAAGGCCTTCCAAGATGGCCGCGGCCGTGAGCATCTGGAGTCCCTGCACAAGCAGCGAGACGGCCAGGGCCACAAGCGACGCGCCCGACAGCCCCCTCTGCACGAGGCGGAAGAAAAGCCAATAGGCCCACACCCCGACGGGGATGAGAGCCAAGAGCCACAGTTGCAGCCCCCCCGCGCCCCGGAGGCCGACGCTCTCGGCGAGGCCGGGACGGAAAGCGGCATAGGCCACCGTGTAGACGCAGATGGCGGCGAGGCCGCTGAGCCTGTCGCCCAGCAGGGCCATGACCACGGGCTTGACGCGGGTGCCGTAGCGGCGGTGGATCCAGTAGACCTTGTAGCCGTCTCCCCCCACCCCGCCGGGCAGGAAGAAGTTATAGAACATGCCCAGCCAGTAGAGCCTCATATTCACTGCCCAACCTATTTTCACAGGCACGGCCGATAGCATCCTCCTCACCCTCTCTGAGCTGACCGCCTGCGAGGTGGCGTAGACGACCACGGCCACGAGGAGCCACCACGCCCGCATGCGGCAAATGGTGGACCACGTGCCAGAGAAGTCGATCTTGGAGAAGACAAACGCCAAAGCCGCAGCTGAGACGCAGACCTTGAGAACCGTCTTGAGCGTCTTATTCACCTTCATTGGCCAGGCTTACCAAAATGTCATCGGCGGCGGAGACGCATTCGGGACATGGCACTCGCCCGCGGCCCTTGATGTCGGCGCAGGTGACGTAACCTCCCGTCTGCTCTTTGAAGAGCTCAAGGATGCGCCCCGCGCTGCCCGGCCGCGCTTGCATGGCGGCATAGAGCGCGCCACACACGCCACCAGGGGCCCTGCCCGTGCCGCACGCCGCGAAGCGCGCCAAAGCCTGTTCCGCGTCTAGCCCCATGAGCCCGCAATACTTGTAGGCCACGGCTTGCGCGCAGTTGTGACAATATGGGGGCGTGCGGAATGTATCTGTTGCCTTCATTATCAATCAATTTGCGGGATGCGCAACATGGCATCCATCTCCAGAAAGCGGCGCGCCGAGTCGTCTCCATATTTGCTGACGGAGCGCAAGGCCTTGTCAAACGACTTCATCACGGTCAGATGGTTTGTCTTGCTATAGAACTTGTCGGCATAGCAGACAATCTTCTCTTCGACAGAGACGGGAACCATGTCGCGGCGTGGCAGCGGGAGGTTGTTCCGCTCAATGTATTCGCGGGTGAGGCCGGAGCCTGTGTGACGCTCACAGACAAGCGCATGGCGCGGAAGACCCTCCTCATCCATCATTTGGCGGCCCATGACGCCGTGGCAGATATAGGGCAGATCGCCGCGGCAATCGATGTCTGGCGCGCTGGTGCGGACAATGCCCACATCGTGGAGCAGGGCCGCCTCGCGGACAAAAGCGACGTCCGCCCCCAACTCAGGGTGGCCGTCGGCCACGGCCACGGCCAAGCCGGCCACGCAGCGACTGTGGGTGAGCAGGATGTCCCACAGGCGCGAGCCGCGGTCATAATATTTGGCAATGATGGCCTCTATCTGCTCGTCGGTCATAGCCTCCTAGTGATGACGCGCCTTGAGCTCTCGGGCCACGTCTTCGATACGGAAGCCCTTGTGGGTGAGCAGGACAATGAGGTGGTAGAGCACGTCGGCGCTCTCGTAGATGAAGTTCTCGTCATCGCCCGCCGTGGCGCCAATGACGCACTCCACGGCCTCCTCGCCCAGCTTCTTGGCAATTTTGTTGGTGCCTTTGCGGAAGAGCGTGGTGGTGTAGCTGCCGTCGGGCATCTCTTGGTGGCGGCGGTCAATGAAGTCTTGCAACTCCTTGAGGAACATGACATCGTCGGCTTCATTGACTTCGCCCCAACAGGTGTCGGCGCCAGTGTGGCACACTGGGCCGTCGGGGCGCGCCTTGATGAGCAGGGCGTCGTGGTCGCAATCTTCTGCAATGGAGACCACGTGGAGGAAGTTTCCGCTGGTCTCGCCCTTGGTCCACAGTTTCTGCCGGCTGCGGCTGAAAAAGGTGACCACGCCGTTGGCCTTGGTCTTGTCCAGGGCCTCCTGGTTCATATAGCCGAGCATGAGAACCTTCCCCGTGGTGGCGTCTTGTATGATTGCCGGGACGAGACCCGCCGAGTCTTTTGAAAAATCCATTGGTGTTATGGGTAAATGCGTTTATTGTCCTTAAAATTATTTGAGCCTTACGGGGATTCCGCAGCCATCGAGATAGGCTTTCAGTTCGGGGATTCCTATCTCATGGAAGTGGAAGATGCTGGCGGCGAGGCCCGCATCGGCCTTTCCCGCGGTGAAGACGTCGCGGAAATGCTCCATTGTGCCGGCCCCGCCAGAGGCTATGACCGGGATTGAGAGGCTCTCGCTGAGCCGCGCCAGAGCCTCGCAGGCGAAGCCTGACTTGCAGCCGTCATGATTCATGCTGGTGAAAAGGATTTCGCCCGCCCCTCTCTCCTGCGCCTCGCGGGCCCACGAGAAGAGCCGCTTCTCCGTGGCCACGCGGCCGCCGTTGACCGTGACGACCCACTCGCCATCTGCCTCTTGGCGGGCGTCTATGGCGCAGGTGACGAACTGACTGCCAAAGTTGCGCGCCAAATCACTTATGAGTTGCGGGTTTCGCACGGCGGCGGAGTTGACGCTGACCTTGTCGGCACCGGCGGCCAACAGAGTGTCGGCATCGCTCAGCTCACTGATGCCGCCACCGACGGTGAACGGGATGTTGATGTGCCTCGCTATTCGCTCCACAAGGCCCGCGAAAGTCTTGCGACCCTCATGACTTGCCGTAATATCCAAGAAAACAAGCTCATCGGCACCCTGGCGCGCATATTCGGCACCGAGTTCCACAGGGTCGCCCACATTCTTGATATTGACAAAGTTAACACCCTTGACGGTCTGCCCGTCTCGGATGTCTAGGCATGGGATAATGCGCTTTGCTATCACAACGAACCGATATTTCTGTCAGAATGTTGCAAAGATATGGAAATGCGGTGTTACTTCTACTGCGGCAGACGCAAATTGGGGCATTTGTGAGTGGCCTACGGGAAGGAAGCCTGCAAAATTTGAACGGCAAAACTGCAATACCACCGCACAAAATACCTAATGATGGGTTAAACACCATATGGCCAAGGTCTTCCTGTGTGCATTATCGCACAACGAACCCCGATTTGTTATTTTAGACGATTTAAAAATACCGCAAATGCGGTATTGGTGAAACAAGAACTCCATTATACATTTGCACTATGTTCAGCTGGCACGTAGATCATCTAAGAAGCTGTTTTGAATTTATTCAAGGAGTGTTTTGAGAACCTTGTTCAGGGCGATGTAGCAGTTCGCAAGGTATATCATCGCCACGGTCGAGTCGGAGCGGAACTCGTAGTCGATCGTCAGCCTCCTGAAGTTCTCCATCCAGGCGAAAGTGCGCTCCACGACCCATCTCCGCCCCGCGGGCACGAAGTCCCTGCCCGGCAGCTTGGGCCGCGTGGTGACCTCGCGCCCCCTGTCCGCAAGACTCCCCCCGCGCCCGCCGTCGGCGATGATCCTCGTGAGGCGGCGGGACGCGCCGCGCAGCCCGTCAAGGACGAGCATGGCGCCCTTGC
>CAKUVM010000005.1 GCA_934699135.1 uncultured Bacteroidales bacterium
ATACATTGAGTTCACCGACGGCACCATGAGCAGGCGGGTGACTTCCGCGGCTGTCGTGGTTGTCCGTCAAAACGGCGTGGCTAGGAGCTACCGTCTTGTGGTTAAACATTAAAAATCAGTAAGGTCATGGCGGCAAAAGTCCGCCATGACTTTTAATATTAGAGACATATGATAAGATATATAATATTATTGTTGCTTTCGACTTTAGTCTCGGTAGAGGCGTTTGCGCAGCGTGAGTATTGGAAGGCGTGGATTGATACAATGGTGGTCTTCGGTAAGCCGTCTTTAGGCTCACTGACGGAGGAAAATCGTATTGAGCAAGCTAATTTTTGTAATATTCGGACAAGCAGCAAGGATAAGACTTTAGAGGAGACGGGGAGAGACGATTGGGTTGAGATGCTGTTTGAGGTGTATTGCACGTCAGACACAACAGTTGGCCTAGCAACTGGCGAAGTGTATATCTATGTTGATGGTAAGGGAAAGTTGGCGTATGCTAGTATAGACAGGAGCGGTTATGATTTTATCTTAAAAATTCCAGAACTCGCTAAAGTTAATGGCGGAAGCCGACTTAAAGTTAATTGACTGGACTCATGGTCGTTCGCTGAGGTTGCAGACCTGATAAAAGGAATCGTCATTCCTAAGTCGGTCTCCTATATCAACCCGCGTATAATGTATGATGCCAGATATGCGGAGAAGATATCGGTGGAAGACGGCAGCCCATATTTCTCAAATTATAAAGGCATTTGCTTGTATGACGCTACGGGGACAACGCTTCTGGTCCGCCCTTATCGTGGCAGTTATGGGAAATACTTCAAGGATGGCATTGCGGCCATAGGCCCTGATGCATTCTCGCATCACTATATAATGATCTGTCACTCCCTGAAACGATAAAAAAGATTGGGGATAGGGCCTTCTATGGCTGTCGCCTGAACAGGATTGAGATTCCGGACGCTTGTGAGGAGATCGGGCCGGAGGCTTTCGGCGGGGATATGTGGTATGAATGCGACACGCTCTATTTGGGGCGCAATCTGCGAACTATTGGCTATCATGCGTTTTCATTTAATAAGTGGTACTCAAGAATAAGCGGAGACAAATGCATAGTATGTAAGGCGGTGACTCCTCCAGAGGCAAGAGACAAGGGTTCAGATCCTTTCGACCTGTACGCCAAGAAGTCCATCAAGCTCCTCGTGCCGGAGGGCAGTGTGGAGGCCTACCGCAACCACTGGGTCTGGGGGCGGTTCAACGTCATTGGCGACCCCGCTCTCAACCCGGTGGAGGTTGAGCCGGACGACCCCACGTCGTTGTCCGATCCCGAGGCCGGTGGCCTGCGCGTCCGCGTTGACGGTCACGACATCCTGTTCGACGGCGAGACCGACGTTGAGGTGTTCACCCTTGGCGGCCTGCGCCTCTATGCGGGCCGCACGGCCTCGCTCTCCATAGCCTCGCCCGGCATCTATCTGGTCTCGGCGGGCGGCGTCAGCGCGAAGGTGCAGGTACGTTGAGTTGGAGATTATAAGCGGCCCTCGCGGGATACAGTCCTGCGGGGGCTTTTTATTTTGCGTCTGCGGCCAATTCGAAACGCAAAAACGGTGCGGCCTTGCCCGGTTCCGTAGCCACCCAGAGGGCTAGGCTGTCGGGCAGCAGCACCACGGCGTGGTGTGCTAGCGTCTGATTTATGGCCATGTCATCGTCCGCCGTGGCTTGTGAGCCGTCGGGAAGGGTTTTGTCACGGAGAATGGCAATGGCCTCCGCCGTCCCAATGGGAGTCAGGGAGTCTGTCATGGCCTCTAGGCGGTCGTGTCTGGCGCGACTGTCGGCCGTGGAAAAACCGCGGGGGTTCATAGCCGCCGTTTCAAAGTGGTTGGCCGATATTATTCTGTCGTCTTTCATCCGTCTCGTGGCCATCCCTTGCGGCCCCATCTCAATCACTGCGGCCGAGCTGTCTGCCACGGAGCATATCATGACCGACTCGCCCACCATGAGCCGCGCCTTGGCGGCCAACGCCTCAGCCTCCGCTATCGTGGTGGCGTTGGTCAAGATCTGGCGCGTCAGGGCGGTCACGGGAGTGCGGGGGGCTAACGGAATTTCTGCGGGGGCGGCGTTGATGGTCACGCTCAGTCCTGCGCTGTTCATTCCGCTCACCACGCCAAGCATGCCGGGCCAACATACCGACATATGGCGCGGCCCGCTGTCTGGTTCCTCAATCAATATCATCTTTTGCTTGGCGAACTCGTCTCCGAAATAAAAGTCGAAGTTGCGCCCCTCAATGAGCTGTCGCCCTGCCGCCCTGTGGCCTCTTACGGCAAAAGAGCTGCAGCCGGCCTTGACATCTTTCAAGTTCAGGTGCTGGCTCATGGCATGCCCCATGTCATGAGCCGCTTGGTAGAGAATTTGGCGGGTGTATGCGTCTCCGAGGTCATCGTATTGGCTGTGTGGCGCGCAGGCTTGAGCCATGGCCCAAGTCTCTTGCCGCAGGTCTTCAGTCATGAATTTTGAGAAGTCGAACCCTGCCGCGTCAGCCACCCACAGCATGGCGCGCAAGGCCCACTGCCCGCCCACTGCCTCAATGGTTCGGCTCAAAAAAACTTCTTCTTGTCGTCTTATCAGACTGCCGCACAGGGCCGCATAGTCCGCCCCGCGCTCTGCCGCGTTTCCGCGCAGTGTCACCACGGT
This sequence comes from uncultured Bacteroidales bacterium, assembly GCA_934699135.1. Classification (GTDB taxonomy): domain Bacteria; phylum Bacteroidota; class Bacteroidia; order Bacteroidales; family Marinilabiliaceae; genus W3P20-009. The sequence continues at coordinate 2,674 of CAKUVM010000005.1, forward strand.
CAGTCCCTCTTTCACGGTTTGGCTCTGTGAGCGGCGGCAGCGCAGCGTGCCATCGACATCTTCGGTCACTGTCACCCCGTCGTCCCATCCGTCTGGCATGGAGGGCGGTGAGAAGTGCGGGCCAGTGTAGACGCTTACCATCAGAGCGACCAGGGTGACGACCGCGAACGGCAAGATGGCCACCGCCGCCACAATCTTCAGAGTTGTTTTGGAGGCTCGTCTCATGACTCAGGCGTGCGTTTTATTGTTATTCGTTTCCCCCGGGCCTCCAAATATCCCACCAGTGGAGATCTGCGGCAGAAGTCGGCTTCGGCCTCAGATGCCGCTGTCGCCTCAAACTCTGTGGCGTCTGAGATCAGGGCTTCCCAAAACGCGTCTAGGCAAAGGCGTCGCCCATCCGTGTGGTCGCTTTGCCCGTTTGATTTCTGGCTCACGAATTTTTTTGCCAAGGCATATTCTTCTTGCCCGCGGAAGACGTAGCCGCGCAGCAGTATGTCGCGGAAGAACACATTGTCACAGTCGTTGGCCCGCCGCAAATCCGAGAGGGCTTCAGCTATGGAGTGTTGCAGGCTGCGTGTGACCTCTTTTATCTCGGCTTCGCCAATCGCTCCGCGCAGCCGTATGGTCGGCAAGACGCGTGTGGCCACGCTGCATCGCATAATGTTGAGTGGTTGTAGTTTAGAGACAGCCATTCCGTGGCCATAGAACGCTATGGGAACAATGGGCAACCCCAGCTGCGCCGCCAGGGCGACCGCCCCTTTGTGAAAACGCCTCACTCGGCAGTCCCCGCTGCGGCTGCCTTCGGGAAATATGACCACGGAACACCCGTCCGCCACGGCCTCGCCAACGGCCTCCGCCACGGCCTCCGCGCCCCCGCCATTGGTGCTGAAGAAGCCGAGCTGACGTGTCGCGAGACCGAGAAACGGCAAGCGGGTCACCCATCCCTTAACCACGAACACCAGTCGCGGAGATGCCGCCATGAGTGCCAGAATGTCAAGAAAAGACTGATGGTTGGCCACGATGACCGACGGCTCCAAGTCCGTCAGCTCTTTCGGTACGTCAAGTCTCACCACGCCTCGGCACGCCGCCAAGTAGAGCCGCGTCATGCGCCACGCCACAACCCTTATGGCTCGCCTGCGTCTGCGAGCGGGATGAACCGCGACACGCAGTGCCGCCCCCGCAAGCAGCACTATGCCGACTGTCACGCCATAGAGAGTGTAGGCCACGATTCCGCGCAGCAGGCTCGGCAGGGTGTATGGCACGCCGCCGCGCCGCACGGGACCAGAGATGAGCAGGCGAAACAAGACGGGCTGAACAACGAAGCTGGTGACGATGACGGCAACGAGGCCAAAAATGGAGATGAGGCCAAGGGAGTGCACGGCGGGGTGGCGGCCAAACACTTGCGCCCCAAGGCCGGCGATGGCCGCGAAAGCCGAGAGGACTATGGCCGTCTTGTGGCTGGCCATGATCTTCTGCCCGCGCGAGTAGCCGGCCTGGAGGCCGTCCATTATGAAGATGGCGTAGTCGTCACCCACGCCAAAGATGAATGTGGAGAGGATGATGTTCACAACGTTGAACTCCACGCCAAAGATGGCCATAAGGCCCAATATGATGACCCAGCTCACGCACATGGGCGTGAACGTGAGCAGAAACAGCTCGACGCGGCCATATGACGCAATGAGCGCCGCTGCCACAATGAACGAGCTGAGCAGCAGCAGCCAGTTGAAGTCGTCCACCATCTGCCGGGCCATCTGCCGTGAGTAGTAGCCCATGTCGGTCAGCACCGTGTGGGGAATGGCGGCGAGCGAGGTGAAGACGCTGTCGCGGCTCTCGGTGTCGGTCTCCACGTTGTAATATAGCATAAGCAGCGAGTCGGAGACCGACACCCAGTCGGCAAACATCTGCGACCCTTTAATCTCGGCGTCTCCAATGGCCTCTCGGCCGCTGCGGCTCTCTAGCAAGGCCCGCGCCCCGCTCAGGGCGGTCGGGTCGAAGCCCAACTTCCAGCCCTCGGCCTCCACGGCTTTCAAGACGGCCATGACGCGGGCGGGGGTGAAGATGGAGTCCCACACGGCCGCACGCTCTTTCGCCTCGTCTGGCGTGGGCAAGAAGCCGCTCGCGACCGATGTGACGGAGTGCATGCCTGGTATGCCTGACGCCTCATGCTCAAAATGCCGGGCGTTAGAGGCCAACTCGGCCGCCGTGGCCCCCGTCACCACCACGGTGCTGCGATGCCCGCTAATCTCCAGAGCCTCCTCCATGGCGCGCAGCGAGCGGGTGAGGCGGGTGTCGCCAGTGTAGTTCAGTGCAGACATGTCGGGGTTGAACCGCACATCGGTGAAGAAAAACAACGTGACGATGAATGTGGCGCACAACCCGCCGATGAGCCATTTGTTGCGAGAGTAGTCATAACCCGCCACGCGCTCCACAAGTCGCAGGCCGCGGCCTCCGCGGCCTTTGCCCGTGGCCATGAGGTGGGGCAGGAAGATGAGGCAGAAGAGCAGCGTGCCCACCAGCGTGAGCGAGGCGAAAAGACCCAGATGGCGCAGCACCGTGGAGCCCGTGAAAAGCAAGGCCAGAAACGCCCCTATGGTGGTGACGCTGCCGACGGTCATGGGCCACGCCATCTCTTCAATGAGCTGGCGAGTCGAGGTGGCGTGGAGGCCGTGGGTCATCATATGGATTGAGTAGCTCAGGGCGAGCCCCAAAATGGTGGCGCCAGCGCCTATGGCCATCTGCGACAGGCTCACGCCGAGCATGGCCGTCACGCCCATGGCGAACAAGGCCCCAAAGGCCACTGGCACAAGGAGCAACGCCACGGCTCTCGCGCCGCGAAACACAAGCAGCATCACCACCGTCAGCACGGAGAGGGATATGGAGAGCGTCAGCACCTCATCGGCCTTGACGCGCGCCGAGTTAGACACGGCCACCAGTGACGCGCCATAGACCAGCGTCTCCACGTCTGGAGTCTCGTCTCGCTGCCGTCCAATGGCGTCATACACCTCCGCGGCCAGCCACTCGTTGTCCGCCGTCTTGAGGAAGTCGGACGCGAGGTCTACAAACATGAGCAGTCTTCGGCCGTCGGTGGTGAACAGGTAGCCGTCTTGCATCTCCAGCCCTTTGGCCACCTCTGTCTGCTTCAGTCTCTCTAGAGCGGGCAGGCCCAGCAGCAGCGGGTCGCGGCTCAGCAGGGGTGTCAGCGCCGCTCCCGCGGGCGAGAGCAGCGCCGCCCTCACGGTCTCCAGTCGGCGTGCCGCGCCATCGGGCGTGAAAGTGGAATCCAAGGCCGCGTAGTCTTGTGGCGTGAGCAGGGCGGGCAAGTGGCGGTAGACGTAGCTGAAGAGTGAGTCGGCACGCTCCTCGCCAAAATAGAGGCTCACCGTGCCCGCCCCGCGCAGGACTGTGTCCAGCCGCGAGGCCAGGCCCTCGGCCGCGTCAATAAGCCTCCCGTCGTCGGCCTCGGCCGCGCTGTCTGCCATCTGGAAGATAAACGTCAGCTTCTCCATGGCCTTCAGGTTGCCCAGCACGTGCAGCGTCTCGGCATCGGACTTTGGAAAGAAGTCTTTTATGTCTTCAGAAATCGTTAGTCGTGAGGCGCATAGGGCCAGCGCCGCCACCGTGACGGCCATCACGCCCCACAGCCGAGCCTTGCTCGCACCGAGCCATGAGAATATGGAGAGGAAAAAACTGTTCACTTGCGGAAAATGCGGATTAGCCCCCACGCCACTGGCCACGCGGCAGCGCCCAGCAGCACGCCCAGGGTGGCGGAGCCAACGGCGTAGTCCGCCACCGACTCGCCTACGCTCTCGGCCGTGGCCTCGGTCAATGACAAGCTCACGTCATGCCCCAGCAGGAATCCGCCCAGGTGCAGCGCGCCATAGACAATGAAGGGGATGAGCGGCGGCAGGCTGATGTTGGCAAACGCGCCGGCCACTATCTTGTTGAGCCTCAAGATGTGAGCCAGGCCTATGGCCGCCACCGTCTGGAATCCCCATATCGGCATGACGGACATGGCCGCGCCCAGCGCCACGCCACTGGCCAGCCGCGCCGCGCTCTCGCCGCTGTGCAGCAGGTTGCGGCTCAAGAAGGCTCGCCACTCGCCGCTCCGCAGCCAACGCCAGAAACTGACGGGATAGAACCACAAGACGGCCACGAGCAGCAAGACGGTGTTCAGTGCGCTGATGCGCAAAAAGTCCGGCCCGGGGCGGAAGTGGCTCACCCTGTCGGGCGGATAGGCCACGCGTATCGGCACGTTCACCACGCGCGAGCCGCGCCACGCCAGCCGCACGGCCACCTCCACCTCAAACTCATAGCGCGGCGTGAAAAAACGCATCCCCCCCATGGCCTCGAGCGGGTAGAGGCGGAAGCCGCTCTGCGTGTCGGAGAGGCGGACAAGGGTGAAAAGGCGGAACCAGAAGTTTGAGAATTTGTTGGCGAAGGTGTTCTTCCGCGGCATGCCGTCGGCCTCGATGTTGCGCGCGCCAATGATGAATGAGCCGGGGTGTGCCTCCTCCTCCCTTAGCAGGGCGGCTGCGTCGGCGGCGTAGTGCTGCCCATCGGCGTCCATCGTCAGGGCGTAACGGAAGCCGCGCTCCGCGGCTCGGCGCAGACCTTTTATCAGCGCGTGGCCCTTGCCGCGGTTCTTGCCGTCGGCATAGCCCGTCACCTCCACGCCATCCGGCACTTGGGCAAGTTCGCTGGCCGTGTTGTCTGTCGAGCCGTCGTTCACCACAATCACGTCGGCGCACCATTGTGCGGCCTCGGCCACCACGCGCGCCACTGTCCCGCCGTTGTTATATGTCGGGATGACGAGGGCGCAGCCCAACCGCTTGGCCGTGAGCCTGCACTCTTCCGGGGTCATTGCTTCGGTTTTTGTGGGTGCGTTTGTTTGGCCGCCATCTAGTCTTCCGCGGTGAGCGTCATGCGGATTTTGGTATACTCGGAGCCGTCATCGGCCTTCACCTCGGCCTTGACGTTCATGGCCTCGTCTATGCTGAAGTTAATCACCACCTTGCGCCCGTCTGGTGTGATCGGGGCTATGTATTTGGCATCTTTCACCGCGGCAATGCGCGTGTTTCCAAGCCCTTTGGCCTGCTCGGCGCAGCGGCGCGTCATCATGAGCGTCATGACGCCGGGAACCACGGGCTTGCCGGGGAAGTGGCCGCCAAAGATGCTGTGCGCTGCGTTGATGGTCAGTGTATACGTGAAAGAGCCATCGGCGTTCTCGGTACCGGATATTACGTTGAAGAAATCGTTCATATGGCAAATTTAATCAATAATGACTTACGGGATGGCCCTTTTGGCCACTATGCGCCTCTTGCCAATGTGATGAATGAGGCGGCCTTGCCCCTTTTTGCATATATTTGGGGCGGGTTAGCTAAAAAACGTCTCGTCACATTGAAATATACATTCCCATTGCCTCCTTATGGCCACGTTGAGGTCAGCGTCAGCTCTCGCGGGACTCGGTTGCGCATGCGCGTCGATTCCGACGGCGTGGTGCGCGTGTCGGCACCTCCGTTTGTGCCGGCCTCTGTGGTGGAGGATTTTGTAAGGGGGCACACAGACTTCATTGACCGGGCCTTGCGGCGTGAGGCCTTGCGGCCTGGCCGGGCGGGCGTCTTGCTCCCGTCATCATCTTTCTCCACTCGCGGCCATGTTTTGCGGATGTCGCCTGTGTCAACAGACGGGAGCGTCTTCGCGCGCATTGGCCCGGGGGCTGTCAACGTGATATACCCGCCTGATGTGGACCCGGCCTCAGACCGCGTGCAGCAGGTGGCGCGCAAGGCCATTGTGGCGGCCATGAGGGATGAGGCGCTCCAATATCTGCCCGCGCGCGTGGCGCGACTCGCCGCGGCCCACGGACTGAAATATTCTCACGTGGCGGTGCGCGACATGAGGTCGCAGTGGGGCAGCTGCTCGTCGGAGGGGCGAATATGCCTCAACATTCAGCTCATGAGGTTGCCAGACAGGCTCATAGACATGGTCATACTCCACGAGCTTGCTCATACGGAACACATGGATCACGGCAAGGAGTTCTACTCTTTGCTGGACGGCATGCTTGGCGGGCGGCACGCTGAGCTCAATAAGGAGCTTAAATCTTACAGCACCGCGTTTTGAGAAGGCTTGTCAGTTGGCCGCGTAGCCAAGCGTGGCCACGCCCAGCCTCGTGCCTTTTATCTCTCGCAGGGCCACCAGGCACGCCTCGGCCGTGGCTCCCGTGGTGAAGACATCGTCAATCAGCAGCAGCCTGCACCCCTCCAGTTCTTGCGCATGGGCGGTGAGGGCGAACGTCCCTTTTGAGTTGACATATCGCTCCTCGGCGTTGAGGCGCGTCTGCGTGCCGGAGGCGTCTTGTCGGCGGAGGATGTCTTGACAGACCGTCAGCCCAGTGGCGGCGGCCATGCCGCGGGCCAATAGCAGACTTTGATTGTAGCCGCGTTTGCGTTCGCGCGCGGGGTGCAGCGGCACGGGGATTATGTGGTCATACGCCGCGTTCAGTCCCGCGGCCGCGGCCTGCCGCCCCATCTCGCGCCCCAGTTCCCACGCCACGTGCCGGCAACCTCCGTATTTAAATGAGTGTATGAGGCGGCGCAGTGTCTCGTCTTTGTGGAAGAAGAACGCCGCCGAGGCCGAGATCAGTTCCACGCGGCCGTCCATGCGGTCTTTCATCGGGTTTTGTGGCCAAGCCTCAAAACCCGTGCGCGGCAACTTGTCAAGGCAGTGCCTGCACAACGCCGCCTCGCCGCCGCCAAGCCCGCCGCCGCAAGCCGCGCACGTCCGTGGCGAGGCCAAAGCTTGCAGCCCCTCGGCCATACGCCGCCACAACGCCGCCACCCTCATGCCCGTTTAGCGTCATTGCGCCTTGGCGCGGAAGCGCAGACCCATCACAATCACGTCGTCCACAGCCCCAAGGTTATGCCGCCAGGCGTCGTAGGTCTCGTTCAGGTGGCGCATCTGATCTTCCATAGGCTCGTCCGAAATTTCCTCCAGCATGGCCGTGAACCTCTTGGTGGAGAATTTTATGGCGTCTTCCTCATTAATTTGCCCGTTGCCGCCCGGCGCGTCTTTGGCGGGGTCGAGCCCCAGCTGGTCGGTGTAGCCGTCTGAGCACATATATATGCAGTCGCCGTCTTGCAGCTGCGTGGTGGTCTCGACAAACTCGTTGTCATTCCACACGTCGCCAATGGCGCGGCGCGTGCCCTTGATGGTGCTGAGTATCCCCTTGCGCACCACGAAAATGGGTCTTTTGGCCGCCGCCGAGATCATGACGCCCGTGCCCAAGTCCACGTCAATTATGCTGCAGTCCATGCCGTCCCGCGTCTCCACGGCCTGGTTCTTGTTAAGGGTCTGCTTCACCTCCTTGTCCAGCCTCTCTAGCAGTTTGGCGGGGTGGCGAAGCTCCGGCTCGCGCGTGGCCTCGTTGAGGATGGTTGTCCCGATAAGGGTCATGAACGCGCCAGGCACGCCGTGACCCGTGCAGTCGCCGCAGCAGATGAGGGCGTGGTCGCCATACATATTGAACCAGTAGAAGTCTCCGCTCACAATGTCTCGCGGGCGGAAGAGGAGGAAAGAGTCGGCGAAAGGCAAGTCTTTCAGGCTTGTGCGCGATGGCAACACGGCCGTCTGGATTCGGTTGGCGTAGGTTATGCTGCCCGTTATGTCTTTGTTTTTGCGCTCAATCTCGTTTTTCTTCTCGTTTATCTCTTTGGTCTGGCGCGCCACTTCGGCCTCAAGCTCTTGCTGCCTCTCCATGAGCTTGCGCTCCCTCCATTTGGCGAAAGACCGCACGCCGAGAAGCAGGATGACTATGGACGCGATGGGGAACCACGCCATCTTCCAAAACGGCTTGTCCACGTGGATGGATATGCGCAACGGCCTCTGGCTCACTATGCCCGAGCTGTTGAACGCCCTTATGTTCAGCACGTAGTCGCCATCTGGCACGTAGTCAAACTCTTTGTGGTTCTGCGTGCCGAGCGGCATCCAGCGCGGGGTGGACTCCTCGCCCTCGCGCTGCATCCAATATTCATATGTGACGTTGGCCTGGTCTTTCATGCAGATGCCCACGAACTCAAACTCCAGCTTGTCTGGGTCGCCGCCATAGGGGTATGCCAGGTCGATGTCGTCATGAATGTCTTGTTTGCGGCCAGACACGGTCACGCCCGTCAGGTTCATTATTGGCGCCACGACGTTGCGCTTGTCATAGGCGTTGATGTAGTGCACCACGCCCTGCGTTGATGAGAACCAAAGGTCGCCGCCCTCCACGGCCTCCACGCCCGTGAATTCGTAGCCCATGCCGTTGGCCGGCCCGAAAGTCCTCATGTTGCCGTTGGCCAGGTCGATGCAGCTCAGGCCGGGCTGGTGGCACACCCAGATGTGGCCGTTGCCGTCTTTAGCCAGGCCGTAACAGTAGTTCTTCTCAAGCCCGTCCGCTGTGGTTATAGAGACCACCGAGTCGTTGCTCGTGCACAAGATTCCGTTGTTCACCGTGGCTAGCCAGAAGCGTCCGCGGTCGTCGCACGCCATGCCGGCCACGTCCACCGGCACGTCGGCCAGGCGGTGCACGTCGAACGTGTTGGAGCCATAGAGCATGGCGATGCCGCTGTCTTTGGGCCCCAGCCACAGCTGCCCGTCGGGGTCGAGGTGCACGAAGTTGATGTTGTTGTGCGGCAATCCGTCCGCGGTGGTGTAGGAGCGGAAGTGGCCGCTGGCCATGCTATAAGTCACAAGGCCGCCGGCCGTGGCCGCGTAGAGGCATGTGTCGTCTGCCACCATGTCGTTTATGGTGAGCTGGCTCCTTTGTGCTCCCGACTGGTATAGCGGGCGGTAGCGCATGTCGCCGTCTCGCCGCACGTAGATGCCGCTCCCGCGCGTGCCGACATATTGCGTGTGGCTCTTGCGGTGGAAGACGATGCTCGTGACGTCCACCTTCTCGGGCAGGCCGAAGCTCTTGTCATAGAACTCGAAGTTAGACATGCACTTGGTGTCCATGTTTATGATGCCGTCATTCAGTCCAAGCCACAGCCTTTCGCCATCGAGGCAGGTGGAGTATACCTTGGCCTTGACCAGGCCTATGTCGCTCATGTTATATTGAGCGAAGTAGTTATTGATCCACGCCACGACCCCCGCGCCGTAGGTGGCGAACCAGAATATCCCTTCGCGGTCCACCATAATGTCCGCCACATAGTTGTTGCCCAGCCCGTTCTCGTCATTGAGCGTCAGGGCCTCCACGTAGTCGTCGGTCTCGGGCCGTCGCTCCCACTCTTTCACGCCATCGCCCCACGTGCCCAGATACAGGTTCCCGCTCTCGTCTTCATATATGGCGCGGATGTCATATGTGGCCACGTGGCCGCCGGAGCACACCCTGTTGCACTGGCTCAGCAGGCGCGCCCCGTTGGTGGGCGAGTAGCGATAGATGCTGCCGTCGTCTTGACAAACCCAATAGTCCGCCCCGCCGCGTGTGGGCGCGATGCGCGTGACGGTTGTGGCGGGGATGTCCGTTATCTCTTCCGGCGCGCTCAGGTTGCCGTCGGTGTCCACCCTCACCATAAAGAGGCCGTCGGTCGTGCCCACGAGCAAGACCATGGAGTTGACGGCGCATATTGAGGTGTACATGCGGCTGCCGAACAGATCCTCGTCAAAAAAGGTGGTCATCTTGTGTTCGGGGTCTATCTTGACTATGCCCATGTTTTGCTCCACGGCCCATATGTTGCCGCGGTCGTCTAGGCACATGTCTTTGATTGGGGCTGTCATATCGTCCCGCGCCGGCACTTTGATGAATTTGCGGCCGTTGTTATACGTGAACGTGCCGTTGCCGTGCCCGCACCACAGGTAGCCGTCGGTGTCTATTATCATCTTGGATATGTAGTTGTCCGACAGCGAGTCTCGTGTGGTGTAGTTGGTGAAGTGGAGGCCGTCGTAGCGAGACAGGCCCTCGGCCATGCCCACCCAGACAAACCCGCTGTTGTCTTGGACGAGGCTGTATATGTAGTTCTGTGGCAGGCCCTGCGCGTTGGTGAACTTCGAGAGGTTGAAGTTCTGCGCCAGGGCGGCTTGCGCCAGGCAGAATGTGGCCAGCAGTGCCGCGACGGCTCTTCTCATTTCTTTTCTCTGTTTGTTTTTCCTGATTCTCTAACATACCACCCAGCCAGCGCCCCCCGCTCTGCCGTGTGACGGCCGCGCGTGGGGTGCTGACTTGCGGTTTTAGGGAGGGCTCGCGCCTAGTGCTTGGGCTTGATGCCTATGGAGTATTTGTATTTGGGGATTCCGCCAATCGGCACGCTGTAGAACGGCATCAACTCGCCATATTGGTTTTCAAGGAAAATCACCACGTTGTTGTTCTTCAAGGGCTTGTTTTTGAACTTTATCATCTGGATGTCCCAAGACGTGTTCTTCTCCTCGGCCACCACCTTGTGCGTGCTGGTGACCCACTCATCGTTGCCGCTCACTTTCATCATCTCGCCGTTTTTCGCCACGGATATTATTCGCAACATCCCGTCAGAGTCCCAGTCAAAGTTGCTCTGTTTCAGCGAGATTGTCTTGTCATCGATATACGGGTAGATATGTGACACTTCGGAGGCCGAGTCGTGCATGCGGAACTTGTATTTGAAGTAGTAGGCGAACGCCCCGTCCACCTTGATGTTGTCATCTTGCTTGCGGCTCAGGAAGAGGCGATACATGTTGCCGTCGTCTCCCGCCACGCCCTCAATGACCAGCTTGAACGTGCGCCCGCCAAATTCGGGCAGGTCTTCACCCTCCGACGGGTTGAAGGGCCCGAAGGTGTACCACTTGTCGTCATACTTGGCGTCTTGGCCAAATGTCTTGGTGGCCAGCATGGTGCCGCTCTTATATTTGCCTTTGACGTTGCTCTTCTGCGCGTCTTTGTTGGAGCAAGACCCCTTGCCGCCGTATACGGAGAAGCGAGTCTTCGTGTTCCAGTCTCCTCGCGCCTCGTCGTTCTTCCCTCCGCAGTCTGGGTCGAAGACCCTGATGTAGACGGGCGTCGAGCAGTCTGACGGGATGGAGAAGAAGATGATCTGGACGAAGTTGTCGTCTCCCCATTCCGTCTGGCTGTCTTTGCCAAATGTCATGAGGAACGGGATGTTCTCATCGGCGCCCGGCACGGGCTGTGCTTTGGCGGCCGCTAGCCCCGCCAGGCTCGCTGCAAAGATAAGCAGTCGTTTGATGTTCATTTTGTCTTTGTCTTTTTTGTTCGTCTAGTGGGGGCTCGCGCTTCATTGTGCGGGGGGGCTACTCCACCGTCACCTCCACCCATGTGCATCGGCGCTCGTTCTCGTTCCTTGCATCAATCGTGCCACACTCGACCCTATATGTGCCCTTGCGGGCGAAAACGGTCGTGGCGCGTTGGCCCTTCACTTTGTCGCCGTTGCCCATGTCCCAGTAAAACTCGCTCGGGCGGAAGCCAGGGATGCCATCGGCGCTGGCCGTGAACGTGACAGCCTCGCCCGCCGCTATGCGCTCTGGCACCTCAATATCCACCTGCTCAGGTTTCGTTATCTCCAGCTCATATTGCGCCAGGGAGAACATCTCCTCACCCGACGTCTTGTCAAGCACGCTCAGCTCTATCTGGTATGTGCCGAAGTCCTCGTAGCAGTGGTCCACCTCCACGCCCGCGGCGCTCTGCCCGTCGCCGAATGTCCATTTGCATTGGAACGTCGTGGTGTCATAGTTCTCGGCGGAGGCCTCGTAGAGGGTGTAGCACAGCTCCGGCTTTTGCAATGAGTCGCATTGGGCGAAGGTGGGGAACGTGCGGCGGAAGTAATATATGCGGTCGCCGCCGTCGCGGTTGGATGTCAGGTAGCCCCACTTCTCGTCATCGCTATACCAGAGGCCGTAGTCGTCGCGGATGCTGTTCAGCGCGTCGTCAAATTTCTGCGGCGTGGCGAAGGTGCCGTCGTCGGAGCGGTAGGTGTAGTATATGTCCAGCCCTTGGCTGTCTTCGCGCCCGTCGGTAGAGAAGAATATCTTGCCGGACGTGTGGATGTATGGCGCCGTCTCCACGCCTGGCGTGTTTACTTCTGGCCCCATGTTGCACGGCTGGCTCCACCCCGCGGGCGTTTTGACGCAATAGTATAGGTCCACGCGCCCCTCGCCGCCCAGCTTGTCTGAGGCGAAGACCATCAGCTGCCCGTCTGCCGAGATTGACGGCATTCCGCAACTGGCTTTGGCCGGGAGAGACTCCACGGGGCGGCCTTTGGCCTTGTGGTTGTCGCTGTCGTATCGGCAGATGGTGAGCGGGGCGCCGCGCAGGCCTTCCGCGTCCATATTGTTTTGGCTAACGTAGGCCGAGCCGTCGGGGTCGAAGCAGACCGACACCATGTTGAACGGCCTGTCGGCGTTGCCGAGATATGGCCTCACTCGGCCCGCGGGCTTGCGGTCTTTCACCCCGACCCGGAAGAGCTGGTAGGGGTGTTGGCCTCGCTGGTCATAGAATGTCTTCTTGATGTCCCATTTCCTGTTGCTGGCGAAATAGAGCGTGGAGTCGCGCAGCGAGGGATATATGGCCTGCGCGCCTGGCGTGAGGTCTAGCGGCTCTAGCTCAATCTCCTGCGCGCTCGCGGCGGTCGGCGTGAGCCATATGGCCGCTGAAAGGAGCGTCATGATGAGTCTTTGGGTGTTCATGGGAGGTCTCTTTAGTAGAATCTGGGGCCGACGGCCTTGATCTTATACACCAGGTCGTACTGGAGCGTAATCTCGTGAGAGCCGCTCTCATATCCGTTGAGCGGGCCGAGGCTCATGGTGTAGGAGTATGCCACTTTCAGCCGCGGGTTCGGCTTATATGCCGCGCCTATGGTGGCGTCTTTCGTGGTGCGGCCGGCCAATGTCAGCCACACTCTCTCCCTCCATATGGCGCTGACGCTCAGCGTGGCCGCGGCGTCGGTCTTCTTGCTGTAGTCTGCCAAGGCCGATGGCTGCAGGGCCATGTCCGCGCCCAAGTCAAACCAATAGCCGCCGCAGGCCACGTATGTGGCATCGGCGGGGGCGAACTTGGTGTCTTTGCGCTCAAAGTCGTCTGTCACAATGAGTGACGTGGTGCTTATTCCGGCGAAGAATTTGTCTCCGTATATGCTCACGCCCAGGCCGAGGAGCGGGGCCGCGTTTGTCTCTTTCTCGGCAAAGGCGTCGTCTTGCCCATCTATAGTCCTCACCTTCTCCCAGTTGCGCGAGCGTATGGCCACGCCGGGCTGCAGGGCCAGGCCGAGAGTGGCTCGCCGTCCCACGCGGGTGCGGTAGCCCACGGTGGCCATGACTCCCGTGTTGGTGCTCTCGTGGATGGCCTGGTGATATATGCTCAGGCCGCCCGTCAGTTTCTCATGGCGCATGGGCGAGTTGGCCGTCAAAATGGCGCTCGTGGGGCTGCTCTCGATAGAGGCCCACTGCTTGCGGAAGCCGCCGAAGAGGCTCAGCCCCTCTCGTGAGCCGGCAAAGGCGGGGTTGACGGCGAAATAGTTGTGCATATATTGCGACACTATAAGCTCGTTTTGCCCCCATGCCGAGACTGTGGCGGCGGCAAGGGCGGCCGTGGCGGCCAATGCTCTCAATGTCTTGATCATTCCGTTGGTGTTTTGCCGTGCGGCCTACTTTGTTCTCTTTATTGCCAGGGTCTCTTTGATGGTCTTGGTGCCGCGGCCTTTGAAGATGTAGACGTAGTAGCCGTCGTCCACGCCCTCGGCCCGCCAGTCGTTGCGGTAGTCGCTGGCCTCAAACACTTTCTTGCCGCGGCTGTCCACCACGGTTATCTTGTTCTCCCGCGGCAGGCCCTCAATGACCAGCCTGTCGTTCTTGCCGTCGCCGTTGGGGCTGAAGCCGTTGGGGTAGCGCAGCGGCATGGAGTACAGCACCACCAGGCGAGCGGTGTCTGAGGCGCACTCCGTCCCGTCAAGGTCGGTCTCGACGACGTAGTAGTCCACGGGGCCGTTCATGTTAGATTGCGCAGTGGCCTCATCGCCCAGCCCCGATATGCTGGCGTCTAGCCCCTCGCTCTGTGGCTGCAGTCCCCACTCGAATCTGTCTTGCGGGTTGGTCGGCGTCACGCTCAGCTCCACGCGCGGGCTGTTCGCCCATATGGTGTCTGTGGCGAACTTGGGTCGGGGCTTGCGATCCGTCACGCTGATGGCCCCGCGGAGGTCGTCGGCCGAGGCGGGGCAGAGGTTGGCGTCGGTCACCTGCGCCAGAGTCACCAGTCCAGCGCCCGTGGCCTTGGCTTTGGTGAATTTGTGGAAGCCCTCCGCGTTGAACGTGTATTTGTCTTGCGTAGACAGCACCACGGTGAACGGGGCCACGCCGTCTAGCCCCACCTCGCCGTCAAAATATCTCTCCGGGTCGTCCTCTTCGGGCAGTGAGGTGCATATCCTCACCTCGCCGCCGTAAATGTCTTCGCGTCGGCCGATGCGCCCGGCCGGCCTGCCCAGTAGCGTAAGCTCTTTGGTGATTGTGGCTGAGCATGTGCCGCCCACTGTCTTGACCAGGGTGATGGTTGTGGTCTTGGGCTGGGTGGAGTAGTGCCCGTCCGCGTAGCGCGGGGTGGAGACGTTGGCCTTGGCCCCGTCGGCCGACAGGGTGACGAGGTCTGATGATGACTCCCACGAGTAGGTCGAGACGTCGGCCCATGTGTCAGCCACGCTCAGCACGGTCTCATAGCCGCAGAGCCTCGATGGCTGATCTATGGCCATGCGGCGAGGATCCGACGCGGGCAGAGAGGAGTCCGCCACGGGCGTGCCGAAAATGTGCCAAGAGACGGATGTTGGGCCGTCAAAGTCCATGGCCATCTTTTCCAGGTTCGATTTCTTGGCCTCCACGCCGTCTATCGTCACGGTCAGGTCGGCGTGGCCCGCCTCCATCCCGCCCTCAAAGTCATCGAGGCTTTGCGGCTCAATGGGTATGCGCCACACGCCCTCGTCGTTGCGTATGCTGGCCGCGTCTTTGTTGGCCGTCAGTTGCTCATTGGGCCTGACGGAGTTGTGATATTTTACCGTGATGTCGTTATATCCGGCGGGCAGGTTTTGCAAGTCTTTGAAATTGAGCGTTATGTATTGGCTCTCCGCCTTGTCGCATACGTTCACGTCCGTGCCGGCGCACGAGACCGACTGCGCCTCGGCGCAATTGCCTCCCGCCAGTGTGGCGGCCGTGAGCGCGACGGCTAGCGCGGCTGTCGTTATGTTATGTGTCATGGTTGGTTGAACGGTCTGATGCACAGAAACTTGACAAGGATCAGAAGCCCCGCCTATGCTACACAGGGCATCTTGCAGTCTCTTGCCGTCAGGTTAAAAGTAATAAAAAAATGGGCTGATGACAAAAATTTTGTGGCTGCGAGGCCGCATCATTTGCCAGTCAGCCTGTTGTAGAGGTCGAGGGCGTAGAGGTCTGTCATCCCGCTCACGGTGTCCACGGCGCTCATTATCTTGTCATACACCGTAGCGTCGGGGCCCACGCGATACTGGTCGGGAATGAACGGCAGCAGGAGGCTGGAGTAGTAGTGGTCTTGATGCGTGAGAGCCTCTATGAACTTGTGCGTCAGCGTGCCTATTATGGCGAAGCCCGACAGCTCTATCTGCGCCACGCTCTGATGGCGGTAGACCCTCTCCACGGCAGTCTCGGCCATATGCGCCATGGCGGCTTTGGCGCGGCCGTCAAGGTGGCTCATGAGCGACCCTTTGAACGCCCCGGCCAATATGGCCTCTATGTTGTCACAAAAAATTCGGGTGGCCTCGCGCACCAGCAGGCCAATGACGAGCGTGCGCATATAGGCCACCTGCTCGTGGCGGTCGGTGACGTAGTCGCACACCTTGCCTAGGTTGTCAAACGTGGAGGCGTCCGCCACGGGGTCGAAATAGTTCATATACAGGCGGCGCGTCTCGTCATATGAGAAGATGCCGAGGCGGTAGGCGTCTTCAATGTCCATGGCCTGGTAGCAGATGTCGTCAGCGGCCTCGACGAGGTAGACCAGCGGGTGGCGGGCGTAGGTGCCGCCGTCTGGGTCGATGAGCGGGATTGCTAGCGTCTCCATGATGCTGCGAAACGTCTCATCGTCTTGTTGGAAATAGCCAAATTTCTTGACGTTCAGCGAGGGCCGCGGATATTTTATTATGGAGGCCAGGGTGGGGTAGGTGAGCGAGAAGCCGCCCCTGCGCCTGCCTGCGAATGAGTGGCTGAGCAGGCGAAACGTGTTGGCGTTGCCGTCAAAGTTCTCCACGTCGGCCAGTTGCTCGCGGCTCAGGTGGTTGGCCAGTTCTTGCCCCTCGCCGTTGGCGAAGTAGTGCTGTATGGCCCTTTCGCCAGAGTGCCCGAAGGGCGGGTTGCCCATGTCGTGAGCCAGGCTGGCGGCGGAGACAATGTCGCTTATCGACGCCAGGAGCTCGGGCTCCGCCGCCCCATCTTGCTCCAGCCTCTCGCTCACGCTGTGACCCAGCGAGCGACCCACCGATGCCACCTCAATGCTGTGCGTGAGGCGGTTGTGGACAAAGACGGACCCCGGCAGCGGAAACACCTGCGTCTTGTTTTGCAGGCGGCGAAAGGGGGCGGAGAATATGATGCGGTCATAGTCGCGCTGAAACTCTGTGCGCGAGTGCTCAATGCGCGGCGTCTGCTTGCCCGTGCGGCGGGCAATGAGGAGGTCTTCCCACTTCATTGGTCAATGGTGTTGAATGTCTTGCGGCGCAGGGCGTAGTATCGCCATATCATGGAGTATGGCCTCACCTCGGCTGGTCTATGGCGGCCTTGCGCGGCTTTTTGTATGGCGCGCCTCTTGCGCAAGGTTTGTGGCAGCGAGGCCCAGAAGCTGGCGTGGGCGCGCGCCACGGCGGCAAATTGCCGACCCTCGCCGCATGCCAAAAAACGCAGTGCCGCCACGCCGTCTAGCGTCATGCGGGCCAGCAGCGTGAGCCACCACGAGCCGCCCCGCAGGTTCTTGACCAGCATGGTCAGGTTGTTGCGGAAGTTGAGATACGTCTTTCGCGGGTCGCCTTGCGCCAGTGTGGCGCCGCCGAGGTGAAAGACCTGCGCCCCGTCACACACGGCCACCACGCGCCACCCGCCGTTGCGCAACCGCCAGCAGTAGTCAATCTCCTCCATATGGGCAAAGAAGTCGGCGTCTAGCCCGCCGCCCTCCAAATATAGCTTGCGCCTTGTCAGCAGGGCCGCGCCGCTCACCCATAGGCAGTCGGCCGCGGTGTCATATTGCCCGGTGTCGGCCTCCACGGTGTCCATCACTCGCCCGCGGCAAAATGGGTAGCCAAGGCGGTCGAGGTAGCCGCCGGCTGCTCCGGCATATTCAAAGCGGGTGTGGTCCTTGTCATCTTTGAGTTTTGGGGCGCAAGCCCCCACGGTGGGGTCGGAGTCCATAAGCTCCACCAGCGGCGCCAGCCACCCTCGGTCCGGCGCCACGTCAGAGTTGAGCAGCACCACATATTCGTGCTCAAGTTGCGCCAGGGCTTTGTTATATCCGCCGGCGAAGCCGTAGTTGCGGTCAAGGCGAACCACGCCCACGGCGGGGAACTCGTCTCGCAACATCTCCAGGCTGCCGTCAGTCGAGGCGTTATCCGCCACCACCACGTCCACGCCACCCGGGGCTTGGCTCCACCGTAGCACGGCGGGCAGGTATCGGCGCAAGAGGTCTTTGCCGTTCCAGTTGAGGATCACTACGGCTGTCTTGTTCATCTGTGGCGCAGGTGTTTGCCAATCAGGGCGCGGAAGTCTCGTGCCACCGTGGTGTTGGTGGCCACCATCTCGCGGCCAAAGATGTAGTCGCTCCCGCCCTCAAAGTCAGAGAGCGTGCCTCCGGCTTCGCTTACCAGCAGGCAGCCGGCCGCCACGTCATAGGGTTTGAGGTCATATTCGAAGAAGGCCTCGTAGCGGCCTGCGGCCACATATGCCATGTCTGTGGCGGCGGAGCCTAGCCTCCTCACGCCCGCGGTGGCGCCCATGACGTCGGTTAGGGCGGCCATATAGTCAGCGAGGCGCGTGAAGTTGGAATATGGGAATCCCGTGGCCACGAGGGCCGCCTCCACGCCGGTGGTGGAGACTCTTATGGGCTGCCCGTTGAGCGTGGAGCCTTGGCCCATGGCCGCGGAGAAGAGCTCGTCGCGGCCCATCTCATAGACAACGCCCACAACCACTCGCGGACCCTCCATAAGGGCTATGCTGATGGCGAAAGGCGGCTGAGCGTGGATGAAGTTGGTGGTGCCGTCTATGGGGTCTACCACCCAATTGAGGTTGTCCGAGCGGTCGGTTCGGGTCTGTTCCTCCGCGATGTAGCCGGCCTCTGGCACAATCTCGGCCAGCTCATCCACCAGCATGCGCTCGCTGAGCTTGTCCATCTGGGTCACAAAGTCGTGACGGCCTTTCGTCTCGACGCGCACGTCTTCGCGTTGGCGCAACCCCCATATGTGTTGGCCCACGCGCCTTGCCAGCTCGCCGACCTCGCGGCGCACTCGCCTAAGCTCTTTTTCTTCCATTGGTGCAAAATTACACAATATAAAGGAGCGCAGTGGGCCGAAACGTTTCAGCCCGCCGCACTCCCATACGTTGGTCTCCCTGGCCTTAGAGGCTGACGGAGAGGAATATGTCTCGCAAAGACTTGTATGTCTTCTCGGCCTCTTCTTTCATCTGCTTGCGGCTCACCCAGCGTGCGCAGGTGATGTCTTCCTCGGCTTCTGGCGTGAGTTTGGGTCTGCCTGGCACCGACATTGAGAACCACACGGTGCGCTTCAGCACCAGGCGGCCGTCTAGCATATAGGTGTGGAAAGTGTCTTGGATGCGGTCCATCACGTTGACACCCTGCAAGCCGGTCTCTTCCGCCACTTCGCGCATGGCTGTCTGCACGGGGCCTTCGCCCTGCTCGGCCTTGCCTTTGGGCAAGTCCGGCACGCCCTTGCGGTCGATGACGAGATACTCATCGTCGCCGTCATGGATGAGGCCTCCCGCGGCGTTGATGATGGGGAACAGCGAGAGGAACGCTTTTTCCAGAGCCTGCACGTCATCGGCCAAGACGCAGGCGTCGGGAGCGGTCTCGTCGGCAATGAATTTGTCCACGAACGCTCGCAGCTGCTCCACGTCCGTGAAATATTCCACGGTGGCGTAGCCGACGGTGGCGAAGCTCTTGGCGTCGAGCTTGATGTGCCTGTCGTTGAAAAATATTTTCATTTGATGTGTCTATTTTTGATTCTGTCTTACCTGCGGGGGCGCCCCCCCGGCGCGTCGGCCTCGCGGCCTAGAACTCGGCGTGCCCCGGAGTCCTCGGGAACGGGATGACGTCGCGGATGTTCGCCATGCCCGTGACGAAGAGGATGAGCCTCTCGAAGCCGAGCCCGAAGCCGGAGTGTGGGCACGAGCCATATTTGCGCGTGTCGAGATACCACCACATGTCCTTCATCGGGATGTTTAGCTCCTCAATGCGCGCCAACAGTTTGTTATAGTCCGCCTCGCGCTCCGAGCCGCCAATTATCTCGCCAATGCGGGGGAAGAGGACGTCCATTGCGCGGACTGTCTTGCCGTCCTCGTTCTGCTTCATATAGAACGCCTTGATCTCCTTGGGGTAGTCTGTCAAGATGACTGGCTTCTTGAAGTGCTCCTCCACAAGGAAACGCTCATGCTCCGAGGCCAGGTCGGCGCCCCAGAAGACGGGGAACTCGAACTTATGCCCCTTGGCCACGGCGTCTTCCAAAATCTTGATGCCCTCGGTATATGGCAGGCGGACGAAGTTATGGGTGGTGACAAAGCGCAGGCGCTCAATGAGCCCCGGGTCTATCATCTTGTTGAGGAACTCTAGGTCGTCCATGCAGTTGTCCAAAGCCCACTGGACGCAATATTTTATGAACTCCTCGGCCAAGTCCATGTTGTCCACAATGTCGTAGAACGCCATCTCCGGCTCAATCATCCAGAACTCGGCCAGGTGGCGCGGCGTGTTGGAGTTCTCGGCGCGGAACGTGGGGCCGAAGGTGTATATGGCGCCAAGGGCCGTGGCCGCCAGCTCGCCCTCCAGCTGGCCGGAGACGGTGAGGCTCGTGGGGCCGCCGAAGAAGTCTTGCGTGTAGTCAATCTTGCCCTCGGCCGTCTTGGGCGGGTTGTTCAGGTCCAGCGTGGTGACTTGGAACATCTGGCCCGCGCCCTCGCAGTCAGAGCTGGTGATGAGCGGCGTGTGGAAGTAGACGAAGCCCTTGTCATGGAAGAACTTGTGAATGGCGAAGGCCATATTGCTCCTTATGCGGAAAATTGCGCCAAACGTGTTGGTGCGGGGGCGCAGGTGGGCCACCTCGCGGAGATATTCCCACGTGTGGCCTTTCTTTTGGAGCGGATATGTGGCGTCGGTGTCTCCGAGAATCTCGATGTCTTCGGCCTGCACCTCCACGCTCTGACCCTTGCCTTGCGAGGCCACCAGCTTGCCGCGGACTGAGAGGCATGCCCCGGTGGTTATGCGGCGCAGCGTGGCCTCGTCGGTCTTGGCCGGGTCCACGACAATTTGCAGGTTGGCCACCATCGAGCCGTCATTGAGGGCCACGAAGCTCACCTGCTTACTGTCTCGGCGGGTGCGTACCCAACCTTTTACAGTCACTTCGGCGCCGGTCTGCGGCTCGCGCATTATCTCTATGATTCTCTTAGGACGCATTGCTATGTCGTGTTATATTTTTAGAGTAAATGAATTTTTACGGCAAATATAGTGATATGGCGGGAATGTTTGACCCCGCAAAAGTTATAAATCGCGCAAAACAGCCGCCCTGCCGGTTAGTGTTTATTATGTTTTACGGTCTTTGACGCGCAAAATGACGCGTGAGAGGGCAACAAGGCAAACCTTTTGGGCCAAGCTGCGTAAAACTCCCTCAAAACGAGCGGCGGGGACGACCCGCTGCCGAAAAGACAAGACAAAAACACTACATCAGAAATGAAAAAGTTTCTCGCTTTGGCCTGCGCTTTGGCTTGCGCCTCTGCCTTCACGGCCTGCCATGACGATGACAATGGCGACGATGACAAGGACTACGTCGCCGACTATACGTCCATAAGCAAAGTCTCTTACATTCCCGGAGCCCAGGCGGCCGCCAACAAGGTGGGACTCAACGCATTCTTGCTCTCCGATGCAAATGGCTATACCGATGTCACCTGTTACATGTATGCAGATGCTGATTCTATTGTGAAGGTAGTTCCCCTCACGCCTTCAGAAGACTTCTTCAACACTTTCTACGGCGGCTTCTGCCCCACGGCTTTTGAGGCTACAGATGAGGCTTGGATCCCATACGTGCCGGCCAACGGTGCGTACCACAGCGGCTCGGGCGCGTTGGTCTGCAACCCTGGCCAGCTCTGCCGCCCGCTCTTCACCCGCAGGCACTTTGCCGCGGACATGACCGCCATCACAAGCGCACTTACTATGGGCGATATGGAGGGCCTCTGGGTTTGCCCCACGGCCCAGTACAACAAACTGACCACGGCCGACGGCCTCTCGGAGCTCGGCATAAGCAGTTCGCCCAAGAACGTCGAGATCCGCTTCTACGTCTACGCCTACATCAAGTCCCTCAGCGTCGGCAGCTGGTCTACCCTCGTCAACATGTTCAAGACCAATGTCTCCAGCAGCGATGTCCGCGCCAAGAACTATGCCGTCCTGGCCAAGACCGACGCCAACGGGGCTTGGACTGTCAACAAAGATTGGCAATACGTCGACCTTGACGACGTGGAGGACTATTACGCCTTTGAGGCATCGCTCGCCGTGGTAGACGCCACCACCGGCAAGACCGTCTCCACCCTCTCGCTAGAGAACGATGGCGAGGGTGAGAACAAGCTCAATTTCTGCATGGTGGACGATATCACCTGCGAGAGCAAGAGCCTCTTCTAGCAAATGTGGCCTGGTCGTCGCGGGTGTGCGCCCGCGACCCATATAAAAAAGCGGGGCTCCGTCACGAATGACGGGACCCCGCTTTTTTGCTCCCGATAACGTGCCGAGCCAGGCCAGGCCTATTGCCCCAGATACCTGCGTTTGTTGAGGTTCTCCAGCCGGTCGAACTCGTTGTCAGCCCGTATCTTGTCCAATATGCGCACCACGAGCTTGTGGATCATTTTGCCATCGCGGTAGTTGGCGGGGCAGGCAAAGTTGACTCGATCCTCGCGAATCAGCTTTTCAGCCTCCGCCTTGGCCGTCTTGTCGCCTGGGCGATAGACAGCAATGGAGTGGCCGCCATGCTCCTTCACCACTTTCATGCACGGCACGTCCGTTGTCCCGTCTCCCAGGTATATCATATGGGAGAAAGGCACGGGCCTGTTCTCTTTGGGCACAAAGTCGTTGATGCGCCGCGTGTCGCTCACTTCCTTTATCCCCTTGTTAATCTTGAATATGAACTGCGTCTTCGTGGTGTAGTCCACCGCCACGGCGGGCCATATGGGGCTGCCGTCGGCCGCATCGTAGAGATATGATGAGGCGTATATGGCGTCAAAACGGCCGGCTATCGGCGTGCCCTCGATCATCTCCTTGAGGCCCGATGAGTTTATGAAGTGCCTCACGTCTAGCCCAATGGAGAGGCCGTAAGAGCTTATCAGTCCAAACCAGTCCGGCACGCCCTCATATAGCTTGACGTCGGCCCCGTATTTCCTGAAGGCGTCGCGGCTCAGCGTTATGCCTTTGGCCCTGGCCTTGCGTATCATGAGGAGCATGTAGCAGAGGATTCCGCTCGCGTCGTTGGCAGTGGAGAGTTTGCTGTTGGCGGCCCAGAAGGCGTCTTTGTCATCGCCTATGGCTTTCATGTAGCCAAACTCTTGCATATTGCCTGGCGAGAGCGTCCCGTCAAAGTCATAGATTAGCGCCACTTTTGGCAGTCTTTTCCGTGTCATGCCTGGGTGTTGGGGTTCTGCGGGGCTGTCTGTTACCGCACATTACGGTAAATGTAGCCATTTTTCGCAAATGCCGCAAAATTGTGTTCGCCTGTTGGGCCGTCAAAGCCCGCGTCTTTTCATTGTGGTTAATCAAATTTAAGCGTGTCTTTTTGCGCCGGTTTTCAATTTGCTTGAGGTAAGAACAGAGCGAACGGTGGTGGATTATTTTGTATTTGTGAGCTAAGTGTCATAAAATGAACATATTATAACTTACGGTATCGCCGGTTGTTAAAACATTTTTATCCACCTTTAAGGTAAAATAATCTCCGCCGAACCCTTAAAGAGTGTGTAATATTGCACCGTAAAACAAACGGACAAGGGTCGATACAATAAGACACTGTTAGCCAAAAACTGAAATATTATGAAAATAGGAGCATTTGCTTTAGCGAGCCTCTTGGCTCTCACGCCCGCGGCCATGGTGCTGACGGTAGGGGAGGTGGCGGCTCAGTCATCGCAAGGTGGCAACCTCGTCATCAAAGGACGAGTCCTCGACAACAATGGGCAACCCATTGTGGGCGCGGCCGTGCTGCAGGCTGGCACCACCAACGGCACCGTCACCGACATAGACGGCAACTATCAGATCACCGCCCCCGCCAATGCGGAGCTGGCCGTCTCTTTCATAGGCTATGACTCTCAGAAGCAGGCCGTGAACGGCCGCAATTCCATCGACTTCTCCCTTAACGAGGAGTCTACTGAGCTCAGCGAGTTCGTCGTGGTGGGCTATGGCGTCCAGAAGAAGGCCGACCTGACAGGCTCTGTGGCCATCGTGGACGCAGACGAACTCAAGAAGGTCTCCAACTCCAACATCTCCACCATGCTCCAGGGCAAGGCCGCGGGCATCCAGATCACCACCGACGGCCAGCCCGGCGCCGACCCCGCTGTCAAGATCCGCGGCTTGGGCTCGTTCGGCAGCACCGCGCCGCTCTACGTCATTGACGGCGTGCCCATGGGCACCAGCATCCGAGATTTCTCGCCAAATGACATCGAGACCATCCAGGTGCTGAAAGACGCCTCCGCGGCCGCCATCTACGGCTCCCGCGCGGCCAATGGTGTCATCATCATCACCACCAAGCGCGGCTCCAAGAATCAGTCCATGAAGATCAACTACACCGGCTATGTCGGCATGGATAAGATTCAAGACGGCGTCTATGACGTGATGAACACTGAGCAATACGCCAAATACATCAACCAAGCCTACGCCAACAGCGGCATCGCCGACCTCGTGCCTAGCGGCTATGTGGAGGGCAGCCCTAACTATCTGGTTGGCAAGGTGGACACCGACTGGTTCAACGAGGTGTTCAAAACGGGCCTCCGTATGAACCACAACGTCTCCATGTCCGGCGGCGGCGAGAACAACACATATAACGTCTCGCTCGACTACTTCAAGCAAAACGGCACCATGGAGGGGGCGGGTCCCAACTATGACCGTTTCACGGCGCGCGTCAACAACTCTATGGACGTCAGGTTCATCAAGTTCGCCACCAGCGTGGTCTGGAGTCACAGTGCCCAAGACAACATGGCGCTCTCCAACGCCAGCGAGTATGTCCAGGGCCTCTATGGAGGCCAGTATCCGGTCCTCGGCTCGGCCCTGCTGATGCCCACGGGCGTCAAGGCCTATGACGAGAGCACGTGGTGCCTGGACGACGTCTACTCCGGCGCAGCCGACTACAACTACGACAACTACGGCTACGGCACCTACTACCCCGACATCCATGGCGACCTCCGCATGACCAACGTCTTGATGACCAACAACCTCATCACCCGAAACACCAAGGTGGATCGTTTCGTGGTCACCGGCTCGGCAGACGCCGACCTGCTCGACATGATTGGCCACAAGAACGATAACCACAAGCTCAACTACAAGATCAACCTATCTTACAGCAAGACCTACGCCAAAGACAAGGTGTTCACCGCAGCCTTCTACGCCAGCAACACCAACTACCTCGACAAGAACAACGAGAACCTCTACGAGGCTTATCGTCAATACACCGACGGACTTGTCGAGAACACCATCACCTACGATGGCATCTTCGGTTCCAACCACGTCAACCTCGTTGTGGGCCAGACGTTTGAGCGTGAGCGTTACCACACCCTGACCGGCACTGGCAACAACCTCTCCGAGCCTTACTACCTCCAGATCTCCAACGCCGCCTCGTTCAAGGCCTCCAGCTACGAGAGCGAGCACGTGCTCTGCTCTTTCATCGGCCGACTGAACTACGACTTTGACGAGAAGTACCTGCTCTCCGTCACCGCGCGTCGAGACGGCTCCAGCCGCCTCTCGTCAGACGACCGTTGGGAGACGTTCCCGTCATTCTCCGCAGGCTGGCGCTTTGACCGTGAGGATTTCTTCCCCATCGACCAGAACATCGTCAACCTCTTCAAGATTCGCGCAAGCTACGGCGTGCTTGGAAATGAGAACATTGGCGAGTATCAATATATGGATGTGATGAACCGTGGCGACTACACTTACAGCTTCGGCGGTGAGAAGGTCACAGGCTCCGCCATCTCCAACTACGTCAACACCGCCATAAGGTGGGAGAAGAAAAAGACCACCGACGTTGGCGTGGACATCAACTTCTTCTCCAACAAGCTGGAGTTCAACTTCGACTGGTTCAAGAGCAAGAGCGAGGATCTTCTCTACGCCGTGGCCGTGCCTGCTAGCGCCGGCGCCACCAACACCACCGTCACCATGAACGCCGCCACCATGGAGAACAGCGGCTACGAGTTCTCCGCCACATATCGAAACAACGATCGCCCCATTAAGTGGGAGGTCTCC
This sequence comes from uncultured Bacteroidales bacterium, assembly GCA_934699135.1. Taxonomy (GTDB): domain Bacteria; phylum Bacteroidota; class Bacteroidia; order Bacteroidales; family Marinilabiliaceae; genus W3P20-009. The sequence continues at coordinate 28,316 of CAKUVM010000005.1, forward strand.
GCCAACGCCACCATCAACAAGAACGAGGTCACCGGCCTCGGCGTCACCAACGAGGGCCGCACCGACGGCTACTGCCGCACCATTGTGGGTGAGGAGGTAGGCCGCTTCTATGGCCTGAAGCACGGCGGCATCATCCGCGACCAGCAGACCCTGACCGAGATGCTCAACGCCCAGGCCACGGGTCAGTCCACCGCCAGCGGCTACGCCGCGCCCACCGGCGCCCAGCTCGGAGACTGCTACTATGTTGACGTGAACGGCGACGGCGTCATCACCGAGGCCGACCGCGACTTCATCGGGAACGGTATGCCAAAGGTCAACTTCGGCCTCAACGCACGCGTCGAGTACAAGGGCTTCGACCTCTCCGTGGCAACCTACGGCGCGGCAGGCTTCAAGGCTCTCGACTATCTCGACATCGCGCTCCACAGCACGCTCGGCCTCACCAACAAGAGCACCGATATGCTAGACAGCTGGACGCCCGAGAACCCTAACGCAAGCCAGCCGAGGGTGCTCTACGCGTCAAACAACTCCATCTCTAATGACTACTTCAGCGACCGTTTCCTCCAAAACGCCACATACCTGAAGATTGCCAACGTGGAGCTGGGCTACAACTTCAACGACGACTGGTTCCGAGGCCTCTTCTCCAACGTCCGTCTCTACGTCTCGGCGCAGAACCTCGCCACCATCTCGAAGTATAAGGGCTACAACGTAGACTTCGCCGGCGGCACATTCACCCCTGGCTACAACTACTGCTCGTTCCCGACGCCGCGCACCTTCATGGCCGGCCTCCACTTCACGTTCTAAATTCCTAGGAGTCTTACCCAATAAGAATTTGACATTATGAAAAATACATATATAGCGCTCGCTCTGGCTGTCGCGGCCATGGGAGGCCTCTCCTCTTGCAGCGACGAGCTGGACGTGACAAACCCCAATACTCAGACCACCGACGACTTCGGCAAGGATGAGAGCTCGCTCCAAGAGGCCATCATCTCTTGCTACAACCGAATACGCCTTGAGGGCACCTTCGCCCGCGTGGGCTACACCATGGATGCCGTCCGCGGCGATGAGGTCTACAACGCGTCGCAGATATGGTATCTGCCCTACGACAACATGAACGTAGCCTCGACCGACGAGATCGGCAACCAATGGATTTGGAGAGACTGCTACCACGTGGTCAACCGCACCAACTACGTCCTCCAGCAGGTCGAGAAGGTGGCCCTCAGCCAAGATTCCTACAACAAGATCAAGGGTCAGGCGCTCTTCCTCCGCGCCCTGGCATACTACACCTTGGCCACCTACCACCACGAGTGCTGCCTCATAACCAGCTATTCGTCATATTCTGACATCAACACCATGTACGCTTCCCTCAACACCTATGACGAGGTGCTTGACCAGGTTGAGGCCGACCTCAAGGAGGCCATGGCCATCTTGCCCAGCAAGAGCGTGGGCGGAGACTTCGCCAAAGGCCGAGCCACGTGCGGCTCCGCCGCGGGCTACATGGCGCGCACCCTCATGCTCCGCCACAAGTATGACGAGGCCTACGAGATTCTCAAAGACATCATCGCCGGCACCTATGGGCACTACGCCCTCACCGCCGACTACGGGGACAACTTCCGCGAGGGCAAGGACTATGAGAACAACGTCGAGAGCCTCTTCGAGGTGCAGTATATGGACTATGGCACCGGCGGCGTCGATGAGGAGTGGACTCCCGTCAACATATCTAAGGACGCCACCCAGGGTCACGCCGTAGAGAGCAACTACGGTCCCGCGGCCTTCGGCTCCTGGGCCGACTTGGCAGCCTCGCCTTGGCTCTATAACCTCTACAAGGCAGAGAAGTGCACCGACGGCCGGCTCGACCCGCGCCTCTACTGGACCATCAGCTCCTACGAGAGCGAGTACGACAGCTACACCGGTAACGCCACGGCGGCCTACCCTAACGGAGACCCGCGCCAAAACGTCCTCTACCAGACTGCCATAACCGCGGACAACGAGGCCGACACCCGCGCCAACGGCACCAACGGCGGCCTGGCCATAGCCAAGTGGACCTACGCCCGCCAGAGCGTCACCTCCACCATCGTCACCGGACTGCACTGCGGCATTAACCTGCGCCTCATGCGCTACTCCGACGTCCTGCTCCGCGCCGCCGAGTGTGAGAATGAGCTGAGCGGCCCCACCCAGACGGCCATTGACTACATCAATGAGGTTCGCCGCCGCGTGGCGCTGCCAGACCTCAAGAAGAGCGACTTCAATAGTGCCGATGAGCTCTTTGAGCAAATCGCCAACGTGGAGAGACCCAAGGAGTTCGGCTGCGAGAATGGCCGCGGCATTGACCTCAACCGCTGGGGCTTCTACTACAACGCCGGACGCAAGGAGCAGCTCAAGGCCCATATGATGTATAAGCTTAGCGACAACGTGGCCGACGCCAAGGCCGAATGCCCCGTGGAGAAGCTCGGCGAGAGCGGCTACGACAGCTCAATGAGCCACTACATCACTGGCCACGAGTATTTCCCCATCGCCCAAAGCACGCTCGACGCCAACCCTCACCTCACCGGCAACTGCGCCTACAACAGTGTGCAGCCCGAATTCAACTACACCGTCCACCCTGTGGTGAACCTCAATAAGTAGAGTAATTTGACTTGACTATGCCGCCCCGCCATGCGGGGGAGACGCAATTCCCTCCAATGGGGCGGCTGTTTTTTAAGACATCTGATTATGAACAGCATACAGAAAGGCCTGCTTACCCTCATGACGGCGGGCGTTGCCGCTGGCGCGTTCGTCGGCTGCGATGAGGACGACACTTTCGACATCAATTCACCAGACTGGCTCGAGAGCCGGGTCGACTCCATTGCGCAGTCCAAGGCCAACAACGAGACCGGAGACACCATAAGGGTGGAGCTCAGCAACACCACAGTCGGCGACAAAGACAATTCTGCCGGTTGGTGGACAGTCTTCTCCGACGTCATCGGCATCCCCAGCGGCAAGATGCTCACCCTGGAGTTTGACAACTACGGCTCTGGAGCCAATAACTGGAACAACTGGAATGTCTGCGTGGTAAATGCCAAGGCCACAAGCACTGAAGCCAACGAGAGTTACAAGGAGTATTTCGTCCTCCGCTCCGACGCCTACGGATGGGGTGGCGGCATGGCCGATGAGGGCTACGCCTACGAGGCCGCCAACATCTCCACCAACTATGCCGACGTGGCAGCCGCAGCCGGCGTAGAGGATCAGTGGGCCCTCTTCAAAGAGAAGATGCAGGGGGCACACACTGTGATGGAGATTCAGCACGTGGCCGCGGGCTATGTCTACTTCACCGCCACCATGACGGCCGCGGACGGCACCGTCTTGGTGGAGAAATACCACCAGGCTTGCTCGCCTGCCGATGACATCTACGCCTTCTTGGTGTGCGACGGCAGCCACTTCGAGAACCTCTCGGCCGTCATCACCCCGGCCACCATCGTCATCTCCGAGAGCAACCCGGCGCGCATGGAGCTCAGCAACTACCCGCAGTTCCTCACCCTCGGCGACACGGCCTTCCATGCCGGCATCGCCGCAAAGATATACTTTGAGGATGGCACTTCGGCCGATGCCGACACCCTCGACCTCTCTTTCGTGGCCCCCGACCTCACCACCACGGGCGTGAAGACCGTGACGGTGCTCTACAACAAGACCAGCAGCGGCAACTACTGCTCGCCCATCTATGCGTCATACACGCTTCAGATAACCGACTTCAGACATCTGGAGATTGAGCAGGCCGAGGCGGCAAGCTACTTCTTCCCAGACGGTGTCGAGGCCGTGCCATTCGTCAAGTCTTCCGCCAATGTCTACGGCATCAGCGGCGATGGCGAGAAAGTGCTTCTCGACAATAGCCTGGTCAATTTCTCAAGCGTGGCGGCCGACGGCACATTCTCATTTGAATATCAGGGCCTGACGGCCACAGGCAAGGCCAATGTCGCCGCCACGGGCTGCACGCAGGTGGGCGCGACGGACTTCTCCTCCGGCTGGTGGACCGTCTTCTCTGCCGATGAGCAGGTAAAGAACGGCCAGACGGTCACCAAGACCCTCCAGGTGCGCTCTGACAATCTTGAGAACTATCACAGCCCCGTCGTCATCCTCCGCACGGCCGCGCTCGCCGAGTACGCCGTGCTGCGCTCCGACAACTTCGGATGGGGCGCCGGCTATGATGGCAACGATGACAAGGTCATTGAGAGCAACTGGAACTGGGACACCTTCAAGGGCAACATTGACGGCTCCGTCTACACCATCTCTGTCACCAACAACGGCGCGACGCTCGACGTCAAGATGAGCATAGTCTACGCCAACGGCGAGACCCACTTCCAAAACTACACTGGCATCAAGGCCTCGGCCGTGGAGCAGACAGACGCCGATGACGTGTTCGTCTCCCTCACTTGCGAGGAGGCCTACCTCATCATCAAATAAGGCCGCAGGAAATTAATTATTGGGGTTGCCCCTCGTCTGGCCAGCGCCGGGCGGGGGGCTTCTGTCTCGCCATCGGGCCGGTGCGGTTAAGCGTGGTAAAAATATTGCGCAATTTGAAGTTCGAAAGGATAAATAGCTTAACTTCGCGTTGCTTAAAGCGCTAAGCATCCGCGGATGTGGCGAAATTGGTAGACGTGTCAGACTTAGGATCTGATGCCGCAAGGCGTAGGGGTTCGAGTCCCCTCATCCGTACTCCACAGAGTATAATATATCCAACAACTGGTTGAAATGAATATTTCAAAAGAAAACATTGATGCGCTCAACGCCGTCCTGACAATAGAATTCGAGAAGGCAGACTACGAGCCTAAAGTAGAGAAGGCTATCAAGGACTATGGCAAGCGAGTAGCCATCAAGGGTTTCCGCCCAGGCCACGCACCCGCGGGCTTGGTCAAGAAGTTCTACGGCAAATCTATCCTCGTCGACCAGATCAACACCATCGTCGGTGAGACTCTTTCCAACTATATCAAGGAGAACAACATCGACATCCTCGGAGAGCCGCTGCCCAACAAGGATCAGCAGCCCATCGATTTCGACAAGGACGTTGACAAGCTCACGTTCAAGTTCGACCTCGGCCTCTCTCCAGAGATTAATGTCAATGTAGACAAGACCCTCAGCGTCCCAGAATACACCATCGTTGTTGACGACGCGGCCGTCACCGAGCAGGTGAACAACATCGCCAGCCGCTACGGCAGCCACGCCCCCGTCGAGGTCTCCTCCGAGGCCTCCATGCTCAAGGGCGTCATCGTGCAGGGCGACTATAAGAATGAGAAGGGCCTGGCCTCCGTCACCGTCATCAAAGACGAGGCCGAGAAAGCCAAATTCATCGGCAAGAAGGTCGGAGACACCGTGGAGTTCGACCTCCGCAAGGCCTTCCCTGACAACACCGAGATCTCTTATCTCCTCGGCATCAGCAAAGAGCAGGCTGAGGCCATCCCCGAGGGCGCGACCGCGACCATGGCCATCACCGAGGTGGCCGAGTTCAAGAACGCCGAGATCAACAAGGAGCTCTTTGACCGCGTATACCCCGATGGCAGCGTTGCCGACGAGGCCGCTTTCCGCGCAAAGGTGAAGGAGACGCTCGAGGCCTCCAACAAGTTCGCTGAGGAGTTCCGCTTCTCTGTAGACGCCCGCAAAGCCCTCATGGCCGCGGCCGGCGACTTCAGCCTGCCCGAGGAGTTCCTCAAGCGTTGGCTCACCGTCGTCAATAAAGACAATGACAAGTTCACGCCCGACGTCCTCACAAACGAGTTCCCCAAGTTCCTCAACGACCTCAAGTGGCAGGTCGTGAAGAACCGCGTGGCCAAGAAGAACGAAATCAAGATAGAGTTCAACGACGTCCTCAACTTCGCAAAGAAGACGGCTCGCGCTCAGGTTATGCAATATGGCATAACCAACTTCCCCGAGGAGCAGCTTGACAAATATGCCCACAATATGCTCCAAAACGAGGAGCAGCGTCAGCACCTCGCTGAGGGCGCTGTGGAGGACAAGCTCTTCGCCTTCGTCAAGGCGAACGCCAATATCGAGAACAAGACCGTCAGCCAAGACGACTTCAACAAGCTCTTTGAGGCTGAGAAATAACAAATAACGACGCAAACAGACGGCGCAGGCAGCCTTGCCCCCTCTTTGGCGAGCAAGGCTGCGTTGCCGTTCTTAATAGGATACACAATGGCAAATCGCAACGACTTCCGCAATTTCGCAGTCAAGCACTGTGGCGTAAGCGGCTCTCTCTTCGATGCATACAGCAAGGTGACGGACTCCTACATCTCGCCCACCATCATTGAAGAGCGTCAGCTCAACGTGGCCAGCATGGACGTCTTCTCGCGCCTGATGATGGATCGAATCATCTTCCTTGGCACAGAGATCAACGACGATGTGGCCAACATCGTCCAGGCGCAGCTGCTCTATCTGGAGTCCGCCGATTCTTCAAAAGACATCTCCATCTACCTCAACTCGCCCGGTGGCAGCGTATACGCCGGTCTCGGCATATACGACACTATGCAATACATCTCGTCAAGCGTGGCCACCATCTGCACGGGTCTGGCCGCCTCCATGGCCGCAGTGCTGCTCGTGGCCGGCGCCAAAGGCAAGCGATCAGCTCTGCCCCACTCGCGCATCATGATCCACCAGCCTATGGGAGGGGCGCAAGGCCAGGCCTCAGACATTGAGATCACCGCCCGCGAGATCCAAAAACTCAAAAAAGAGCTGTTCGACATCATTGCCGAGCACTCCGGCAAGCCCTTTGCCGAGGTGGCCAAAGACTCCGACCGCGACTATTGGATGACGGCGGAAGAGGCCAAGGCCTACGGCATGATCGACGAGGTCCTCAGGAGAGAGAAGAAGTAAGAATACAGAACACAATATTCCGACTTGACATTCCGGCAACGTCCCGATACGGAGGATAAAATGATGCAGCGCCGAGGCTGTCGCCCCGGCTCTGCATCGTTTGTTTTTATCGCTCTCAAAAAAACGGAGACCGGAGACACAAGGCATTAAGAAATGGCAAACACTAAGGAAGACAAGTGCTCCTTTTGCGGCCGCACCCGCAAGCAGGTCAACTTTCTCATAAGTGGCCTCACTGGCTTCATCTGCGAAAATTGCGTGGAGCAGGCCCACCAGATTGTGCAGGAGGCCCTGAAGCAGGCCGGCCACGCCGAGGTGGCCAAACTCAAGCTGCGCAAACCGCAGGAGATAAAGGAGTATCTTGACGAGTACGTGATTGGCCAGGACGAGGCCAAGAAATACCTCTCCGTGGCCGTATATAACCACTACAAGAGGCTCATGCACAATGATGACGCCGATGGCGTGGAGCTGGAGAAGTCAAACATCATCATGGTGGGAGACACCGGCACGGGCAAGACGCTCATGGCGCGCACCATAGCCAAGCTGCTCGACGTGCCCTTCACCATCGTAGACGCCACCGTGCTGACCGAGGCCGGATATGTGGGCGAGGACGTGGAGAGCATCCTCTCGCGCCTGCTCCAGGAGGCCGACTACGACGTCGCGAGGGCCGAGAGGGGCATCGTCTTCATTGACGAGATTGACAAGATCGCCCGCAAGGGAGATAACCCGTCGATCACCCGCGACGTGAGCGGCGAGGGCGTGCAGCAGGGCCTGCTCAAGCTGCTGGAGGGCTCGGTGGTCAGCGTGCCGCCACAGGGGGGGCGCAAGCACCCGGAGCAGAGGCTCATCGCCGTCAACACCCGAAACATCCTCTTCATTTGCGGAGGCGCGTTCGACGGCATCCGAAACAGGATCGCGCAGAGGCTCAACTCGCGTGTCGTGGGTTATAACTCTGACAAGGAGCGGGACAAGGTGGACTTCAACAACCTTATGCAATACATTGCGCCGCAAGACCTCAAGTCGTTTGGCCTCATCCCCGAGATCATCGGCCGCCTGCCCGTCTTGACGTCTCTGCAGCCGCTCGACCGCACTGCGCTGCGCCGCATCCTCACCGAGCCGAAAAACTCGTTGCTGAAGCAATATGCCAAGCTCTTCAAGCTTGACGGCGTAGACCTCAAGGTACCCGATGACGTCTTGGATTTCATTGTGGACAAGGCTGTTGAGTTCAAGATTGGAGCGCGCGGCCTCAGGGCCATTTGCGAGACCATCATGATGGACAAGATGTATTCCACACCCTCCACCGGAGTCTCCGAGCTGGTCATTGACCTAGACTATGCCAAGGAGCGCATCAGCCACCTGAGCGCGGCTCGCCTCAAAGAGGGATAGCCCGGGACATAACGCCAAAATGTCAGCCTGTGCCGCGCTGGTGCGCCTTTTTGTCACACAAACGGTGACGGCTGCAAAAATGGCATGATATTAGACACACGGGCAGAATCACCCCCACCCCCACCACCACCACCACATTCAGAATGAGCGATAACAGCAAAAGCAAGAAGATAAAAAAGATGACTCCCGAAGACGAGCTCTGCGAGGCCATGGGCTCTCACGGGGCGTCTTTCGTCTTGGGCAAGCTGCCCCAGCGCACTTCGCTGCCCAAGGAGCTGCCGGTCATGGCGTTGCGCAACGCTGTCCTGTTCCCGGGCACGGTGCTGCCCATCTCGGTGGGCAGGCCCAAGTCCAAAGCCCTAATTGACCATGTGGGCCACTCGCACGGCGTCTTGGTGGCCGCCACTCAGAAAAATAAGGAGGATGAGGACCCGGGCATAGACGGACTGAACAAGGTGGGCGTCACGGCGCGCATTGTCAAGGTCATAACCATGCCGGACAATACGCTAACGGTCATCTTGAGCGGCATTGAGAGGGTTGACCTGCTGGAGCAGACCGCCTCCGAGCCCTACCTCATGTCCACCATCAAGAGGTCTCGCGAGACCAGGGCGCCCGAGGCGCAGTCCGAGAGGCTGTCCGCGCTCGTCTGCACCCTCAAAGACAAAGCCGCCGAGGTGTTCCGTCTCATGGACTCCGCCCCGGCCGAGGCCAGCGTGGCCATACGCAACATTGACGACAGCTCATTCCTCGTCAACTTCGTCTCCTCCAACCTCGATGTGCCCGTCAAGGACAAACTGCAGATCCTCAACAGCTCCAACATATACGCCAGGGCCGAGGCCCTGCTCTGCATCGTGGAGAGGCAGCTCCAGTTCCTCCAGCTCAAAGACGACATCCAGTCCAAGGCCCGTCAGGGCATAGACCGTCAGCAGCGCGAGTATATGCTCCACGAGATGACCCGCACCATACAAGACGAGCTGGGAGACAACCCGCAAGACGCCCTCGTGGCCAAATATCGCAAAGAGGCCGAGGGCAAGGTGTGGCCCAAGGAGGCCAAGGAGGCCTTTGAGAAGGAACTGGACAAATTCTCGCGCCTCAACTCAAACTCCGCCGAATACGGCATCGTGCAGAACTATCTCGACGTGATGGTAAGCCTGCCGTGGGGCAAATATAGCAATGACAATCTCGACCTGGACAGGGCAGAGGAGGTGCTCAACTCGCGCCACTATGGACTGGAGAAGGTGAAGGAGAGAATTTTGGAGCATCTGGCCGTGCTGAAGCTCAAGGGCGACCTCAAAAGCCCCATTCTCTGTCTCTACGGCCCCCCAGGCGTGGGCAAGACCTCGCTCGGCAAGAGCGTGGCCGAGGCCCTGGGCCGCAAGTATGTGCGGATGTCGCTCGGCGGGTTACATGACGAGGCCGAGATCCGCGGCCACAGGCGGACGTACATTGGCGCCATGCCCGGCCGAATCATTGAGGGCATCAAGAACGCCGGCACATCTAACCCGGTCTTCATACTTGATGAGATTGACAAGGTCAGCGCCGACTATCACGGCGACCCCGCGTCGGCCCTCCTGGAGGTCCTCGACCCGGAGCAAAACTCCACGTTCCACGACAATTTCCTAGACCTGGACTACGACCTATCCAAGGTCATGTTCATCGCCACAGCGAACAACGTGGGGGCAATCTCCGGCCCGCTGCTGGACAGGATGGAGCTCATCCCCGTAGACGGTTACCTGATGGAGGAGAAAGTGGAGATCGCCAAGCGCCACCTCCTGCCCAAGGAGAAAGAGGCGCATGGCCTCAAACCCGACGCGTTCTCCCTGAATGACGACGTCATCACCTACGTCATTGACAAATACACCCGCGAGAGCGGCGTGCGCAACCTTGACAAGGTCTTGGCGCAAATATGCCGAAAAGTGGCGTTGCGCGTGGCCAAGGGGCAAGAGGCGGGGACGACTGACATGACCAAGGACGAGGTCAAGAAACTGCTAGGCAACGAGAAGTATGACCGAGACACCTGGCATGACGACTTGCGCGCCGGCGTGGTGACGGGTCTGGCCTGGACGGCCGTGGGCGGCGAGATTCTCTTTGTTGAGTGCGCCGCCAGCAAAGGCAAGGGCAAAGTGACGCTCACGGGCAACCTTGGCGACGTGATGAAAGAGTCCGCCATCTTGGCCTTGGAGTATGTCCGCTCCAACGCCGGGCTCTTTGGCCTCGAGGGCGTCGATTTCGACAATATGAGCTTCCACATCCACGTGCCCGAGGGCGCTGTGCCAAAAGACGGGCCCTCGGCCGGCATCACCATGGTGACGGCCATCGTCTCGGCTCTCACGGGCAGGAGGGTCAAAAAACGCGTGGCCATGACGGGCGAGATAACCCTCCGCGGCATGGTGCTGCCCGTGGGCGGGATAACGGAGAAGATCTTGGCCGCCAAGAGGGCGGGGATAACAGACATTATCCTTTGCAAAGAGAACCGTAAGGACATAGAGGAGATCAAGAAAGAATATGTGGAGGGTCTCACGTTCCACTACGTCAAGCACATTCACGAGGTCATAGAGGCGGCCTTGGAGGCCGCGCCGACCGACACCCCCGCGGTGGCCGGAGTTGAAGACCCGAAGAAAGATTAAGCAACAAAGACAAAAATGGTAGAGATAAAGAACGCCCTCGTCAACACTGTTGTGGAGGGCATGCGCGACAAGAAGGGGCACAACATCTGCGTTCTGGATCTGCGCGGCATAGACGGCGCCAGCGCCGACTTCTACGTCATTTGCGATGGCAGCTCAAACACACAGGTCGAGGCTATCGCAGACTCAATTGAGGACACCGTCCGCGAGACTCTGGGCGAGAAGCCGCTGCACTACGAGGGGCGCGCCAACGCCGAGTGGATTCTGATAGACTATCACGACGTGGTGGCCCACGTCTTCTTGCCCAGGCAGAGGGAGTTCTATAACCTTGAGGGCCTCTGGTCAGACGCCAAGCGAGACGACCTGCCCGATGACGGCGAATGAGGCCCTCCCCTAAATAAAGAAACCAAAGCAAACCATCTTTTAAACTCAAGACCCAATGGCCGACACGAAAGGAAAAAAGGGCAAAAGCCCCATAGCCTTCAATCCCTACTGGATTTACGGCTTGGTGGCCGTGGCTCTCATTGTCATCAGCACCATGGGGCTAGGCAGCACGCCGCACAGCCTGTCTTACAGCCGCTTTGAGCAAGAGCTGCTGGGCAGGCAAGGCGTGGAGAAGATTGTGGTGGTCCGCAACGACCTGCAGGCTGAAGTGACCCTGGTGGCAGACTCTGTGGAAAACTACAAGAATCTCTTCATGTCCAACGCCCCCGTACCCGTCAAGGGACCGCACTTTGTGGTGGATCTGCCGTCAATAGACAGTTTCGAGGCTAGCCGCAAAGCCGCTGAGAAAGCCACCAACAGGCCCATCCCGGTGTTCTATGAGCAGCGGAGCGATTTCTTGGGAGGAGCCATGATGTTCATCTGGCCGCTCCTCTTCTTCGGAATCCTCTATTTCTTCATGTTCAGGCGCATGGGCGGAGGCTCCAGCGTGTTCAACGTGGGCTCGTCAAAGGCCAAGGAGGTGGGCAAAGACACCACCGTGAACGTCACGTTCAAAGACGTGGCGGGGCTTGACGGGGCCAAGCAGGAGCTTGAAGAGATAGTGGAGTTCCTGCGCCATCCTGACAAATATACCGAGTTGGGCGGCAAGATTCCCAAGGGCGCGCTTCTCGTCGGCCCTCCTGGCACTGGCAAGACGCTCCTGGCCAAGGCCGTGGCGGGCGAGGCGGGGGTGCCTTTCTTCTCCATGTCAGGCTCCGACTTCGTTGAGATGTTTGTGGGCGTGGGCGCCAGCCGCGTGCGCGACCTCTTCAAGAAGGCCAAGGACCGCGCGCCAAGCATCATCTTCATTGACGAGATCGACGCCATTGGCCGCGCGCGTGGCCGAAACTCCGGCTACGGGTCAAACGAGGAGCGGGAGAACACCCTCAACCAGCTCCTGACGGAGATGGACGGTTTCGGCAGCAACACGGGCGTGATCATCCTCGCGGCCACCAACAGGGCCGAGATTCTTGACCGCGCGCTGCTGCGCGCAGGGCGCTTCGACCGCCAGATTCAGGTTGAGTTGCCAGACATTCACGAGCGCGAGGCCATATTCGACGTGCACCTTCGCCCGCTCAAGCTGGCCCCGGACTTCGACCGGTCTTTCCTCGCCAAGCTGACCCCGGGCTTCTCCGGGGCCGACATAGCCAACGTGTGCAACGAGGCCGCGCTGACCGCCGCCCGCAAGGGCAAGAAATTTGTAGAAAAGCAAGACTTCCTAGATGCCGTAGACCGCATCGTGGGCGGTCTGGAACGTAAAAACAGCATCATGACCACCGAGGAGCGCAAGACCATAGCCTGCCACGAGGCCGGCCACGCCACGGTGAGCTGGCTGCTTGAGTTCGCTAATCCGCTCGTGAAGGTGACCATAGTGCCGCGCGGCAAGGCCTTGGGCGCGGCGTGGTATCAGCCAGAGGAAAGGCAGCTCACCACCAAGGCCCACCTCCTCGATGACATATGCTCAGTCCTTGGGGGGCGAGCCGCGGAAGACCTCACCTTTGGCCAAGTGGGCACGGGCGCGCTAAACGACCTGGAGAAAGCCAACAAGCAGGCCTATGCCATGGTGACATATTACGGCATGAGCGACAAACTGCCCAATGTCTGCTACTACGACTCCACCGGCCAGCAAGACTACGCCCTCCGCGCCCCTTATTCTGAGGAGAGGGCCATGATAATTGACCAGGAAGTCTCCGCCATCATAGATCAGCAATATGAACGGGCAAAGGAGATCCTTCGCGAGAATGCCGATAAGCACCACCAACTGGCCGAGCTGCTGCTGGAGCGCGAGGTGATATTCACCGAAGACGTAGAGCGGATCTTCGGCCCGCGCCCATGGAAAAAACGCGAAGACGAATTGGCGGAGGAGAAGGCTTCTGCCAAAGAGGCCAAGCAGCAGGCCGACGCCAAACCGCAAGAGGGTGAGGCGGCTAAGCCTGCGGCCGCCGATGCGGGCAAGGAAGCTTGACCATGCGCCACGCCAAAGTGTCGCGACGAGGCCGCGCCGCTCTGTCTTCAGGGGTGGCGCGGCCTCGCTGTGTTTCATATGTCGCATTGCATATAAGGAGCATAATATAGGGAATTATGAGAACAAGACTAGCGGCCATGGCCATAACGGCGGCTCTGGCCATGACGGCAGGCCCGTCGGCCTCCGTGGCGCAGATCGCCGGCAGGGAGACTTTTTCTGTCGGAAACAAGGCTTTTTTGCTCAATGGGAAACCGTTTGTGGTGAAAGCCGCCGAGCTGCACTACCCGCGCATTCCTCGCCCCTATTGGCGGCATAGGATAAAAATGTGCAAGGCGTTAGGAATGAACACAATTTGCCTATACGTCTTTTGGAACGCGCATGAGCGGCGCGAAGGCCAGTTCGATTTCTCCGGCAATTTGGACGTGGCCGAGTTTTGCCGCATAGCCAAGAGTGAGGGGATGTACGTAATCATCCGTCCCGGACCCTATGTGTGCGCCGAGTGGGAGATGGGCGGGTTGCCTTGGTGGCTGCTGAAAAAGAAAGACGTAAGGTTGCGTGAGCGAGACCCTTATTTCATGTCCAAGGTAGGGGCTTTTGAGCGTGAGGTGGGTCGTCAGTTGTCCGGGTTGACCATTCAAAACGGGGGGCCGATCATAATGGTGCAGGTGGAAAACGAATATGGCTCCTATGGCCAAGACCGGGACTATGTCTCCGCCATCCGCGACACCATCCGCCGCGTGGGGTTCGATGGCGTGGAGTTGTTTCAGTGCGATTGGTCGTCAAACTTCACCCTCAACGGGTTGGATGACCTGACGTGGACCCTGAACTTTGGCACTGGGGCGGACATTGATGCCGAATTCCGTCCCCTCAAACTCTTGCGCCCCGATGCTCCGCTGATGTGCAGCGAATTTTGGAGCGGATGGTTTGACAAATGGGGCGCGCGCCATGAGACAAGGCCCGCGGCGGACATGACGGACGGCATTGACCAGATGCTGAGCCGCAACATCAGCTTCTCGCTATATATGACCCACGGCGGAACCAGCTTTGGCCATTGGGCGGGAGCCAATACGCCTGGCTTCCAGCCCGACGTGACAAGCTATGACTATGACGCGCCCATCAGTGAGCAAGGCCTCCCCACGCCAAAATTCTTTGCGCTGCGAGAAGTGATGGCCAAGCACAACGGAGGTATGCCCCTGCCACCCGTCCCCAAACCTCCACTGCCCGCGATTGAGGCGGGAAACGTCTCTTTCAACACCTTCGCGCCACTAGGGGCGGGTGTGACGGACACGTTGCGCTCCTCCGCCCCCCTCACGTTTGAGGAGGCCGACATGGGGTGGGGCGTCATGGTCTACTCCACCGCTCTCCCTCCCATCGCAGTGCCTTCCACACTCACGGCGCTGGTTTATGACTATGCGCGCGTGTTCATTGACGACAGTCTTGTGGCCGTGATTGACCGCACGCAAGGGCAGGAGTCTGCCCAGCTGCCATCAGTCCCCCAAGGGGCCAGGCTCTCTCTGGTGGTTGAGGGCATGGGACGCGTCAACTTTGGCCGCGCCATAAAAGACCATAAGGGTTTGACCGGCGCGGCCACCGTCTCTTACAACCTCGATGGGTGCCGCGTGTCGGTCGAACCGCGCGAATGGCTGTGCGCCACCATCCCGGACGACTACGCCAACGTGCGCCGCGCCGTGGAGTCTGGCGTGCCAATAAAGGGCCAGACAAAAGGGGCAGGATATTATCGCGGAACGCTCACCGTGCGCCGCATGGGCGACACGTTTCTTGACCTTGAGGCCTTTGGCAAGGGGCAGGCCTACGTCAATGGCCACCCGCTTGGCAGGTTTTGGAACATAGGCCCGCAGCAGACGCTCTACGTGCCCGGCTGTTGGCTTCATGAGGGAGAGAATGAGGTTGTGGTGCAAGACATTATTGGCCCCGCCGAGGCGGCCATGGCCACGTGCGGGAGGCGTCATGAGCTGGACAAACTCAATCTGCGTCCCGTGGCCCAGGGGCAGGCTCCCGACCTCACGGGCCTGCCCCCCGCCCTGGAGGCAACGTTCGCCCCAGGTAATGGCTGGCAGACTGTCACATTGCCAACGCCGGCGTCAGGTAGGTATGTTGCGCTAGTGTGCGCCGCCGCGCACGATGGCGGGGACGATGTGTCCGTGGCCGAGATGTGGCTGCGAGACGAAAGGGGAGAGCGTATCGCGAGAGACGACTGGCGGGTGGAATACGGGAGCAGCCACGTGGGCAACCACACGGCAGGCAAGGCCATAGACCTGCAAGAAAGCACATATTGGCAGACAAGCGGCAACTCCCCGCACGTGATGGTCATCAACATGCAGGCCGAGCGCCACATAACCGCGGTTGACTACTTGCCCCGCATGGAGGCGGGAGCCCCGGGAAGCGTGAGCGACTTCAAGATATATGTCTGGTAAACTAATCAGGTGGTGATGACATATGGACGCTCAAGAGAACTTGCCAGACGCCCGTGCCGACGGCTGTGAGGCGAAAAGCCTAGTGAGCCGATGCGTGGAGAAAGGCACGGGGCTATATGACGCCGCCATGCGCCGCCTGCTCTCCATAAGTTGGCTCCGAACTTATTACAGAGGGGCGGATGAGTTGCTAGACACGGCGCTGCGCTCCCGCCTGCGTCTGTCCCCCTCACAGCGCGAGGCCGCCTTGGCCACGTGCGTAAGGTCGGTGGTGGGAGCCAAAGAGGCGAGCCGGCTAGCCAGAGGGCTTACGCGGCGTCACGCCTTGCGCGCCATGGTGGTGACCACGGTGTGCAGCTTGCCCCAAAATTGGGTCATGTGGCCACTCTTTGTGGTGGATATCGTGTTCTTCCAGAAAGAGGTCTTCCTGATGGCGCAGGAGCAGGAGATGATATACGGCCTCAAGACCGCCCGCGACTTTGACTACGCCGCGCTCGCCTCCGTGGCCGTCAAGATGGAGGGTACCATGCTGCGCCACAAGTTGGTTGGCTATGCCAAACGCATTGTGGGAAAGGCCGCGCGTATGGCCGTGGAGTGGGGCTCGGCGGCCTTCCGGGGTTCGCTGCGCACCATGCTGCGGCAGGGCGTGAAATGGGCTGGCGTGATGGCCACGAGGGAGGCTCTGGACTTCACAATAGACGCCGTCGTCGTCATCCTGACGTCGGTCTTGGCCGGCCTGGTGAGCTATTCGCTCATGCTGCCTATGGGGCGCAGGCTGAGGCTTAAACTAGAGAGCGAGGCCGCTCGGGAAACGCTGGGAACGAGGAGAAAATAACGTGGCAGACTCATACATCACATATGACGTTGTATTATATGTAAAAAAAACAGCCCTATGTGAACATCTTTACAAAGCTGGCGTATACGTGAGAGAATGAAATACTTTTGCGTATGAAAAACATTTTACGAGTTTTAGTGGCCTCCATAACTTTGGCTATGGGGGGCGATGCCCTGGCTGGCGTTCTGGCCAGTGGCACGGGTTGGACGCTCACAGACGAAGGCACGCTCACTGTGACGAAAGATTATGTTTGGACTGACCAAAGCAGCACGCAAGGTTGGTATGAGAACAAGACGGACATCAAAAATGTCATTGTGAGTGATGGGGTCACCAAGATTGGTCTGAACGCTTTTTATGGCTACACAACCATTGAGAGTCTTTCCTTGCCAGATGGCCTCACCGAGATTTGCGGAGGCGCTTTCTATGGATGCACGAAGCTTAAAGAGCTTAATCTGCCGGAGAGCTTGACCCGAATAGATGGCTTCGGCAATTGCACAGGGCTTACGAGAGTTTCACTCCCTAAGAACGTCGAGGTAATCTATGATTACGCTTTCCGCGGCTGCACAGGCCTGAAGACTGTCGTTAGCCTATCCGAGAGCAAGCCCGTGTGGTTTGGGGATCAGGCATTCCCTAAGAATCAGTGCGCTCTTTATCTTCCAGACGCCATTGTGGATGTTTATTGGGTGGCGCAAACGTGGGGCAAGCTGTTTGACGACATCCGCCCTCTTTCCTCCATGCCCACGTCAATAAAGGAGTTGGATGGTGGCGAGGTCAGAATATCCGTCTCGGCGGGCAAGGTGACCGTTGAGGGTGCGGACAAGGTCGAGGTCTATGACCTGACGGGCCGCAAGATGACGGCGGCATCCCCTCTGCCTGCCGGGGCCTACGTCGTCTCCACATCCAAAGGCTCTGCCAAAATCATTGTCAAGTAGCCGCTTCGGCCATACAGAAAAAACGCCGGGGACGCGACATCACGTCGCGCCCCCGGTCTTTTAATATGAAGATTGACTTTTTGTGGTTACTCTTTCACTTTCTTTCCCCACCATGTCGTCTTGCCGTCTTGCCCAATGCCGGCATAGACCAGTGTGACGCGCCTGGGGCTGGCCTCCCAGTCCACCTCGCGCTCCACGCAGACGGCGGCGTTGCCGATGATGATGAGCTTGCGCTCCGCGTCAAAGCTCCAAGAGCCGCCCAATGCGGGCGAGCCGCCATCGTCCGTTATGGTGCCGTCGGCGTTTAAGTTCACGTATCGGCTCTCGTCCTGCTCGCCGTAGTGATATTCCAAGTCGATGTGCTCCCAACGTCCAGCCACGCTGTCGGCCGTGAGCGCGCCATAGTCCGGCACGGCGGCATATCTCTCCGGCATGGCGATGGGCCATTTGTCGTCCAACGCAGAGGCAGAGGCCGGGGCCCACACCAGGCGGCGCACATGGCCCATCATGATGGCGTTGCTATAGGCGTTGCCGCCCACGTTGACGGGCAGGCGCCCTTGGCTCATATAGAACCACTCGGTGGCGCTCGCGTCTCCCTGTTTAGGGAATATGGCGCAGTGGCTGATGCCCACCCAGCCGGTGTGACCCTTGAACTTATACGGGTGTGTGACAATGGGGTAGCAGTCTCCGCGACCGTTGGTGTTGTTGCGCCCAGTGATGTCGACATATGGCCCAGTGATGCTCTGCGAGCGCACCACCCTCGTGTTGTATGGCACGTCCAGGGCGTCGTAGGCCATGAAGAGGTAGTAATAGCCGTCTTTGTATATGACCTCCGGCCCCTCGCTGGCCTGCCAGCGGTTGCCCGCCGTGCGCGTGCTTATGGTCACACCGAAGCGGCTCTGCACCTCGGCGGCCGAGCCGCACCAGGGGGCGCCGGACGTGTTGGCGTTAAGCGGCTTGCCTGTGGCGGCGTCTACCTGGAATGCCGCGAAGCCGCTGTGCCACGAGCCGTGGATGAGCCAATGCTCGCCGGCGGGGGTGACGATGTAGGTGGGGTCTATGCCGTTGTAGTAGTAGAAGCCTCCCCACTGCGAGGCGGCAAGGTTAGAGGCCGTGAGCTCCATATCTGACGAGGAGCAAGTCACGAAGCCTTTGTCTTCCCACACGCCATGAGACGGGTCGGTTGTCTCGCACATGCCAATGAGGGCAGGCACGCCCTGATTGCCGCCAATCTTGGGGTTGTCCACGGGCATGCTGTAATACATCCTGATTTTTGTCTGCCCGTCCACCGTCACCTTGCGCGCCACGGGGGCCCAGTAGCTCAGTTGCATCTCGTCTGCCGTGGTCTTTGGCCGGCCGGCGGCGGTCAGAATCTCGTTCACCTTGTCCAGAATCCAAGCGGGGCGCGTCTGGTCATAGAATATGCCGGGGACGTATTCCCAGTTGACAAGGTCGCGTGAGCGTTTGCCCTGGAAGTGGCCGTGGCCTTCATGGGCGTTGCCATAAGAGGCGTCGGTACCCCACATGTAGTAATACCCGTCCGTCCAGTAGACCACCGACGGGTCGTGGACGTTGGCCAGGTTCCAGCTGTTGTGATATTCCCAGCCGCTTATGGCCGAGTAGTCATCGGCGTAGGTGGGGATGGAGAATTTCGTTGTCGTGCCGCCGCCCGTGTCTGGCTTAGGGTCGTCTTTGTCATCGCTGCATGAGGCAAGGCTCATGGCCGCCATTGCGGCGAAGACGGCGTATGCTAGTCTTTTTACCATATTGAGTTTGCTTTAATTACGTATTTTTGGGTTAACGATGGCAAATATACGTTGCCGCGCTTTGCTGTAGGTGGACTAAAGTGGCAATGAAGTGGACATTTGGTGAATTATACACAAAATATATTGCCTGGTGTGACGCGTTTTGCCCATCCCTCTGCGCGCGGCAATAAAAAAGTCCGTGCCGACATCCCGCAGAGGCCGGCACGGATTATGCTTTCTCCCGCCTTTCTTCTAATCGTCAAACGTCCTGCGGCGCAAGATGAAGTCGCGCCCCAGATACACCTCGCGCACTTTCTCATCGCCCGCCAGCTGCTCCGCCGTGCCGGCGCGGAAAAGCCGCCCTTGCACCTGGATGTAGGCTCTGTCGCATATTGCCAACGTCTCACCCACGTTGTGGTCTGAGATCAAGACGCCTATGTTCTTGTCCTTGAGGTGCGAGACAATCTTTTGGATGTCGTAGACCGCTATGGGGTCTACGCCCGCGAAAGGCTCGTCGAGCATGATGAACTTGGGGTTTATGGCCAGCGCGCGGGCAATCTCCGTGCGTCGCCTCTCGCCACCCGACAGCTGGATGCCCTTGCTCTTGCGGATGTGGCCCAGGCCAAACTCCGATATCAGCTCCTCCACCCGCTGTCGCTGATACTCCTTTGGGAAGTTTGTCATCTCCAACACGCCCAAGATGTTGTCTTCCACGCTGAGCGTGCGGAAGACTGACGCCTCTTGCGCCAAATAGCCCACGCCCAGTTGCGCGCGCCGATAGACGGGCAGCGTGGTGATATCTTGGTCATTGAGGTAGACGTGGCCCTCGTTTGGCTCAATGAGGCCCACGGTCATGTAGAACGTGGTGGTCTTGCCCGCCCCGTTGGGGCCCAGCAGGCCCACAATCTCGCCTTGGCGCACCATGATGGACGGGCCGTCCACCACCTTGCGCGAGCCGTAAATCTTCACAAGTTTCTCGGTGCGCAGCACCATATGGTCGGGGTCTGGCGTGGGGTCTGGCTCCTCATACACCGTGCCCACCTCAAGCTCGCCGGAGTTTATCTTGGCCCTTATGACGTCCGACTCGCTCATATGGGCGTTGTCTGCCTTGCTCTGTTCCATTGCTTTCTGTGGCGTTGGGTTGTGGTTTTGAGCCTATTGGGCCGCGTCTGGCGCTCCAAATTCCATCAGGTATGCCTTTATGAAGCCGTCAATGTCACCGTCCATCACGGCCTGCACGTTGCTCGTCTGGTAGCCGGTGCGGTGGTCTTTCACCCTGCGGTCGTCAAAGACATAGCTGCGGATCTGCGACCCCCACTCAATTTTCTTTTTGCCGGCCTCAATCTTGGCCTTGGCCGCGTTGCGGCGTTTGAGCTCGCGGTCATAGAGTTGGGAGCGCAGCAGCCTCATGGCGTTCTCGCGGTTCTCGGTCTGCTTGCGCGTCTCGGTGTTCTCTATCAATATCTCTTCAGTCTCGCCCGTGTCGGGGTCGGTATATTGGTAGCGGAGCCTGACGCCCGTCTCCACCTTGTTGACGTTCTGGCCGCCCGCGCCGCCGGAGCGGAACAAGTCCCACGTTATTTTCGACGGGTCTACGTACACCTCTATGGAGTCGTCTACGAGGGGCGTCACGAAGACCGAGGCGAAAGATGTCATCCTCTTGCCCTGCGCATTGAATGGAGACACGCGCACGAGCCTGTGCACGCCGTTCTCGCTCTTCAGGTAGCCGTAGGCCGTGTCTCCCTCAATCTCGAACGTCACGGTCTTGATGCCGGCGTCGTCTCCCTCTTGCAGGTTTGTCACCGTCACGCGGTATCCGTGGGCCTCGGCCCACCTTTGGTATAGCCTCATGAGCATCTGCGCCCAGTCTTGGCTCTCGGTGCCGCCCGCGCCTGCCACAATCTTCAGCACGGCGCTCATCTGGTCTTCCTCGCCTTGGAGCATGTTGGCCAGCTCGGCCTCCTCCGTCAGGCGCGAGGCTTCGATGTAGGCGGCGTCCACGTCGGCCTCGTCCACAACGCCCTCTTTCTGATATTCCAGGGCCAGCGTCAGCTCCTCCAGGGCTGAGTGCACCTTCTCGTAGTTGGAGACCCATTTCTTGTTGGCCCTCACCCGTTTCATCACCTCCTCGCTTTTGGCTCGGTCGTCCCAGAAACCGGGTTCTTGGGTGCGGAGTTCGTCCTCCTCTAGTTCCATGCGTCGGCGGTCGACGTCAAAGATACCTCCTCAACGCCAACTCGCGTCCGTTCAGGTCCTTCATCTGGTCCTGTGTCACCATGTCTTGCAATATATGGTTACGTGTGTGTAAAATGCTAAGAATCTAAAATCTATGCCCCCGCTCGCCATCCTTTTTCAGGAGGCGCGCTCGCCGTGGCGGCGCAAAGGTAGGGCAAAAATGCCAAACCTCTAGGCCTCTTCAGCCTCGTCTAGGTTCAGCAGCCCCTTGGGCAGCCGCAGGGTGATGGTCTTGGCGTCGTCGTCTAGGCTCATCACAAAGTCGTCCGCGGCGGGCAGCATCAGTTCCGTGCCATCCGTCCGTCGCACAATGAGGAGCGGGTTGGCGGCCACGCTGTCGTCAATGGCCACAATCTCGCCCACCATGCCGTCTTCTTCAGTCAGCACGGCGTAGCCCGCCAGTGTGGGCTCCTCATCCTCGTCTTCGTCCTCTTGCTCCGGCGCGGCCTCGGCGCGAATCTTGCAGCCCACCAGTGGCGCGGCCTGCTCTGCCGTGCAGATGTTGGCCAGCTCCACCGTGGCGGCCCTGTCGCCGCGCCTCGTCGTCTTGGCCATGCGCATCGGCACCACGCCGCCGTCCGCCACCACGAACAGGAACTCGGCCTCGAAGACGTCGGCGTAGTCCACGTCTGGGCGCAATTTCACAAGCACCCCGCCGTTTGTGCCGTCAACCTTGGTTATGGTGCCGGCTTCGGCCAATGCTGTCGGCTCTTGGTCCCGGCCTGGTGTTATGATGGTGTCTATGTCTGTCCTCATCAGATTAAGTTGTCGTGTGTCTTTGGTTCGTTATGGGCGGAAGGTGTTGATGCGGGAGTGCTTTCTCCAAGCCGCCCTGTATTCTTTGCGCGACTGGCGCGGCACGTTGACCCACGTGGCTTCGGGAATGGCTTCGCGCCCCAGTTCGGCGGGTGTCTCGCCCAGGCAATATATCTCAAAGAGGCTCTCGCAGTCGTCAAAGGCGTAGTTGCCTATCTTGGTCAGCGTGGGCGGCAGCGTGACGGACGGCAGGGCGGAGCAGGCTCGGAAGGCGTCATCTTCAATCGCCCGCGCCTGCCGCGGAATGTTGATCTCGGCCATGTTGACGCAGTCTGCGAATGCGCCGTCGGCTATCTTGGCCAGCCCGTCTGGCAGGCTCACGCGCGCCAGGCTGGAGCATCCGCCAAAAGCGCTCTTGCCCACCGAGGCAACCGATTGTGGCAACGCTATGGCTTTCAGTTTTTTGCATCCCTCGAAAGCTCTGTCGCCGACCTCGGCCAGGCCATCGGGCAGAGCTAGCCGCTCCAGTGAGGCGCAGCCGCGAAACGTACCGGCCGCGATGACATACAGTCCGTCAGGGAGCGCGATGACATTGAGCTTCCCGCATCCCGCGAAGGCGAAGTCGCCTATTGACGTCACCGTGGCGGGCACCAAGACGTCTTCTAGACTCGTGCAGCCCTCAAAGGCTTGGAGGCCAATCTCGCCAACGCCGTTCAAGAGCCTCACGCTGCGCAGGGCTGTGCACCCGGCGAAGCTCTTCCAATCCACGCTCTCCACGGTCTCCGGCACCGTCAGCTCGCAGAGCGACGTGCAGCCGCTAAATGCTTCCCAGCCTATGGAGCGCAACCCGTCCGGCAGGCTCACGCGCTCCAGTCTGGCGCAGTCGGCAAAGGCCCCGTCGGCCACCGACTCCACGCCTATGGGCAGCACCACGTGGGTGAGCGAGGAGCAGCGGGCGAAAGCCCCGTCGGCAATCTCAGCCACGGCGGGCAATATGACGGGCCGCCCGCCGACGCCGCCCTCATACTCGCCGCCCTCACCATCCGTCAGCACCATGCGGCGCAATGCCGAGCAGCCTTCAAAGGCCGAGCTGCCAATGCTCCCCATGGAGCCGCTCATGCTCACGCTCTGAAGCCCCGAGCACTCGGCGAAAGCGCGGGCGGGCAGTGAGCGCAGCCCTTCGGGCAGCCCCACGGCCACGAGGCCCTCGCACCCCCAGAACGCCGATGGTGCCAGGCTCCTGACGCGGTTGGGAAGATAGACCACGAACGTCTCGCGGCTCTTGGGGCAAAATAAGACGCGAGACGTGTCGGCAGTGAACAGCACGCCCTCTCGCTCAAAAAAGCACTTGTTGCCCTGCGACACGCTGAGGTTTGTGAGATTGCGGCAGCGGCTTATGGCGTCGTCTTCAATTTGCCGCAGGCCCTTGGGCAGCGTCAGGCTCTCGAGGGAGTCGCAGTCGGCGAAAGCCCCGTGGCCCAAGTAGAGCAATGACGGCGGCAGGCTCACGTCCTTGAGCCTGGAGCAACCTGCGAATGCCGCCCCGCCTATGCTCCGCACCCCGTTGGCGACTGTGACGCTCCGCAAAGCCGCGCAGCCGCTGAACGCCGCCGCCGACAGGTGAGACAAGGAGCCAGGCACGCGCGCGCTGTCTAACGCCGTGCACATGTCGAAAACGTTGGTGCCAAGCGTCTTGAGGCTGTCCGGCAGCTCTATGGATCTCAGAGACGTGCAGCGGGCGAACGCCCTGGAGCCAATGTGGCGCACCGAGGGCGGCACAACCACGCGCCGCAGGGTGCGGCAGAGGGCGAATGTGCCGTCCGCTATGGAGTCTACTGACGGGGGAATGGAATATTCGGCCTGCTCTGATGCCTTGGGGTAGAGCAAGATGCGGGTCTTGGCCTTGTTGAACAGGATGCCCGATGAGGCGCAAAATGACGGGTTCCCGCCGTCTACGAACACGGCGCGGAGCGATGAGTAGCCGTGGTCTCCGCCAAAGTCAACGTCTATCGCCTCCACCGACGCCGGAATCACCAGCGTCTGCATCTGGCTGCACCAGCGAAACGCCTCGGCGGCAATGCGCGTCACGCGGCAACCGGCCACGGTGTCGGGGATCACCACGTTGTCCACCCCGTCCACAAAGGTCAGGGCCACGGTGGTGTCTGACGTGAGCAAAAAAGTGAGGTAGCCGCTCTTGAACTTGCCCATCACTTTCGAGCCTAGGGGCTGCGCCAGGGCACTGGAGCATATTGAGGTCAGCAGGCTGATGACAATCAGCCACGTAGCTTTGGTCTTCATCGGGGTCTGAGGGTTGATTTCCGCAGTTTTGCAAAATTAGTCAATTGACCGATACGCACGAAACGGCAACAGAGTTTCGCCCCCGCGGCCGCCCATACGGCTTGCGCTATTTTATAAAATTATGCATGGGTTTTCGGCCCCACTCGGCATTTTAGAATAATTAAGTTGTTGAGAAACAACGGCAGTTCCACAATGAACAAACTCCGCCAACTGGTTAAAAATGATTGCGCAGCGCCCTGTCTCTCGCAAATATGCTTAATGGGATGTTTCGCAATGTGGGCAAAAGCTATATTTGTTATGCGTAATTAAACCTCTACCTGTAAAGTCATGAAGAAGCTGTTACTACCCATTTTGGCTCTGCTGCTGTTCGTCGGCCCCGCCCTTGGGCAGCACACCAAGGTGCAGGCCATTTTCCTGTTCCAGTTTGCGCGCTACACCAGTTGGCCTAAAGACGATGTCGCCAACTCGTTCATAATCTCCATCGTGGGGTCTGACGAGATGGCCGCTGAGCTGCGCCGCATGACCGAGGGCAAAAGCATCGGCGGCAGGCCCATCGACGTGGTGACGTCGTCATCGCCGCGAAACCTCCCCAAGTCCGAGATCGTCTTCCTGGGCGGGAAGTTCGGCTCCAACGCCAAGTCCGTCATCAACAACCAATATGGCCACCCTGTGCTGATCGTCACTCAAGGCGGCGGCATGTGCGTCCATGGCGCGGGTGTGACCCTGGTGCCGTCAGGAGACAACGTGACGTTCGAGGCCAGCAAGCATAACTTGGAGAAGTGCGGCATAAAGATGTCGCCCAAGGTGCTGGCAATGGGCAAAGAGGTTTATTAGGCACCTGGAGACATCCAAAAACTTTTGATATGGAGCGTGGCGGCGCGGCCTTAGGGTCTCGTCGCCTTGTCTTTTTTTCATCGCGCCACCTCATGCGGGTGGAAAATATGCTTACATTTGGGCGGGTGGCGCGTCTGCGCCGCCCCGCGCGCACGCGCCATCTTTATAGGCAATTTCTTAAACAAACATAGAGGCTATGCTCATCATAGGAATAGCGGGAGGCTCCGGCTCCGGCAAGACCACCGTCGTGAACAAGATTGTAGGCGGCATGGACGGCAGCCGCGTCACCGTGATCTGCCAAGACAACTATTACAACGACAACGCCCACCTCACGCTGGCCGAGAGGCGCAAGATAAATTTTGACCACCCAAATGCCATTGAGTTCCCGCTCCTCATAAGCCACTTGCGGCAGCTCCGCGATGGCAGGGCCGTCGAGATGCCGACCTACTCTTTTGTGGAGAGCACGCGCATGAAGGAGACCATCCATGTGGAGCCGCATGACGTGGTCATTGTGGAGGGAATCTTGGTGCTGGCCATCCCCGAGCTGCGGGACATTATGGACATAAAGGTGTTTGTAGACGCCGACGCCGACGACCGTCTGGCGCGCAGGATAAGGCGCGACGTGGCGGAGCGCGGGCGTAAGCTGGTGAATGTCCTCAACCACTACGAGACCACCGTCAAGCCCATGCACCTCCAGTTCATCGAGCCGTCAAAACGCTACGCCGACCTCATTGTGCCGCAGGGCGGCGACAATGAGATTGCCATTGACGTGCTGCGCCATTTCATAGGTCGAGAAACTGAAAAGTGATGAGCACTGCGGACATTAATCTTGACAACTCCCGCCTGCGCCGCCAAGACCGGCAGATGAGCCGCGAAGAAGCCATCGACTTGTTGAGGCGGGGGGGATATGGGGTTCTGTCGCTCGTGGGCGGCGGGGGCGTCCCATACGGTGTGCCCATGTGCTATGCTTGGGATGGCGGCGCTTCCATATATCTGCACTGTGCGCCGGAGGGAGAGAAACTGAAGCTCATGGCGGAGAACCCCGAAGCGTCATTGTGCGTGGTGGGACGAGTTAGCGTCTTGGAGCAAAAATTCTCCATGGAGTTTGAGAGCCTGGTGATTCGCTGCCGCGCCTCTGAGGTGACTGGCGAGGATGAGAAGAAACGCGCTCTGCTGCTCCTTGCCGCCAAATATTCTCCCGCCTATGCCGAGGAGGGGCGGCAATACGTAGAAAGGGCCCATGCCAAGACCACGGTCATCAGGCTAGACGTGCTGTCAATGAGCGGCAAAAGGCGCTTTGCGAGGTGAAGACCCCTCCCCCTTTTTGGTGTATGTTAAACATTATTAAATAGGGGGGGGTATTTGTTAAATACAAAAGGACGGCATACATTTGTGGCTGATAAAGCAAGTGCGTGATGGCGCGGATGACGAAAGTCTTGGTGCGCTGCGGCTGTACTCTTTGTCCGCTAACTAAACTTTATGATGAGCAACTTATCGTCCGAGACCCGCAGAGAGGCTGACTCGCTCAGCCTGTGGTTCAAAGTATTGTTTTCTGCATTGCTGCTGGCTCTTGCTCTAGCCGTGGCGTTTTGATTCTTTTTTTTGACCAGCCGCGGTCTCTAAACTACCTGAATAAAACCTTTTTGATAAAAGACATCCGCCAACGGGCGGCTTGTCCATCCTGCGCTAAGGAATAGTGTATAATCATTAAGCAGGATTAAGTTCGACCTATGCAAGAACGTCATTTGCCAAACTGAGGGGCAAATGCGAAGCCCCGAAGACGCGACGTCTCCGGGGCTTTCCTCATTTCATCTTGCACCCGCGACCTATGGGATCAGGAGCGAAGAGTCTCCGTAGCTCAAGAAACGGTAGCCGGAGTTTAGAGCGTGCGCGTAGATCTTTTTCCACTCCATGCCCACCAGTGCCCCAATGAGCAGCAGCAAGGTGCTGTGAGGTTGGTGGAAGTTGGTTATGAGCGCGTCCACGAGGCGGAACCTGTATCCTGGCATTATCATTATTTGTGTCTGGCTGTGCAGCTGGTCTTGCCCTTGCTCGTCAAGGTGGCGGGCCAGCCGGCGCAAAGCCTCGGCCGCGGTGTGGCCTTGCGGCAGGTCATACGCGTCCCACTGCGCCAGACCGTTGTCAATGTCTTGCCCCTCAAGCAGCTTCACGCCAAGCCAATAGAGGCTCTCCAAAGTGCGGACCGACGTGGTGCCCACGGCCACCACCTTGCGCCCGCCGGTAGCCAGTTGACGGATCACGTCTTTCTCCACCACAATGTGCTCTGTGTGCATGACGTGCTGCTCCACATTGTCCGTCTGGATGGGCTTGAAAGTGCCGGCCCCCACGTGGAGCGTGACGGAGAGAATCTTGTGGCCGCGGGCCTCGGCGTCGGCCAGCACCTCCGGCGTGAAGTGCAGCCCGGCGGTGGGCGCCGCCACAGAGCCCTTGTGCGCGCTGTATACCGTCTGGTAGCGCGTCTCGTCAATGGCCTCCGTCTCGCGGTTGAGGTATGGCGGGATTGGCATGACGCCGGCGGCCTCTATGACCTCGGCCAGGGTCAGGCTCTCGGGCCATGAGAAACGGATGGTCGATGTGTTGCCGTCTTGCGCCAACCTCAGTGCCGAGAGCCTGACATTGACCCCGGACACGCTCACCGTTGTCTCCAGCTCGCCGTCTTTCCACCGCTTGGAGTTGCCCACGATGCACTTCCAGACCGACGTGCCGCGAGCCACGAACGCCTGCTCCACCTCGGCGGGCTCCAGCGGCTCCAGGCAAAATATCTCAATGGCCGCGCCCGTGACCTTGGAAAATTTGAGCCTGGCGCGGATCACCTTGGTGTCATTGCGCACCAGCAGCGCGCCCTCGGGCAGGAAGTCGGCCACGTCGCGGAAGTGGGCGTCGGTCATGTCGCCGTGGCGGTAGACCAGCAGCTTCGAGGCGTCGCGGCTGGCCAACGGATATTTGGCAATGCGCTCCTCGGGGAGCTCATAGTCATAGTCTTTCTGGTTTATCATGTGTGTTGTTGTCAGTTTGTCTTGACCCTGTCGGGGTTTTGCCTCAAGAAGTCCTCCCACGATGACGAGGCCTTGCCAACCCCGCGGGGAATCTTGACCCCGCCACCCGTGTAGGCCCCGCCTGTGAGGCCTTGCGTCCTTGCGGTCATGAAGTGGCAGTAGGCTATGGCCAGGGCGTCTGTCGCGTCAAGGAACTTGGGGATGTCCGCAAAGCGCAGCATCTTTTGCAGCATGTTGGCCACCTGCTCTTTGGTGGCGCCCCCGTTGCCCGTTATGGCCTGCTTGACGCGCATTGGGGCATATTCGCTCACGGGCATGCCATGCGCCAAGGCGGCGGCCATGCACACGCCTTGCGCCCTGCTGAGCTTCAGCATGGTCTGGACGTTCTTGCCGCAAAAAGGAGCCTCGATGGCCAGCTCATCGGGCTCGAACTCGCCAATGATGACGTTGATGCGGTCAAAGATTCTCTTCAGGCGCGCATAGTGGTCGGCCACCCTGCCCATCTGGACGGTGCCCAGCACCACCACCTCGGCGTGGTTGCCATCCGTGTCTAGTATGGAGTAGCCCATGACGTTGGTGCCGGGGTCTATGCCCAAAATGCGTCTGGCCTTGCCCATCAGTCAGCGAGGTTGAGTCCGCGCATGAGCGTTGAGAAGGCAAGGCACGCCTCGCCGTGCGTCTCCATCACCTCTTGGCACAGCCTCGCGCTGGTGGAGCGGAGGTTGCCAAGCTGCTCCAGGGTGTCGCACCGCCACTGGCTGGAGTAGGATTGCGCCCCGTCTTGGCGTGTGCCGTCAATGGAGTATAGCTCATGCGGGCATCCGCCCGAGGCGGCGCGCATAGCGGGCCCGTATATGCCCGCCATCCATTTGAGCCACCCGTCGCGCATACGGTCGTCTACCGTGAATGTGGTGTTGAATAGGAACTTTGCCATGGTGTCTGTTTTCTTTGCCTGTGCGCCCGTCGCCGCTGATGATGGCGGGCGGGAAAGGAAGCGGGCGGGCGACATGGGGCCGCAGCCCCGTCGCCCGCCCGCTAGAGCGTCTTGCTGCATCGGCTAGCGAGTCGCCGCTAGTCGATGTACTCGAAGCCGGTGTATGGCACCAGCACCTTAGGAATCTTGATGCCGTTGGGCGTCTGGTTGTTCTCAAGCAGGGCGGCCACGATGCGCGGCAGCGCCAAGGCGGAGCCGTTGAGGGTGTGGCAGAGCTGCGTCTTCTTGTCGCCGGCCTCCTTGAAGCGGAGTTTGAGGCGGTTGGCCTGGTAGCTCTCGAAGTTTGAGACGGAGCTTACCTCCAGCCAGCGCTTCTGCGCCGCGGAGAACACCTCGAAGTCATATGTGAGGGCCGAGGTGAAGCTCATGTCGCCGCCACAGAGGCGCACGATGCGGAACGGGAGCTCAAGTTTCTCGACCAGGCCGCGGACGTGGGCCACCATCTCGTCTAGAGCCTCGTAGGAGTGATCGGGGTGCGAGAGGCGGACAATCTCCACCTTGTCGAACTGGTGGAGGCGGTTGAGGCCGCGCACGTCAGCGCCCCACGAGCCTGCCTCGCGGCGGAAGCATGCGGAGTAGGCGCAGTTCTTGACTGGGAAGTCTGCGCTCTTGAGGATTACGTCGCGATACATGTTGGTGACGGGCACCTCGGCTGTCGGGATGAGGTAGAAGTTGTCCGCCGTGGCGTGATACATCTGCCCCTCCTTGTCAGGGATCTGCCCCGTGCCGAAGCCGGAGGCCTCGTTGACCATGAGGGGTGGCTGCACCTCGTTATAGCCGGCCGCTATGGCCTGGTCGAGGAAGAAGGAGATGAGGGCCCTCTGGAGCTTGGCGCCCTTGCCCTTGTAGAAAGGGAAACCCGCGCCGGTCACCTTGATGCCGAGGTCGAAATCTATGATGTCATATTTCTTAATCAGCTCCCAGTGAGGCAGCGAGCCCTCCGGCAATTCCGGCTCTTTCTCCACGGAGCAGTAGACAATCTGGTTGTCTGCCGCGCTCTTGCCGGGCGGGACGATCTGGGCGGGGATGTTGGGCAGCAGCACGAGCTTGGCCGTCAGGGCCTCCGACGTCTCGCTTTGCTTCTGGTCCAGCTCCTTGATCTGCTCCTTGAATTTGGCAGTCTCGGCTTTGGCCTCTTCGGCCTCGGCTTTCTTGCCCTCTTTCATGAGTTGGCCGACTGACTTGGATATGGCGTTCATCTTTTGCTGGATGGCCTCGGCCTCGGCCTGCTGCTGCTTGCGCTTGTTGTCTAGCGCTATGATCTCGTCAATAATCTGGGTGGCGTCGAAGTTCTTGACTTTAAGACGCTCTATGACGAAATCTTTCTGTTCCTGAATGAGCTTTAGGGTAAGCATATCAGAATGTTTGTGGGAAAAGAATTTAAATCGGTGTTGTCTGCCCCGTGCGGGGAGATACGAAAAAACTCCCGCCTCGCCGGCTCTCATAAAGCTGAGAGAGCAGCTTAGGCGGGAGCCTGTGTCCGTGTCGGGGTGTGTCTTGCCCGAATCCCGGCACCGCTTACTCGGCAGCGACGGCGGGGATGACGGAGACGTAAGACCTGTTGTCGCGCTTCTTGACGAACTGTACGGTGCCGTCTACGAGAGCGAAGAGGGTGTGGTCTTTGCCCATGCCCACGTTCTCAGCCGGGTGGTGCACGGTGCCGCGCTGGCGGACGATGATGTTGCCAGCCTTAGCTGCCTGACCGCCAAAAAGCTTCAGGCCAAGTCGTTTGCTCTCAGAATCACGGCCGTTCTTAGAACTGCCGACGCCTTTCTTGTGTGCCATTTCTTACAAAAACTTTTTAGGTGGTTCGGGATTAGCCGATGATGTTCTCGATCTGAATCTGGGTGAACTGCTGGCGGTGGCCGTTCTTCTTCTGGTAGCCCTTGCGGCGACGCTTCTTGAAGACGATTACCTTGTCACCCTTGACGAGGGGCACGAGGACTTTGGCTGCGACTTTGGCCCCGCTGATGGCGGGCGCGCCGATGGTCACCTGACCCTCGTTGTCGATGAGGAGCACCTTGTCGAACTCCACGGTGTCGCCCTCGTTCTTCTCGGGGAGGTGATGCACGAAGAGCTTGGCGTCCTTCTGAACTTTGAACTGCTGACCAGCAATTTCTACGATTGCGTACATTACTTATGACGTAATAAAGATTGCGCCTGCAGGCGGCGCGGCCACTGTTGGCCGTCACTCTTAATGAAGCCGTACAGACTTAACGGCGCAAAGTTATGGACTTTAATTGATAATTGAAAGGACTAAATTGCGGGGTAGCGGAAAAAACCTTATCTTCATTTCCTGAAAGCAGGGCTATGTTCATTTTTTTTAGTGCCTATGGATGACGGTATGGAGTCCCTTGTGCCATTGCGTGTAGCTGCCATTCTGGATGGCGGCGGTAGCAACATATATAACCTTGTGCTGCAAGAGATAACGGGGCGGCGGCGCATGGTCATCACCATAGGGATGTCCGAGGCGCAGGCCATAGCCGTTTTTATGGAGGGCATCTCCATGCCGCGCCCGCTCGCTCACGACCTGATGGCGCGCATCATCTCGGCTTTCGGCGGGCGGCTGAGCCGCGTGATAATAGAGGGCCTCGTGGGCGGGCGGTTTCGCACCAGCCTGGTGATGGACAAGGGCGGCGCTCCGGTGGTTCTTGACGGCCGCACGTCAGACGCCGTGGCCCTGGCCATACGGTGTCAGGCCCCCATCTTCGCCCGCGAGGCGGTGCTGAGGCTGGCCAATGGCGATGCCGACGCCTTGCGGTGCGGAGCGGCCCGGGGAGTGGAGGGTACCCCGTCAAGTCTGTTGCGCGAAAAGTTGCGCGACGCCGTGGCGGCAGAGGACTACGAGGCGGCCCAAAAGATACAAGATGAGCTGCGGCGGCGAGGCGAGGCCTAGGCCAAGAAGCTAAACCAGGAGTCGAACAGGCGGCCCAAGATGGGCTGGTAGCGCATGACGCCCTTGTTGACGCTGCGCACCCCGATGACCATCATGAGGAAGAATATGATGGTGGCTATCTGCCATGCCAACCAGAAATTGAGAAACCTGAAGACCAAGACATAGGTCAGAGTCTCGACGAGGGCCAGGCCGAGCCCTTGCCGCAGGTGGAATGTGGCGAACTCCGACCTGTCTGAGCACACAAGGCGGGCGGCAATGCCCACGAGCCACCCCACGGGGGTGATGTAGGCCGCAAAGGCCACGTTTTTCGATGTCTCGCTAATCTTGCCCATATTTCATAATCTTTACGTCGCGGCCATCGAAGACGGCGTATGTGAAGTGGCGAATCCAGTCCCCTATGACCAGCAGCCGCTGCCCCCGCCCGCCCACCTCGCAGTCTATGACTTCGTGGCGGTGGCCAAAGATGATGAAGTCCGCCGTGTCGCCCTGAGCCACAATCTTGCGGGCGTATCTCACCTGGGTCTCGTTCTCCAGGTCTTGCGGGGCGCGCCCCCGCTTGCGCTCCTCGGCGTAGTGGCCCATGCGGCTGCGGTGGCTCCACGTGGTGGCGATCAGCCCGGCCAGGTCGGGGTGAAGCCAGCGGTAGCAGGCCTGCAAGAATCGGTTGTGGAAGCACCACATCATGACGTGGTACCAACGGTCATACCCCAGGTCGTCTCCGTGCCCCAGCAGGAACCGCTTGCCGGCCGCTTCAATGCGCAGGTCGCCGTGGTGGACTGTCACGCCCAGCTCGGCGGGCAGGTAGTCAAACATCCAGACGTCGTGGTTACCGGTGAAGAAGTGGACGTCCACGCCCCCGTCTGCCAGCTCCGCCACTTTGGCCAGGAAACGGACGTGGCCACGCGGCACCACGGTGCGGTATTCGAACCAATAGTCGAATATGTCGCCCAGCAGGTACAGGGCCTGGGCCTTGTCTTTTATCGAGTCTAGCCACGCCACCACCCGAGCCTCGTGCTGGCGGTGGTCTGCTATGTATGGCGCGCCCAGGTGCAGGTCGGAGGCGAAGTATATGTTCTTCATCAGTGGTCTGTCATTCATTAGGAGCGAGGGAGGCCGTGGCGCGCTGTGCGTCATGGCCTCCCTCGCCTGTTTTTCTTTCCCTTTCTGCTTTTGCCGCGCGGTGGCTTGTCGCCTATCTCAATATCTCCTTGAGCTTGTTGTCCAGCCTGGTGCCGAAGAGGTCTTTGCCAATCAGGCGGCCGTCTGGCGCCAAGATGTAGTCTGACGGGATGCTTGTGACGTTATATGTGGCGGCTGCGGGGCTGGAGACGCCCTTGAGGTCGCACACGTTGACCCACTCCTCGCCAGTCGTGGCGGCCTCCCACAGCACCTTGCTAGTGTCGAATGAGACGGAGTATATCTCCAGGCCGCTGCCTCTGTATTTTTTGTATATAGAAGCCAACTGGGCCTGAGCCTGCCGGGCGTCATCGTTGGCCGCCATCCAGAAGAAGAGGATCACCGTCTTGCCTCGCAAAGAGCTGAGCGAGTGCTGTTTGCCGTCTTTGTCTGGCAGCGTGAGGTCTGGCGAGTTGAGTGGCTTGGCCTGCTGAATGAGGGAGTCGCGGCGGGCGTTGGCCTTGCGGGCCGCGCGCGCGCCGAGGACGTAGTCGCACAGATATTTGACCTGCTCGCTGCGAGGGTAGGCCATTTGCAAAGACGTGGCCACGGCCGAGAAAAGCTGATGGTCGCGCTTGTCCATCACATCGAAGAGCGGCAGGCCTCCGATCTTTTGGAAGACTATGTAATAGCCCACCATGGAGCGCGGGTTGGCGAATACTTTGCCGGTCATCTGGTCTTTCACGTCGCGGATGAGCGAGTCGGTGGCCGTGCCGTCTTGGAGCTTGGCCAACAGGCCAGATGCGGCCGACATGACGTCTTGCAGGTCGGCGTTGGCCGCCGAGTTGTCAAACTTCACGTTGCCCACCAGCGCGCCGGCGCCGGCGTCGGCCGTGAGGGTGACGGTCTCCGCGGAGTCCAGCACCACGGAGAAAGACCGTCCGTCGGCCAAACGGATGTTATAGAACGTGGGTTCGGTCTGGAGCTGCCCCCTAAGGCTGAACTCACCGTCCGAAGCCACGACCTGAGAGTCGCACAGCGTGGTTTGGGCGGTCAGGCCCATGGCCTCCATATACACCTTTTGCCCCTCCGCGCCTTTGATGACGCCGTGGACCTCTGACCGACCCTTTCCGGAGTCGCAGCCGGTGAGGGCGGCGCAAGCCAACAAGAAGGTGGCGCAAGCAGCCGCGCCTTTGAGTAGTGTCTTCATCAATGAAACGATTTTTAGCGACCGCAAATATACGCATTTGTCAGCCTAATTTATTGTGCCGCGAGAAGTGTGCCGGCGAAGGCCCATCTATGGGTTCTTCTTCAGCGCTTTAGGCTCAGTCCGAGCCAGAGGCCGGTCACCGTACCGTCTGCCCCCACGCTCATGACGGCGGGAGCGAACGCCTCGAAGTCTCCGCGGCTCTCAAGCCCAGCCAGCCGCCCACGCTGGCAGTTGGGTTTCCGTGGCAACTCCACGCCCGCGGGAGCCTCGATGAAGACTCGCGCCCCGCTAGCCACGGCCTCGGCCACACGTCCCATGGCCTCGCGTGTGGCCATGAGCGTGTCCGTCATCAGCACCATGGCGAACTTTTTGCCACTCAACGCCTCTGACGGCACGCTGTCTCCCCCCTCGCTCACAAAGGTGAATGCGGGCGCGCGAACTCCGGCTCCCATCCTCTCATTCAGGCTTATGAGGCGGCCCGTCATGGCCAACTTGTCGGCTCGGCGGCGCAGCTGCGCGATGTCGGGGTGAGCCGCGGCCATGCGCCCGAAGCGGCGGGCCAAGAGGCGATAGTCCGCCACGTCGGCATATAGCCCCGGAAGGCCAAGGAGTGCGGCGGCTGCGAGCGACGTGTCTGGCAGCGTGGCCAGCAGGGCGTCGGCCTCGGCGCGCGCGGCTTCCCTAAGCTTCATTATGCTGTCGGCCGCGGCTTTGCACCGTTCCGCGCTGGAGAGGCCTCCTTGTGCCGATATGGCGGAGTCGGTGGCCGCCGTCAGACGCTTGAGCAGCCGCTCCGCGCATATGGCGGCGCGCGTGTCGGGGTCTGAGGCTGTGATTTTGTCCCACTCCTGCCATGTGCCGCATAGCCGCTGCGCCGCCCCGTGCCTGACCACTAGCGGGAGGCAGTGGCTGTCGTCCCATTTGGCCAGGTATACGCCTTGGGGCAGGGTGTCTGCGTTGGCCGCGTATACGCCGTTGGCGTCAGGAGAGATGGTGACGGTCGCGCTGTCTGCCGTCAAGACGGAGACGAGCGTCATGTCGCCTGTGGCGGTGCGGTTGAGGTCAATCAATATCATGCCATCGTCTTGGGCGCGATGGGCGCAAGATGGCAACACCGTCGCCGCTAGCAGAGACAGGGCCGCGAGGGAGAGGATGTGGCGCGTCATTTGAGCAGTGCCGCGAGGGCGTCGTTGACCTTGGCGAATGTGAAGCGCGAGCGGATGCGATCCATCTTCTCGCGGATCTTGTCATTGCACAGGTTGCCAATTGAGCCCTCGTGGGTGTGATGAATCTGCCCGTTGAACTCAAAATGGCCCTGCTCAATCTCCATGCCCACCTGCCTATACGCGTCGCGGAAAGGCGTGCCGGCCAAGGCGCGCCGGTTGACCTCCTCCACGCTGAAGGCGTACTTGTATCGCGGGTCCTTCATAATGTCGCGCTCCACCTCAATATTCTCTATGGCGTAGGCCGTGATGTCGACGCAATCCTTTATCTCGTCAAAGAGGGGGATGAAGACCTCCTTGATAATCTGCATGTCGCGGAAATATCCGCTGGGCAGGTTGCCGCTGATGAGGCGGATGGTGTTTGGCGCCCCTTGGATTTTGTTGCAGTGGGCGCGGACTAGCTCGAAGACGTCGGGGTTCTTCTTGTGAGGCATGATGCTGGAGCCTGTCGTCATCTGCTTGGGCAGGTGGATGAAGCCGAAGTTCTGGCTGGTGAAGAGGCACCCGTCAAAGGCGAGCCTGCCAACGGTCTCGGCGATGGCGGCCAGGGCGAACGTGACGATGCGCTCCGTCTTGCCGCGCCCCATCTGGGCGTAGACCACGTTATACGCCAAGTCGTCAAAGCCGAGCAGGCGGGTGGTCATGGCGCGGTTGAGGGGGAATGACGAGCCGTAGCCCGCCGCCGCGCCGAGGGGGTTCTGGTTGGCCACATCCCACGCCGCGGCGAGCATCGTCATGTCATCGGTCAGGCTCTCGGCGTAGGCTCCGAACCACAGGCCGAAAGAAGACGGCATGGCCACTTGGAGGTGCGTGTAGCCGGGGATGAGGATGTCTTTATATTTCTCGCTCTGCGACTGCAGGACGTCGAACAACTTGGAGACGCGGCCCACGAGGTCCTCTATCTGGGCGCGGATGTAGAGCTTGAGGTCGAGCAGCACCTGGTCGTTGCGCGAGCGGCCGCTGTGCACTTTTTTGCCTATGTCGCCCAGGCGGCGCGTGAGCATCAGCTCCACTTGCGAGTGGACGTCTTCTATGCCGTCTTCTATGACGAATTTGCCTTCTTCCGCTGTCTTGTATATGTCTTTCAGCTCTTTGAGGAGAACCTCCAGTTCGCTTTTTTTCAGCAGTCCTATGGTCTCAAGCATGGTGATGTGGGCCATGGTGCCAAGCACGTCGAACGGAGCCAGGTGCAGGTCGAGCTCACGGTCGCGCCCCACGGTGAAGCGGTCTATGCGCTCGTCTTCCGAATATCCTTTATCCCAGAGTTTCATTGTCTTAGGAGTGGTTGTTTTGTCTGTTGAGTGTTTTTGTCTTATAGGCGCAGACCCGAGAGCAGCTCCACGTAGGTCTTCACGCCGGTCTCTATCTCGTCAAGGCCAATGAACTCGTCCGCCGTGTGGGAGCGCGCCGACTGTCCTGGCCCTATCTTGACGGACGTGAACGGCATCAGGGCCTGGTCGCTCATGGTGGGCGAGCCGAACGGCTTGAGGCCTAAGGCCAGGCATTTCTGCACGATGGGGTGGTCCATGGCGATGGCGGAGCTGCCGAGCCTTGTTGACCGCTCATGCACGCTCACGCTCACGGCCTTCTTGATGAGAGCCAGCAGCTCGGCGTTGGAATACAGCTCGTTCACCCTCACGTCCACCACGAAGCGGCACGTGTCTGGCACCACGTTGTGCTGCGTGCCGGCCTCAATCTGCGTGACGGTCATCTTGACGGGGCCAAGGAACTGGCTCACTCGGTCGAACGTGTGGCTCTTGAACCACTCTATGGCCGGCAGTGCCTGATATATGGCGTTGACCCCCTCATTTCGCGCGGCGTGTCCGCTCTTGCCAAACGCCGTGCAGTCTAGCACCATGAGGCCTTTCTCCGCCACGGCGGGCTGCATGCCCGTGGGCTCGCCCACAATGGCCAGGCTCACGGGGCCAAGCTCGGGCAGTATGCTCTCCACGCCACCGCGCCCGCTGACCTCCTCCTCGGCCGAGGCGGCGAAGACGAGCGTGAAAGGCCTCTCGGCCTCCTCTTGCGCCATGTAGCGGAATGCGGCCAGCAGGCTCACCAGAGGGCCGCCGGCGTCGTTGCTGCCTAGGCCATAGAGCTTGCCGCCCTCCACTTGCGCCACGAAGGGGTCGCGGGTGTAGCCCGCGGCGGGTTTCACGGTGTCGATGTGCGAGTTGAGCAGCACCACGGGCTTGCCCTCGGCGCAGCTGATCTCGCGCGCCCAGAGGTTGTTGCCCTTGCGGCACACGGCCATGCCCCACGCCGCCATCTGCCCTTGCAGCAGGTCGGCCACGGCGGCCTCGTCGCGGCTGACCGACGGTGTGGCGATCATCCGTTTCAGCAGCTCCACAGACTCGGCTGTGAGGCGTGAGAGCAGCGCGTTGTTCATAGTCTCAGCGTCGTGCCTAGGCCTGTGCGGAGGCCTTGCACGTTGGTTATGGTCACGCTGGCCACGCCTTGGCGTATGGCCTCAAAGCCATTGTCTAGTTTAGGAATCATACCGGCCGCCACGATGCCCTCCGCCTGATATTTCTTGAATGTGTCGTAGTCCAGGTCGGGGATGACGGTCGTGTCATCGTCCGGGTTGAGCAATACGCCAGGCTTCTCAAAGCAGAAGACCAGCCGCACGCCGTGCGCTTTGGCCATGGCGCGCGCCAGCTCGCTGGCAATGGTGTCGGCGTTGGTGTTCAGCAGGTTGCCATGACCGTCATGCGTGATGGGAGACATGACGGGCGTCACGCCTTGGCTTATGAGCTGCGAGAGCGCGTCGGCACGGACTTCGCGCACGTCGCCCACAAAGCCGAAGTCCACCGTTTGGCCGTCGCTCATTTTCTTGGGCGCGCGCCTGTCTGAGCGAATCACGCCCATATCGGCCCCCGTGAGGCCCAGGGCGTTCACGCCGCGGCTCTGGAGCTGCGCCACAATGTTTTTGTTCACCAGGCCGGCGTAGACCATGGTGACAATCTTGAGCGTCTCGGCGTCTGTCACCCTGCGCCCCTCTACCATGTGGGCCTCCACGCCAAGGCGTTCTGACAGTTTTGTGGCGGATCGGCCTCCGCCGTGCACAAGGGTCTTGGCTCCGCTCAGGGCGGCGAAGTCGTCAAGCAGTGAGGATAAGGACTCCGCCTCCTCCACCACCTTGCCGCCCACTTTTACTATGGTAAGATCCATTGTCGGGATTTTATATTCTGGTCGTTCGTGTTATATATACGCGAAAGTAGAAATAAATATTGACCGATGGCCGCTTGGCGGCACGGGTCACTTCTCACTCTCCTTACTCTCTTCTTCCTTTTTCTTGCGCCGGCTCAGCACCTTGGCCACCGCCGCGCCAATGCCGACCACCGCCAATGCGATAATTTTCCACGCCTTGAGCAGGAAGAGGCCAATCTTGCCCAATATGCCCGTCTTGGCCAGCACGGTGCCGGCCACCAGGCCGCCCAGGCCCCATTCTGACGCCGCGTCGGTGTCGGCGTCGTAATCCTCATATCGCAATCCCTTCTCGTAGTGGACGCTCTCAGACAGCCTGTCTCCCGTGGCGATGGCTTTCGCCGAGTCGTCTAGTGAGGCGATGGCCTTGATCTCGACATATCCGCGGCGGCCCAAGATTCTCACGTCATAGTTCACCACTTCGTTCACGTAGTCCTCTCCCGTCTCGTCGTCATGCGCCGAGAAGCGCAGGTGGCGCGCCCAACGGAGCATCTTGCGCCCTTTGTCATATTCCGGCTCTTTGGCCCACCCCACAATTTCTTGTTTCGGGTAGCCGAGCGGCACCAGGCTGTCGTTGAGCGCGGTGGTGTTGAGGCGCATCTCTTCCATGAGGTTGTCGGCGTTGATGTCCGCCGCGTCGTCGTCGCTCACGTAGCCTGCCGCGTCATAGTATATTATGAATGCCACGGTGGTTTGTGGCAACAAGGTGTCGGCCGTCGGCACCAGCGAGCAGAGCACCAGGGTGTCTGCCGAGTTTCCCCAATACAGTTCCAGCAGGCGGCGGGTGTCATATTGGTCAATGAGCGTCATGTCCGTCGGGACGTCCATCCACGCCCCGCTGCCGCCCCCAATCTCGGCCGCCTCGCCACACACGCCCACAATGGTGTCGGTGGCCATATATTCCTCAATGTCGAAGTCGTCCTCGTCCTCGTTGCTTGTCTGCGCCATTGCGGCGGGCGTGGCCGCCATGAGCATGGTGGCTAGCCAAAGGTAGTGTCTCATCTTGATTAAAAAGAATAGAGTGATAGTTTAGTGGTAAAATTAATTAAAAGAGACAACAAAAGAGCCAGTGTCGCTAGTCAATATGTAACTTTACGAATGTCATAATTAAACCAACAAAATAATGAATAAGAACCTACGCTTTCGCCTGGCGGCCACGCTCTCTTTGGCCGCACTAGCCGTGGGGGCTGTGGCGCAGCAGCCGCAGCTCACGCCGCTCCAGGCGGACACGGCCGTCTTGCGCGGCACGTTGCCCAATGGGCTGACGTACATAATACGCCACAATGAGCTGCCTAAGAACACGGCGGAATTCTATATTGCCCAAAAGGTCGGAGCCATCTTGGAGGAGGATGATCAGGACGGCCTCGCGCACTTCTTGGAGCATATGGCTTTCAACGGCACCAAGAATTTCCCGGACAAGGGCATCATCA
The DNA here is from genome assembly GCA_934699135.1 of uncultured Bacteroidales bacterium. Classification (GTDB taxonomy): domain Bacteria; phylum Bacteroidota; class Bacteroidia; order Bacteroidales; family Marinilabiliaceae; genus W3P20-009. The sequence goes on from CAKUVM010000005.1 coordinate 68,769, forward strand.
ACTTCTTGGAGCGCGTGGGCGTGCGCTTTGGCGAGAATGTCAACGCATTCACCAGTCTTGACGAGACGGTCTATAACCTGTCCGCCGTGCCTACGACGGACCCCGCCATTGTGGACAGCGCCCTGCTCACACTCCACGACTGGAGCGGCTTCATAACCCTGGCGGGCGATGAGATTGACAAGGAGCGAGGCGTGATTCGCGAGGAGTGGCGCACGCGCGCCTCGGCCAACAGGCGTATGTATTTCGCCCACATGGCCAACACCATGCCTGGCACGCGCTATGCCGTGCGCGACGTAATCGGAGACACGGCGGTCATAAACAACTTCTCTTACGAAGCCTTGCGCGCCTACTACCACAAGTGGTATCGCCCCGACCTCCAGGGCATTGTCATTGTGGGCGATGTGGAACCCAAGGCCATCGAGGCGCGCATCCGCCAGATGTGGGCCGACATCCCAGCGCCCGTCAATCCCGCGGAACGTGTATATTTTGACGTGCCGGTGAGCGACAAGCCCGTCTTCTCAATCTTGAGGGACAAGGAGGCCACCCGCACTTCTTTCCAACTCCAGTTCCGCTATAAGCCTGCCCCGGCCAATGTGCGCAACACCGTGGAGTATGCCGCCCGAGACATTGTGGCCAGCCTGGCCTGCCAGGTCTTCAACGCACGTATGCAGGAGCTGGCGCAGAAAGGCGCGCCGTTCGCCTATGCCGTCATGTATGACACCGACTACATCCCCACGCTCAACATGGCTCTTGTGGCTTGCGTGCCGCAAACAGGCAAGACGGCCGAAGCCGCGCAGGTGGTCTTTGACGAGGTGGAGAAACTGCGCCGCTTTGGCGTGAACCCTGGCGAGCTTCAAAGGGCGGTGGACAACATCATAAAGAGATATGACGATGCCTACGAGTCCCGCAACAAGGTGCAGAACGAGGATTATGTCTACACCTACTACACCGCGTTCTTGAGAAACGACGTCATCACCTCTGCCGAATATGACCGCGACCTGGTCCACAGTGTTGCGCCAAACGTCAACGTCCAGATGGTCAACGCCTACATCGCGGAGGCCCTCAAGCCGCAGCCCGTGCTTCAGGTCTCGGCGATGGAGGGCGACGCGGGAGTCAAGACTGCCGATGAGTATCTGGCCATGCTCCAGGCCGAGAAAACCAAGGAGCTGACCCCTTACCAAGATGAGGTGGTGGACACTAGGCTCGTGGACAATGAGCCAAAGGGCGGCAAGGTGAAAAAATGGGCGGATGACAAGGCCTATGGTTGCCGCGTGGCAACGCTCTCTAACGGCATCCGAGTCTTCCTCAAGCCCACAACCTTTGCCGACAATGAGATAATTCTCAGCGCGGTGAGCCGCGGCGGCTATTCGCTCTTGGCTCCTGAGATGGCCACCTCTGCGGCTCTGTCAGGTCAGGCCTGCGGCCAGATGGGCCTGGGCAAGTTCTCTTTGAGCGACTTGCGCAAGGCTCTGGCGGGCAAGTCCGCCTCCGTCTCCACCAACATCGACCTCTACACCGAAGGCGTGAGCGGCTCCAGCAGCAAGGCCGACTTTGAGACCATGCTTCGGCTTGTCTATCTCACTTTCGCCCCCCAACGCGTCGACGAGGAGGCCTTTGGCGCATTTAAAGGCAGGTTACGCAGCTATTTGGCCAACGCTGACAAAGACCCGGACAACGTCTTCCGCGACAAATATTACAAGACCATAACCTGCGGGAACCCATACAACGTGACTCTCTCTTCGGCCGCCGACCTTGACGCTCTAACGCTCAAAGGCGTCACGACCGCCAAGGACGCGCGTTTCTCTTCCGCCAAAGGTTTCGACTTCATCATTGTCGGCTCTTTTGAAGTGGACTCCGTCATGCCCGCCGTGTGCAAGTGGCTCGGCTCTCTGCCCGCGGGCAAGAGGAAGGCGGCGTGGGAGGCTCGTGGCGACTATATGCCGCAGTCCGACACCACCATAGTCTTCTCCGCGCCCATGACAACCGAGAAGGTGACCTACGGACTATCGCTCAGCCATAAGCACGCCTACGACCGCAAGGAGCAGATCGCCCTCACCATCCTCAAGCGTTGCCTAGACATGCGCTACCTTGAGTCGGTGCGCGAAGACCAGGGCGGCACGTATGGCGTTGGCGTGCGCTCCTCATTGAGCAAGGCCCCGACGGAGGAGTATGACCTTTTCATCACGTTCGATACCGACCCCAAGGCTTTCGACCGCCTGGAGCCAATCATTATGCAGGAGCTTCAGAAGATAGCCGACCAAGGCCCGCGCGCCGACGATCTCGACAAGGTGAAGAAAAACCTCGTGAAGGCTCGCGCGGAGGCTCTTCAGCAAAACGGCTCTTGGGTCAACCTCATCGAGCAGCTGGCGCTCCGCGGCACGGACGATAACGCCTACACCAAGACCGTAGAGTCCATCAGCGCTGATGATGTCCAGAAGTGGGCTAAGCTCATCATTGCCGAGGGCCACAGGGTCAAGGTGGTCATGAAGCCTCAAGCAAATCAATAGCCATTGTAATGGTAAAAAAGGCGGCCCGCGGGACAAAGTCCCGCGGGCCGTTTGCTTTTTTTGGGAGCGTAGGCTGTTATTTCGCAATCACGGCGCGCACTGGGAGGCCGTAGTTGCGCTCAGCGCCAAGCTCATCATGATATTTTGACGACACGCCGGCCTCCTTCAGGTCGTCCAGCGTGGTGCTGTCGTTCTCGGGGTAACCCTCAATGATGCCGTAGGCCGCGGAGTCGGTGTCTTTGCTCGTCTTGTTGGACCAGAGGAACACCTTGCCTGGCGTGTTGAGCTTGTTGTCGTGCCAATATCCGCTGGCTGGGATGAAGATGGAAGCACCGGCGTATTGGCCGCGGCCGGCGAAACGCAGCCCTCTCACGGTTTTTCCTCCGTTTGTCTCCAGCTCCTCTTCCGTCACGTCGCAAAGGTCAAACAGCTCTTTCAGCTCGTCTGGGCCAGGGGTGCGGGCCTCGCCGTCTGTGGCCACGTAGGCAATGTCGTCTTCGGGGTCGAGTGTCACTTTGTTGTCATATTCGCCGGAGTAAGATTGCCCGTTGTTGCTTGCGTGCTTCTTTGGCTTTGTCTCGCTGTCGGTCGTATATTTCGTCAGGTTGGCCCAATACTTGTCCGCTGCCACGCCCGCTGAGTGGCAATATTTGTAAGACACCCATCCGTACCTCTTGTTGGCCTGCACGGCGGTGTCGGCCCATGCGAAGTAACTCCCGGCCTCGCCCTCGCTTGCCGCGCCTATGTTCGTCTTGGCCCACAGCACAGAGCCGCCCAAGTCAACATACTCTGGGTTCCAAAGCGTTATGCGGTCAACGCTGTCTGTGGCGTAGCCCTTTTGTGTGCCATCGGCCATCTCCACAGTTATCATGCGCCGCCCGTCCGCGTCTTGCCCGGCCTCCGCCAAGTGGCTCACTTTGTCCACTGCGTAGGTGTCAAAAGTGCTGTCGGCCTTGACCACATACACGTTTTTCTGCGCCATTGTGGCGGCGCATGCCATGATGGCCGCAGCGGCCGTCAAAAGTCTCAGTCTCATGTTCTTTGCTTCTCCTGTCTAGTCTTCTACCGCGGGGGCTGTCTTGCGCCTTCCCATCGCGTTGTTGCTTTCTTTCGCTCTATTTTTTGATGAATCGTGCCGATGTGCTGCCCACAGAGACGACATATGTCCCTGGCTCAAGAAATGACACATTGGCCGTCTTTTCACACTGAGACAGGCGCAGTCTGCCACTCAAGTCTCGGATTTCTAGCTTCGCGCCGCCCGTCGTTCCATCGATGCTAATGTCGTTGATGACGGGGTTGGGGTAGATCCTGATTCTAGCTGTCTCCAGGTCTCTGCTCGCGGTAGGGTCTTCCGGTTCCGGGGTCGGCACCTCCACGTCTCCAAAGCGGATTACGGAAAACCCGCCAACGGCCTCTGTGTCATCGTTAAGGGCCACGCTCATTGTCGTGCGCCCGTTCGTCTGCTCAAACGTTATCTTGCTCACGGTGGTCAGTGCGAATCCTGTTTCCTCTCCGTCTGCGCGCATGCAGATAATTCCCGGAGTCTGGTCCGCTTGCGCCTCAAGGCATATGAGGCAGCATGCTCCTAGTAGTAGATTTTTTGCTTGCATAATGGTTTTCCCAAAATTCATTTCTTCCACCGCACTCTTACGTCGCTAACGACATGTTGTTTCTCCTGTCCGCGCGCATTAACTAGTTTTATGCCATGTCCCTCACCAGGGCAAGACAGGCCGACGCCCCGTGCCGGCCTGCCTTGCGAGCCAGCACGGGGTGTCAATGCCCAGCCTTTTGTTATCCTGTCAGATGCCGAAGTTCACGCCGACTGTGTATATGCCGCCGATCTTGTCTGTGTAGATGAACTCTCGCTTGTTGGTGTTGAAGAGGTTGTGCGCGTTGAAGAAAATCTCGCAGCTCTCAATGGGTTTGTAGCCCACTTTCAGGTTGACTGTGCACCTAGGGTCTATCTTCTCTGTGCCGAAGATGGTTGTATACTCCCTCTTGCCCAATATGTTGGCAAAGGCGGAGAGATTCCATTGGCTCGTGGGTTTGTAAATTAGTCCCACCATGCCATAGACGGCCGGCGTGGCCTTGTGGCGGTAACCGTCTTGCGTGGTGTAAGGCTCCGCCACGTTGGTCCCGAAGTAATACTCGTCCGCCGATTTGTTGTAGCGGATGTTATATTTGAGCGCGTAGTACAGGCCAAGCGGGCGGTCCACGCCATCCACCGCGGGTCCGCCGTTATATGCGTCTAGCAGGCTCTGAAGATATGCGTCTTGCTGCTCGCGACTCATGGCCTCGTAGGTGGGCAACACGTTGGTTAGCATGGTGTAGCCGGTGCAGTCTTGCACATATTGCATCGCGCTGCCACCCGTGGCCTCGGCGGTGGCGGCCCCGGTCATCAGTTCGGTCACGAGGGCCGAGATGCCGCGCTGGTCGTCTTGCACGGCGGCGAGGCTCTGCATAAGCTGTCGGCCTATCATGTCGGCCTGAGAGTATCGGTAGTAGTTGTCTATCGTGGTGCGCTGGATGTTGGCGTTCACCTTTGCAATGAGCTTCGGCGATATGATCCAGTCCACATTGAGCCCTATGCCGAATTGGTGAACTACAAAGGGCACTTCGCCGTAGCGGATGTAGCTCTTGGTCGTCAGTGCGTTAGTTAGTGCCGAGGAGAAATCCCCCATGCCAATCTGGCCGGTCAGCGCGCCCTGCATGAGGCTCGTGAGAGACGCCCCGGTCAGGGCCACCATGCTCTGGTGAGACTTAAGCTCGCCATAGTCGGTGCTGCGGGAGTAGAAGGCCTCGCCGTCCAGCAGCAGGCTCTGCGTCGGTTTCCAGCGATAGCCCACTTCAAAGTTGTCTATGTGCACCAGCGGGGCGTCTTCATTTCCGGCAAACTGCATCTGCTGCGGCATCTGCCCCTCGGCGCGTCTCCACTGGTAGTTGCTGCTTGTGTTGGCCAGGGCGGCGGAGCGGAATGAGCGCCCGTATACCAGGCGCGCGAAGTTGGCATCGTTGACGAGGTAGCTCGCCGCCAGCTGCCAAGACGGGTTCCATTTGTCGGGGATGTTTGTCTTGTCGGCCCTCACGGCCGCGATGACGCGGAACCCGCCGACCTTGTAGTCTAGCCTTACGCTTGGCGCCCATGAGTACAGCTTGGCCTCGTTGTCTCCCTTAGAGTAGTAGCCCCAGTAGCCCGGCAATTCCACAGGCCCGTTGCCAAAGTCAAAATATCTGGCCTTATGGTCTTTATACTTGGCATATTGGTAGCTCACTCCAGGGCGGATGCTGACTGGCCCCGCGTTTATGTCATATTCCGCTTGGGCTGTGACGTTGTGGCTCTTGGCCATGTCGAAGCCCTTGCTGCCGACGCAGAAGTCGGCCGGGCCGCCGGCGTAGCTGGCCATGACGCGCAGGTCGCCAATTTCCGCGCTCACGTTGCCGTAGCCAGTCTGCTGTTTGCGAAATCGCAACGCCACGTCCTCATTGCCAATGGGTGTGGTGGCGTACATGGCGTATTGGAAGCCGCCCTGGATGTCAATCCTCACCCGCTCGGCGGGCGTCAGGCTCACGTAGCCGTTCACTCCAGCGGTGCGGCGCGCCAGTCCGGGCTCGGGCCATTGGGCGTCGACGTCGGCGTCGGCTGCGAGGGTCGATGTCAGCGTGTGCGTGTCCGTGGCCTTGTCATATGAGGCTGTGGAATACATGTTCTTTATCTGGCTCAGGCTCAGATCCGCGCCGCCAGATATGTCCGTCATCTTGCCGTTGGCCAGTGCTTGGCCAATCTGCTCGCTCGTCAGAGTCGTCCCGTTGGCGAGGACGCTCTCGTCATTCACCACATAATAACCCGCCTGCGGGATGAGTGGCAGCTTGTCATTTTTTCGCTGACGCAACTGGAAGTTGCCCGTAAGCCCCATGGCCACAGTGCCGTTCACAGCCTTGCGCACTCCAAAGTCCGCCACGGTCGTCTGGTTGCCCATCATGATGCTGCCTTGCGCCGTGTTGCCGGCGCGGTCCGGCTTCTCCGTTATGATATTCACCACGCCGTTCACCGCGTTGGGGCCATAGAGGGCTGATGTCGCGCCGCGCACCACCTCAATTCGTTCCACATCCTCAATGCCCACGGGCAGAGCCTCGAAAAAAGGCGCACCTGTGGCGTAGCTGTGCGTCACGCGGCCGTCCACCATCACAAGGATGTTGGCGTTCTCCGTGTAGAGGATCATGTTGTTGTCTGGTATGTTCGACAGTCCGCGCATCTGCACGTCATACACGCCGTTCGTCTTCTCGGCCACAATCATGCCCGGAATCAGGCGAAAAGCCTCCTCCAGGGTCGAGATGCCGTAGGTGCGCATCTCATCGCGGGTTATGACTGTCGATGATAGCGGCGACGTGAATGAGTTCTCCTCCTCTTTAGATGCCGAGGATACGTTCTTGTTCATAATCAGGGCAAAAAGCTCGTCAACGCTGCTTACGCCGAGCGTCTCCACGGCTTGCATGAGCTCGTCGAGGGGTAGCTCGGCCAGCTGGTCCGTGCTCAAGGCCATGATTTCTTCCCGCGTCAACCTGTGGTCTTGTGCCAAGGCGCAAGCGGCGACGGCCAAGGCCACGAGAGTTGTGATGATTTTTTTCATTGTTGGTTGTAATAGGTTCGCTTGTATTTCGTCATCCCAAATCTACTCTTTCTTCATTTTGGAAACAATGCTCTACGGCATATCTTTTAATTAACTTCTACATAAATGGCGAGTGCCGCGATTCCGCGGTGCGCAAATTGCCTATTTTTGCGCCACCTATGTATGCCGATCTCATACTGCCACTTCCTCTCCAGAAGCTCTTCACCTACGAGGTGCCGCCATCTATGGCGCAACTCGTCAGGAGGGGGGGGCGCGCTCTCGTCCAGTTTGGCAAGAAGAAGTTCTATTCCGGCATCATTTTCGAGGTGCATGACCGCAAGCCGGACTATGAGACCAAACAACTGAGCGAGGTCGTAGACTCCGAGCCCATCGTCACCGAGGCGCAGCTCAAGCTTTGGCAGTGGATCTCAGACTATTACATCTGCACCCTCGGCGAGGTCATGAAAGCGGCCATGCCGCAAGGTCTCAAGCTCGAGAGCGAGAGCCGCCTTATGTACAACGCCATGTTCGAGGGCGAGGATGGCCTAACGCCCCGCCAGTCCGAGGTCTTGGCCTTTGTCCGCGAGAAAAAGGCCTGCGCCATAAGCGATGTGGCCGCGAGCCTTGGAGGGGCGAGCCCAATGGCCCATATCCGTGCGCTGCTCGATGTCGAGGCCATATACATCAGTGAGGAGCTGCGCGACGCGTACAAGCCCAAGACAGTCACGTCCTTCAGCCTGTCTCCGGCACTGTGCGCCGAAGAGGGGCTTGAGGCCGCGCTAGATGACTTGGAGCGGCGCGCCCCGAGGCAGATGGAGGCGCTTATGGCTTTCATGCAGGCGGCCGGGGGCCTAGGGCAGGCCACGGCGGGGCGGTGGCTCACGCGCGAGCAGATAGACTCCGACAAGAGGCTGTCGCCGTCGGCGCTTATGGAGCTGGTGAAGAAAGGCGTCTTGGTGACTGAGAAAAAAGCCGTCTCGCGCCTCGCCCCACAGTCCGATGGGCAAGCCCCGCTCAACGAACTCTCCGAGGCGCAGCGACGCGCCATGGAGCAGGTCATAGAGGTGACGGACACGCGGCGGCCCGCGCTCCTCTACGGTGTCACGGGAAGCGGCAAGACGGAGATATATATCCACCTCATCCGCCAGGCTCTAGACCAGGGGCGCAACGTCCTCTACCTCTTGCCGGAGATCGCGCTCACCACCCAGATAACGCAACGCCTGCAACGACATTTCGGCAGCCTGATGGCCGTCTACCACAGCAAGTTCTCCGACGCGGAGCGCGTCGAGGTGTGGAAAAAGATGCTCAGCCCCTGCCCGCCAAGGCTCATATTGGGCGTCAGGTCGTCCGTCTTGTTGCCGCTGACCAATTTGGGTCTCATCATTGTGGATGAGGAGCATGAGGGCAGTTTTAAGCAATATGACCCCGCCCCGCGCTACAATGCCCGCGACATGGCCGTGGTCATGGGGCTGGGGCAAGAGCTGCCGTGCCGCGTTGTCTTGGGCAGCGCCACGCCGAGCCTCGAGAGCTGGGACAACGCTCAGAAGGGCAAATATGGCCTCGTGAGGCTCGAGTGCCGCCATGCGGGGCAAGAGTTGCCAACGGTCGAGGCCATCGACATGGCCGACGCCCGCAGGCGCAAGGCCGTAAATGGCATCTTCTCGTTCCGGCTCCGCGAGGCCATAGGCCAGGCTCTGGGCGGCGGCGAGCAGGTCATCCTTTTTCAAAATAGGCGCGGCTTCTCGCCCGTGGTGGAGTGCAGGCAGTGCGCCCACGTGCCCAAGTGCGCGCATTGCGATGTGAGCCTCACATTCCACAAGTCGTCGGGGCAGCTCGTCTGCCACTATTGCGGATACTCCATACCCATGCCCACCACGTGTCCCGCCTGCGGCAACCCGTCTCTCGCCCCGCAGGGCTTCGGCACGGAGAAAATTGAGGAGGAGTGCCGAGAGTTATTTCCGCAAGCGCGCGTGGCGCGCATGGATCTTGACACGGCTCGCAGCCGGCGCGCCTTTGAGGAGATAATATCGCAGTTCGCCATGCGGAAATTCGACATCCTCATAGGCACCCAGATGGTCACCAAGGGCCTCGACTTCGAGGGCGTGTCCACCGTTGGCGTCATGAACGCCGACGCTCTTGTCAGCATGCCCGATTTCCGTGCCGATGAGCGCGCCTATCAGCTCATGGCGCAGGTGAGCGGCAGGGCTGGGCGAAAAGGCGCGCGCGGCAAGGTCTTCATTCAGGCGGCCAAGCCCCGGCACCCGGTCATATCATGTGTCGTGGCCAACGACTATGAGGGCAACGCCAGGCGCATACTTGCAGAACGTGAGGCATATCACTTCCCGCCTTTCGGGCGCATTGTCTCGCTCACGGTCAAGCACCGCGACGCGCAGACGGCTCTAGACGCCGCCCGCGGGCTGGCCCTCGCCCTCCAGTCCAGGCTAGGGGTCATGGTCAGCGGGCCCATCGCGCCCGTGGTGGCGAGGGTGTCTAACCTGTATATGCAGGAGATTGTCGTCAAAGTGCCGAAAACGGCCTCCCCTGCCAAAGTCAAAGCCATCATGATGGCCGACGTAAACGCCATGTTGGCCGACCTTAGGTTCCGATCTGCCGTGGTGAGGATTGACGTAGACCCCTATTAGCGCATCTAGCACAACATTAATGAGACAGCAAAGATGAAAATTGTTGCAGACGATAAGATTCCATTTCTCCGCGGAGCCTTGGAGCCGTTAGCCTCCGTGGTCTATAAAGAGGGCAAGTCCATCTCTCATGCCGACGTGGCCGATGCCGATGCCATCCTGACCCGCACGCGCACGCGCTGCGACGCCTCTTTGCTCGATGGCACCAGTGTCCGCGCCATCTTCACGGCCACCATTGGCTATGACCACATCGACACGGTCTATTGCCGCGACCACGGCATCTATTGGGAAAACGCTCCCGCTTGCAACTCGCTCTCCGTTGAGCAATATGTGGCCTCGGCTTTGGCCTCTTTGCGGCTTCACCACGGTGTTGCCATTCGGGGCAAGACCGTGGCAGTCATCGGTGTCGGGCACGTGGGCTCGCTCGTGGCTTCGCTCTGCGAGCGGCTGGGCATGAGGGTGTTGCGTGTAGACCCTCCCCGTGCCGAGAGTGAGGGAGCCGATGGTTTCACGGCCTATGACGAGGCTCTTCGGCAGGCAGACATTGTAACGTATCACGTGCCTCTCGTAGCCGGTGGCGCGTGGCCCACGCTCCATATGCTCAACAGCCGGGCCGTGGCTCTTATGAAACCTGGCGTCATTGTAATCAATAGTAGCCGTGGACCCGTCTGCGGCACTCGCACGCTTGTCAGTGGGCTTCGTAACCACCGCATAGGCCACGCCGTCATCGATGTGTGGGAGAATGAGCCGGATGTCTCGCGAGACCTGCTCTCCCTCGCCTCCATTGCCACGCCCCACATCGCCGGCTATAGCACCGATAGCAAACTTCGCGGCACGGCCATGGCCGTTGCCGCATTCTGCCGCCATTTCGGCCTCTCGTCCGCCTGGCAGCCTCCCGTGCTGCCCGCCCCGCCGGCACCTGTCTTCAGCGCGGAAGGCTGTGCCGATGAAGAGGAGGCCGCCTGCAGAATGTTTCTCCACGTCTACGACATTGAGGCCGATTGCGCCGCTCTTCGGGCTCGGGCTGATGAGTTTGAGCGCCTTAGGGGAGACTATCACCTCCGGCGCGAGATAGGCTCTTTCTGCCTTGCGCCAGGCTCCCCGTTTGCCGACCATCTGGTTGGTTTCGGCATTCAAAAAGGGTAGGGGCTGCCATCTCGTGCCGAGAAAGGATGCGAATTCGCCACGGTGCGCGGCGTCAGACTGATGGCGCTCGTCTTTGCGTCTGCTCCTAAGGCTGAAATGTGAAAAACGTGGCGTGACGGCAAAAAGAAAGACGCCAAGTTCCGCTCCCAATGGGGCGGCTCGGCGTCTTTTTCTGGTTGTCTAGTATGCTCTCGCCTGTCTGTGCCACGGCTTGGGGTCAGTTTCCCACCTCTGTCACAAATTTAATCCTCACGAGGCGTACCATCTCTTCGGGGTAGTCATCGCCAGACAGCTCTTCCATCGCCAGTTTCATTGAGTCGTCATCGGCCTCTTTGAAATAGGCAAAGACATCATCTATCTGGTCTCGGTCATATTGGTCGTTAAGGTAGTAATCCACATTCAGTTTGGTACCCGAATACACAATGGCCTCCATCTCTTTTATCAGCTCTTCCATTGTCAGGCCCTTGCTATCGGCCAATATGTCCAGCGGCACTTTGCGGTCCACTCCTTGGATGATTCCCACTTTGTTCTTCGACTTGTTGGCCACCGTCTTGATCACGGTGTCCTGAGGCCGCTCAATGTCATTCTCTTCCACATATTTGGCAATGTACTCTACCATCTTTTTGCCAAACTTGTGAGCCTTGCCCTCCCCGACGCCGGGGATGTTCTTCAGTTCTTCCAGCGTCATTGGGTAATATGTGGCCATGCCGTCCAACGCTTGGTCAGAGAATATCACGTAGGGCGGGATCTTGTCTGCGTCCGCCAGCTTTTGTCTGATGTCTTTCAGCCCTTTCAACACGGTCTCGTCAAGGGCCGAAGTCCCGCCTTGCATTGCGGTCTCCACTTCGTCCGCCTCGCTGAAGTCGCGGTCCATGCAGAACATTATGACGCCTTTGGTCTTCTCCAGCTCGCCAGCCTTCTTCCCCAGGTGGAGAAGCCCGTAGTTCTCAATATCTTTGGCAATGTAGCCGGCCACAATTGACTGCCGCAGCACAGACATCCAATATTTCCTGTCGTGGTCGGCTCCGAGGCCAAACAGCTCATGCTTGGCGTGTCCCATAGCCTTTATCTGGTCCGTGGCGGTACCCATGATGAAATCAATCACATATTCGGGTTTGTAGCGGTTGTCGAATTCCCCAACCACGTCAACGAGCAACGTCACCGCCGCGCGGGCGTCAAACCGCTCCCGCGGAGTCACGCAGTTGTCGCAGCATCCGCAATTTGCCTCTTTATACTCTTCTCCAAAATAATTCAGCAGGGTCTTTCTCCGGCATTCGCCGCTCTCCGCATACGCCATGGTCTCCGCAATCAGCTGTCGCCCCATCTCCTGCTCGGCCAAAGGCTTGCCTTGCATAAACTTTTCAAGTTTCTGGATGTCTTTGCGGCTGTAGAAAGTAATGCAGCGTCCTGCCCCGCCGTCGCGCCCGGCGCGCCCCGTCTCCTGGTAGTAGCCCTCAAGGCTCTTCGGAATGTCGTAGTGAAACACGTAGCGCACGTCCGGCTTGTCAATGCCCATCCCGAAAGCTATCGTGGCGCATACCACGTCAACCTTCTGCATCAAGAATTTGTCCTGATTCTCAGCTCTCGTGGCGGCGTCAAGGCCAGCATGATACGGCACGGCCTTTATCCCGTTGACGTTCAGGTTCTCGGCCATATCTTCCACCCCCTTACGGCTCATACAATACACTATTGCGCTCTTGCCAGGGTCGTTTTTCAAGATGTGGATAATGTCTTTCATCGCGTTCACTTTGGGACGGACTTCGTAATACAGGTTCGGCCTGTTGAATGACGACTTGAACACCTTGGCGTTCGCCATGCCGAGGTTCTTTATGATGTCATGCTGAACCTTGGGCGGCGCGGCGGCGGTGAGGGCGATGAACGGCGCCAGGCCAATCTCCTCCGCTATCGGACGAATTCGCCGATACTCTGGGCGAAAGTCATGCCCCCATTCTGAAATACAGTGAGCCTCGTCAACTGCGTAAAACGAAATCTTGACCCTGCGCAAAAACTGTATGTTCTCTTCTTTCGTCAAAGACTCAGGCGCCACATACAGAAGCTTTGTCACGCCAGAGGTCACGTCGCGCTTCACCTCGTTTATGCTGGCGCGGCTCAATGAGGAGTTTAAAAAATGAGCCACGCCATTGTCAGTCGAATATCCGCGGATGGCGTCAACCTGATTCTTCATCAACGCTATGAGCGGCGAAATCACTATTGCGGTGCCTTCCAAAAGCAGTGCCGGCAACTGGTAGCAAAGCGACTTGCCGCCGCCCGTCGGCATCAGCACAAAGGTGTCGCGCCCCGACATTAAGTTCTCTATAATGTCTTTCTGGTTCCCCTTGAACGTGTCAAAACCGAAAAACTTCTTCAATTGCTCTTTAAGGTCTGTAGCCATCTCCGTCAACTTTCTTGTCTAAGATAATAATAATTTCCGTCCCAGCCAACTTCCTGCCGTGTTCCCTCTTTTTCATCGCTCTTGCGATCTCTTTTGCTGCTTTGAGGAGTACTATTTTCTTAAAATATTTTCCTTAACAAACTTTAACACCCGCCCCAACCCACTGAACCACACCGCCCCCCCCCCCCCCCCCCCCCCCCCCCCCCCCCAAAAAAAACCCCCACCCCC
>CAKUVM010000006.1 GCA_934699135.1 uncultured Bacteroidales bacterium
AATAACATACCATGAAGAGTTTGTCACTGCACCGCCTGTGGCTCACCATGCGCTACATGGGTTCCATATCGTGGCGGACCGACGTGTCTGTGGCCGTCATAACGTACCTCATCTCCGTCGTCATATTCTTCCTGACGGCCTATGGAGATGACGACCCCGCCGGCACCATCGAGGTACTCTCCCTCCCCTACTCCTTCGCGCTCTCCATCTTCGTCTCGGTGTGCTTCACCCGGATGCTCATCCCCAGCAAAGGCTCAAGCAGCCAGCTGCAACCCATGCAGCTCCTCCTGCTGCCCGCCTCCAACGCCGAGAAGGTCATCTCGTCACTCATCATGAACATCGGCGCGCCGGTACTCTCATTCTCCGCGGCGTTCCACTTGGCCGTGCTGACCATGCTCCCGTCCAACTTCTTGCCTATGCTGACGCGCGGCGGCCTGACGGACTATTGGTTCGCGCAGCTGAGCTACGGAGTGGCTGACACCGACGCGACCCTAGCCACGGGCATAAGCGCTCTCTTCATCGTAGGCCACGTCTTATGCTGCAGCTCCTACGCCCTTGGCGGCATGCTCTTCAGCCGCTCGCGGTGGCTGCTCACCTTCCTGGCCATTTTCCTCTGCTCGCTCGGCCTGCTGCGTGCCATCGTGTGGTTCAACGACACCATAGACTTTGACGAGTACCAAATCAACTTCACTGCCGCCGTGTGGTGGGCAGACAGCATCGGGGCCGCGCTCTCCGCGCTGTTCATCTGGCTCACATACAGGCTTTTCAAGCGCAGGCAGGTGGTGAAAGGCGCATTCTTCAACGTCTAACCACGCAAAAATTTGCCTATGACAACGTTCAACAGCGACAGGGCAATATTCCTCCAGATGGCCGACAGGCTCTGCGACGAGATCTTGACCGGCACATACCTAGAGGGCGACCGGGTGCCAAGCGTGCGCGACTATGCCATAAGCCTCCAAGTGAACACAAACACGGCCGTCAAGACCTACGAGCACCTGGGCCGCGAGGGCGTGATATTCAACAAGCGGGGCATGGGCTACTTCGTCAGCCCGGGGGCCAAAAACAAGATTATGGAGGAGCGCAAAGCCGACTTCTTGCGCCGCACGCTGCCCGAACTCTTCCGCTCAATGGCGATGCTCGGCATCTCAATGGACGAGGTGACGGCCAAGCACAAAGATTACGTTAGCCGGCAAGAAGAGGCCAGAGATTGGCTTGGTGATGAAACATACTAAATTTTATATAATAAAAAGCCATCTCGTCTAAAAATAATCATCAAAACAGAACAACCCACGCCACCACCATATGAGCGCGCAAGAAAGAGACACAGAAGACCGGCATTTATAAATGCGTGAAACACATAGCATTTTGTCGTTTCGTAAAGTATCACTAACTTTGCCGTACTCATATAGGCGTTATGCGACGTAGATAGGGGACTTAGGTCCCCTATTTTGTTATACCTTACCAACGAATGATAAGCAAAGAGCAAGTCTTGGCCGCAGTGGCCGAGAAGATTGAGGCCGACGGCAACTTCATTGTGGAGCTGACGGTGGGGGCGGACAATGACATCCGCCTCGTGGTCGATGGCGACAACGGAATCCCCATATCATATTGCGAGGAGCTGGACGCCATGGTGGAGACCTGCCTCGACCGCGATAAGGAAGACTACTCTCTCGAGGTATCCTCCGCAGGCATTGGGGCCGAGCTCAAGGTGACGCGCCAGTTCCGCAAAAACATCGGCAACAAGGTGGAAGTGACCATGCCAAACGGAGCGTGGATCCGTGGCGTGCTGGTAGACGCGGACGATGAGGGCTTCGACATTGAGACAGAGGAGAAGCGGAAAGTGGAAGGCCAGAAGAAAAAACAGACCTTCACCACCGTGACTCGCTACAACCGCGCGGACGTGAAGATGGTGCGCGACATTGTGGAGTTCTGACCCGCCCCGAACATTCAAGAAACAAACATATAGACTTCTCATTAAAGACAAGAGGTTGTAATGGAAAACAACAATCTGATTGATACATTTGCCGAGTTCAAGGAGCTGAAGAACATTGACAGGGCCACCATGGTGCGCATCCTCGAAGAGGCGTTCCGCGGCGTGCTGGTCAAGCAGTACGGCACCGACTCAAACTTCAACATCATCATCAACGCGGACAAGGGCGACTTCGAGATTTGGCGCAGCCGCACCGTGGTGGAAGACGGCAAGGTGGAAGACGACAACCTGCAGATAAGCCTCTCCGACGCCAAGAAGATCGACTCCGACTTCGAGGTGGGCGAGGAGGTGACTGACGAGGTCAAGCTCAAGGACTTCGGCCGCCGCGCCATCCTCAGCCTCAAGCAGAACCTGGCAGGCCTGGTCATGGAGCTTGAGAAAGACGTGCTCTTCAACAAGTATAAGGAGAAGATTGGCCAAATCGTCACAGGCGAGGTGTACCAAGTGTGGAAGCGCGAGGCCCTGGTGCGCGACGACGAGGGCAACGACCTCATCCTGCCCAAGAGCGAGCAGATCCCGGCCGACTACTTCCGCAAGGGCGACCAGGTGCGCGCCGTCGTGGCCCGCGTGGAGTTCAAAAACAACAACCCGCTCGTCATCATCTCGCGCATCTCGCCCGTGTTCCTCGAGCGACTGTTCGAAAACGAGGTGCCGGAGGTCTTCGACGGCCTCATCACCATCCGCAAGATTGTCCGCATGCCGGGCGAGAGGGCAAAGGTGGCCGTTGAGTCATATGACGACCGCATCGACCCCGTAGGAGCCTGCGTGGGCATGAAAGGCTCCCGCATCCACGCCATTGTCCGCGAGCTCAGAAACGAGAACATAGACGTCATCAACTACACCAACAACATACAGCTCTACATACAGAGGGCCCTCAGCCCCGCCAAAATCAACCGAATCCAGGTTGACGAAGAGAACCGCAGGGCGGAGGTCTATCTCGATGCCGACGAGGTGTCCATGGCCATAGGCAAGGGCGGCAGCAACATCAAGCTCGCCATCCAGCTCACCGGCTATGACATAGACGTCTTCCGCGAGCAGGCCGAGACGGTAGACGACGTGCGCCTGGAAGAGTTCACAGACGAGATCGAGCCGTGGGTCATCGACGTGCTCAAGGGCGTGGGCTGCGACACGGCCAAATCAGTCCTCGACCTCGGCTATGACGAGCTGGTCAAGAGAACCGACCTGGAGGAGGAGACAATCAAGAACGTCCTCGCCGTCCTAAAGGCCGAGTTCGAATGATAGGGCGCAAGCGGCAGGCAGCGACGCCACGCGAGCGGCAAGACGCATGAACGCCGACGGGGCTTTGCTGCAAAACCATCAGACAGAGGCTTATGACAACCTGCGCCACGGGGCGAAAGATGTCGCGGGCCATTTAGAAAACACAAAAAAGAAAGAGAGTAAAACAACATATGGCAGGAGGAATAAGAATTTCCAAATTTGCAACAGAGTCCGGCGTCGGTGTTACGACTATCATTGAGACACTCAAGAAATACGGAGTCACTGACGAGCTGAACCAGAACACCAAGATCAGCGAAGAGATGTATGACAGGCTGGCCAAGGAGTTCAAGTTCGATCGTCAGGTCAAGAACGATTCCGAGAAAATCGAAATATCCGCCAAGGGCAAGAAAGACTCTGTCGTCTCCATCGGCAACGACGGCATCGTGACGGAGGCCGAGGCCCAAAAGCCAGAGCCCAGCAAAGGCCCCAAGGTGGTCGGCAAGCTAGACCTCAGCGCCTTCCAGCGCAGCGGCAAAGGCAAGGCCAAGCCCGCGCCCGCCAAGGCCGAGGCCAAACCAGAGGCTAAGCCTGAGGCTAAGCCTGAGACTAAGCCGGACACCAAGCCGGAGGCCGCCCAAACGGAGGCCGATGACAAGATGAAGCCAGCAGCCGAGGCCGCCCCGGTGTCTGCGCCCGCGCCGGGGGTCAAGGCAGAAGCCGCGCCCGAAGCCGCCAAGCCCGAGAAAGAAGAGCAGCCCAAGCCCGCGGCAGAGCCAAAGGAAGAGACGGCCAAACCCGCGGCAGAGCCGCAGGCCGAGATAGCCCCCGCCGCAGCGGAGCAAGAGGGCGGGCAGACCTCTGAAGACGGCATATTCCGCCTCGGCGACAAGCCGAAGCTCACAGGCCCGACGGTGCTGGGCAAGATTGAGCTGCCCGTGGACAAGAGCGACAGCTCGCGAGACAAGCACAAGAAAAAACGCCAAAGGATACAGGGCGGCAAGGAGAAGGTGGACGTGTCATCCCCCGCAACCATAAGCCAAGTCAACTCCACCCTCAACAAGGAGCGCAACAAGCAACGCCAGCAGCAAAAACAGCAGCAGCAAGCGGCGCAGCAACAGCAAAACCGCAAAGACAAGCAGCGCGGCAAGAAGCAGCAGGGCAACGCCGCGGCCGCTCCCAAGGAAGTGAGCGAGGAGGACGTGCAGAAACAAGTGAAGGAGACGCTCGCACGCCTCACGGCCAAAGGCCACAAGACAAACACCTCGAAGCACAACCGCGAGAAGCGCGAGGCAGTGCGCCAACGCGAGGCAGAGGAGGCGGAGCGCCAGGAGCAAGAGAAGAAGATCCTCAAAGTGACGGAGTTCGTCACAGCCTCGGAACTCGCCACCATGATGAACGTGCCCGTCAACAAGGTCATCGCCACATTCATGTCTTTGGGCATGTTCGTCTCCATCAACCAAAGGCTAGACGCCGAGTCGCTCGCCATCGTGGCCGAGGAGTTTGGCTACAAGGTGGAGTTCCTCAGCGTGGACAAGGCACACGAGGTGGAGGAGGAGGAAGACGACGAGTCGCTCCTCGTGGAGCGCCCGCCCATCGTCACCGTCATGGGACACGTGGATCATGGCAAGACGTCGCTCCTCGACTACATCCGCAACACCAACGTGATCCAAGGCGAGGCCGGCGGCATCACCCAGCACATTGGCGCATATAGCGTCACGCTTGAGAACGGACGCAAGATAACGTTCCTCGACACTCCAGGCCACGAGGCCTTCACAGCTATGCGCGCCCGCGGCGCGCAAGTGACCGACGTGGCCATCATCATCGTTGCCGCAGACGACAGCGTGATGCCACAGACCATCGAGGCCATCAACCACGCCTCGGCCGCCAACGTGCCAATAGTCTTCGCCATCAACAAGATAGATAAGCCCGGCGCCAACCCCGACAAGATACGCGAGGCTCTCGCCAACATGAACTACCTGGTCGAGGAGTGGGGCGGCAAATATCAGTGCCAGGAGATAAGCGCGAAGAAAGGCATCAACGTGGACAAGTTGTTGGAGAAGGTGCTCCTCGTGGCCGACCTTCAGGAACTCAAGGCCAACCCCAACCGCGCGGCCAGTGGCAACGTCATAGAGAGCTCTCTGGACAAGGGCCGCGGCTACGTGGCCACCATGCTGGTGCGCAACGGCACGCTGCACCCTGGCGACATGCTGGTGTGCGGCTCAAACTATGGCCGCGT
Organism: uncultured Bacteroidales bacterium; assembly: GCA_934699135.1. Lineage (GTDB taxonomy): Bacteria > Bacteroidota > Bacteroidia > Bacteroidales > Marinilabiliaceae > W3P20-009. The sequence continues at coordinate 5,445 of CAKUVM010000006.1, forward strand.
CAAGGCCATGTTCAACGAGCGCAACCAGAAGGTGGAGCAGGCAGGGCCGTCAGATCCGGTTCTAGTCCTTGGCCTTAACGGCGCGCCACAGGCCGGTGAGAAATTCAACGTCTTCGCCGATGAGAGGGAGGCCAAGGAGGTGGCCAACAAGCGAGACCAGCTCCAGCGCGAGTTCAGTATGAGAGCCGCGCCCCACATCACGCTCGACGAGATTGGCCGCCGCATTGCCTTGGGCAACTTCCAGGAGCTCAATGTCATCGTCAAGGGCGACGTGGACGGCTCCGTCGAGGCCTTGTCAGACTCCCTCATAAAGCTCTCTACGGACGAGATCCGCGTCAACGTAATCCACAAGGCCGTGGGTCAGATCTCCGAGAGCGACATTTTGTTGGCCGCGGCGTCCAACGCCGTCGTCATAGGCTTCCAAGTGCGCCCGTCAGCCGCGGCCCGCAAGCTTGCCGAGAGGGAGAAGATTGACATCCGACTCTACTCCATCATCTACGACGCCATCGAGGAACTCAAGAGCGCCATGGAGGGCATGCTCTCGCCCGAGATTCGCGAGCAAGTCACGGGCAACCTCGAGGTCCGCGAGACGTTCAAAATCTCCAAGGTCGGCACCATTGCCGGCTGCATCGTCAACGACGGCAAGGTCAAGAGCAAGAGCAAGGTGCGCATCATCCGCGACGGCATCGTGGTCCACACGGGCGAGCTGGAGAGTCTCAAGAGGTTCAAAGACGACGTCAAGGAAGTCGTGGCCGGCTTGGAGTGCGGCCTCAACGTCAAGGGCTACAACGACATCCAGACGGGCGACATCATTGAGGCCTACGAGGAGATCGAGGTGGCGCGCAAGCTGTCTTAGGCTCTCACGCTACAAAAAAACATCAACGGGGCGCGCGGCGAAAGAAGGCCGCCGCCCCTTTCTTTTCCCTCATAAGACTCTCCTATGGACGAGAACATAAGACGGGGCTGGAGGTGGGTGCCAAGCCTCTATTTTTTTCAAGGCGTGCCGAGTTGCCTGGTCATGACCACGTCATCACTCATATACAACAATATGGGCGTGTCTCTTGGCCTGTTTGCCTATTGGAGCAGCCTGATATGCCTGCCGTGGTCCCTCAAGCCGCTGTGGGCCCCCGTTGTGGAACGTTATTCCACCAAGAGGCAATGGGTCGTGGCCACGCAAGCCGTCTTGGTGGCGGCCTTCCTGCTGCTTGGCGCGGCCATGCTCACGCCGGCCTTCTTCCCGCTTTCCCTCGCGCTCATGTTCGTCGTGGCCATGGCGTCGGGCTTTCATGACATAGCGTGCGACGGGTATTACATGCTGGCCCTGTCGGAGCGGGAGCAGTCATTTTTCGTCGGCATCCGCTCCACGTTCTATCGCGTGGCCATGGTGGCCGCCACGGGCCTTGTGCCGTTTGTTGCGGGTCGTGTCGCGGCCGCCAGTTCGTCTGCCGGCCTCGGTTGGGCCGTGGCCATCGGCTTGGCGGGATTGACACTGGCCGCCATGGCGTGTCTCTGCCGTTGGGGCATGAGCAAGATCTCGGAGCCGAAGGCTCGAGACACCAATAGCTTAGTGATTTTCTGGAAGGCCCTGAAGTCTTTCTTCTCTCGGCGCGGCGCGGCCGCCGCCGTCACGTTTTTCTTTGTCTATCGCCTTGGCGAAGCCCTGCTTACCAAGATTGTGCTGCCGTTTCTCAACACGGGGCGTGACGCTGGCGGACTGGGCATGAGCGTGGAGCAGTGCGGGATCACGTATGGCACGTTTGGCGTTCTGGCCCTGGTGGGCGGCGGCATCGTGGGCGGGGTGGTGGCCTCGCGCGTAGGGCTTCGCCGCGCCTTGTGGCCCATGATGCTGATGATGAACGTCCCAAACCTTGCCTACGTTGCCTTGGCCCTCGCCATGCCGTCGGCAGACAGCCCTTGGGTGGTGGCGACGGTCATGACAGAGCAGTTTGGCTATGGGCTGGGCTTCACCGCCTATATGCTCGTGATGCTCCAATATGTCTCTGATGCCGAATACAAGGCGGCGGAATATGCCATTGGCACATCTATCATGTCGCTCGGCCTAATCCTCCCCGGCATGGCGGCTGGCCTGCTGCTAAACGTCATTTGCTGCTCCTTCACCACATTGTTCATAGCCGCCTGCGTGGCTACGCTGCCAGGCATGGCGGCGGCAGCATTTTTGAGGAAATAAAAGGACACGCCCATTGGCTCAGGACGCAAAATTGACTATCTTTGCGGCGCAAATGCGATGGTTCCGTAGCTCAGCTGGATAGAGCAACAGCCTTCTAAGCTGTGGGTCTTGGGTTCGAATCCCAACGGAATCACAATCTAGGCTACAAATCAGCAAGTTAGCTGCTTTTTAGCCCGATTTTAGACAAAAAGAGTGACCTAAAGGCGTTTCTGCCATAGGTCACTCTTCTTTTTTTGCGCCGCGCGGATTGGGCCGTCACCCTCCAAGGTCGAGCCATCGCAGCAGCGTCAGGCATGCGAGCGGCGCGCCTTCCCCTCACAGTATCTCGTCCCACTCCACAGGCTCGCCGAGGCGGAGGCCACGGGCGCATATTTCAGTGCAGCGAGGCACAGCCGCCGCCCGCCGTCATTCCGTCAGCACCACGGCCGCCATCGCCACCACAGAGATCTCTTGCGGTAATGCATAAGGATATACGCCGCAACCAAGTCCCTCACCCCGTACCTCACGGCCCGCGCACAGGCGGAACGTTGCCCAGTTGTCGGAGTATGTGAGGCACGTGTCCTCAATCCCGCCCTCTGCGATTTCGGGGAAGTAGACGGTGTCCCTCGTCACGGTCTCCACCGTCACGGCGGGGCGCACGTCTTTAAGCCGCAGGCGCAGCTCGCCTTACAGCCGGTCTATATTCTGGCTCATGCGGTCGTTGTGATCCTCGCTCTTGGTATACAGCTCCTGCCACTGCTACAAGGTTCAGTTCGAAGAGAGTGAGGGCAATATCGCGGTATATGAAGTATAAGATAAACGAGATATTCAACTCCATTCAAGGAGAGGACACACACGCGGGACGTAACGCCACGTTTGTTCGGTTCTGCGATTGTAACCTAGTCTGCTCGCTTACACGTGGCATCAGCAGTTCGCAACTTGCTGCTGCACCCACCTGGCTATGTTTTCGGCGGTGGGGTTAAAGTCGAGCAGCTCATTAAGGTTAGCGTGGTCGAGCGTGTCATGGACGGCTCTCTTTATATGCGTAAAATCCGCCACCATTCCGCTCGCGTTAAGCTTCTCGGCCTTGCAGAACACTGTTATCACCCAGTTGTGGCCGTGAAGGTTGCTGCACTTGCTGTCATACGGCAGCGTCAGCCTGTGGCTGCCTGCTACTACCATTCTTTTAGAGACGTAAAACATACTATTGCATTTTTAGAATTAATCCTTATCTTTTTTGTGGCCAAAGAGGGACCAAGCTGGGTGGGTCAGCACACTGGCTACTCGGTTTCACGTTTGTGCCCTCAGTGGCGAGGAGGTGTGCCTGCCTCGCCTTTATAGTTTATGCCGGTGAACGTTACCGGACAGACCTACTATCATCACCTCGCTTAATTTTCCTCGTTCTTCTCCTTTTGCGTGGGATAGATACATTGAGATTTGGTCTTGGACGTATTCCCTAGTTACCGCTGCTGTATTTTGAACAAGAACGGCTACTTCCGCTCCTTGGCTGGCTGCTTTTTTTAAGCTTCTCTCAATTCTGTATTTTCCAGCGCTGTTTATTGTTTTTATATCCATAACCATATTCTCTTTATACCCATCAGGAGTGCTAAGCCAGGCCACAGACGACTTCTCGCTCATTAGTCTAATTCTGTAACCTTTCTTTGCCAGTGTTTTAGCCGCGAGTATTTCCTTGTTCTCTTCGGGGGTAGTCGTATCCCTATGGTCTTTGTGTACTACGTAAAAGCCTCCTGACGGGAAAAGACTGCCGTCTTTATAATCTCCTGTCGAGATTAAAGAATGAAACTCCGACTGTCTCTTCGCTATTGTGTTTGGGGTTTTAGAGTAGTTTCGCGTCCCGCCCGATTGTTTCGCCATAGCTTACAAATTGGACTCCGCCCACTTGCCGAACTTTACCCATTCACTGAAGTTGTTAATCACAACAGGCTGTGTTTTTAGCCTCCTTGTCTTGATACTTGTCGAACGAACCTTTAGAGGGGATAAACTTGTAAATGAAGGCCCCCATGTTGCCATACAGCCAGGCGGAACTGTCTACGCTGTCAAAGCGGAATTTTGGAAGTTCAGAAATCTGCGTAAAGCCTAGGCCGTGTATTTTGCACTTATGCTCGTGCGCGGTCCTTATGAACCAAGGGAACGCTTTCTTATACAATTCTGTCGGAATTTCTTTAATGGCAATACCGCCAAGAGCCACGTAAGGATATTCTCGGCACATTTTTAAAAACCCCTCCTTACCTCTGTTCTTGTGCCATACTGGTATAGGCCGCTTTCCCGTAAGTCTCTCTAATTTCGCCCTCAACCGTTCTACCTCTTTTATGCCTACAAGCGAATCTATATCCAACTCAAAAAATAGCCTTACATCGTAATCGTTAATAAATTTGGCATATTCCTCTGTGTATCTATCCCAACTTTCTTTCACTTTTGAGCTAGACAAAAAGGTGAATGCGCCACTGTCCAGCATAAACGACTGAGACTCGTTTATGAACACGGCCGCGTGCTTATTTGAACGCAGATAATAAAAGCTCTTGAGTATGTTCGCATGCTTAAGCAAGTTACGTCTGCACTCTTCCTGTGTTACAATTGTGTCTTGCTCCCCTGCTAGATAAACCTTCATCGCAACAGACTTAAATCATAATCACATCATCAAATCCTTTATTTTTCAGTACTTCAGCCACTGCGGCTCGAATCTCATCAATTCTATCCATCAAAGACTGCGGCACTGTCAATGTTATATATTGGGATTCTTTGACGCTTTCTTCCGCGTCTAAAGTATCTTTATCCTCGCCAGTCGCCGTCCCTGAAAAGAAGTCGTCCATATTCATCTCCGTCTCCAGCATGGGCATGTCCACGCCCCAATCCTCCAAAGACTGCACATCAAAGTTCGCCGACAAAGACTCAAAATCCCATTCTCCGAAACTTGCGTTATCCTTGACGATGAATTGCTTCTGCTCCGCATCGGAAAATTCCTTAGCATTGACGACAAACGTCTGTGGTTTATCTTTCCAAGCAATCCACCACGCCACCAGAGCTTCGCGCTCAGCCTCTGGCTTGAGTGTGAAGTCAGTGCAATTCCCAAGCCGGCTGCGCAGCTTGGACTCGTCCATCGTCTTTATAGTCTCCAACGCCTTCAGTCGCATATTGCCGCCCAAGACCACCATCTCACCATTGACGACGATAGGCCTAGCCTCCATCATCTTCGGGAAAACAAGAATGCTGTTTACTAGCTTATGAAATTTGCTGTCTTTAATTACTCTTGGATTAGCCTTATTTGGCTTGATTTTAGACAGTACGACCAGTTCTGTTTTCATGCTCATAATTTTCTGTATATGTAATCGTTGACTTGTTCCCTGAAATCTTGCAAGGAACGGACGACTATGTATTTGTACCCCTGCTGCTGCACAGTGTGTTGCCACTCCTTTTGAGCCTCACTCTGCCGCCCTTTCTCCGTCTTCAGCTCCAGGCATAACCCATGGTGGCCGTTTGAAGGCACGAATAGCAATAAATCAGCGACGCCCGCCACAACCCCCTCCGCTTTCAGCACGCGCCCTGTCACGGCATCGCGCGCGCCTCCGTTAGGGACAGCAAAAAGCAGTCGAGCATACTCTGGGTATTGTAGCCGAAACCACTGCACACAGGCGCGCTGAATATGGCTTTCTGGATGATTCACATTGCTAATTTAGTCAGATTGATTGTAATTATAACAAAATATCACACAAAACAAAAGCAGGCGGAAGCGTGAGAAACCCAAAGGCAAGCAAAGAATCGGATGTTGAATACGCTAAACGATTAGACGCCAATCCATTTATCAAAGGGAATGATATGCGCTCCGAAAGCGCGGATTATACGCAAATGCAATCCATTACCACGTATTAGTGCGTAATTCGCTTGAATGGTTTTATCTGTCTTTAAAAATATATTTAAATATCGTATTTTTGTGTACTTACAAAACAAACCTAGATGAATAAGCCTTCAGCGCAGCCTGTGTGCGACAGGATGCTGCAAGCCATCAAAGCCATGCACATGACAAAGGTGTCGGCCTTTTCTAAAGCCGGCATCGTGCCGAGCGCGATATATTACGCATTGAGAATCGGCAAAGACATTGGAGTGGCCACTAGCCAACGATTCCTCGACGCTTTCCCAAACGTGAGCAGCGATTGGCTGTACAATGGCACGGGCGAGATGTTTATCGGCAACGACGCGGCCTTCATCTCCGAGGTGGCGGAGCGGGAAGAGCAGAGCCGTAAGACTATCGCGGAGATGAAGGCGCAGATAGACCTTCTGATAGCCACCATCGCCAAGCAGCAGGAGACGATCGCGAAGCTTGTAGACATGGCCACAGGCAATCATCAGACATCCAAAGACTGCGACGCGTCATCTCCATCTTTCTCCGCCCCGTCCAAATAGTTGAACGTCTGCCTGACAGTGACTACAGATAGCATCTTTGCCTCGACCTCAGGTCGCAACAAAGCGACGCTCTCGGTTACTTTCCCGTAGAACAGTTTCTTGTCCTTGTTCTTGATGTGTACGACGGGTGTCACGTATACCGCCTTGTGGCTCTTGCACCACTGCTTGACTTCCTCACCGCCGACGAGAAAGGCAGCGGGCTACTACGTCAGGCCGGCATTGGCATGGCGTTCTTTTTCGTAACTTTGCAGTAAGGAACATATCAGACATTTTTGGCTATAGGAATGGCACAAGTGGCGAGCGCGTCGGAGTTGCAGGACGACCCGAACGTATATGACGAAGAAAAGACCGAGCGCCTGGCGGGCTACTACACAGGCATCATTGGCACGCTGGGCGAGGACGTGAGCCGCGAGGGCCTGGTCAAGACCCCCGTCAGGGTGGCAAAGGCAATGCAGTTTCTCCTCAAAGGCTATCGCGAAGACCCAGAGGCCATACTGAAATCGGCCATGTTCAGAGAGCCATACCAACAAATGGTAGTGGTCAAAGACATTGAGATATACTCCATGTGCGAGCATCATATGCTCCCATTCTTCGGCAAGGCGCACGTGGGCTACATTCCCCGCAACCACATCACGGGGCTGTCTAAATTGCCGCGCGTGGTGGACGCGTTCGCGCGCCGCTTACAAGTGCAGGAGAGGCTCACCACACAGATTAAGGAGTGCATACAAAAGACACTCAACCCGCTCGGCGTGGCCGTGGTCATTGAGGCTCAGCACATGTGCATGCAGATGAGGGGTGTGCAGAAGCAGAATGCCGTGACCACGACATCAGACTTCACAGGCGCCTTCCTCAATAGCGAGGCCACGCGCGAAGAGTTTTTCAATATCATTGGCCGACGGATGCACTAACGCGGGGCGCGACACCAGCCTCTAGCGGGGCGCGGGGAAAGACCTGAAATGAAGGTTGCTCCGCGCCCCGCCTCCTTTTCTTCCCTAAGCCGCACAAAAAAAAGACTGCCGCCACGGGTGGTGAACCCTTTTGGCGACAGTCATTGCGAGAAAGGAGCCGGCTTGGCTCATCACTCGTTGGCCGGTCAATCACTGACCTTCCCGTAGGGACTAAATTTCGCTTTTGGCCACTCTTTAGCGGCCTACCCCTACATGACGAGCTTGTAGCCCTTGCCGTGAACGTTTATAATCTCCACAGACGGATCGTCTTTAAGGTGCTTACGCAACTTTGTGATGTAGACGTCCATGCTGCGGGCATTGAAATAGTTGTCGTCAACCCAAATTGTCTTGAGAGCCACATTGCGCTCCAAAACTTTATTCGCGTTGGTGCAGAGGAGCTTGAGCAGCTCGCTCTCTTTTGTCGTGAGCTTGATCACGCTGTCGCCATCAATGAGCTGCTGCTTCTGCGTGTCGAACTTGAAGCGGCCGAGCTTATAGACATCAAGGACCGGGCTCTCGCCCGATGTGCGGCGGAGTATGGCCTCAATGCGCATGATGAGCTCCTCCATGCTGAACGGCTTGGTCAGGTAGTCGTCGGCTCCGAGCTTGAAACCCTGGAGAATATCCTCTTTTACGTTGCGGGCGGTAAGGAAGACGATAGGGACCTCCACGTTAGCCATACGGACCTCCTTGGCAAGCGTGAAGCCGTCTTTCTTCGGCATCATGACATCGAATATGCAGAGATCATATTTGTCGTTGATGAACATATTGTATGCCTCCTCACCGTCGTGAGCCAAGTCTGCCGCATAGTCTTTGGCCTGAAGGTATTCGCACAGCAAGACGCCGAGGTTGCTGTCATCCTCGGCTAAAAGAATCTTGTGCTTCTTCTTATCATCCATATCTATTACTTTATTAAAGGCAAATATATATCAAATTTTGTTCCCACGTTCAACTCACTCTCAACAGAAATTTGCCCGCCATGGTCCTCGACAATCTTTTTGACATACGCCAGACCGAGGCCAAAGCCCTTAATATCATGCCGATTGCCCGTCGAGACTCGATAGAATTTCTCAAAAATTCTCTTCTGGTCTTCTTTTGAAATTCCCAGGCCGTTGTCTTTTATCGAGATTACGATGCCGTTTCCGGCGTTGTGAGTCCACACATGGAGCATCGGGGCGTCTCGCCTATACTTGAAGGCGTTATCCAGAAGGTTGTAAATGACATTGGTAAAATGCACATCATCTACCAGCGTAACCGATGGCGAGGCGTCTAGCCTCTCATTTATCTCTCCGTTCACGCTCTCCACCTTGACGCGAAAGTTGTTCACCACCTTGTCCACAATCTCGTTCACATCCTTCTCCACCAGCTTGAGGCGGGCCTTGCCGCGGTCGAAGCTTGCCATCTGAAGGATTTTCTCCACCTGAATGGTGAGCCTCTTGCCCTCGTCTATGATGATTCCCGTGTTTCGCCTTATGAAATCGGGCTTGACGGTGTCGGCCAAGTCTCGGAGCATCTGCGCGGCAAGGGACATGGTGGATATCGGGGTCTTGAACTCATGCGTCATGTTGCCGATGAAGTCGTTCTTTATGGCGTCGAGTTTCTTTTGGCGGAAGATGATGATGATGGTGTAGGTCGAGAGAATCATGACCACAAGGCCAAAGAAAGCCGTCGGGATGATGAGGGCGGCCAGGCCGCTGACCACGCTGGGCCTCTCGGGGAAATAGACCCTCACGAAGTGCGCCCGCGCGTGGAGGTCGCTCGGGTATAGTTTCTTCTCGTAGGTCATGCCGGAGAAACCGGCATCGTAGGCGGGGCTGGAGAATGACATCTGACCGGCGGAGTTGAAGACGGCGAACTCATAGGGGGCCGTTATGCCGTTGTCCGAAAACTGCTGCATGAGCAGCGCGTCGAGCCTCTGCGGGTTGACCCTGACCTCGATGGGCTTGTCTTCAAAAGCGCTCTTGGTCATCTTGGCGTGGAGGTAGCGCAGCTTGCGCGTCAAGACGCCGTTGAGCATCATGTAGGCGTTGCTGACCACGTCATTGCCGAAGACGTTTCGAGAGTCCACAATGCCAGCGTCGGCAGAAATGAGCGCGCCGGCCTTGGAGGCGTCCAACTTGTAGAAGCCGAAATTGTCCAGTTTGAATGTGAGGGTGACCTCCTCCGTCGAGTTCCCCGCGCCGTCCGCCCTGTGGCGGGTGAAGGGGTACGGGTCCCGCATGGCGGCTCTCTCGTCACGCGTCTCCATAACCTCGTCGGTCTCGAGCCTGGAGACTACATTGTCGATACTCTTGACCACCGCCTGGTCAAACTGGCTGTCCCTGAGCTTGCAGGCCTCCATAATCCACCTCACTTGCATGAACACGAGGCCTATGAAGGCGATGGGCAAAATCACGCACACCCACGTTATGATTTTTTTGCTCATGGTAACAAAGGTAGAAACAATTGCTTTCCTGCGCAAAAGAAAGCAGGACTATTTGGCCCAGGAATTAACATTTGAGCGACAACGCAGTAAAGGGAGACCTCCTCCTGCGGAAGTCTCCCTAAGGTGATCCGTCTGGGGCTCGAACCCAGGACCCCAACATTAAAAGTGTTGTGCTCTACCAACTGAGCTAACGGATCTCCCTAAGTCTATGTCGGAAAGGCCTCTTCGGCGAATCCGAGTGCAAAAGTATGCCTTTTTGCCCTTTCCTCCAAATGGGAACGGCATTTTTTTCTACAAATCGTATGGCGTCCGCTGATAGACGTAGTAGTTCAGCCAATTGGTGTAGAGCAAATGGCAGTGGGCGCGCCAGCTCTTGACGGGCGTGCGGGTGGGGTCATCATCGGGGAAGTAGTTGTAAGGCAGCCTGATGGGCAGACCTTTCTCTTTATCTCTCAAATACTCCTCTTTCAGCGTGTCCCGGTCATATTCTGAGTGCCCCATGACAAAGATCTGCCGCCCGTTTTCCGTCATGGCCACATAGGGGCCGGCAATGTCGGAATAGGCCAAGAGACTGAGAGCAGGGCATGCCTCAATGTCTTGCCTCAGCGTGCCCGTGTGGCGCGAGTGGGGGGCGCAGAACACGTCATCGAAGCCGCGCATGAGCGGCACGCGATGATCCAGCACCTTGTGGCGAAACACGCCGAACATCTTCTCGGGCAACGCGTGCTTGGCAATGCCATGGTGATGATATAGCCCCGCCTGCGCCCCCCAACATATGTGGAGCGTGCTGGTGACGTTGGTCAGGCTCCAATCCATTATCTGCACCAACTCGTCCCAATAGTCAACCTCCTCAAACGGCATCTGCTCAACGGGCGCGCCCGTTATTATGAGTCCGTCATATTTTTTGTCGCGGACTTGGTCAAACGTGACATAGAACGAACTAAGGTGGTCGGCCGACGTGTTTTTTGCCGTGTGTGTCTTGACCATCATAAGATCCACGACGACCTGCAAAGGAGAGTTGGACAGCGCGCGCAAGAGCTGCGTCTCCGTGGTCACCTTGTTTGGCATGAGGTTGAGGATGAGGATGCGCAGCGTGCGGATGTCTTGCGTCATGGCCCTCTTCTCGCCCATGACGAAGACCCTTTCGGACTCTAATACTTGCTTCGCTGGCAGCGTGTCGGGAATGCGTATTGGCATTTTTTCGTTCGGTTAAGTTGCAACGGCGCGGCCGCGGTGGGCCTGGGGTCTCGCCGCGGCACTGTTTCGTGCGCGCAAAAGTAGCTAAATTGCGCCTCATTTGGGCATAAAGAACTAAATTGTGGGCATGAAACTGACAAGGGGGAGCAAGGTGCTGGTGACGGCCCTTGACTGGGGTCTTGGCCACGCCTCGCGGCTGTCGGCAGCCGTGAGCGTGCTGCGCCGTCGCGGCTGCGCCGTCACGTTGGCGGGCTGCGGCCGATCTCTGGAGCTGCTGCGGGCCGACCATCCCGACCTGCCGGCACGCCACTTGCCGTCTTTCTCCCCGCGGCTGAGCGGCGGCCGCCACCAATGGCCCATAATATTGGCCCAGGCGCCTTGGTTTCTTTTTTGCGTCGTCAGGGAGCACGCGCTGCTCCGCAAACTGGTCACGGCCGAGCGGCCGGACGTGATATTGTCAGACAACTGCTATGGGGCGTGGCACCCGTCAGCGCGAAGTTTCATCATCACGCACCAGCTTCACCCCCACGTGGCGCAAGGTTGCCCAAGGTGGGTGGAGAGGGCTGTGAGCCATATTTTGTGCCTTATGGTGAGTCGGTTTGACGGCTGCCTGGTGCCAGACGTCCGCATAGGCGGGCTTAGCGGCGACCTCTCGGCCCCAGTGCCGAAAGGCGTGCGGGCTCACGCCATAGGCTGCCTGTCTCGCATGGCGATGGCAGGGGAGCTGCCAAGCGAGGCGGAAGTGGAATGGCTCGGCGTGGTGTCGGGGCCTGAGCCACAAAGAGGGATGATGGAGCGTGGCCTAATTGACAGATTCGCGGCCCTTGGTGGCCGGCGCGTGGTGGTGTGCGGGCGGGGTCTGGCGCAGGGGGTTAATGTCACGGTGGCGGGTGGCGTTGAGATCATCTCTTACGCCAACGCGGCCAAACTCAAGGCCCTGATGCTGGCGGCCAGGCACATTGTCTGCCGGTCGGGCTACAGTACCATAATGGATCTTTACGCCGTGGGGCGGCGGGCTGAACTCATTCCCACGCCTGGGCAGGCCGAGCAGGAGTATTTGGCGAAACGGCTGCAGGATTCGCGCAACTGGCCGTGAAAAAAATGCGTATATTTGCGAAAACCTATCTCGATGGGAGAATTATCTTTCCTTCTGCTCCTTCTGGCGTCAGTTGTCGCCATTCCCCTTTTGGTTCACACCTCGAAACTTCGCCGCGAGGCACGGCAGAGGAACACCATAACGAAAATGTGCAACCACCTCTTTCCCGGCGACAAGATGGGTTTTGCGAAAGACGAGGTGGTTGGCGACATGGGGAAACTGACGTCTGGCAGGTTCTCTGAAGAAGAACTGCTAGACTATTACTTGAAAATAAAAGGGTTGCAGATGATTGACCTCAACTCGCTCAACGACTCTGACATCCGCAGGTTCCTTATGGAGCCGACCAAAATCCGCCTCCACTATCAAGAGCTTGTCTCTTTCTACGAGAAATATCTCAACCAACCGCAAGCAAAAGGCCAAAGCGCGGTGTGAACGCGTCAGGCCTCCGTCTTGGCGGCAAAAGTGTCTGAATCGGCCGGCGACCCCAACTCCCGGAGCATCTCGGCCTCCGAATCTTCCTGCTCGCCGATGCCCTCCCTTTCTGCGCAAACCATATCGGAGCCTTGCGCGCCTTTTACGATTAAGCTCACTGCCTCGTTTGGCACAAGATCGGCCTCTGAACCCTCTTCTGCGCGCTCAACTCCCGAGGCCTCCGTTGGGTTGTCCGCATTGCGCTCCCCGCTCCGGCGCGCACACTCCAATATGTCAATTTGGCCGCCACTTATGCCGTTGAGGACGGCGCAAGCGGCTCTCTGCTCAGCCTGTTTCTTTGAGCGGCCCTTTGCTTGGCCGATGACCACATCGGCCACCTTGATTTGGGAGACGAAGTTTTCTTCAGCGTCCTGAAAAACTTTGCCAGACTGCCTGTGGGTCTCAAAGAAGACCTCCACGCCCACCTGCTCACCCATGTTGACCAGGCGGCTTTTGTGATTGTCTTGCCACATCTCGCCTTGCGCCTCGGCCGTGCGCCTGTCATTTGTTATGTGTCGTTGCACAAACTTGCGCACTCTGCGAATGCCGCCATCGAGATATATGGCGGCGATGAAAGCCTCAAGGGCATCGCCGGGGATGTGGCTCACAGCCAAGTCTTTTCGCGAACTGAGAGTGATATGCTCGTCCAATCCAATCTCAAAGGCTATGGCGTTGAGCCTGGCGCGGCACACCATGTTGGACCTCAACTTGGAGAGGTAACCCTCGTCATGGTCTGGGAAACGGTGATAGAGAATGTCTGAGACCACGGCCTCAAGCACCGCGTCTCCTAAATATTCAAGCCTCTCGTTGTCTCCGCTGGTGCCAGCCCCGCGCCTCTTGGAGCCAATTGACTTATGGACGAAAGCTGTGCGGAAGAGGCTCACCGACGTTGGCAAGTAGCCAGCCGTATGGCACAAAAAAAAATAAAACTTTCTTCCCTTGCGGGAAAAAAGTTTTATTAGCTCATGAATGCTCACAATCAATCTCAAATTTCCCTAAAGACAAGAGTGCCGTTGTGGCCTCCGAAGCCGAACGTGTTTGACATGGCAGCTCGTACCTTTCGATGCTGGGCGGCATTGAAAGTGAGGTTGAGCTTGGGGTCAATGTCGGGATCGTCTGTGAAATGGTTGATGGTGGGCGGCACGACACCTTGCTCAATGGACTTGACGCACGCAATGGCCTCAAGCGCGCCCGTGGCGCCGAGCAAGTGTCCTGTCATCGACTTTGTGGAACTGATGTTAATCCGGTAAGCGTCATCGCCGAAGACCTTGCCGACAGCGATGAGTTCGCACTTGTCTCCAGGGAGCGTGGATGTGCCGTGGACGTTGACGTAATCAACGTCAGCGGGCGTCATGTCCGCGTCTTTCAGAGCCTCCGCCATCACCCTGGCCGCCCCGTCACCCTGCGGGTGGGGCGCAGTGATGTGGTAGGCGTCGGCAGAGTGCGCGCCGCCGGCTAACTCACAATAGATGTGGGCGCCGCGCTTCACGGCATGCTCATATTCCTCTAGCACCAGGCTGGCGCCACCCTCGCCCATGACGAAGCCGTCGCGATCCTTGTCAAATGGGCGGGAGGCCGTCTGCGGGTCGTCATTGCGCGTGGAGAGTGCTTTCATTGACGTGAAGCCACCCACGCCCGCGATGGTGATGGGGGCCTCTGAGCCTCCGCTCACGACAACCGTGGCGCGGCCGAGACGGATAAGGTCGAACGCCACGCAGATGGCGCTGGAAGAGGAGGCGCAGGCCGACACTGTGCCGAAGTTCGGGCCTCCAAATCCGTTGCGGATGGAGATATAGCCTGGGGCTATATCGGCGATTATTTTAGGGATGAAGAAAGGGCTGAATCTTGGTGTCCCATCTCCGAGGACGAACTCTCGCGACTCATCGAAATAGGTCTTGATGCCACCAATGCCGGTGCCCCAAATGACGCCGAAACGCGTCTTGTCCTCATTCTCCAAGTCGAAAGCCGCGTCGGCTATGGCCTCCTCAGCCGCCACGATGGCGTACTGGGTGAAGAGATCCATCTTCCTGGCATCCTTACCGAAAATCTTTGTTCCGTCGAAATTCTTGACTTCGCAGGCAAACCTGGTCTTGAATTTAGTGGCGTCGAAGTGTGTTATGGGTGCCGCACCACTCACGCCGCTCACGAGGCCTTGCCAGGTATCGGCGAGGTTGTTCCCCAGGGGCGAGATCGCCCCCAGGCCCGTAACTACTACTCTTTTCAGCTCCATAAATTCGCAGTGAGGTCAAGGTTTAGGCCTGCATATGGCTCTCGATGTATGCAATGGCGTCGCCAACGGTGTGGATAGCCTCAGAATCGGTATCGGGGATCTCAATGCCGAACTCTTTCTCGAACTCCATAATGAGCTCAACGGTGTCGAGGGAGTCTGCGCCGAGGTCGTTGGTGAAGCTTGCGTCCTCCCTAACCTCGTTCTCGTCAACACCCAGTTTGTCTACGATAATTGCCTTTACCTTAGATGCAATCTCTGACATAATTTTCTTCTGTTTTGGTTAATAATGTTAGTTCCTAGTTACCAAGTCCGGCCTGTCGTCTCCCTCACGGGAATCAACTCTTTTGAGGTGGCGAGCCACCAGCCAGAGAGCCGAGAGGACGGCGCCGTTAGACACACCAAGCGACACGCTTTGAGCGAATAACACTGCAAAGAAAGCAAATAGGCGATGAATTTTCAAACATAGTGGCAAAAAAAAAGGGTCAAACCGCCCAAAAGTGAGTAATTTTACTTTTGCAATAAGTTGTGCCTGTGGGTTTTGCGCTATAAATGAGCCACGTAGCATTTTAGCCTTGCCGACACGCCTCCGCGCCAGCCCTGCGGGCGATTTTATACTCAAAAGACTACAAAACAATTAAATCTGACATACGATGTCTTTACGGTTACGGCTGACAACGCTTTTTTCCCTGGAGTTCGCCACTTGGGGCGCCTACCTGACGTCAATGGGCAACTATTTGGCCTCGGAGGGCCTGGGCGACACCATAGGCTACTTCTACTCTGTCCAGGGCTGGGTGTCTATCTTCATGCCGACGCTCTTCGGCATCATAGCCGACCGCAAGATTGAGGCGCAGAGGCTTCTGGGCATCTCGCACCTGGTGTCTGGCGCGCTGATGATGTTGGTGTGTTATGTTGGGCTGACCACGCCAAATGTCCGCTTTGCGGACATTTTCCCGCTCTACACCCTGGCGGTGGCCTTTTATATGCCCACCTTGGGGCTGGCCAACTCAGCCTCTTACACGGCCATGCAGGGTTCGGGGCTAGACAAGGTGAATGACTTCCCGCGCATAAGGATTTTTGGCACCGTGGGCTTCTTGGTCTCCATGTGGATGGTGGACCTTATGGGCTTCCAGCAAACCCCGTGGCAGTTCTTGGTGAGCGGGGCGTGGGGCATCGCCTTGGGCCTCTATGCGTTCACGCTGCCGCACTGCCCCGTGAACACGGCCGAGCAGAAGAGCCAGACATGGCAGGAGCGCATGGGGCTAGACGCGTTCAGGCTCATGAAGACGCCGCGCATGTTCCTCTTCTTCTTCTTCTCCATGCTTCTGGGCGTCTCCCTCCAGATAACGAACGGCTACGCCAGCCCATTCATATCCGCCTTCGGCGGGTTGGAGGAGTATAGGGGCGCGTTTTTTGTGGATCACGCCAACATCCTGATTTCGTTATCGCAGATGTCTGAGACGTTCTGCATCCTGCTCATTCCGTTCTTCTTGAAGAGATATGGCATCAAGGTTGTCATGCTCATATCGATGTCGGCATGGTTCTTCCGTTTCGGTTTCTTTGGCATAGGCTCCCCGACGTGGCCCGGCGTGGCCGCCCTCACGCTCTCCATGGTTGTCTACGGCGTGGCTTTTGACTTTTTCAACATATCGGGCTCGTTGTTCGTGGACAGTGAGGTGGAGCCATCGCGACGCTCTAGCGCGCAGGGTCTCTTTATGCTCATGACCAACGGTCTGGGCGCGGCCATCGGCACCTTGGCGGCCCAGTTGGTGGTGAACCACATGGTGTATTCGCAAAGCGGAGCCGCGGAGCAGATGGAGGGGTGGCGCACCTCGTGGTACATCTTCGCAGCCTACTCGGCCGTTGTATGCGTGGCGTTCGCCATCCTCTTCAGGGGCAAGAAGAAAGAGGCGTGACGCCCCCGCGCTTCACGAAAAAGCCGGCCACCGCTCAGTCAATTGCGCGGGGGCCGGCCTTTTGTTTTGTCACGTTGTCCTACTCGGCCTTATCGGCCGCGCGGCACTCGTCTCGCGTGGCGTGGGAAGATTTGGAATATGAGAATTCCAAGCCTGAACGGGAGGTGAGGTTTTTCTTCAGGTTGGCCATGTTCTCCTCCGTTGACCACATATAGCCGGTTGTGGAGACGTCTAGCACGGTCACTTTAAAGAAGAAGCAAGCGTTGCCCTCATCGCCGTCGGCATCGTCAAAGGCCTCGCAGGCCTCCTCGTCGGCAATGTCAGAGAGTTGGCAATCAACGGTGAGGCCCATGACCTCATAGTCGGCCGTCAGAAGTTTTGCGGCGGCCTCTGTCATCCACTCATAGTTCTCCACGACCACGTCGCCGTCTCGTTTCACGGTCACCACATAGCAATGCTCTTGC
Organism: uncultured Bacteroidales bacterium; assembly: GCA_934699135.1. GTDB lineage: Bacteria > Bacteroidota > Bacteroidia > Bacteroidales > Marinilabiliaceae > W3P20-009. The sequence goes on from CAKUVM010000006.1 coordinate 22,774, forward strand.
GACTTATATTTCTCCTGCTCGCGGTCGTCGGCGTCATCGCAGGCGTCCTCGTCCTTGTTGTCGGAGAGCGAAACATCCACCTTGTAGCCGGCTTTCTCAGCTGCCAGCTCCAGAGCCTTAACCTCTGCGGCCGTTCCCCACTCATAGGAGCTGAGGACAGCCTCGCCGTCTTTCTTCACCGTGACGTAATAGCAATATTTGTCGGCCTCGCCCTTGCTCTCGCACTCGTCTTCATCGGCATTGCTCTTGCTCACCGAGGCCTTGGCTTTCATGGCGGAGCAGATGGCATCCCAAGCCTTGACCCTGGCGGCGTATGCTGTGGCGTTCTCAATGTAGTAGTAGTTCCGGACCACTGTCGCCCCCGTGGCCGAGAAGCAGTAGCAGCCCTCGCCTTGGTAACCCTTGCCGGCCACTTCATTGTAGTTGGCCTCTTCGCACTCATCTTCCGTCTTATCCACTTTTTCCAGGCTAACGCTCGCGCCCGGAACAGAGATTAATGAAGAGCGAAGGTCACGATATTTAATCGCCTCGCCTTTGTCGAAATAGAAATAGTTGACGACGGACGAAGAGCCGATGGTGGTAGTCACTTTGTAGCAACCTTCGGCGGAGTCGTCTCCCGATGGGGAGTCGTTTTCCTCATGACACGAAGTGGCCATCATAGAGATGGCTATGGCAAGCGCGAGGCTTTTGAAACTTATACCGTTCATATGGTTAGGATGTCGAGATTTTTTCTTTTGACCGTGACGATGTTACGACAATTTGACGATATTGTTACACATAATTTTACATTTAAGTCATGAACTGACTGTCAAACAAATGCTTATATGCGCCATTTTTCGCCATAAGGCTCTCATGCGTACCCATCTCGACCAAGCGTCCGTGATCCATCACGATGATCAGATCCGCCTTGCGGACTGTGCACAGGCGATGAGCTATGACGATGCACGTCCGCCCCTTGACCAGATTCGCCATGGCGCATTGGAGCATAAGCTCCGTGCGAGAGTCTACGCAACTCGTGGCCTCGTCTAGCACAAGCATGGGCGCGCGGCTGTGCATGGCCCGGGCAATGGAGAGCAGCTGCGCCTGCCCGGAGCTCAGGCTGCCGTCAATGGCGAGAACATCCGACGCGTAGGCGTCTGGCAGTCTCTCTATGAACGAATCCGCCTGGGCCTGGCGCGCACTCTCGGCCACCTCCGGCAGCGACGAACGGGACACATCGGAATAGGAGATATTATAGGCCACGGAGCCTGAGAAAAGCGCGGGGTCTTGAAGCACAATGGCCATTGAGCCGCGCAACGCCCCTAACCCCACCGCTCGGATGTCTACGCCGCCAATGCTTATGCTGCCCTCCGTCACGTCGTAGAAGCGCGCCAAGAGGTTTATGAGCGTGGTCTTGCCCGCGCCCGTGCCGCCAACAATGGCCACAGTGCAGCCCTGCGGCACGCTGAAAGAGACATCCCGCAAAGCCCATACGCCAGGGCTGTAAGCAAAAGAGACGTGGCTGAACTCAACGTCGCCGCGCAAGATGCCGCCCGCGTCAGACCGCTTGCGGCCTCTTTCTACCCGGCTAGGCTCGTCAATGACGCTGAAGACGCGCCATGCGCCGACAACGGCAGCCTGAACGGCATTGAACTGCGACGCCATCATATTGACAGGGCGCAGGAATTGCCTGGCATATAGCAAGAATGACTGTATGACGCCAACCGACACCGCGCCCCTGAGAGCCAACACGCCGCCCACGGCGGCCACGAGCATATATGTGGCGTTATCTAGCAGACGCAGCAGCGGCATAAGCATCCCACTGTTCACCTGCGACCTCTCGCCCGCCTCGCGCAACTCCGCGTTCGCCTGCGAGAAAGCCTCCCGCCAACGCCCCTCAGCCCCTAGCGAGCGGATGACGCGCAGCCCGCCAAGGCTTTCCTCGGCCAACTCCCCCACCCGCCCCACGGCTTCTTGCTGGCGGGCGAAAAGCACACGCGAGCGCGATGACACCACGCGCGACAAAATGATGACGGCAGGCACGCTGAGGCACACCACCACGGTCAGCCAGCCACTCATGACCCACATGGCCACAAGCATGGCGCACATGGTGACGAGCGTGGTGACCACCTGCGCCAAGGCGGGTCCCAAGCCCTCGCGCACAGCCTCGGCATCGCTCATGAAGCGGCTAAGGATGTCGCCACGGCCACGTGTGTCAAAATAGGCAACGTCTTTGGCCAAAAGGCTCTCCATAAGGCAAGCGCGCAAACGCCCCGCCACCTTGTGAGACAACGCCGAAACGGAATATTCTTGCGCCCAGGCTGCAACGAAACCAACCACGTATACGACAGCAAGGCGCGACAAATGCCGCAGCAGCCGCGCCCAGTCTATACTCAACCCCTCAGAGGCCGACACGCAACGGTCTATGGCGCGCCCCACCTCAATGGGAGCCAGCAAAGCCGAGGCTACGGAAGACGCCGAGGCCAAGACGACAACCGCCAACAGCCACGGGTGCCGCGTCACAAACGGCAGAAGCCGACGCAAGACGGCGAGGCTGTGTCTCGCCGACAGCGAGACGCGGGGCGGGACGGAAACGCGACGTGGCCAAAGGCGTGGCATGCGGGTTCTAAATTTTATGCTGTGGTTTGAGACTGAAAGACTTCGCGATAGGCGGCGCAAGTCTTCATCAGATGGTCGTGAGAGCCACGGGCGACAACCTTGCCGGCTTCAAGCATAATGATCTGGTCGGCGAGAGACGCGATGGAGACGCGCTGCGACACAATGACTTTGGTGCATGGCATGGAGACCAGATGACGGCGTATGCGCAACTCAGTGGCAGCGTCTAGCGCATTGAGGCTGTCGTCTATGATGAGGACGTCTGGCCTTGGGGCCAGGGCGCGGGCCAGGGAGAGTCTTTGGCGCTGCCCGCCAGAGAGGTTACGGCCCCCTTGCTCAACTTGATATTGTAGAGCGCCAGGCAGGGAGCGGACAAACTCCTCCGCACCGGAGAGGCGCAAGGCCTCCCACACATCGGCATCGGACGCGGCAGGGACGCCCATTACAATGTTTTGGCGCACCGTACCCGCGAAAAGCAACGCGTCCTGCATGGCCACGGCCACGTGCCGGCGCAAGTCAGCGCGCCCAATGGCGGACACGGGCGTCCCGCCCACAGACACGCACCCGCCCGTGGGAGCGTATAGTCCCGCTAAAATGTTGACAATGGTGGATTTGCCCGCCCCCGTCTCCCCCATTATGACCAGTGTGCCTCCTTGTGGGACGGAGAAAGAGACGTCTTGCAACTGCAAGCGCGAGGCCTGGGACGAATAAGAGAACGAGACATGGGAGAAGACGACATCCCCATTGACAAAAGGGAGGCCACCGGCCTCAGCCTCCACCCTAGCCTCAAGCACCTCGCTCACCCTGCCCAACGAGGCCTTGGCCTGCGTCACGATGACCATGACACGCGACGCCATCATGACAGCCACCTGTATTTGAGCCAAATAGCTTATGGCCGCCATGACCCCGCCAACGTTAAGCGCCGAGCGCCCGAAGCCTCCCGCGCCCAAATATATGATGAGGGCCACACCCGCGTTGAGGGCGAAGCTGACCACGGGCATGAGGCCAGACATGAGGCCAGACACCGCGAGAGACTGGCGCGTGAGGCCGTCATTGGCCCGTGAGAACCTGGCTCTTTCCAAAGGCTCGCCCCGATAGGCCTTGGCCACACGCACCCCCGCCACGGTCTCGCGCACAGTTCTGGTCACATCGTCTCGCCGTCCCTGCAGCCTCATAAAGAGTGGATAGGCGCAGCGCAGAGACACCACAACAAAGGTGAATGACGCCACCATGATGGAGACGATGACGATGGAGACGTCTACACTGATGAAGAGCGACATGGCCACCGAGCCAATGAAAAGCAACGGCGCGCGGAAAAGCAATCGCATGGAGGCCTGCACCGCCTGCTGCACCCGCGCCACATCGTCCGTCACACGGGTGAGGAGCGACGGCACGCCCAGGCGGTCTACCTCTGCCAAAGGAAGGCGCGTCAGGCGGTCATATGCGTCGGCGCGCATCTTGGCTCCCAAGCCATAGGCCACGCGACCGGCGGCACGGATGGAGAAAAGGCCGCCAGCCGCGCCCAATAGCATGATGGCCACCATCTTGAGGCACGTGGGCATGATGACGTTCGCCTCGCCGCCCAATATGCCACGGTCGACAATGCGCGCCATGAGCTCAGGCTGGGCAAGCTCTGCCCACACCTCTAGCAGCACGCACAGAGGGGCCGCGATGGCCAAGAGGGCATAGGGACGTATGTATTTTACAATGAGGCGCATCAAAAAAGGTTGGACTTTCGTAGACGTAAAAGTAAGGACTATATTTCATTTAACGCCCGGCTAGGCTTGTCATCTAAGACGGCGTAGCTATCTTTGCGCAGTGATAATAAATTAAACTTAACCACCTAATGAAAACATCTTTAAAGCTCACCGCGGCCGCGCTTTGCGCCCTCTCACTGTTCGCCGCAAGCTGTGACGATGATGATGACGACAACGGCCCAGACAGCGGCAGCACCATCACCACGACACGCTACGCCGGCAACACGTCAATATCGGCCGCAGGCGAGATTTTCACGACCGCAGACACCATGACCATTGCCCCCATGGGCAAAACAGGCATGGTGACCATCACCATGGCTGCGCGCAAGCTCACCATTGCCCAGGCTAACAATCTGGAGGTGAACGTGGGCGGCTTCACCATTGACAGCGTCGAGGTGAAGGGCACGAACAACAACATAAGCCGCAAGAACCCGTTCAACGCCACCGCCAAAGTCGGAATTGGCGGCAGCGTGAACGAGCTGACTGTCAGCGGCAAGTTGGAGAGCGGGATGGCAAATGGCCGCAACGGCGTTCTGTCACTAGCCGACGTGAAAATAGGCAACATGCCCGTGTCCATCTCCTCTTTCTCCTTCCTTGGCGACAAGGTCGAGTAGGCCGATGGCTCACAGCTTGACTCTGAAAGGCGTGGCCCGATGGGTCCCGGCCGCGGCCATCATCGCCTGTAGCTGGACTCTCTCCTCTATGCCTACCATTGAGCAGATGCCGCAGTTTTGGAACGCAGACAAGCTCGTCCATACCATATGCTACGGCGGACTCGCGTTCTGGATGGCATTTGGGGCCGACGGCACGCCACGAGACAAGAAGTGGCGTTGGGCAATCCCCGTGCTCATGACCGCGGCCTATGGCATGGTGGACGAGGCTCACCAGAGCTTCACCCCCGGCCGCGACTGCTCGCTGCTAGACTGGGCGGCAGACGTGTGCGGGGCCTGCCTTGGCAGTTGGGCCTATGGCCTTGTGGCCGATTTTGTCACGAAGCTGCGCAAAAGGGACTAGGGACGGCCACACTAACAAAAAGAGCGGAGGCGCGGAATCGTCTTATGGTGACGAGACTGCGCCTCCGCTTTATGTCATATTGAGAACTCCGCCGGGCTAATTGCCGCCAACCATCACCACGGCCCCTTGCGGCATGACGGTCAGGTGGCCAGTCTTCTTGCCGACTTTCACCTCCGAGAGCTTCACAAGGTCAATCGTCTTGCCATCTTGATATAGGCTCACCTCGTCACCCTGGGCGAAAGGCAGCTCCACGTTGAGTTTCAGCGTCTCGCCAGTGCCATTGATGGCCGCGAGATACCATTTGGCGCCATGGCGGCGCGCCAAGACCACGTATCGGCCAGGGTATCCGTCAATGATTCTTGTCTCGTCCCACGTGGTGGGGACTTGCTTCAAGAAGTCGACGCACTCGGCTGGGGCGTCGGTCAAGTTGTTGGGAGCCAAGGCGAAGAATTGCATAGGGTTTTGGAACGCAATGGCTGTGGCGAGTGAGAAGACTTGCGACGTCTTCCTGAGATTGCCGCTCTTGTTGTCTCGACTCATATGACGGTTAAGGAATGAGCCGCCATACTCCATGCAGCCCACGGCGTTGCGGATGAAGGGGTGGAGGGTGGCGCTCATGGCCTCAATGTCGCAGTGGTGCTGTTCGAAAATGAGGTTCTCCGACGCCAAAACGGCCTCCGAGCCGACGTAGTTGGGATACATGCGCTCCCACCCTCTTGGCAGCGTTGCCCCGTGGAAGATGACGAAGAGGCCCGCATCGGCGGCGTCGGACAATATGTCTTCATAGAGCCGCATGGTCTCCTGCTTGTCTCCGCCAAAGAAATCGACCTTGATTCCCTTGACGCCCAAGTCTCGCATCCACCTCATCTGCTCTTTGCGGGCGATAGCGCGGTCCATAAGGTTGGTGGGTCCCTGCACAATGTCGTTCCAATAGCCGGAAGATGAGTACCACAGCACGACGCCCACGCCTCGCTCCTTTGCATACTCCACCAGGCTTGCAATGCCGTCGCGGCCGATGTTCACATCCCACCAGTTGTCTATCAAGACATAAGAATAGCCCATGTCTCGGGCGAAGTCTACGTAGGTCTTCTGGTCATCCGCGTTAATGCTGGCGTCTTGCCACAGTATCCAGCTCCACGTGCCTTTGCCGTAGGCTGGCCTCCAACCGATGGAGAACTGCGGTTCCACCACATCCCACGTTATGGTTTGCTCGGCGACCGTGGCGGGCGTCTGCCCCACGCTGATGGTGCGCCACGGCGTATGGCCCGGCAGTGCCATGGCGGGCTCTGGCGTGCCGTTGCCATTGTTCTCCTCGGGCATAGGGAACGCCACGGAGTAGGCCCCGTCGGAATAGTCGCTCAGGTGAGAGGCGCAGTAGCGGCTGCTCACGCCCGTCTCGCTCACAAGGGCCCAGGCCTTGCCGCCTACGTTGAACAGGCATGGGAACGTGTAGCCGTGGCCGTATGCTGACTTGCGGTCCATGGGCGCGTCGAGCGTGTACTCCTCCTCATATGACGGCTTTGTGCGCTTCCAGCCTATCATGGCGTCGCTTTGGGGCGTGAGGAAAGTGGTGGTCTGCCGCGGGAAACGGAACTCCGTGGCCTCGCTCATAACTCGGACACTCCCCGTCTCGCCTTGCCTCGGTATGGCATATCGGAAGGCCAGGGAGTTGTTTTCCACCACCATTTCCACCTCGAGCCTCAGGCCGTCTCTGCCGCTCGCCCACACCGTTCTCCTCTTGGCTGGCACATTGACGCGGCTGCGCTTGATGCGGTCTAGGGAATAGTCGAAATTCACGTCGTGGCACGCGGTGCTGTCTATCACCAAACCTTCGGCCAAAGAGCCGAAATTGGCCACGAGGCCCAGTCGCGACGGCAAGATGACGTCTTGCCCGTCATACGTGACAGCGTAGGTCAGGCGACCGCCGTCGGCAGTTGTGGAGACGATGAGTCGGCCGTCGGGGCTGACTGTCTTTACCGTGTCGGCGGCCAAAGACGGAGATGCCGCCAAAGACGCGGCCATAAGCAGGAAGAGGTGTCGCATAGTAGGTTATATGATTGTTTGTAGTTTTTCGGAGATTGAGAATCCCGCCTTGCGCAGGTCGTCCCAGAAGCTGGGGTATGACTTCGATACAACGTCTGGGTCCACAATGCACACATTGTCTTGCGCCAACGAGGCCACTGCGAAAGACATTGCCATCCGATGGTCCTTATATGTCGATATGGGATCGGACGATGGTTGGCACCGCGTCCCGTCCCACCTTATGCTGTCGTCCCCCACAGCCTCGATTACGAACCCTAGTTTGCGAGTCTCGGCCACGAGGGCGGCAATGCGGTCGGTCTCCTTGATGCGGAGCGACTGCAAGCCCGAGAAACAGAACTTGATGCCCATGAGGCAGCAGAGTACAATGTAGGTCTGCGCCAAATCGGGCTGATTGACAAAACAATACGAGAAAGTGCCGCCATCGGGGGCGTGGCCGGACGAGATGGTGACACCATCGGCCTGATATGTGGTGGAGACGCCCAGGTGCGAGGCTATGGCCGCGCCCTCGGAGTCGCCCTGCGTGCTGCGCTTGCCCAGACCGAGCAGACGCACCGTGGACCCCGGGCGCAACGCCACCATGGCGTACCAATATGACGCCGCGCTCCAATCGGCCTCAACGGTCATCTGCTGATAGACGTATGGAGCCTCCTTGACGGCCAGCACGCCGCCAGCCCATGCCACCTCGGCTCCGAAAGCCTCCATGAGGCGGCGCGTCATGGTGATGTAGGGCGCGCTGACCACAACCCCCTCCAGCGTGATGGTGAGCCCGCCACGGAGCGTGGGGCCTATCATCATGAGAGCGGATATGTATTGGCTGCTGATGCCGCCCGGGAGCGTCAGGTGCCCGCCCGTCAGGCTGCCGCCCTCGATGCGCAACGGCGGGAAACCCTCCTCGCCTAGGTAGTCTATCTTGGCGCCAAGCTCTCGCAGGGCGTCGACAAGCAGGCCTATGGGACGTTTCTTCATTCTTTCTGACCCCGTTATGACGTGCCTTCCTGGCCGGGTGGCCAGGAAGGCTGTCAGGAAGCGCATTGACGTGCCGGCGGCCCCGACATCGACGCGCGTGAGGTCGGAGCGCAAGGCTTCTTGCATGACGCGGGTGTCGTCAGAATCAGACAGGGCGTCTGGCGTCATGTCAGAACCGCTCAACGCCGTCAGCAGTAGCAGACGGTTGCTGATGCTCTTGGATGTGGGGAGGCTGATGACGCCGCTCAGGCTCGCCGGGGCTTTGATGACGAATGCAGACATGTTGTTATGAGAATGACGCAGATGTTTCTGTATGCCTTTAAATGCCGAGATATTGGTTCAGCACGGCCTCAATCTCTCCCTCCGTGGCCGTCTGGTTGACCAGCACGTCCCCCACACTGGGCAAGAGGGTGAAGTTGATTCCGCGGGTGTCGTTTTTCTTGTCGTGCCTCATCAGTTCCAGCAGCTCCGGCGCGTCGGCCATGGTCACCCGCGGCTTGCCGTAAAGACGGCAGACCCTGCGCGCCAGGCTGTCGGCCACGGAGGCCGGCAACCCCGCCTTGTCGCGGCTGAGCAAAATCTCGCACACCATGCCGTAGGCCACGGCCACGCCGTGAAGCACAGGGCGCCCGTGACGCATGGCGAAGGTCTCGAAGGCATGGCCGAAAGTGTGGCCGAAGTTGAGAGCCTTGCGCAAGCCTCGCTCTTGCGGGTCGGCCTTGACGAAGTAGTCCTTGATCATGATGGAGCGGCCCACGAGCCTGTGCAGGGCCTCATAGTCCACATTGTCAAAGTCGAAAGAGAGGAGGGCCTCGAGTTCGTCCTTGTCATGAATAAGCGCGTGCTTGATCATCTCGGCGAAGCCGGAGAGCATGTTGGCTCGATCCAAGGTGCGGAGGAAGTCGGCGTTTATCAGCACATGGCTGGCCATGGCGAAGACGCCGATCTCATTTTTCAGCGAGCCTAGGTTCATCCCCGTCTTCCCTCCCAACGACGCGTCGACCTGCGCCAAGAGCGTGGTCGGGATGTTGATGAATTCTATGCCGCGCTTAAATGTGGCGGCGCAAAAACCGCCCAAGTCACATGGCATTCCGCCACCCAGATTGACAAGCAGAGCCTTGCGCGTGGCCCCGTGCGAGCTCAGGCTCTCCCATATTTTCAGCGCGGAGGTGTAGTCTTTATGGTCGTCGGACGAAGGGATGACTATCACGTGCCCCTCCGGCACCACGCCCGCCCCGCCTATTGCCGGCAGGCAGTGGGCGAAAGACCCCTCATCTGTCAAGAGGAATGTCTGCCCCGGGTCACGATCTTGGAGCAGCTCGGCCAAGTCGGCTCGGACGTTGACCGAGGCGTAGACGTGGCAATCATCTGATATTATGTTCATTGTCTTCTTGTTGCGTTTTGTTTTAGGGTGTCAATGAGCCTGCGTCTGACCTTTGCCGGCACCATTGTCAGCCCAATGCGGGCGGTCTTGTGGTGGCCGAAGTGGCTCACGTAGTGAATGGTGAGGTAGTGGAAGAAAATGAATGACACTTTGTTCCAAGACGTTATGCGGCTCATGTCTATGGAATAGGTGGCCACCCTGCCCTTGCGATTGAATATCTGTTGGCACGAAATGTCTATAAAACTGTCTCCAACGGATATGCCCACGTCGCAAAACCCGCCCGTGAGGCACAGCAGCATGACGATGACGAAGACGCACAGGCAAGCCCACCGGTGCTCGGTGAGCCCATCGGCTTCGCACTCAAAGGCCACCACCGTCAAAATTCCCAACACGGCCAATATGACCCTCATCGAGGCCCTGGCCAGCGAAGCGCGGCGCCGATCTTGATATTGCATTTGCGTCTGTATGTTATGTGTGTGTTCGCTTTATTTCCTCACAGTGCTGACAAGCTTGCCATCGGCATACCTCTCCGTCTTGGAGAGGCGGCCCGTAGAGTCGTAGAAATACCTGACGCCCGAGATCAGTTTTCCGTTCTTGAACTGCCCCACCTGCTCCTTTCGCCCGCTGGCGTCGTAGATGGTGAAGTTGCCCGTGCCGTGAAACTCCTTGCCGGTCGAGCCGTGCTCCGCGGGCAGGTCAATTTGTTGGGAACCCTGATATTTGCCGCTGGCGTCATAGTTCCGCTCCATAATCTTGCGTCCGTCCTCGTTGAATATGGAGAGGGCGCCGTTTATCCTTCCGGCCTCCCATCTGCCCTCGAACATCTTCTGGCCGTTCTCGTGAAAGTAGGTCTGCGTCCCGACGCGCTGCCCTTTGGCGTCGTAGCTGAAAGAGCAGGACTTGTTGCCGTTGGCGTAGAATCTTTCATACTCGCCCTCCCAGTGGTCAACGTTCCACGTGCCTGTCTCCATTATCGAGCCATCGGGGAAGTAATATGTGGCCTTGCCTTTGGGCACCCCCATGGAGAAGGTGACCCTGGAGCGCACCACCCCGTCTGGCGACGTGGTGACCCACTCGCCATTTTTCTTGCCGGCCTCATAGAGCCCCTCGTCCACCTTGCCGTTGCGGCCCTCAAGCCGCCAGCGTCCCTGGCGTTTGCCGTCCACAAGCTGGTTTTGCGGCTCACCCTCAGCCTGCGCCAGCGCGGGAGCCGACAGCAAGACAGCCAAGGCTAAAGACAATACAACTCTGAACATTTTTACACTATTAGGGTAGCAAATATAACGAAATTTACAGATATGTCAGGGCCTGCGCCCTACAATATTTGCCGCCATCGCCGCCTTGGTTTTCAGATAATATGTCTACTTTTGGAACACCATGTCTAGTAGTGCGAAGAAAGAAAGCAAGCTGCACCGGATTCTCCGGATGACAGTGATTGTGGACAAATCGTTTGAGCAACTCTTCACCATACGCTTCACGCCCGTGGGCCTCGCCGTGGGCATAGGGGCCTCGGCCATCCTGCTCATCGCGGGCGTGACGGTGCTGATAGCCTTCACCGGCCTGCGCGAGTACATCCCGGGATACCCTACGGGCGAGGAGCGACTGGAAATAATTCATAACCTGCAGAAAGCCGACTCGCTGGCCAACGAGGTGGCCCTGAGGGACAACATGCTCCACAACCTCCGCATAGTCCTGAGCGGCGAAGACGCGCCAGACGGCGAAGCCCCGGCCAAGGGAGACAAAGGACTGCTGACGAAGCAGAGCCTGGCCAACCTGAACCGCGCCAAAAGCGACAAGGAGACCGAGTTCCTCTCCGACATCGAGTCAGACGCCAAATATGACGTGGACGATGATGATGTTGACGGCGAGCCCATTGTGGATTCCGAGCTCGAGTCCACATTCTTCTTCAGCCCCCTGAAGGGCGTGGTGACGGACAGGTTTGGCGTCCGGGACGGCCATCTGGGCGTTGACGTGACGGCCTCGGAGGGCACCCCCGTCATGAGCGCGTTGGCGGGCACCGTGGTCTTTGCCGAATGGACCGTGCAGACGGGCTATGTGATCATGGTTCAGCATGACAACCATCTGCTCTCGATATACAAGCACAACGCCAGGCTGCTGAAGCGCCAAGGCGGGCGAGTGAAAGCAGGCGAGGCCATAGCCCTGGTGGGCAACTCCGGCGAGCTGACCACCGGCCCCCACCTCCACTTCGAGCTGTGGTACAAGGGCGCGCCGCTCAACCCCGAGAACTACATTGAGTTCGAGAACAGCAAAAGGCCCGGCGAGGAATAGGCGGCTCGAAGCGGCAAAAGAACAGAACTCCCGATTTTTTAGAGACATTCCCATGACTCAGCGAAAGGCAGAGGCAGAGAGCAAGAGGAAACGCGTGGCCATATTGGGCAGCACGGGCTCGATAGGCACTCAGACGGCGGACGTCATACGGATGCACCGCGACATAATGGAGGCCACCGTACTGGTGGCTCACCGCAGCACGGACAAACTGGCGGAGCAGGCGCGGGATCTGCGCCCGCAGACCGTGGTCATTGGCGACGCCTCGCTGCGCGACGACCTGGCGCGCAAGCTGGACGGGCTGGGCATTGAAGTGCTCGGCGGCCCCGACGCCGTGGAAGACGTGATGCGCCGCGACAACGCCGACGTGGTGGTGGCCGCCATGGTGGGTTTCAGTGGTTTCCGCCCCACAATGGCCGCCATAGAGGCGGGTAAAGACATAGCCCTGGCCAACAAGGAGACGCTGGTCGTGGCCGGACAAATAGTCATGGCGGCGGCGCGGGCCAAGGGCGTGGCCATATTGCCCGTAGACTCGGAACACTCGGCCATCTTCCAGTGCCTCAACGGCGAGCGTCACCTCACGCCCCGAAAGATAATCCTTACGGCCAGCGGCGGCCCCTTCCGAGGCAAAAGCCGAGCTGAGCTGGAGTGCGTCACGCCGCGGATGGCGCTGCGCCACCCGAACTGGAGCATGGGCGCAAAAGTGACGATAGACTCCGCTTCAATGATGAACAAAGGCCTGGAGGCCATAGAGGCCAGGTGGCTCTTTGACGCGCCAGCAAGTAAGATAGACATATTGGTCCACCCGCAGAGCATAGTCCACTCAATGGTGGAGTTTGAAGACGGGGCCATAAAGGCGCAGCTCGGCGTGCCGGATATGCGCCTGCCCATCCAATACGCCCTCACCTACCCGCGGCGCATGGCCTCGCCCGTGGCCACGCTAGACTTCACGGCCTGCGGCCCGCTGACCTTCGAGAGGCCGGACAAGAGCGTGTTTCGCAACCTGGCCATTGCCCTCGGCGCGTTGGACAAGGGCGGCAACGCCCCTTGCGCCATGAACGGGGCCAACGAGGTGGCGGTGGCCAGTTTCCTGAGCGGGCATATAGGCTTCTTGCAAATGACCGATGTCGTGCAGGCGGCTATGGAGCGATGCCCATTCCTGGCCACACCCTCCATGGACGACCTCTACGCCACCGACCAAGAGGCAAGGCTCGAGGCCGAGGCCGAGTGCCGCAGGCTGACCGGATCTTCGCAGTTCTGACGCCCCGACAGCCATTGAAAAACCAACAGATTTCAACTATCTTTGAAAGACAGGGATCAGTCACACAGTCAGGAGTGAGCAGCAGAGCCAACATAGACGTGCGCAAGGATGCCGGCATCCCACTGCCAGAGAGGCCACACGGCCCCGCCTGGCGCGCCGCCGCTTTGGCCACAAGCCTCGCGCTGACCGTCTCGGCAGGCCACGCGCAGACGCCGCCCACAGAGATGCCGCCCATGCGGATATGCAACTTTGAGCAGCTAGACACCGACAGGGGCTTGAGCAGCAACACGGTGAACGTGGTATATTGCGACGCCATGGGCCTGATGTGGATTGGCACGGAAGACGGCCTCAACACATTCGACGGCTACACCATCCGCAGCTTTAAGCCCAACCACAACGACACCACGTCTATTGACGGCAAGCAGGTGCTGGGCATAGGCGAGTTCAACCCCAACAAGATAACCGTGGCCCTTGGTGACGGCGGCATCAACATATACAACAAACGCACCGGAATCTTCTCCCGCAACAGGCAAGAAGACTTTATGCAGCCGCGCGACGTCCAGAGCTCATTTGGCCTCTGCGGCGTGGGCGACGACATATATGCCGTGTTTCCTGAGTGCGTCATAAAGCGCAACAGGCTGACAGGCAGAATCCGGCGCATAGACCTGCCCAAGAAGATGCCACAGAGCGGCATCCGCTGGGGCCGCATGAAGATGACCCTCATGCCGGGCGGAGACGGCCGCGTGGCCATACACACCGGCACAAAGTCTGTCAGCATGATGGACACGCGCTATGAGAACATTGTCGAGGAGAAGTTTGACAACCTCTTCATCTACAGCATTGCCCCGCTAGACGACAGCCGCCTGGCCTTGGCCACGCGCACGGGCCTCTTCTCCTACGACTTCCGCGCCAAAGAGCTGACTCCGACCCCAATCTTGCAAGGAGAGCTGGTGCAAGCCGTCACGCGAAACGATGATGGCGACCTCTGGGTGGCCTATGCCGGCAACAAACTGCTGAAATGGAGCCCGTCACAAAACAAGATCGTGAGGGTGGAGAACAGCCGCAGATTCCTCAACAAACAAACGCGAGTAAACGACCTCTTTGAAGACGAGAACGGGCTGCTGTGGGTGGCCACGAGCAACAGCGGCCTCATTAAGCTAGACACCAAAAAGCTCAAGATAACCACCAAATTCATAGACGTGGACATGCCCTTAGACCACCTCACGAACGACATATCGGCCTCCGACGCCAACACCATATGGGCGGCGTGCGGCACGAACGGGCTGGTGAGGGTGGACCTGGCGTCGCGGACATCGACGGTGATAGACGTGCCGCACCAAAACGTCAAGAGCGTCTTGGCGCGAGCCAACGGCACCATACTGCTCGGCACAACGCGCCGGCTGATGCGCTACACGCCCGCCACGGGCTGTATGGAGAGCATTGAGATTCATGAGCATACGGCCGACTCGGCAGGCCGCGTGATGATAAGGAACATAAACGAGGACTGCCTTGGCAACATATGGCTCTCCACACAGCTCGGGCTATACCGCTTCAACGGCGTGAACTTCGAGCTTATGCAATCAGACAAGGGCGGCAACTTTGTGTTCAACAGCGCGATGGAGGACTCTGACGGGCGGATTTGGGCCGGCTCCTGCTCCGGGGCCTTGGTGAGAGACGCGAGCGGAGGGCCTTTCCGGCGCATCGGCAAACAATGGACCGGGCGCAACGACGAGGGCGTACTTTGCATAGCGGAACACAAAGGCAGAATCTTCATGGGGTCGTCTGACGGCGTGATGGTGTTTGACAAGCGGACGTGCGAGGAGGCGGACAACTCGATATTCGCCACTTTCGCCAACAAGATGATATACAGCATTGTCTGCGACGCTAACGGCATAGTGTGGCTCAACACAAGCTCCGGAGTCGGCTATGTTGACCTCAACTACAGCAACGTCTACACCTTCGGCAACTCCGACGGACTGTACAACGAGGGCAACGAATGCCATAAGTTCACCGTGGCCAAAGACATGATATACTTTGGCCAAGTGACAGCCATCAACGCAATAGACACCCGCCACATATCATTCAACACGCGGATGCCCAAGACGTTCGTGTCTGAGGTCGTCTATGGCCAAAGCGGATTGGAGGAGACCATGAAGATGAGGGATGACACAACATTCTCTCACAAATATTTGGCCAACGCCTCCACCAAGATTCGCCTGGCCTCGTCAGACTATTCGGTGCCGAGCCGCAACCTGTTCATGTATAAGCTGGATGACAACGAGTGGGTGCAGTTGGGCAACTCCAACGAAATCTTGCTGTCGGGCATCATGCCAGGCACATACCGCATAAGGCTGCGCTCGTCAAACGCAGACAAGACGTGGAGCTACGACGTCAAGACCGTCTACATCTACATCGAGTCGCCACTGTGGCTGTCTCGCCCCGCCATGATCTTCTACGCCATATGGCTCATGTCCATCATATGGCTCTTCCTCAACCTCCGCTTCCGCAACATAAACAAGCGGATGAAGTTGGCCGAGGCCGAAGCCAAATCAAAAAGCATTGTGGAAGACCAGCGCAACAAGCTGGCCGTGGCCGTCAACGAGCAGCGCGCCAGCTTCAACTACGCCAAGAGAATCCAAGACGCCCTGATGCCGGAGGTGAAGAGCGTGGAGAAGAAGTTCATAAAATTCTTTGTTCTCTACCGCCCCAAAGACATTGTGAGCGGGGATTTCTACACGTTCTACCACCGCGACGGCATGTCTTTCGTGGTGTCGGCAGACTGCACCGGCCACGGAGTGCCTGGCGCCTTCATCTCCATTTTGGGCATCGACCACATCAGCAACATAATAATGCAGCAGAAGGTGGATGACGCCGGCGAGATCTTGACACACCTGCAAGCCGAGTTGCGCGAGGCGGTCTCGAAAATAGGCTCCGATGAGTTTAACGACGGAATGGACATAACGATATGCGTGGTGCACCATGCCGAGATGCGCATCAACTTCGCCGGTGCCATGAACGACCTCTACATAATCCGCAACAACGAGGTGCTGGAGTTCCACGGAGAGAGGAAGTCAATAGGGACAGACTTGACAATGGACAACAGCCGCCCCGCTACTGTGTTCCACAGCCGCGACATAGAGTGCCAGCCTGGCGACATGATGTATATGTTCTCCGACGGCTATTGCGACCAGTTTGGCGGCCCGGAGCAAAAGAAATTTAAAGTCAGGAGGTTTAAGAACCTGCTGCTCAACATCCACAAGCTGCCGGCCAACGACCAGAAAATGCTCCTGAACCAGAAACTCGTAGAGTGGATGGGCGGGTGCGAGCAGACCGACGACATATCCGTCATAGGCTTTGAGCCGTGGGCCTGACGCGGAATCCCTGCATAGGTTGCGACAATAAACAACACGCACTTACATATTTTCATAAGAAAAAGCTACATCTATAGATAGACTAAAATCCCTGATAAGTCATACAACTCCCTCCTAACGATGTTACCACAAAATATACGCCTGCTTGCAACGCTAAGATTAACTATAGCCAAAAATATTTATGGACTTTAGCCTGTCCTACTACAACTACGCCACCGTCATGGTGTTGGGCGTGCTGCTTGCGCTCATCGTCTTGCTTCTACGCCAAAAGACTCGGCGAGATGGCGCTTTTGCCACATATCGCCGAGCGAGGGCTTGCCTTATAGGGGTATATGCTGTCATATTCATAGATATGACCCTAAGCCTTGTGGTGAATAACACCCCTGGCCTAGGAGAGAATGCAGATACCGCAGTGGATGTATTGTGCTACACCCCTACCGCGATTCTTTTCACGTGGATGGTGAGCTGGCTCATTGATGAGAATGCGGAATATCGCCTAAAGATTGTGCGGGATGTCGCATTGTGGCTGATGACATTGCTGCTGGTGGGAATTACGTTCTTCATTCCAGAACAGTCTGTGGTGCAGGTCATTGTAGTTTGCGTGGCCGTATTTTGGAGTTGTTTTATATTCTATTTCGGAATCCGCATCATACGCAGTTTCCGACGGGCTGTGGCCAGGTTGAATAATTTCTACTCGGAAGATGTGGCCAGCCGCATAGGTTGGCTGATGAACAGTTTTCTCACGTTTGTGATATTTGGCCTTTGCGGCCCGGTCGTGGCCGTAAGCCCGGCGTGGGTGAACATGATATACAACATCGTGGGCGGCGTGGTCTATGCCTATGTTTGCTCCTCAATGCTCAATTATTATGAGAGCTTCGAGCTTGTTGACCGCGTGACACACCCCGAGGACGAGCCGGGGGCCGCGGGCGCAAAGCCAAAACAGTCAACAGGACAAAACTTGGCGAAGATAAAGGACTGGGAGGAAAAGAATGGCCATTGGCAGGCGGGAGTGACCATAGCGGACGTGGCCAAGCAATTGGGAATGACGGAGCTAGACGTGGCCAAAGCGGTGAACGACACCTATGGATGCTCTTTCCGCGAGCACATAAACCGACTCCGCGTCCACGATGCGCAGGAGCTGCTCGTCCACTATCCCGAGAAGCCGGTGGCCGAGGTGGCCACGATGCTCGGTTACCGCACGGAAGAAGAGATGGCTTCGTTATTTAAGCAGATTACCAACGTGTCTCCGTCAGAGTGGCGAAAGGGTGTCTTGCGTCTTATGTCATGACAGATATCAACATATCGGCCGAAGGCTTGTCTTTGCCCGCTGCGGAGATTGCCCCGCGTGTTAACGAGACTCTATCCCAAAAATCTCAGTTGGTGGTGACGGCGCCTCCTGGCGCCGGAAAATCAACTTTACTTCCCCTAACCATGTTGCGTGGCCTGCCTGGCGACGGCGGCCGAATTGTGATGCTGGAGCCTCGGCGGCTGGCCGCTAGGCATATTGCCGAGCGCATGGCTCAACTCATTGGCGAGGAAGTGGGGAATACCGTCGGCTACACGGTGCGTTTTGACAGCAAGACATCGGCAGGCACGCGGGTGGAGGTGGTGACGGAAGGCGTACTGACGCGCCGTCTCGTGGCCGACCCCACGCTAGATGGCGTGGCCGCCGTCATATTCGATGAGTTCCATGAGCGGAGCATATTCGCCGACGTGGCGTTGGCCTTGGCCCGCGAGGCGCAGCAAGTGGTGAGGCCAGATTTGAAAATCGTCATCATGTCGGCCACCATCGATGCCACGGCCATTTGCCGCCTGCTCGACGCCCCGCTCATAGAGAGCCGCGGGCGGATGTTTCCGGTGGACGTGAGGAGGGCGGATGAGTGCGACCCGCTGACTTGCGCCGAGGCCGTGGCGCGTGTGGTGAGGCAGGCCCATGATGAAGCGGAGGGAGACATCTTGGCCTTCCTGCCCGGCGAGGGGGAAATTCGCCGCACGGCGGACATCCTAAGCGGGAGATTGGGCAAGACGCGCGTCATGCCCCTCTACGGCATGCTGCCGCAAGCAGAGCAACGGCGTGCCATCGCTCCAAGCAGGGCGGGTGAGCGCAAGGTGGTGCTGGCCACGCCCATCGCTGAGACTTCTCTCACCATAGAGGGCGTAAGGGTGGTGGTGGACAGTGGTTTGTGCCGCCAGATGGTCTTTGACCCGCAGAGTGGCCTAAGCCATTTGGAGACCGTGAGAATATCCATGGACATGGCCGACCAGCGGGCAGGCCGAGCGGGCCGCGTGGCTGCAGGCGTATGTTACAGGCTGTGGAGCCTTGCCACGGAGCATCGTATGGCCCCGACGCGCAAACCAGAGATTGAGACGGCCGACTTGGCCCCAATGATGCTTGACTTGAGCGCATGGGGCGAGCGAGACCCGGCCAGACTGACGTGGCTCACGCCCCCCCCGACAGGCCATGTGGCTCAGGCCATAAGGCTTTTGGAGATGCTTGACGCCGTCGACTCCAATGGCAAGCTGACACCGCACGGCAAAGAACTAAGCCGCATGCCGTGCCACCCGCGCATGGCGCAAATGATGGTGGCGGCGGAGACCCCCGCCCTCAAAAGGCTGGCCGCCGACCTGGCCGCGACGCTTGAGGAAAAAGACCCGCTGGCGCGCCCGCAGGGCGAGACGCAGCCAGGGGCTGACATAAGCCTTAGGGTCGAGGCTCTGCGCCGATACAGGCAACGACCGCAAGGCGCGGGACGGGTGTGGGCGCGCATTGCCAAGATTGCAGACCAATATATGAAGATGGGGAGGCTCGCTGAGCCAGACAATGGCCCGTTCTCTCCCACCGACGCGGGACTGTTGCTTGCCGCCGCCTACCCAGAGCGCATAGCGTCGGCCCGTGAGGGGAGACATGGCCTCTTCATGCTCTCTAGCGGAGACATGGCTCTGCTGCCCAAAGATGACGACTTGTCCTCTGAGCCATGGATCGTGGCCGCCAACGTCAACGCCCGCGAGGGCGTGGGGCGCATATTCTTGGCCGCGCCCATATGCCCGCAAGACCTGCGCCCGATGGTCAAGGAGCGAGACAATGTGGCGTGGGACATGAAGCGAGGCTCCGTGATTGCGCGGCGCGAATACCGCATCGGGAGCCTTGTCTTAGGCTCCAAGCCCATCAGGGAGCAGAGCCGAGAGCTTATAACGGACGCGATATGCCAGGCCGCCAGGAAAGACGGCGAGCGGATGCTCGACTTCTCCTGCGCCGTCACGGAGTGGCAGCGCAGGGTGGCCACGGTGGCTGAGTGGCATCCGGAGATGGGGCTGCCGAATGTGACTACGCCCGCCGTGCTTGACAGAGCCCCCGAATGGTTGCCCGCATTTTTGGGCAAGGCGACCACGGTGGCCGAGATGAAAAAAATAGACATCCTCCCCGCCTTACAGGCGATGCTCACATATGAGCAGCTGCGCGAGGTGGATCGGCTGGCGCCAGAGCGCTTCGAGGTGCCAACGGGCAGCAAGATAAAGGTGGAGTACAGGGTCGCCGCCGAGGCCCCAGTGCTGCGCGTGAGGCTGCAAGAGGTCTTCGGGATGGCGCAGACGCCAAGGGTTGACGGGGGGCGCCGCCCAGTACTGATGGAGTTGCTCTCGCCAGGCTACAAACCCGTGCAGCTTACGCAAGACCTCGGCAGCTTTTGGAAGAACACATATTTCGAGGTGCGCAAAGAGCTGCGCCGCCGCTACCCCAAGCACTCGTGGCCGGACAATCCGTTGGAGGCGGAGGCCGTGAGGGGCGCGAAGCGGAGGCCGCAAACATGACGGCGCGCCATTATTTTGCCTAACTTTGCCCCACATAACGAAACACGCATAAAGAGTGGAAAAGACAAGCTATGCCATTGGCATGAACGTTGCGGCCAGCTTGCTTCGGAGCGGAGCCAAAGATATTGACTGTGACGCCTTGTGCAGGGGCATCAAAGACGTGCTGTCCGGGCAGCCTACCGAGATTTCGCCCAATGAGGCGGGGCAGATACTCAAAAAATATTTCTCTGACCAGGAGGACGCCCAGACCAAAGACGCCATCAGGATTGGTGTGGACTTCCTAGCCGCCAACGGCAAACGCAGTGAGGTGACCACGCTGAAGAGCGGCCTCCAATATGAAGTGCTGAAGCAAGGCGACGGCCCGAAGCCCAAGGCCACAGACACTGTCCGATGCCACTATGTGGGCACACTTATTGACGGCACTGAATTCGACTCCTCAATACGTCGCGGCGCTCCGGCCGACTTCCCCGTCAATGGGGTCATTGCGGGCTGGGTGGAGGCGCTGCAGCTCATGCCGGTGGGCTCCAAGTGGAAGCTCTATATCCCCTATCAGCTGGGCTATGGCGCGCGTGGCGCCGGACGGAGCATCCCGCCCTACGCCGCACTCATCTTCGAGGTTGAACTGCTCGAGATTCTCAAATAAATTTAAAGTACATATCACACAACGACAATGAACAAACTGTTTCTGGCCGTGGCGTCGGTCGCAGTCCTCGCCACATCGTGCAACGGGGGCATATCGCCCAAAGCAAACCTCAAGAGCCAGCAAGACTCCATCAGCTACGCTCTCGGCGTGGTCATTGGCAACTCCATGGCTCAGCAAATCAAGCAGATGCCTTTTGACACCATCAATGTCAAGGTCTACGCCCAGGCCCTGGCCACCAGCAAGCCAAGCGAGCGATATCTCGACTATATCAAGGGTCAGCTAGACTCCATTGACGGCAACCTCTTCATGAGCGGCTGTCGCGCGCAGCTCGGCCTAGGCAAGGCCGCCATTGAGCCAGAGGCCGCGGAGGCCATCCTCAACAACAAGGCGGCCGCCAAGCGCGCCGAGGAGCAGGCTAAGCGCGAAGCGCAAGCCGCGGCCAATGAGGCCGAGGGCAAGGCTTTTCTCGAGAGCAACGCCAAGCAAGAGGGAGTGGACAGCACGGCCAGCGGGCTGCAATACAAGATCTTGACCGCAGGCAACGGGGCTAAGCCCAAATCGACTGACCGTGTCAAGGTAAACTATCGCGGCACGCTCATTGACGGCACTGAGTTCGACTCCTCAAAAGAGGGCGAGCCTATGGTCATGTCTGTCAGCGGTGTCATCAAGGGTTGGCAGGAGGCTCTGCAGCTCATGCCCGTCGGCTCAAAGTGGCAGCTCTTCATCCCTGCCGACTTGGCCTATGGCAAGCGCGGCGCTGGCGACAAGATTGGCCCTAACGCCACCCTCATCTTCGAGGTTGAGCTAGTCGAGATTGTCAAGTAGCCGCAGCTAGCGAGGAACAATTGATAAGCCCCGCCCCGTCCAGACTGATGGCCTGACGGGGGCGGGGCTCTTTTAATGCGCGGTGCGCATGGCCTCATTGACACGCGGCACATTAAGAAAATATACAAAAACAGCCGCTCGCCACAGCAGACTTGTGGCGGGCGGCTGCCGTTATGTTATGATGTCTGGTCTGCTAGCCGAGCTTTGAGGTGAAGAAATACTTGGCCTCGCGGAGAGCTGCTTCCATGCCGGCTGCGTTTTTCCCACCCGCGGTGGCAAAGAACGGCTGTCCGCCGCCACCGCCTTGGATGAACTTGGCCACGTCGCGGATTGTCGCGCCCGCGTTGAGGCCGAGGTCCTTGACCAGATTGTCAGTGATGATGATGAGCAGCTGCGGCTTGTCATCCACTGTGCAGCCAAGCACAATCACGGCCTCGTCATATTCGCCGCGGAGCTGGAACGCCAAGTCTTTGAGCTTGTCCGCGAAGATGGGCTTAACCTCGGTGACGAGGAGGTGGCGAGAGCCAATCTTCTCCGCTTTCTCCTTCAAGCTCTGCTTCTCGGCGGCAATCATGCTCGTCATCATATTCTCTGCGCGTTGTTGGAGCTTGGCGTTGCTCTGTATGAGTTGCTCAATGCTCTTGCGGATGTCTTTTGCGCCCTTGAGGGCCTCGCCCAGGTCTTTGAGCGTCCCGACGAGTTCGTTCACCATCTGCTCCGCCCTGTCCGCAGTGACGGCCTCAATGCGGCGCACGCCGGCCGAGACGGACGACTCGGCCACAATCTTGAAGAAACCGATGCAGCCCGTGGCCCTGACGTGAGTGCCACCGCAGAACTCTATTGAGTTGCCAAACTTGACCACGCGGACCTTGTCTCCATACTTCTCGCCGAAGAGTGACATGGCTCCCAGTTTGCGGGCCTCTTCAATGGGCATGGCGCGCTGCTCCTCCAAAGGCACGTTGGCGCGTATCTTCTGGTTGACCAAGTGTTCCACCTTGGCAAGCTCCTCATCTGTCACCTTTTGGAAGTGGCTGAAGTCGAAGCGCAGGCCGTCTGGCGTCACGAGCGAGCCTTTCTGCTCCACGTGGTTGCCAAGCACCTCGCGCAGGGCCTCTTGCATCAGGTGAGTGGCGGAGTGGTTGTCCGCGATCAGCTCGCGGCGGTGCTCGTCAATCTGCACGTGGACAGGCTGGTCCATCACGGCGGGGAGCTCTGTGGCAATGTGGGTTATGAGGTTGTTCTCTTTGATGGTGTCTATCACCCTCACCGTCTTGCCGCTTGCGTCCGTTATGGTGCCGGTGTCCCCCACTTGGCCGCCGCTCTCGCCATAGAACGGCGTGCGGTCAAATATGATCTGATATTGCTCCTTGTTCTTGGTCTTTACGAGGCGATAGCGCACAATGCGCACGTCGGCCTTTGTCTCGTCATAGCCAATGAAGTCCTCTTTCACGGCCGTCTCGTCCAGCACAACCCAGTCGCCGGCCTCTATGGCCGTGGCGTTGCGGGCGCGGTCTTTCTGCGCCGCCATCTCGCGGTCGAACTCTGCCGTGTCGGCCTCCAGCCCGTTTTCACGGAGGATGAGTTCCGTCAGGTCGAGAGGGAAGCCATAGGTGTCATACAGCTCAAAGGCCACCTTGCCGCTGATTTTCTTTTGGCCTTTCTTTTTCGTCTCCTCAATTATGCCCGTGAGCATGTTGATGCCTGTGGCCAATGTTTTGAGGAATCCCTCCTCCTCCTCTTTTATCACCTTGGTGACGAGCTCCTGCTGCGCCTTGAGTTCTGGATACGCGCCGCCCATTGTCTCGACGAGGGTGGGGATGAGCTTGTAGAGAGTGGCCTCTTTGCCGCCGAGAAATGTGTAGTTATATCGCACGGCGCGGCGGAGGATTCGGCGGATCACGTAGCCGGCCTTGTTGTTGCTGGGCAGCTGGCCGTCGGTGATGGAGAACGCGATGGTGCGGATGTGGTCGGCCATGACGCGCATGGCCACGTCGGTCTGCTCGCCTGCGCCATATTTGACGCCCGTTAGCTCGGCAATCTTGTCTAGCAGGGGGGTGAAGACGTCGGTGTCGTAGTTCGACGTTTTGTGTTGCACGGCGCGCACTAGTCGCTCAAAGCCCATGCCCGTGTCCACGTGATGGTTGGGCAGCGGCTCCAGCTCGCCGTTGGCCTTGCGGTTATATTGCATGAAGACGAGATTCCAGATCTCTATGACCTGTGGGTTGTCTTTGTTCACCAGGTCGCGGCCCGAGACGGCCTTGCGCTCCTCGTCGGGGCGCATGTCATAGTGGATCTCGGAGCAGGGCCCGCAGGGACCCGTGTCGCCCATCTCCCAGAAGTTGTCGTGCTTGTTTCCGTCAATGATGCGGTCTTTGGTCACGTGGGTGGCCCATGCGTCATAGGCCTCGGTGTCGCGCGCCACTCCTTCTTCTTTCGAGCCCTCGAAGATGGTGACGTAGAGGCGATCCTTGTCTAGCTTGATGACATCGGTCAGGAATTCCCATGCGAAGGCAATGGCCTCTTTCTTGAAGTAGTCGCCAAAAGACCAGTTGCCAAGCATCTCGAACATGGTGTGGTGATAGGTGTCATGGCCCACCTCTTCCAAGTCGTTGTGCTTGCCCGACACGCGGAGGCACTTTTGCGAGTCGCTCACGCGGCTGGCGGTGATGGGCACGTTGCCCAATATGATGTCTTTGAACTGGTTCATGCCCGCGTTGGTGAACATCAGCGTGGGGTCGCCTTTTATGACCATCGGGGCCGATGGGACGATCTTGTGACCCTTCGAACGGAAGAAGTCCAAGAAGCTTTGACGAACTTCGTTGGCAGTCATTGTCTTAATGTTGCTCTTTGTTGTTTCTTTGGCGCGAAAGTAATAATTATATGCCAAAAGCGCGTCTTTGTCAGTGTCTTGGGGCAATGTAATTGTCTAGGCTTTGGCACACTTCGGCCGAGAAGTCGCGGCCTTTGGCCATGGCTGTGGCCAGCGTTTGCGCAAATGCGGCCGAGGCCGTGTCGCGGGCCGTGGCCCCGGCGTCGAGCAGCCCGCAGACGGTTCCGGCGTTGAAGCTGTCTCCCGCGCCAATGGTGCTGACGGGGCTTATGGGCAGCGCGCTGATGTGGCTCTCGCCCCATGGGCAGAGAAGGGTGGCCCCGCCCGCCCCCTGGGTGCAGATGAAGTAGGGGCACAGGGTGCTTATGGTCTCGGCATACGCCTTGCGCCAGTCGTCTGTGCCGAAGGCGTTGCGGATGTCCTCGTCAGAGCCTTTCACCACGTGAGCCAGCCTCATGTTCTCCTCCATGGCGGGGCGCAGGGCCGCAGCCTCGCCATTGTGAGTGCTGCGGAAGTTGAGGTCGTAGAAGAGCAGCGCCCCGCCTTCCCTGCCGGCTCGCAGAACTTGGAGAACCTGATGCCGTATGGCAGGGTTGAGGGCGAAGTAGGAGCCGAAGAGCAGGATGTCTCCCCGCTCCACAGTGGGCATGACGAAGTCGAGGCGTTGGGCGGGGTAGTCTTTGTAGAACTGATACTGGGCGTTTTTGTCCTTGTCCAGAAAGGCCAGAGCCAAGGGGCTGCGCGAGCCTTCGTATACGGCCACGTCATCGTCTCCCACGCCGTTTGAGCGGAGGAAGCCGCGTATCATGCGCCCCACATGGTCGTCTCCCACCTCGCTTATGAGCGTGGCTTCGTGGCCGCTGCGCGCGATGGATATGAGCGCGTTGTAGACCGAGCCGCCCGGCTTGGCGCTCACGGGGCGGTCTTGGCTGTCAAAGACAATGTCTAGCACCGTCTCGCCTATGCCTATCACTTTCATGGTCTTTCCTTTGTTTCTGATCCCTTATCCCTCGGTTATCTCTTGCAGCTCTAGCCATCGCGTCTCCATCTCGTCAATTCTGTCCTTGACGGCCTGATATTCATTAGAGAGTTCTGTCACTTTCTTAGGGTCTGTCTCGCCGCCAGACAGCAGGGCCTCAATCTCGCCCTTGCGCTCGTTGAGCTTTGGCAGCTGAGTCTCTATGGCTTCCAGCTCTTTTTTCTGCGCGTAGTTGAGCCTTGGGGGGCGGCTGGCGCGGCGCGCGGCGTTGGCGTCTTCGGCGGGCTTCGTCGCCGTGGCCTTGCTGCCGTTTGTCTCCTCGCGCTTAGCTTTGCCGCTTTCTCGTTCCCACGCCAGATATTCGCTGTAGTTGCCGGGGAAGTCTTTGACCCCGCCGCATCCGTCGAGCACGAAGAGGTGATCCGCCACCTTGTCTACGAAGAACCTGTCGTGGGAGACAATGATGACAGTGCCGCCAAATGACATCAGATAGTCTTCCAACACGTTGAGGGACAATATGTCCAAATCGTTGGTGGGTTCGTCTAGCAGCAGGAAGTTCGGGTTCTTCATCAACACGGTGACCAGGTAGAGCCTCTTGCGCTCTCCGCCCGACAGGCTGCCCACCCTCACGTGGTGCATCTCGTTTGGGAAAAGGAATTGGCGCAAGAATTGCGCCGCGGGCACCGTGTGCCCGCCCTCTTTCTCAATCTGGTCGGCAATGTCTTCGATGACCTCAAGCACCGTCTTGCCCGGGGCCACGCTTATGCCGCCTTGGCGGTAATATCCCGTCACGACGGTGTCTCCCGTCTCTATGCGGCCGCTGTCGGGGGCCAACCCGCCCGTGAGCAGGTTCAGCAGTGTGGACTTGCCGCTGCCGTTTGGCCCGACGATGGCCACTCGCTCGCCGCGGGCGAACTTGTAAGAGAAGTCTCCAATGACGGTTCGCCCGCCAAACTCTTTGTGCAAGTCGTAAGCGTCCACCACCTTGCGTCCGAGCCTCGCGCTGCCAAACTCAAGGTCGAAGGATCTCTCGTCTCTTATTTTTTTTGCCCGCTCTTGCAGGTCGGCAAAGGCGTCTATACGATATTGCGCTTTCGTGCCTCTCGCCTGCGGCTGGCGGTTCATCCACTCTTGTTCGCGGCGCAACAGGTTGCGCGCCTTGGCGGCTTCGGCTTGGCGGCTGTCTAGCCTCTCTTGCCTTTTGGCCAGATAGTAGGCGTAGTTGCCGTCATAGCTGAATATCTGGTGGTTGTCCAGCTCTATTATCTTGGTGCATACTCGGTCTAGAAAATACCTGTCGTGCGTGACCATGAGCAGTGTGGCCGTGGAGCGCGTCAGGTACTCTTCCAGCCACTCTATTATTTCCACGTCGAGGTGGTTGGTGGGCTCGTCTAGAATGAGGAAGTCCGGCTCGCTGAGCAGCAGGTTGGCAATGGCGATTCTTTTCCGCTGCCCGCCAGACAGTTGGCCCACGGGCTTGTCAAAGTCGTTGATGTATAGCCTGCTGAGCATCTGCTTGGCTCTGCTCTCGTAGTCCCACGCCTTCAGTGAGTCCATCCGATCAATGAGTTGGGGCATGGCGTCGTCGTCATGCCTGGCCAGGGCGGCCTCGTAGTCTCGCACGGTCCGCGCCGTCTCGTTGCCCGAGGCGAAGACCTGCTCCAGCACTGTGTGAGTGGGGTCCATGGCGGGGTCTTGCTCCAACCATCCCACGCGGATGTGGTCGTTCCACACAATCTTGCCGCCATCTGGCTTCATGAGGCGGTCGTCGGCCCCTGGCAGCGCGCCGGCCAGCATGTTCAGCAGGGTGCTTTTGCCGGCCCCGTTGCGAGCCACCAGAGCCACTTTTTGCCCCTCGCTTATGCCGAAGCTCACGCCATCGAACAACGTCACGTCGCCCCAGCGATACTTCACGTCTTCTACCGACAGGTAGTTCATCTGTATGTTGTTTTTTTTAAGGTAATGTCTTGACCATCATCACTTCGTCAACGAACCCGCGCCCGCGCCGCAGCCATTCGCGCAGCCTGCCGCACTCCTCGAAGCCCACGGAGCTGAACAGAGCCAGGCTGGCCATATTGTCTGCGGCCACGCAGGCTCTGACGTTGTGCGCCAAGAGGGTCTGCGCGGCAAAGTCGCACGCCAGGCTCACGGCCTCGCGGGCGTAGCCCCTCCTCCGACTGCCGGCCTCGGTAAGGATGCCTATGGAGCAATTGAGGTTAAGGGGGTCGAAGTCGAAGATGTCCACGCAGCCCGCCGTGCCGCCGCCGTCGTTGCGCTCCACCATGAAACGCGCCTGCCGCGTCTGCCATATGTCCAGGTCAGAGTGGCTGATGAGCGCCATTATGTCGGCCAAAGACACGGGCCACCGCCTGTCTCCCGCACCCCATGTGGCGGGGTCGTTCTCCCACCCGAAGAGAGTGTCGGCGTCCGAAGGCTCCAGGGCGCGCAGGTGGATTGTCTCGCCTATCACTGTTTTGCGTTGTCGCTCTCGATAAATTTGAGATATTGATTCTTGTTTCGGGCGAAGGCGTCGCGGTAGTGCGTCGTCTCCCTGATTCTGTTTTGCGCCTTGCGGGCCTCGCGGAATGTGGCGTAGGAGCCGTAGGAGTAGACGTACCACCCGTCGCGGTACTTGTGTTCCGTCACGTTCTCAATCTCAATGTTGCGGTCGAGCAGCTCGTCGCGCAGCTCTTGGCGAATGCTCATCAGCTGCACTGTGTAGGGCTTGGTGTCGGTCTCTTTCGTGCCGTCTGTGTCGCGGGGCGTTGGCGTGCCGTCAATGTCGGGATGTTGGCGCAGCTTGGTCTCGAACACGAAGTCGTCCAGTTCCACGGGCTTTTGTTGGGCGTAGTAGCTCTGCGACTTGAGGGTCTTGACGTGGCGCAGCAGCGTGTCGGCGTCGCAGACGGCCATAAGGTCATACTCCCCTCCGGCTTGGACAATGGCCACGTAGCGTCCTGAGTGGGCGTTTGGCCGGCCAATGGCCACGATTTCGCCGTCCTCTATCGTGAAGACTCTCACGTCCGCCGGGTCTTGCGCCTTGACCGTGGCCGCCAACACGGCCATTGTGTTCTGCTCCGGCTGCTCGAACTCAACCTCATATATGTCATAAGACGGGGACTTGCAGGTCTCTTTCCACCTTATGCTGGCGTAGTAGCCCCTGCCGCGGTCGGCAGATGGCGAGAAGAATATGTCGTCATCCGCCGAGTTTATGGGGTAGCCCATGTTGCGCGAGGCCTCAAACTCGCCCTTGTCATTGCGGGGAGAGAAGAATATGTCATAGCCACCCATTCCGCTGTGTCCCATCGAGCTGAAGTACAGCACGTTTGTCGGCTCATGAAAAAAAGGAGCGTCTTCGTCTTCTTCCGTGTTTACGCCGGGGCCAAGGTTTGTCGGTTCTCCCCAATCTCCGTTTGGCAGGCGGCGCGAGAGCCATATGTCTTTGCCGCCCAGGCCTCCTGGCGCGTCGGAAGAGAAGTACATCTCCTCGCCGTTGGCGGTCACGTAGGCGAAGTCTTCATTAAACTCCGTGTTGACTGCCCCTCGCACGGGTTCGGCGGGTTGCCATTTGCCTGTTTCTGGGTCTTTGAGGCTCACGAAGATGTCTCCGTCATGACAGAGATACATCTCGGTGCCGCCTTTGGCTATTGACGTGGCCGTCTCCTGCCCGGCGCGGCCGCGGCGGTCGGCCACTAGGCCTGTCACTGCCGTGGCGTCTCCCCACTTGCCACCGTCCCACTTGTTGCCATTGCGGACAGACATGTAGATGCCCTCCTCAAACTGCCCGTCGTCAAATATGACGGTATTGTCGGCCGTCTCCTTGGGGCGGCGCGATGTGAAGTATATGGTGTCTTCCGCCTCGGTGAGGATGGGGCGGTAGTCGTTCCACGCCGAGTTGACGCCATCGCCCATGGTGCGCATGGTCAGCCTCACAGGTTGCCTCATGAGGATTTGAGCCGTCTGCGAAGCTGCTCTCTCAAAGTCTGTTATTTCAGAGAAAAGTCCGTCAGAGTCCTTAGCGTCGATCTCGTCATATATCTTCAGAGCCTCTTCTGGTCTGCCGCACAGTTGCTCGGCCCTGGCGGTGGCCAGCATGAGCTCGGCCCTGGCCTCGGTCCACTCGGTCCCGGGGCTCAGCTCCGCTGCGCGTTTCAGGAAGAAGAGGGTGGAGTCGGGGTTTCCGCTGGCGTTGATGTAGCATATGCCCAGGTTATATGCCACGTCGATGTTGTCGGGATATTTGTCATATAGCCCTCGCAATATTCCTATGGCCGTGCGGTTGTTGGTCTTGTCGGCCAACGTCAGCGCCCGTTTGAATGTCTTGCTGTCTTCGGAGGTCATTTGCTTGCTCTGGGCGGCGGTGTCGGCGCACCACGTGGCCGTTAGCGTGGCAATGGTGGCGACTGCTAAGATGGAATGTCTTGACATATCTTGGTTTGGTGACTTTCTTTTCGTGCGTGAAGTTAACGAATCTTGTTAGAAAGTAGCTGAAATTGGGTGATCTAATTTACTTCTTTTGCCTTTGGGGTGATGTTATGAAAAGCAATCGCCCCGCCGAGCCATGTTTTCTGCCCTGCGGAGCGGTTGTCTTGATGGCCTTGCGACTGGGCGCCGGGCTTCGCTATTTGGTTATTTTGACTTTCTCAAAAAGTCCGGCCGGCCTCTTGTCTGCCGATGAGGCCAATGGCCTGCCGGTTGCCGGTGGCACGCAGGCCGACTTGTTTGCCGCCCCATTGCCGTTCAGCACCCTAAGGGCGGCGGCCGTCAGCGTCTCCTCCGGGTCGCCGAGGTCGCGGACTCCTTTGCTCATAAGCCCTGCCAAGTCTTGCGCCAAGATGTCCGGCGCCAGGCCTTTGCCCTCGGAGGTGTCGAAGCTCTCGTGATCGCTGTTCTTATATATGGCCACAATGGGCATGAGCAGCCAGTTGTTGATGGTGGACGAGTAGTATGGTTGCCCGTCAGAGCGCGTGAAGTCTTCCGGAGACATGACGTACATCATTGAGTTCTTGCCTCCTGTGGTGTCGCCCACGAGGGTCACGTCCATATATGGTTTAAGCACCCATATGGTGGCCTCGGAGGCGGAATAGGTGCTGCCGCCCGTCAAGACCACGAGGCGGCTCAAGTCCATGTTGACGCCCACGGTGTCGGCAAAATGTTCCATGGTGGCGTCTTCTGTGTAGCCCAACTCGCTCTCTAAGATGTCGTTGTAGTCATAGCAAAGCATGTCTTTTCCAGCCTCCACCACGCTGCGCGGGGCCAGAATGTCTACCAAGGTGGCCATGGCGCCCATGTCTCCGCCTGTGTTATATCGCAGGTCGAGAATCATCTCTTCCGCGCCCTCGGCCTTGAGTTGCTCAAAGGCGGCCTTTAGCTCTTGATTGAAAGCGGCGGAATAGCTGGTATAGAAGAGGTAGCCCGCTTTCTTGCCATTGTCTAGGTTGAAGAGCGCCGTGCGAGCCACGGAGCTGAGCGTCAGGCTCGTGGCTGTCATGGTGTAAGACACTGTCTCTTCATTGCCGTCGGTGTAGTGGAGGCCTGAGAATGCGCCCCCCGTGGCTTCCACGAAGACGGTGTTGTAGTTTTTGTCCGTTATCGTGACGCCGTTCACTGCCGTTATGATGTCGCCGCGCCTCGCCCCCGCGCGTGAGGCTGGCGTGTTGTCATGCACAAATGTGATGATGGCCGCCACGTCATCGCTCGTCGAGCTGATGTATGAGAGGCTATATTCCCATCCGAAGTCGGTGTACTTGCCATCGAACTCATCTTGCGTGGCTTGCGCGTCGTCGCTTATGTATGAGAATCTGTCTTTGGAAGACAGGAGGGAGTAGAAATATTCTTTGGTGTCGGCCTGCTTGGTCGGATCGAGTTGCGGCATCTCGTCGGCCCAGTAGTAGTATGTGCTCATCACCTCCTGTACAAACGTGTTGGCCTTTATCGTTGTGGCAGATATGGTAGTGCCTGTGGAGCCGCCATTGTTCCCGCCGTTGTGGGCGGGGGTGTTGTCGTCATCGGAGCAGGAGGCCGAGGTCAACGCCAGCAGGGTGGCCGTGGCGGCAAGCGCAATGCTGTTTTTGCTCATATTGTTTTAGTCGCTATGTCAGTTTTCTGCAAATATTGAAATTTTAAGCGGATAATTCGCGCTGATCGTTTACTAATTTGGACGTGCCGCTATTATTTTATCAAGAGTCCCTGCCGCGCCAGTTCTTTTTCGGCTTTAAGGGCGGAGAGCAGGGCTATGGGAATTCCCCCTCCGGCCTCCAGCCAGTGACCCGCCATGACGAAGTTTCGCAGCCCGCGCAGCGTGGTGTCGACGGGCGGGCGCTTCGTCAGGTTGTCCATTGTGGCCCAACCTTGCGAGCTGCCCAGGGCGTTTGCCGTGTAGCGATGGTATGTGGCGGGTGTCGTCACGTCGGCCACCTCCACTTTTTCGGGAGAGAATGCGGGGCCGAGCCTTTTGCTGAGCGTGGCCATGACGTGCCGTCTTATCCTGTCTTTGGCCTCGGCGTATTGCGCGGGATTGTCTCGGCGCAAGTCAATCCACCATTGGCCCTCGCGCGTGGTGTAGTTGACGGTGAGCGTGGTTTTGCCTTGCGGGGCGAGTGTTGGGTCGAAGCTGTTGACCTCCACCTCCATTTGGCAAAATTGGGTGCCGTCTGGCAACGTGGTGGACTCATTGAGGCGGAAGAAATGCGGGAGCGTATCCAAGGTGCCTGCGTAGCCCATATGTACGCGGCAATATGACGGGTATATGGTTCCTTTGCCGGTCGCGAGCAGTTTTTTTTGCCTCTTCGTGACGTATTTCCCGCCCAGCGCGTCGCCGACAGTCCAACGCCAGTCGGCGCATGAGCATATGGCGTCGGCCACTGTCCGCGTGCCGTCGTTTAGGGTCAGTCCCGCGGCTCTGTTCCCTTCAGTGCGGATCTCCTTCACGCCGCGGCCGGTGATTAGCTTGCCGCCAAGGTCCTTAAACGTACGCTCCAGCAGCCCTGTCAGCGCGGCCGACCCGCCAATGGGGTAGGCGGCCACGCGCGCGGCCATGTAGGCTTGGCCGAAGATGACCACGGTCATCCGCGTCTCGTCCATATAGAGCCTCTCCAATGCCGCGCGCAGAAGTGGGCTTTTCATCTGTTGGGCGAACGTCTTGTTGGTCAGCCGCCCCCAATGGTTCATAATGGGCAGCAGTCTCCACATTTTCCATAGTTTGGCGTAGTGGGCCATGCGCCCTAGCGCGGTGGTCTCAGTGGGCCATGGCGGCAGGTTGGGCAGCATTCGCTCCACCGTGCGTATGGCGCCCGTCCATTGGCGTATGGCGTCGCCGTCTTCGGGCGCCAACGTCAGCAGATAGGCCTCCAGGCGGTCTGTGTCGTTATACAGATGGAAGTGCCAATGGCCACCACCCTTTTGCGGCAGCTCTATGTCCACGCGCTCGTCATGGTCTACCAAGCGGAGCGAGTCAACGTCCGCCACGCTGCGCCACATGTCATGGAATGACGTCCCCACCCTCGCGCCCAGCACCCAGTGCAGGCATCCGTTGAATCCGTAGTCGCCGCGCCTCCAGTTTTGGCACAGCCCGCCAGCCTTGTCACCGCGCTCATAGATGACAGCCTCAGCCCCGCGCCGGAGCACCCTGATGCCGAGGCACAGGCCGGCTATCCCGCCCCCTATGATCTCTATGCGTTTGCTGTCTCCCATGGACTCATGACGTTAACCTCCGCCCGCGCGGCTATACGCTGCCACATATTATGATTCCTATGCCGGCCAGTATGCCAAGCAGGCACAAGCCCTTGCGGAGCATGTTGCGCTCGTGGAAGAGGAGCGCGGCGAGGCTGAAAGACACAATGGCGTTGCACCTGCGGATGGGCGATATGAGTGAGATCATACTGCCTGGGCTTGCCAGCGCGCCGTAATAGAAAAAGTCGGCGGCTATGATCACGATGCCGATCATTGGTATTGTCCACTTCCACCGGAAAGGCTCATAGCCCACGCGCTCGGCAAGCGCATTGTCACTCTCCGCGCCGTCAGCCTTGCGTGCCTCTTTGAATTTGCGCCTAGCTGGCCACCATATGATGAGCAGGAGCGGGATGGTCATGAGAAACTGGTAGCACGAGTAGTAGAACAAGACGGCCATGCGGTTGATGTGCGCCCCGCTTATTATGTGCTTGTCAAAGAGAGCGGAGCAGGCGCCGATGAGCGTGCCCGCAACCACGCACCACACCCACTTGTTGGCCTTGAAGTTGATGCCCTCGCGACGCCCGGCCACGCTGAAGAGGAAAAAGAACGCGAATGCCACCAGCAGTCCGACCCACTGCGTGGCGTTGGGCCGCTCGGCAAAGATGATGAGCGCGCCCACGAGCGTCCAGACGGGAGCCGTGGCGCGGATGGGGGCCACAATGCTGAGCGGCAGGTTTTTCATGCCATAATATACAAAGACCCACGACCCCAACACTATGGCCGCCTTGCCGATCAGCAGGAGGTGATCGTGCGCCGAGATGGGCGGGATGTAGGCCCAGTCTTGTGGCGTCAGCGCGCCCATGGCGGAGGCCACGCACAGCGGAAGCAGTATGACGGAAGACGTCAGTGTGCTGACCATCAGCACGGGAAGCACCGCGTTGCTGCGGAGCGAATATTTTCTCAATACGTCATAGAAGCCCAGGCACAAGGCCGAGACGAGGGCCAGGACGAACCAAACCATTTTGTCTGTTGAGGTGTCTTGTTGTCGAGGGCGGCCTTTAGTAGTGTCGTGGCCGCGGCTCTGTTGTCAATCATCATTGGCGGCGGCTGGCTCGCTCACGGTCATCGCGAAGCCGGGCGATGGCAGGCCTGCCCCATTCCACAGGGTGGGACGCACGCTGTCGGCATAAGCGTAGCGCACGTAGCGCGGGTCCATGACCATATGGCTGAACATTGTGACCCAGTCGCCAGAGGCGAGCGCTTTGGCGGGGCGGAAGACGGAGTCTGGCCCGGCCACCTCAAAGGCCGATGGCAATGAGGTGTCGATGCGCAGCACGTCGGCGTGGTCAAACCACACGTTGACCACTTGATGGTCTCTCACGGCCTTGCGCGGCATGGGGCACGAGCCATGGTGTGGAGCGCCTAGTGAGTACACGTCCGCCAGTGCGGCCGCTGCCATGCGCCGACCCTCTTCGGCCTGCCGCCGGCTTTTGGTCGGGAACTTGGGGTTCGTGGCCAGGTCTATCAGCGAGATTAGGCTCACCTTGTCGTCCAGTTGGTTCACCGCGTCCACCTGAGCCTGCCTCGCGTCGCCCCCGCCGCCGTGTGTGGAGCGAGGCATGGTGGGGATTTGGCTCATGTATATGGGCAGGTCTTTGCGGCCAAACGTGGCGCGTAGCGTCTTCACAATCTGCTTGGTGTGCGCCGTCAGGTCGCGTCGCTCAGTGGGCCGCGACATGTCGGCTTCGCCCATATGGCACAAGACACCTGCCACGGCGAAGCCTTGCAGTGGGGCTAGCATCTTGTTATACACTGAGCCGCGGAGCCACAGCGGCAGGCCCATGCAGTTGCGGAACTCGCTCATATATCTGTTGTCCGGCATCCCCATGAGGCTCACCTTGGAGTCTCCCGCCGTAAAGTGCGCCGCCGCGCAATAGGCCCACTCGCCGTCTATGCGTACGCTCTTGCTGCCATCCGGTGTCTCAATCCTCATTGGGGTGCCGTCTGGCGGGCCGTAGATGCCAGCTGTCTCATGATGCCCGTCTAGGCGTATGTTTATGGTCATGTGGCCACTTTGCGTCAGGTCGGCTGGTATGTCATACGTGCCGCGCGGCAGTGTGGCCGTCGTGTCGTAGCTGTGGCCCACAAGGGCTTGGTTCACGTAGGTCAAGTCGTTGTCCGCCAGTCCGCCCAGGACAATGCGCATTTTCGTGCGCCGTGGCATGCCGGGTGGCAGCTCCACGTTTTTCACAAGCCACACCACCCCGTCGAAGCCGGGCAGGCCGTCGCGGCCCCATAGCCCTGGCAGGCGCATTGACGGCCACTGCTGTGGGTTGAGCTTGGAGATGTTCATGAATTCGTCATAGACGCTCAACTTGCCCAAGATGTTGCGCCCGGCTTCATCGCGCGTCTCCAACATGGGCAACGAGGCCAGCCAGCTGACGCATTCGGCGTGCTTCTCGCGCCATGTCTCCAATTCTCTTTTGGCCTCGTCTTCACACTCAAGAAGTTCGGGGTTCTCCCAAGCCCTGCATGGGGCGTCGGCGCAAGACGCCAAAATCACGCCTACGGGGATTCGCAGGCTGTCGCGCAATATCTTTGCGAATGTCAGCGCACCATTGTTGAGGCCAATGTCCATGCCTTCTGTCAGGCTGGCCCAGCCTCCTCGGCTCTCGCTCTGCGGCCACGCCGCCGCGCCAGGCTCCATGCGGAAAATGCGCACGAGCGGGTCTTGCCGCATGGGCTCGGGGGGTGTCTCTTCTGCCGCCGCGCTGTCGGGACCATGGCACACGTCTGGCAGGGGCGATTCGCCCGTCTGGCCCACGGCCGTCCATACCTCGCCAATGAGGATGTCCCGCACCACGCTGCCGCCCGCATTGGTGGAGAATTTTATGGCGTGGCGCAGGGTGTCGGCTCCCGGCGTGTTCAGCGTGGCCTCCCATATGCTGTCGGCTCTGGCCGACGTGGTGACGGAATAGTCCCAGTCTGTCATGATTATGACGTGGGTGCCTGGCGACGCTTTCCCTTTGACCACGACAGTGCTATGCTGCTGGAGTATGGCGCCGTCTGCAAACAGCGGATCCACGTTGAAGAACCCTTCGTCTTGGCACGAAGTGACGAGGGCCGCCGCGGCCGCCAAGAATCCAAAGTGGCATAAATCTCTTCTGTGAAGAAGCTCCATCTTGTTCTTTTTACACCTTTTTTGCCTTAGGTCAGGGCCATTGCGGCGCTATGCCGTGATGGCGGCGACGCTCTTTGCCAGATTGGCGAAAGCCATGCCCGCCGGGCTGTTGGCGTTGAGGGCCGCGGGGGTGCCGGCGTCGCCATCTTCTCGGATAGACTGGACTATGGGGATTTGGCCGAGCAGTGGGACCCCAAGCTCCTCTGCCAAGTCTCGCGCTCCGTCTTTGCCGAAGATGTAATATTTATTCTCTGGCAACTCGGCGGGCGTGAACCAGGCCATATTTTCAACAATGCCAAGCACTGGCACTCCCACCTTGGGGTTGAGGAACATGTCCACGCCCTTGCGGGCGTCGGCGAGCGCTACTTTCTGTGGGGTGGAGACCACGATGGCCCCCGTGAGCTTCACTAGCCCGACGAGCGATATGTGGATGTCTGACGTGCCTGGGGGCATGTCGATGAGCAGGTAGTCCAGCTCTCCCCAGTCGGCCTCCGTCACAAGCTGCTTTATGGCGTTGGTGGCCATGGCCCCGCGCCACACCACGGCTTGGCCAGGATCAACAAAGAAACCTATGCTCAGCATCTTTACCCCGTATTTTTCAACGGGGTCTATGAGTTCATGCCCCTCGGTCGATTTGTCAGACAGGGTGGGGCGCGCGTCCTCAGTGCCGAACATGATGGGCACCGACGGGCCGAAGATGTCGGCATCCAGCAGCCCCACCTTGAAGCCCATCTGGCTGAGCGCGATGGCCAAGTTGCTCGTGACGGTGGATTTGCCCACGCCGCCCTTTCCCGACGCCACGGCAATGACGTTCTTTACGCCTGGCAGCACGGGACGCTCCGGAGCCTTGGGCCTTTGGCGTATCTTGATGAATATGTTGCCGTCTATCTCCACCTCTGGTCCCATCTCTCTCTTGATGGCCTCGGCTGCGCGTTGTTTGATGATGCCGACGAGCGGGTCGTTTGGCCTGTCGAAGATGAGTGAGAAGCTCACCCTGCTGCCGCTTATGCGGATGTCGTCCTCAAGCATGCCAAGGGTCACGATGTCCTCCCCTTTCTCGGGGTGGGTCACTGTTTTCAGTGCCTGGATTACTTGTGCGGGGTAGAATGCCATATGTGTCTGAATCTTTTATTGTGGGCGGCGGCGTCAGCGCTCCTTAATCACTACGCTGCGCCCCACGTTGTGGTAGTTGTCTCGCTCAATGTCCGCCTCCGGCTCTTTGAGCGCCACCCCTGCCGGGATGGAGAAACGGACATATTTGATCGTCATGCCGGCGTCTATCCACTTTTGCTCATAATACGTCCTGATGCCGAGCGCGGGGTCCGGCTCGTCTTGCGCGTAGAGGTCGGCCGTCATGGCTTGTGGCGCTATGTTGTTGGCTTTCATCATCTCTTGCGCATAGGCGAAGAGGAACGGGCTGTCTGTCTTCAGGTGTACGGGCCCGTTGGGAGACAAGAAGTTGCGGTATCGCGAGAGCATGAGCGTGCCAATGAGCCTCTTGCGCTCTTTCCGCATCTGCGGGTCGGGAAACGTGACCCACACCTCGCTCACCTCGCC
Source organism: uncultured Bacteroidales bacterium (assembly GCA_934699135.1). GTDB lineage: Bacteria > Bacteroidota > Bacteroidia > Bacteroidales > Marinilabiliaceae > W3P20-009. Next base: position 60,944 of record CAKUVM010000006.1, read on the forward strand.
GGGGGCGAAGAACTGCTCGATGAACTCTATGCGCGTCCTGATAAAGGCCACGTTGGCGAGTCCCTCATTGGCGGCCTCTGTGGCCCCGGCGTGCATCCGCGCCCCCTTGATGTCCACGCCAATGTAGTTTTTTGACTGGTCGCGCCGCGCCAGCCCTACTGTATATTCCCCCCTGCCGCAGCCTAGCTCCAGCACAATGGGGTTGGCGTTGCCGAACCATTCGTGCCAATGTCCGCGTTGGCTGAAACCTTCGCTTTGCAGTGTGTCAAAGTCGGCCTCGAAGACGTGACGGTAGCCCGCCATGTCGGCAAATTTCTTTAGTTTGTTCTTTCCCATGGTCAGGGGGTCATTGTTCCTCCTTATGCCGCTCTATGAGCAGACCTATGTCGTGGATTCCTTTCAGCTGGTCTTTGCGCATCCCTTGCGTGAGGCGGAATGTGTATGGGCCGGGCCGCGCGAAGCGCACCTGCGGCATGTATGGGCATCGCAGGGTGTAGAGCGAACCCCATCCGCCGCCCAGCCACGTGCCGTCCGCCTTGGCCAAGACGCACTCCAGAGTGTCGCGGCGTGTGTGGCCGTCGGGAGACACCACGTCAATGAAGAGCCACAGGTTGGCAAAGGCGTAGTCGTTGTCATTGCGCACCTGGATCATTATGTCGTAGGCTCCCGTGGTGTCGGTTATCTCGGCGCGGAAGACTGCGAGTGAGTCTTTGTCCCAGTTGGCCTTGGCCAAGCTCACGAACTCGTCATAGGCCACTCCGCCTGTGCATCCGCTTCCCAGCAAGGCGGCGCACGCGACCAGGGCTGCCGCCAATGTCAACCGCAGTTTGCACGTGCCTCTATTTTTGTTCTCCGCCTTGCTCATTGCCGCGTTTGTTGTCGTTCTCCTGATGTTGCCTGGACTGCCCCTCCGGCTTTGGCTCGCGAGGCTGCCCGTCTCGGCGCGGCCTTGGGCCCCTGCCTCCTCGCCTTTGGTCTTGCCCCGGCCTTGGCTCGCGAGGCCGCCCGTCGCCGTCTCGGCGCGGCCTTGGGCCTCTGTCTCCGCGGGGCCTGTTGTCCCTTGGCCTGTTATCTGTTGTCTCGGCCGATGCCCCTGGCGCGGCTGTGGCCGTGTTGCCGGTCTGCTGGGCGTCATTGGGCGCCGTTTGTTGGCGGTTTGGCCTGTCACCGCGTCGGCCGCCTTGTCGGCCCTGCCGGTCACCTCGGTTGTTGTCTGCCCTGTTTCCCCGGCCACGGTTCCTGTCTCCGCCCCGGCCTCGCTTGCCTCCTTTGCCGTCGAAGCGCGTCAGGTCTTCATCAAGTTCCACCACGCCCGAATATCCGTCCTCCTCGTTGTTCACGGTCGTTTGAGTGCCGCCTATGGTGTCGGGCTTTTTGCCCTCGGCGTTCATCTTGATTATTTCAGCCACGTGGTCGGCGTCTACGGCCACGATGTTGGTGGGGGAGTCTTTCTGTGGCGAGTACCACATGAGCCTCTTGAAGATGTCGTATTTGAAGAAGAAATATGTGCCTTCGGCCGTCTCCAGAGGCTTGTCTGTGGGCGGGAAGCTCTTAATGGCATCCACGTAGGCCGCCAGCTCATAGTTGAGGCAGCACTTGAGCTTGCCGCATTGCCCTGCCAGTTTGACGGGGTTGAGAGACAGGTCTTGAAGCCTGGCCGAGTGGGTGGAGACGGAGACGAAACTCGTCATCCACGTGGCGCAGCACATCTCGCGCCCGCATGGCCCTATGCCGCCAATGCGCCCCGCCTCTTGCCTGGCGCCGATCTGGCGCATCTCTATGCGGACGTGAAAACGGTCGGCCAAGACTTTGATGAGCTCGCGGAAGTCTACGCGCTCGTCAGCGATGTAGTAGAAGATGGCCTTGGTGCGGTCTCCCTGATACTCCACGTCGCCAATTTTCATATTGAGATTTAGGCTCTGGGCTATCTGCCTGGCCTCCAGCATGGTCTGATGCTCCAGGGCCTTGGCCTCTTCCCATTTCTCTATGTCTGTGGGGCGCGCCAGACGATAGACGCGCTTGAACTCGTAATTGGCGGGGTTGATGTGGTTTTTATGCATCTGGAGGTAGACCAGCCTGCCTTGGAGGGTGACGGTGCCAATGTCGTGGCCTGGAGACGACTCCACGGCCACCGTGTCTCCGCGTTTCAGCAGGATGCCTGTCGAGTTTCGGAAGTAGGCCTTTCGGGTGTTTTTGAACTGAACCTCCACCAGGTCTGACGCGTTGGGCGGCGTCGGCAGGTCTTCTAGCCAGTCATAGGTGTGGAGTTTGCCTCCTCTTATGGCGCGCGTGCCGCAGCAGCTCACGCTTTGTTCGGGTCTGAAGCCCGTGGCCGGGATGAGCGCCTCGGCCTGCCCGTCATCGGGTTTCAGGTCGGGGATCTGCTCGTCGGCTCTCTTTATCTCGTCTTCCATTGTCTGTGTCAGTGGGTATTGAGTGTATGTATGTCGGTGTTGGAAGTGCAGGGTTGTGCTGTGCGTGGCGTCAGGCTTGTTGGTCGGGCTCTGCCGATGGCCTTTTGATCCTTTTGATGAGCGCGCTCAAGCTCATCATCATGCTCTTCATGACCATCCTGACATTGGCGTTTTGTTCCACCCGCGCCGTGGTGTCATCAATGAGCGCGGCTATGCGCTCGGCGTTGCCGATGTGGACGAACTGGGCAAATTTGAGCAAGAACTCCTCTTCGGCCTGCGTCAGGAAGTTTATGCGGCTCTCGCACAGGTTCATGATGAAGCTCTCCCTCACCATGTGTTGGCAGTAGGCGAGCAGGTTTTTGACCTGGTCTCGCGTCATGGCTCGGCATTGGTCGGCCAGGGTGTTCATCCTGATCACCTTCTCAGGTCTGTCGGTCCACGCCACCCTCATCATCTCTTTGAAAAACTGCAGGTTTTGCGTGGAGGTCTCGGCGTTGCCAAGCAGTCTTGTGGCGGCCACGTAGCTGCCTTGCGCAATGTGCGCCATGCGGCTCGCCTCGGTTGGCACCATCCCTAGGGAGCGCATGAGCGCCGCTTTCATGTCCTCCTCTTCTATCGGCGGCACGCGAAACGTCTGCGCGCGGCTCAATATTGTCGGGAGGATTTGCGCGGCATCCTCGCTCACCATGATGAAGAGCGTGTCGGTTGGCGGTTCTTCCAATATTTTCAAGAGGCTGTTGCTGGTGGTCTCGTTCATCAGCTCCGGCTTCCAGATAATCATGATCTGCTTGTCGGCCTCATAGGGCTTCATGCTCAGCTTGGCGTGTATGGCCTGCGCCGCGTCTTTGGCAATGAGGGCCTGCTTGCCCGTGCCGGTGGCGGTCGCCTTGTCGTCATCGGGCTGCGCCTCGGTGCGCTTTTTTGAGGCCATGGCGGAGACCCACTCTTGCAGGCCAAAATATGGCGTGCGGGTCACCGTCTGGCGCCACTCGGGCAAATATGTGTCGGTGTCGTCAGACGAGCCGTTTTTCGCGATAGGGAATATGTAGTGGACGTCAGGGTGGACCATCCTGGCCACTTTTTGGCATGCGGGGCACGTGCCGCACGAGTCGCCGTGGCTCTTGTCTCCGGTGCAGTCAATATATTGAGCCAGAGCCATAGCCAATGGCAAAGCCCCGACGCCCTCATCGCCCATGAGCAGCATGGCGTGGGGCAGCCTGCCCTCGCCCGCCATGGTGAGCAGCCGGTCTTTGATGGCCTTTTGGCCTATGACGTCAGAAAAGCGCATAAGAGATGGTGGCCTCCGCAGCCTGGCGCGCCCGTCATCATATGGCGGACACCCCTTAGGAGTGCAAGAGATTGTCAAAGATAATCATTTTTTTGTTGCTGCGGAGGCCGCACTTTGGGGCCGCTCCATCTCCGCCGATTCCTTTTTTTGGCGAACTTTGCCACCTATGTCTACCATCTTGTTTGACAAGGCCGTCTTCGGCCCCATCCACAGTCGGCGACTTGGCGTGTCGCTCGGCGTCAACCTTTTGCCGGTCAACGGCAAGGTGTGTTCTTTTGACTGCCTCTATTGCGAGTGCGGTTTCTCGCGCCGCGAGGGGGGGGGCGGTTTGTCTCCACTGCCCACTCGCACCGAGGTGGCGCGCCAATTGGGGTCTGCGCTGAAGGCCATGGCGGCGGGCGGCAAGCGGCCAGACGTGATCACTTTCGCGGGCAATGGTGAGCCTACGCTCCACCCTCACTTTGCTGAGATCATGGAAGACACGGTGGATCTCCGAGACCGTTTGGCCCCCGATGCCCGCATCTGCGTCTTGTCCAACGCCACGCGCCTGGCCGACCCTAAAGTGGCGGACGCCCTGGCCTTGACCGATGAGGCTATCCTCAAAATTGACTCCGGGCTCGAAGAGACGGTGAAGAGGCTTGACCGTCCGGCTCCGGGCTACTCTCTTGAAGACACTGTGAGCCGCATTGTGGCCTTGCGTGACAGGTTGGGAGACGCTCTGACCATCCAGACCATGTTCGTGAGCTGGGAGCAAGACGGGGTGGCCTATGACAACACCTCGGAGGCCGATGTGGCCCCGTGGCTGGACATCCTCCGCCGCGTGGCTCCGCCGCGACTTATGATATACACCATTGCGCGGGAGACCCCTCTTCAGACTATGGCCAAGGCTTCGCCCGGCGCCCTAGACGCTTTGGCGGCCAGGGCTAGGGAGATTGTGCCGGAGGTGAGCGTGTCTTACTAGAGGGCGGGCATATGGCAGAAGCCGCGGCCCCGCAACTGTCATAATCAGCTTGCGGGGCCGCGGCTTTTATCTTGGTGATGTTTTGCCAGTCTATTTGATTATCCCTCGCTTAGACGCTTTGACAAATTCCACAATCTCGTTCACGATGTCGCTCTTGGGCATCTCGGCCTCTATGGCCTCCAAGGCTTGCGTGGTGTTGAGCTTGCTCAGGTATATGCGGCGGTATGCGCCTTGCGCCTCGGCTATCTGCTGGGTGGTGTAGCCATGCCTCTTCAGGCCCACAATGTTCAGGCCCTCGTAGGAGGCGGGCTCGCGGCCTATCAGGGCGAACGGGGGCACGTCTTTGCCAAAACGCGTGCCGCCCTGCACCATGACGTAGCGTCCCACGCGGGTGAACTGGTGGCAGAGCGAGCCGCCGCCAATGACGGCAAAGTCGTTCACCTCCACCTCGCCGGCAAACTGGCACGCGTTGGAGATGATGATGTTGTTGCCGAAGACGCAATCGTGGCCGATGTGGCAGTAGGCCATGATGAGGTTGTTGCTCCCCACCACTGTCTTGCCTCTGGACGCGGTGCCGCGGTTGATGGTGGCGCACTCGCGGATGGTGTTGTTGTCCCCGATCTCGCACGTCGTCTCCTCGCCGTGGAACTTCAGGTCTTGCGGCACACCGCCCACGACGGCGTTGGGAAACACGCGGTTGCCCTTGCCCATCCGCGTACCCCAGCAGACCGTGGCCCCGTTCATGATCTTGCATCCGTCGCCAATGACCACATTGGCCTCAATGGTGGCGAAAGGGCCGATTTCTACTCCGTGGCCGATCTGTGCCTCAGGAGACACGCAGGCCATGCTGCTTATCTTGCAATCGTCAGGAAAGCTCATCGTTATGTCTGTGTCTGAATCCTCTGTCTTTTATTTGATAAACTCGCTCATGAGCATCCGAGCGAAGGCCGTGTTGGAGCCATGTCCCGAGCGCGTGGCCAATATTCGGCCCTTGATGGGCATTCCCACGAGCGCGAGGTCGCCGATGAGGTCGAGCAGCTTGTGGCGCGCCGCCTCGTTGGCGTATTTCAGGTCGCGGTCGTTAAGCACGCCGCTCGGATGGATGGTCACGTCGGCGCGTCCCAATTTCTTTGCCAATTCGGTTCTCTGCTCCGCCGTCATCTCGCCCTCCACGAAGACAATGGCGTTTTCCAAGTCGCCGCCCTTGATCAGGCCCATATTCAGCAGCGGCTCAATCTCGTGGAGGAAGACGAAAGTGCGGCAGTCTTTTATCTGGTCATACTCGCCCGCCAGATCCTCAATTTGCGCCCACTGGTTGGCTAGGCATCGGGTGCCGTCAAAGGCTATGCACACCTCGGCGGCGAAGTAGTCTTCGGGCAGGGCCAAGATGCGCAGCCCTTTTTCTTTCTCCTCGTAAACCACCTTGTGGCTCACGACCAGATATTTGCGCTCCGCGTCCTGCTCTTTCTTCCCCGCGCCGTCTATGGCGTCGGCAAAGGGCTTCGCGCTTCCGTCCAGTATGGGGACTTCAGGGCCGTCGACCTCCACCAGGCAGTTGTCTACGCCCCGGGCCCTGAGCGCTGACATGAGATGCTCAATGGTGGAGACCGTCTCTTTGCCGTCGCCCGTGAGGACGGTGCCGCGCTGCGTGAACGACACGCGCGTTGCCACCGCGGGAATCTCCGGTTGGCCCTCCAGGTCGGTGCGGCGGAAGCGGATGCCGAAGTTGGCGGGGGCGGAGTTTATGCTGAGGTGGACGTAGGCGCCGGTGTGGAGGCCTTTACCCTCAAACCGTGCGCTGCCGGCCAGTGTTGTCTGTTTTTCCATCAATTGTGGATTTTCTAGGGGTTGTTGCCTCGGCTTGCGCCTCGGCCCTGTTTTTCGGGGGCTAGTCTTTGGTCTCCCGCTCTTTCAGCAGCGCGTCAATGGATCGTTTCAGCTCCGGCAGGTGACGGAACACCACGAAAGAGCGCGTGAAGCTCATATAATCGAACGCAGGCGAGCCGAAGAGCGTCTGGCCTGGTTTCTTGACGGAGCCCTGGATGCCGCTTTGTGCCGCTATGGTGGTGCGCTCCGCCACCTCTATGTGGCCTGCCACGCCCACTTGGCCGCCCATGACGCAGTGTGGGCCAATCTTGGTGGAGCCGGCAATGCCGCTCTGCGAGGCTATGACGGTGTCGTGGCCTATGACCACGTTGTGGGCCACCATGATGAGGTCGTCGAGTTTCACGCCGTGCTCAATGCGCGTGCAGCCCATGGTGGAGCGGTCTACGCAAGTGTTGGCGCCAATCTCCACGTCGTCTTCTACCACGACCACGCCCACCTGCTCAATTTTATGGTATACGCCGTCTTTGTCTGGAGCGAAACCGAAGCCGTCGGCCCCGATGACCACGCCGGCGTGCAGCACGCAACGCTCGCCAATCTTGCACCCTTTGTATATCTTCACGCCTGGGTATATGACGGTGCCTGCACCGATGGTCACGCCGTCACCAACATAGGCCTGCGGATATATCTTGGCGCCGTCGCCTATCTTTGCTTTCTCGCCGATATAGGCGAATGCGCCAACGTATACGTCTTTGCCGACGATGGCCGTCTCGCTGATGTGAGATGGTTGCTCAATGCCCACCTTCTGTGGCTGCATCTGCTGGTAGAGGGCCAGGAGCTTGGCCAGGCTCTCGTAGGCGTTGGCCACCCTTATCATTGTAGCCTTGACCTCCTTGGTCGGCTTGAAGTCGGAGTTCACTATGATGACCGACGCCGCCGTGGTGTAGACATAATGCTCATACTTGGCGTTGGCGAAGAAAGTCAACTTCTTGGGGCGTCCCTCTTCAATCTTAGAGACGTCGTTGACAGTGGCCTGGGGGTCGCCTTCTACGATGCCACCGAGCATGTCAGCTATCTGTTGCGCTGTGAACTCCATTATAGCTTCTTCTTTTGTTATTAGCTCACAAAACTAATCAATAATTCCAACATATTAAAGCGTGGCGGGCCGTCAGCCCCGACGCGGGGCGCAAATGTAGTAGCGGCGGTCCGCCGCGCCGAGTGTGTCTAGGCGCATCATGTCACTGGCCTCCGAGATGTCGCGCACGCTGCCGTCTCGGTATATGATGTTTATTCTGTCCACGCCCTGCGTGTATGTCTTGCTGCTCACTTGGCCCGTGCGGACAATGTAGTCGGTGTCTTCCAAGCTCACTCCCAAGGCCTTGGCGGCGTGCTGCCTCTCCTCGTCAATTCGCTCCTCGGATATGGGCTCGCGGCTCATCTCTATGTGGAACAGGTCTCGGCACACCAGCCCGCGGCTCAGGAAACGCAGCACCTTGTCGTCGGACTGAGTCCACGCTTTGAGCGACGTCGTGATGTCGTCATCGTCAATTTCGCAAAACAGCTCCAGAGTCCGCTCCTCGGCGCGCATCTCGCCCTCGTTCACCCGCCGGGTCAGGAAATGGCGAAGCGGGTGCGTGGTCCATAGCTCCCGGCCGGCCTCCAGCAGCTCCCTCGCCCTTATGACGGCCATGCGGAGCATCTCTTCGGCCGCGACGACGGTCTTGTGCAGATACACTTGCCAATACATGAGCCTGCGCGCCACCAGGAAGTCCTCTATGGTGTATATTCCCTTGGCCTCCACGCCCAAGTGCCCGTCTGGCGTGGCGTCTAGCATCTTTATGATTCGGTCGGCTCCCACGGCGCCCTCCACCACGCCGCTGAAAAAACTGTCTCGCTTGAGGTAGTCTAGCCTGTCGGTGTCTAGTTGGCTAGATATGAGCTGATGAAGGAAAGGTCGGCACCTGCCGCAGAAGACGTCGATGCAGTCCTGCAACTCACCGCCCGTCTGCGCGTTGAGACGCTCCATGATGATGTCGGATATTGTCTCGTGGCTTGTTTGGGCAATGAGGCGCTCCAAGGCGTGGGAGAATGGGCCGTGGCCTACGTCGTGGAGCAATATGGCGGCCATGGCAGCGCGCTGCTCGCCCTGCAGCACCAGCACACCTTTGGCCTGTAGCGTGTCTAATGCCGTCTGCATCAGGTGCATGGCTCCCGTAGCGTGTTGAAATCGGGTGTGCTGCGCGCCGGGATAGACGAGAGACGTGAGTCCCAGCTGCCGGATGCGCCGCAGGCGTTGCACCCAAGGGTGTGAGAGCAGGCGCAGGAGCAGGTCGTCTTCTATGCTTATGAAGCCGTGGACGGGGTCGTTGATTATCTTGTGCTTCATTTCCTAACCTCCATCCGCAGCAGCTCTGTGAAGAGGTCGGCCTCGGCGGGTCCCACGCCATATTGGGTCAGGTTGGCGCGGTTGGCGTCTATGAAGTCCAAGACGGCGGCCTCTCCCGTCTCCTTGGCCAAGGCCGCCAGGCTTGTAGCCGCGGCCCCGAAGTCGCGGGTGGCCAGCAGCAGCAGCGCGGTGGCCTCTGTGTCGTGGCGTCTGTCAATGTCTTGGCAGTTCTCGTGCGCCATGTGGACATATTTTTGAGCCTCTTCGCGCTTGCCCAGCGCTATGGCGCAAATGGCGGTGCCAAGGTAACCGTCGGCCTCGTCTGGAGCGTCGAATGTGAGGGCTATGTAGGCGTTTTGCGCCTGCTGATATTGGCCTAGCGAGGCAAGGCACTTGGCTGCCATTAGCCTTTTGGCCACGGTCGGCTGCTTGAGCGTCGCCGCCACGTTGAGGTAGTAGAGGGCTGTCTTGTAGTCGGCGCGGTCATAGTAGCATTGCGCCAGCGTGTGCTTGGTCCAGACGTTGGAGTCGTCCATAAGCTCGGCTTTTTTCAGTTGCTCGATGGCTCTGTCCGCCTCGCCGGTCTTCTCAAGGCACAGGGCGTATTTCCTGGTCAGGTCGGCAGAAGGCTCTGCCGTGGCGCAAGCGTGGGCGTAGAGGCGCGTTGCTGCGGCCCAGCAGTCATATCTGACAAGCTCGCGGCCCAACGCGTCCTTGTCTTCCGCCGTGGGGAAGAGGATGTCTAGCGTGGCGCTGCCTAACGGCCAGGCGGCCTCGTTGAAAAGGTCGGTGTCGCCAAATCGGTCGGGCCTGATCCTGAAGGCGCGGTAGAGGTCTTTGATGAAATTGTCCGTCAGGTTGCGGAGTCTCATCTCTTCCGGTGTCGCTTGCTGCCGCTCGGCTTGCATCTCGGCCCAGTGTCGCGCCTCGGTGTCGAAGTTTTTCTGCAACGCCACGGCGTTTTGCGCTGGCATGCCGCCAAGCACCGTTAGTGTGGAATATTTGTCGGAGTCGCATATCGGCATTGCCGCGATGCTTCGCGCCAAAGACTCCCGCTC